>DATKPC010000001.1:0-27740 GCA_035524275.1 Burkholderiaceae bacterium
GGCACCTCGATGTCGGCTCATCTCATCCTGGGGCTGT
The DNA here is from genome assembly GCA_035524275.1 of Burkholderiaceae bacterium. Lineage (GTDB taxonomy): Bacteria > Pseudomonadota > Gammaproteobacteria > Burkholderiales > Burkholderiaceae_F > DATKPC01. The sequence goes on from DATKPC010000001.1 coordinate 38, forward strand.
AGCCGGTCCCAAGGGTATGGCTGTTCGCCATTTAAAGAGGTACGTGAGCTGGGTTTAAAACGTCGTGAGACAGTTTGGTCCCTATCTGCCGTGGGCGCTGGAAGATTGACGGGGGCTGCTCCTAGTACGAGAGGACCGGAGTGGACGCACCTCTGGTGTACCGGTTGTCACGCCAGTGGCATCGCCGGGTAGCTACGTGCGGAAGAGATAACCGCTGAAAGCATCTAAGCGGGAAACTTGCCTGAAGATTAGTCTTCCCGGAGGCTTGACCTCCCTGAAGGGTCGTCCAAGACCAGGACGTTGATAGGCTGGATGTGGAAGCGCTGTGAGGCGTTAAGCTAACCAGTACTAATTGCCCGTGCGGCTTGATCCTATAACCGTGCTGCCTCGTTCCAGGGGCCGGGAGCACGGATGACACGACACGCGTGGTACGCAGGCTCGCAGGTCCGACCGGACCGTGCGCTGCGGCACCGCGACATTGCTTCGACCGAACCAGATCGCGCCAGCGCCGCCCTCGTGGCGGCCTTGACGCGGTCGTCCGTCTTAGCCTGACGACCATAGCGAGGTGGAACCACCCCTTCCCATCCCGAACAGGACCGTGAAACGCCTCTGCGCCGATGATAGTGGGATGTATTTCCCGTGAAAGTAGGACATTGTCAGGCTTACCCAAAGCGAAAGCCCCGCGGATCCGTCCGCGGGGCTTTTGTGTTTTGCGGACTGCATCCTCGGGGGCCGCCGCCGACGCCCGGCCGCGCCGTGCGAGGACGCGCAAGCCCGTCCACACCCCAGGCGCATCCGGCGATGGCGTATAGTTTCTTTCTTAAAGGCGCCGCCGGCAGCGCCATGCCTCACCGATGACCGCGTACCTCGGCCTCAAGCTCAAGTCGCCCCTCCGCTTCATCGTCGATCGACACGAAGCCCTGACGCTGCTCCGGCGCGACCTGCACGCGAATCCGGAAATGGGTTTCGAGGAACATCGGACCTCGGCCCTGATTGCCGAGCGACTCCATCAGTTTGGCGTCGAGGTACATCCCGGAGTCGGTCGGACCGGGGTCGTCGGCGTGGTGCGGGGACGGGAGTGCAATTCGGCGAGGGCCGTCGCGCTGCGCGCCGACATGGACGCCCTGCCGCTGAACGAGGAATCCGACGTCGCCTACCGCTCGACGACGCCAGGCGTGATGCACGCGTGCGGCCACGACGGGCATGTCGCGATGCTCCTGGGCGCCGCGCAGTACCTGGCGTCGACGCGCAATTTCGACGGCCACGTCAACCTGGTGTTCCAGCCCGCGGAAGAGGGGCGCGGTGGCGCCCGCGCGATGCTCGACGACGGCCTGTTCGACCGCTTTCCGTCGGACGAGATCTACGCGCTCCACAACTGGCCCGCATTGCCCGCCGGGCACATCGGGCTGAACACCGGCCCGATGATGGCCGCCTGCGACCGCTTCGAGATCACGATCCACGGACGCGGGGGCCACGGCGCGCACCCGCACCTGGCGGTCGACCCGATCGTCGTCTCATCGCATGTCGTTGCGGCGCTGCAGACCATCGTCGCCCGCAACACGGCGCCCCTGGAGTCCGCCGTCGTTTCCGTCTGCGCGATCCAGGCCGGTCGCATGGAAGCGCCGAACGTCATTCCGGGCGAAGCACGCATGGCCGGCACCGTGAGGACGTTCCAGCACTCGGTCCAGTCGCACATCGAAGCCCGCATCGCGGAAGTCGCGGCCGCGATCGCTCGTGGCTTCGGCGCTGAAGCCACGGTCCGCTACGTGCACCAGTATCCCGCCACGATCAATCACGCGCCGCAGGCGGAATTCGCCGCGCGGGTCGCCGAGGACCTCGTCGGCACGTCGCGAGTCGCTCGAAACCTCCAGCCGAGCATGGGTTCTGAGGATTTCTCGTTGATGCTGCAGGCGCGTCCCGGCTGCTACCTGAGGCTCGGCCAGGGCTCCGACGCCCACAAGGCGTTCCTGCACAACCCCGGCTACGACTTCAACGACGCCGTGCTGCCCCTCGGCGCCGCGCTGCTCGCGGCCATCGCGGAACGACGACTCGGGGCGCCAGCCGCCACGGCCGCCGACGAGTCGGCCACGTCCATCGCGGCCGGCCACTGACAGGGAGGCGCATGGACGACGGAATCCCTACGCGCGCGAACACCGACGCCCGAACCGAGATCGTCCGCGCCGCCTGCCCGCATGACTGTCCCGACACCTGCGCGATGCACGTGACGGTTCAGACGAATCATGGACGGCGGGAAGCCATCCGCATCCACGGCGATCCGGACCACCCACCGACGGCCGGTACGCTGTGCGCGAAGGTGAGCCGTTACCTGGAACGAACGTACCATCCCCAACGCATCCTGCAACCGATGCGCAGAACCGGTCCGAAAGGACGGGGCGATTTCGAACCCGTGACCTGGGACCACGCACTCGGCGAAATCGCCCGCCGCCTGCGCGCCGTCGCGGAAGTCGACGCGCAGCGGATCGTTCCCTATAGCTATGCCGGGACCATGGGCATGGTGCAGGGCGAATCCATGGCGCTGCGGTTCTTCAACCGGCTGGGGGCGAGTCGCCTCGACCGGACCATCTGCTCATCGGCCGGCGGAGAGGCGTTGACCTCGATCTACGGGAAGAAGACGGGGACCGATTTCGAGCAGTTCGAGAACAGCCGGCTGATCATCTTCTGGGGCGCGAACCCGATCACCTCGAACCTGCACCTCTGGCGCCGTGCCCTGGACGCAAGGCGCCGCGGCGCGAAACTCGTCGCGATCGATCCTTATGGCTCCGACACGGCGCTGAAGTGCGACCAGCACGTCGCGCTCCTGCCGGGCACCGACGCCGCTCTCGCGCTGGGCCTGGCGCACGTCATGATCCGCGAGGGCTGGATCGACCGCGACTTCATCGATCGCCACGCGCTCGGGTTCGACGAACTCGCGTCACGCGCGGCCGACTATCCGCCGCAGCGGGTCGCCTCGATCTGCGGCATCACGGCCGACGTCGTGCAGACGCTCGCGCGCGATTACGCACACACGCGCCCCTGCGCGATCCGGCTCAACTACGGCATGCAGCGAACGCGCGGAGGCGGCAACGCGGTGCGTGCCGTCGCGTGCCTGCCCGTGCTCGCGGGCCACTGGCGCGATGCGGCCGGAGGGATGCTGCTGTCCGCGAGCGGCGAGTTCGACGTCGACGAATCCGCGCTGTATCGACCCGACCTGCTCGCCGGGCGCACCCCGCGGACGATCAACATGACGACGATTGGCAACGACCTGCTGTCCGCGGACCCGCCGATCGAGGCGCTGGTGGTCTACAACAGCAATCCGGTCGCGGTTGCGCCGGACTCCGCGCGCGTCGTGCGCGGATTCGAGCGCGAGGACCTCTTCACGGTGGTGCTTGAGCATTTCCGGACCGACACCGCGGACTATGCGGACTTCATCCTGCCGGCAACGACGCAACTGGAGCATGTCGACGTCCACAAGTCCTATGGACACTTCTATCTCGTCGCCAACAATCCGGCGATCGAGCCCCTCGGCGAGGCGTTGCCGAATACCGAGATCTTCCGCCGGCTTGCCGCGGCGATGGGTTTCGACGAACCCTGCTTTCGCGACACCGACGACCAACTTGCCGCCGTTGCATTCCGCCGGCGCGGCACGACCGCGCACTACGACTGGGACCGCCTGAAGCGTAAGGGCTGGGAGCGCCTCGAATTGCCGAGCGACTATGCGCCCTTCGCCGACGGCGCCTTCCCGACGGCCAGCGGCCGCTGCGAATTCCATAGCGAGGCGCTGGCCGCGCTCGGGTCCCCGGCCGTCCCGGATTACGTGCCGCCCTACGAATCCGTCGCCAGCAACGCCTCGCTGGCGGCGCGCTTCCCGCTCGCGATGATTTCGCCTCCAGCGCGCAACTTCCTCAACTCCACGTTCGTCAATGTCGCCAGCCTGCGCGGGATCGAAGGCGAGCCGACGCTGCAGATCCACCCCAGCGACGCCGCGCCACGAGGGCTTCAGGACGGCGCGCGGGCCCGGGTCTACAACGACCGCGGTGCCCTGGACCTGAAGGTCCACGTGACCGACCGGGCGCGACCGGGCGTCGTCGTCGCGCTCTCCGTCTGGTGGAGAAAACTCGCGCACGACCGACGCAACGCCAACGAGCTCACGAGCCAGCGCTTGACCGACATCGGTCGCGCGCCGACGTTCTACGACTGCCTCGTCGAGGTGGAGCGCGCGTGAACGCGCGCGCGCGATCGGGCGCGCCTCGCCTGGCCGCGCTCGCGGCAGGCGTCCTGTTGATCGAAGGCTGTACGTCGATCGGCTATTACGCGCAGGCGATCCACGGAGAAGTGTCGCTGCTCGCTGCAGCGCGCCCGCTGCCCGAGGTCATCGCGGACCCGCGCACCCCGCCGGACCTGAAACGGCGCCTGGAAATCGCGGCGCGAATCCGCGACTTCGCCTCCCGCGAACTCGACCTGCCGCGCAACGCGAGCTACACCCGGTACGCCGACCTGAAGCGCCCGGCCGCGGTATGGAACGTCTTCGCGACGCCGGAGCTCAGCATGGACCTGCGAAGCTGGTGCTATCCGATCTTCGGCTGCGCACAATACCGCGGCTACTTTTCGCGCGACGACGCCGAGCGCCTTGGCGCGCGGTTGGCCGCGGAAGGGATGGACGTCGACGTCGACGCGATTCCCGCCTACTCGACGCTCGGCTGGTTCAGCGACCCGCTGCTCAATACCTTCATCGAGTGGCCGGAAGCCGAACTCGCGCGGCTCGTGTTCCACGAACTCGCGCACCAGGTCGTCTATGTCGCGGACGACACCGTCTTCAACGAGAGTTTCGCGACGGCCGTCGAGCGCGAGGGCGTCAACCGGTGGATCCGCGATCGAAACGACCCCACGCTGCGAGACGCCTATGCGGCCTTCGAGCGCCGCCGCGCCGACATCACCGCGCTGATGCTCCGGTTCCGCGAGCGCCTGAAGACGCTCTACGACAGCGGCGCCGACCCTGCCACGCTGCGCGCGGGCAAGCGCGCGCTATTCGACGAACTGCGCGCCAGCTACGCCGATCTCCGCGATCATCGATGGGGCGGATACGCCGGCTACGACCGCACGTTCGAACGCCACCTGAACAACGCTCACCTTGCGGCGGTCGGCGCCTACTACGACGACGTTCCGGCATTCGAGGCGCTGATCCAAGCGCATGGCGGCCGGATGAAGGAATTCTTCGACGACGTCCGAGCGCTTGCGAAATTGCCCGCCGCGGAGCGAGCCGCACGGCTCGCCCAGGCCGCCGCCGGCCGCAAGGCTTGAGACGCCACCGCGACGCCGGCAACGCACTCGCGCCACGATCTTTACGGGATTTTTTCATCGTCGGCCGCACTTTTGTCGCGGCCTTGACGCGAAGCCCCGATACCCGCGACGAGGACGTATACGATCCTGCCGTATCGCCGCAAGGCGAGCACCCCCCACATGACGGACGAACGCCCTGACCCCGATCGCCTCCTGGCCCGCATCCAGGAGGACGAGTCGCGGGCGCTCCGCGGCAAGCTGAAGATCTTCTTCGGCGCCTCCGCCGGCGTCGGCAAGACCTTCGCGATGCTGAACGCGGCGCGCCGCCTCCGCGACCAGGGCGTCGACGTCGTCATCGGCGTCGTCGAGACCCATGGACGGGCCGAAACCGAGGCGCTCGTCGCCGGTTTCGAACGGCTCCCGCTGCGCAGCGTCCTCTACCGCGACCGCGAGCTGCGCGAATTCGACCTCGACGCGGTGCTGCAGCGGCGGCCGAAGCTGATCCTGGTCGACGAGCTGGCCCACTCCAACGTCGTCGGATCGCGCCATCCGAAGCGCTGGCAGGATGTCGAGGAACTGCTCGCCAGCGGCATCGACGTCTACTCCACGATCAACGTGCAGCACCTGGAGACGCTCAACGACGTCGTCAGCGGGATCACCGGGATCCGCGTCTGGGAAACGGTGCCGGACAGGGTCTTCGACGAGGCCGACGAAGTCGTGCTCGTCGACCTCACCCCCGACGAACTGCTGCAGCGGTTGCGCGAAGGCAAGGTCTATCTCGCCAACCAGGCCGAGCGCGCGATACGGAATTTCTTCCGCAAGGGCAACCTCATCGCGCTGCGCGAACTCGCGCTGCGCCGGACCGCCGACCGCGTCGACGTCGAGATGATGCAGTATCGGCGCGACAAGTCGGTGTCCCCGGTATGGCAGACGCGCGACTCGCTGCTCGCCTGCATCGGGCCCGAAGCGGGCGCCGAGCGCGTCGTGCGCAGCGCAGCGCGGATCGCGAGCCGCCTCGAGGTGCCGTGGCACGCGATCTACGTCGAGACCCCCGCGCTGCAGCAGCTCTCGGAAGCGCGTCGCGATCGCATCCTGAAGGCGCTGAAGCTCGCCGCCTCCAACGGCGCCGAGACCGCTTCGCTGAACGCGAGCGACCCCGCCGAGGCCGCCGTGAAATACGCGCGCGACCACAACCTGTCGCGCGTCGTCGTCGGCCACCGGCCGCGGCCGGCATGGCGCCCCGGCCCGCGCTCGTTCGCGCAGCGCGTCGCGGACGCGGCGCCCGATCTCGACGTCACAATGGTCGCTCGCGCCGAACGCGACTCGGTGCCGACCCCCGCCGACAGCGGCGACATCCTGGGCGGGCGCTTTCGCGCTCCGCCCGGCGCGTACCTGCGCGGATTCGCCATCGTCGCGCTCGCCGCGATCATCGCCGCGCCGCTGCAGTCGGTGCTGGCGCTGCCGAACATCGTGATGATCTTCCTGCTGGCGGTCGTCGTGGTGGCCGTCCGCCATGGACGCGGGCCGGCGGTGATGGCGGCCTTTCTCAGCGTCGTCGAGTTCGACTTCTTCTACGTGCCGCCGCGCTTCTCGTTCGCGGTGAGCGACGCGCAGTACCTGCTGACGTTCGCCGTGATGCTCGCGGTGGCGCTGGTCACCGGCCAATTGACGGCCGGCCTCAAGTTCCAGGCGCACATCGCGACGCGGCGCGAGACTCGCGTGCGCGCGCTCTACGAAATGGCGCGCGATCTCTCCGGCGCGCTGCTGACCGACCAGATCGCGGAGATCTGCGATCGGTTCCTCGAGACGGAATTCCAGGCCCGCTCCGAGATGCTGCTCGCCGACGACTCCGGACGTATCGCGACGCGCCATGCCGGAACCGATGCGCCGCCGGTGGACACCGGAATCGCGCAGTGGGTCCTCGACCGCGGAGAACCCGCCGGCCTCGGCACCGACACGCTGCCGGGCAGCCCGATCCTGTACCTGCCGCTGAAGGCGCCCATGCGGTTGCGCGGCGTCCTCGCGATCGAACCGCGCGACGCGTCCCGGCTGCTGGTGCCGGAGCAGGTCCGGCTTCTCGACACCGTCGCCCGCCTGATCGCGATCGCGCTGGAGCGCGTGCACTACGTCGACGTCGCGCAGAGCACGACGCTGCAGATGGAATCGGAGCGCCTTCGCAATTCGCTGCTCGCCGCGATATCGCACGACCTCCGCACGCCGCTGTCGGCCTTGATCGTGCTGGCCGACTCGCTGGCGATGACGACGCCGCCGCCGACCCGCGCGCAGGCTGAAATCAGTGCCGCGCTGCGCGACCAGGCCCACCGGCTCAGCCTCCTCGTCGAGAACCTCCTGGACATGGCCCGGCTGCAGGCCGGCCGGATCGAGATGAACCGCGAGTGGCAGCCGCTCGAGGAAGTCGTGGGCAGCGCGCTGAAGAGCATCGAGCCGTCGCTCGCCGGGCACGTCGTCGCGGTGCGGCTTCCGGCCGACCTGCCGCTCGTCGAGTTCGACGCGACGCTGATGGAGCGCGTCATCGCCAACCTGGTCGAAAATGCCGTGAAGTACACGCCGGCGGGCAGCCACATCGAGATCGGCGCCGCGATCCAGGACGGCTCGCGCGTCGCCCTCTGGGTCGACGACGACGGCCCGGGTCTTCCGCCGGGCCGCGAGGAGGACATCTTCAAGAAGTTCGAACGGGGGGACAAGGAAAGCTCCACGCCGGGCGTCGGACTCGGGCTCGCGATCTGCCGCGCCATCGTCGACGCCCACGGCGGGACGATACGCGCCGAGAATCGTGCGGGCGGCGGTGCCCGTTTCATCCTTGAACTGCCGCGCGGCAAGCCCCCGGAGGTCGAGGCCGAGTCGGCGGCGGGCGCCTCGGCGCCGGCGTGACCGAGGTCGGCGCCCGAGGCCCGGGCGCGCCGCCGCCGCGGCGCCGCGCGAAGGAACCCCGATGAGTGGTCCTGCTCCCGTCGTCATCGTCGTCGAGGACGAGGCCCAGATTCGGCGCTTCGTGCGCCTGTCGCTGGAAGCCGAAGGCTGCACCGTGTACGAGGCGGAGACCGCGAAGCGGGGACTGATCGAGGCCGGCACGCGCCACCCCGACCTCGTCGTGCTCGACCTCGGACTACCGGACCGCGATGGCTCCGAGTTCATCCGCGAGCTGAGGACCTGGTCCGATATACCGATCATCGTGCTGTCGGCGCGGACCGCGGAAACCGCCAAGGTCACCGCGCTGGATGCCGGTGCCGACGACTACCTGACGAAACCCTTCGGCGTGGCCGAACTGCTGGCCCGCGTGCGCGCGCAGCTGCGGCGTCGCGCGCAGGCGGGAACGCCGGGCGACGGCGCGATCGAATTCGGCACGGTGCGTCTCGACCTCGGGCGACGCCTGGCGTGGCGCGGCGACGAAACGCTGCACCTGACGCCGATCGAATACCGGCTGCTGGCCTACCTTGTCGCGCACCCGGACCGCGTCCTCACGCACCGCCAGCTGCTGCACGCGGTCTGGGGACCTTCCCACGCCGAGGACAGCCACTATGTGCGCGTCTACATGGGCCACCTGCGCCGCAAGGTCGAAGCCGACCCGGCGCGTCCGGCCCACATCCTGACGGAAACCGGCGTCGGCTACCGCTTCGTGCGCTGAAGCACCCGCACTCGCGCGCGCATCGACGCCCGGATTCGCGGCGATGTGGCCCATCATTGACGCAATTAAATGAATTTTTTACGCGCGCGCTCCTAACATGGCCGTCACTTCGGCGACCGACTCGCCACGGAGGCTCGCATGGACGCGCTCTACCTGTTCGCAATCCTCGTCTTCGCGGCGCTGACGGTCGCGCTCGCGGCCGGCTGCGCGAAGCTGGGAGCCCGCAAATGACCTGGCTCTATGTCCTCGGTGCGGTGACCGCCTGCGCGCTGCTCGTCTACCTGGCGGCCGCACTCATCAACGCGGAGAAGCTGTGATGACGGTCCATGCCGGGATCCTGCTCGCGGTCTACCTGGCCATCCTGCTCGCGATCGCGAAGCCGCTCGGCGAGTGGATCGGGATCGTCGTGGAAGGCGCGTACGCGCCGCTCGCTCGATTCGGCGGGCCGCTCGAGAAGTTGGTCTACCGCGCGTGCGGCGTGCGCAGGGACGAGGAGATGGGGTGGCTGCAGTATGCCGTCGCGGTGCTTCTCTTCAATGCCATCGGCGCCATCGCCGTCTACGCGCTGCAGCGCCTGCAGCAGTCGCTGCCGCTGAATCCGCAGGGGTTCGCGAACGTCAGCCCGGACTCCGCCTTCAACACGGCCGTGAGCTTCGTGACGAACACGAACTGGCAGGGCTATTCGGGCGAGTCGACGATGAGCTACCTGACGCAGATGCTCGGGCTCGCGGTGCAGAACTTCCTGTCGGCCGCGACCGGGATCGTCGTCGTGATCGCGCTGATCCGCGGGTTCGCGCGCCATGCCTGCGGGACGATCGGCAATGCCTGGGTCGACCTGACACGCGTGACGCTCTACGTGCTGGTGCCGATCTGCGTCGTCTACGCCGTGTTCCTCGCGAGCCAGGGCGTCATCCAGAGCTTCGCGCCCTATCGCGACGTCACGACGCTGGAGGTGACCACCTACCAGAACCCGAAGCTGGACGCGACGGGACAGCCGGTCAAGGACGACAAGGGCAATCCGGTCACCGAGGAGGCGAAGACGCCGACGCAGACGCTGCCGATGGGACCCGTCGCCTCGCAGGAGGCGATCAAGATGCTCGGGACGAACGGCGGGGGCCCATTTAACGCCAATTCCGCGCACCCCTACGAGAACCCGACGCCGCTGTCGGATCTGGTGCAGATGCTGTCGATATTCGCGATCCCGGCCGCGCTGTGCCTGACGTTCGGCCGCATGGTCGGCGATCGTCGCCAGGGGTGGGCGATCCTGGCGTCGATGACGCTCGTCTTCGTCGTGATGGCCGTCCTTGCGTTCCACTACGAACAGCAGGGCAATCCCGTGCTCGCGAAGCTCGGCATCGACCAGTCCGCCGGACCACTGCAGCCCGGCGGCAACATGGAAGGCAAGGAGACCCGCTTCGGCATCGGCGACTCGGCGCTGTTCGCGACGATCACGACGCTGGCATCCTGCGGCGCGGTCAATGCGATGCACGATTCGCTGCTTCCGATGGGCGGCTTCGTCCCGCTCTGGAACATGATGCTGGGCGAGGTCGTCTTCGGCGGCGTCGGCTCCGGCCTGTACGGGATGCTCGTGTTCGCGATCATGGCGGTGTTCATCGCCGGCCTGATGATCGGTCGCACGCCGGAGTACATCGGCAAGAAGATCGAATCCTTCGACATGAAGATGGTGTCGATCGCGATCCTCGCCACGCCGCTGCTCGTCCTCGCCGGCACCGCGGTCGCCGTGATGGTTCCGGACGGACGCGCGGGCATCGCCAACCCCGGGGCGCACGGGTTCTCCGAGATCCTCTATGCGTTCACGTCCGCCGCGAACAACAACGGCAGCGCCTTCGCCGGACTGTCCGCGAACACGCCCTTCTACAACATCGCGACCGCGGTCGCGATGTGGTTCGGCCGTTTCGCGGTCATCGTGCCGGTCCTCGGGATCGCCGGATCGCTGGCCGCGAAGAAGCGCCTCGCAGCGACCGCCGGCACGATGCCGACCCATGGACCGCTGTTCGTCGCGCTGCTGATCGGCACCGTCGTTCTCGTCGGTGCGCTCAATTACGTGCCTGCCCTGGCGCTCGGCCCCGTCGTCGAGCACCTCGTGCTGCGGGCCGGGAACTAGAGGGGAGTCGGAGATGGCTCGAAAATCCTTCAGGCTTTTCGATCCCGAGCTGATGGGCCCGGCGATCGCCGACTCCTTCCGCAAGCTGGATCCGCGCGTGCAGTGGCGCAACCCGGTGATGTTCGTCGTCTACGTCGGCAGCATCCTGGTGACGATCCTGTGGGCGCAGGCGCTCAAGGGCGAGGGCGAGGCGCCGGCCGGATTCATCCTCGCCGTCGCGCTGTGGCTCTGGTTCACGGTGCTCTTCGCCAACTTCGCCGAGGCGCTGGCCGAGGGGCGCAGCAAGGCGCAGGCGCGCTCGCTGCGCGGGCTCAAGAAGGAGACCTGGGCGAAGAAGCTGGAGGACCCGCGCCACGACGCCAAGTGGAGCGTCTTTCCGGCCGCCGACCTGCGCCGCGGCGACGTCGTGCTGGTCGAGGCGGGCGACACGGTGCCGGCCGACGCGACCGTGATCGAAGGCGTGGCATCGGTCGACGAGAGCGCGATCACCGGCGAATCGGCGCCGGTCATCCGCGAGGCGGGCGGCGACTTCTCGGCGATCACCGGCGGCACGCGCGTCCTGTCGGACTGGGTCGTGGCGCGCGTCACCGTGAATCCCGGCGAGGCCTTCATCGACCGCATGATCGCGATGGTCGAGAGCGCGAAGCGGCAGAAGACGCCGAACGAGATCGCGCTGACGATCCTGCTCGTCGCGCTGACGATCGTCTTCCTCGGCGTCACGGTCACGCTGCTGCCGTTCTCGCTGTTCAGCGTCGACGCGGCGGGGGCCGGCAAGCCGGTGACGATCACCGTGCTGATCGCGCTGCTCGTCTGCCTGATCCCGACGACGATCGCCGGCCTGCTGTCGGCGATCGGCGTGGCCGGGATGAGCCGGATGATGCAGGCGAACGTCATCGCCACGTCCGGACGCGCCGTCGAGGCGGCCGGAGACGTCGACGTCCTGCTGCTGGACAAGACCGGCACGATCACGCTCGGCAACCGGTCCGCGTCGGCGTTCCTTCCGGCGCAGGGGTCCACCGAAGCGGAGCTCGCCGACGTCGCGCAGCTGGCGTCGCTTGCCGACGAGACGCCCGAGGGCCGCAGCATCGTCGTGCTGGCGAAGGAGCGCTTCAACCTGCGCGAGCGCGACATGCAGGGCCTGGACGCGAAGTTCGTCGCGTTCTCGGCGCAGTCGCGGATGAGCGGCGTGGACCTTGGCGGCCGCGTCATCCGCAAGGGCGCGGCCGATGCCGTCCGGCGTCACGTCGAGTCGCTCGGTGGCACGTTCCCGGCCGCGCTGCAGCACGTCGTCGACGACATCGCGCGGCGCGGCAGCACGCCGCTCGTCGTCGCCGAGGGGGCGCGAGCCATCGGCGTCATCGAGCTCAAGGACATCGTGAAGGGCGGCATCAAGGAGCGCTTCATCGAGCTGCGGCGCATGGGCATCAAGACCGTGATGATCACCGGCGACAACCGCCTCACCGCAGCCGCGATCGCGGCCGAAGCGGGCGTCGACGACTTCCTTGCCGAAGCGACGCCCGAGGCGAAGCTCGCGCTGATCCGCCAGCACCAGGGCGAGGGCCGCCTGGTGGCGATGACCGGCGACGGCACCAACGACGCGCCGGCGCTGGCGCAGGCGGACGTCGCGGTCGCGATGAACACCGGCACGCAGGCCGCCAAGGAGGCCGGCAACATGGTCGACCTCGACTCGAACCCGACGAAGTTGATCGAGATCGTCGAGACCGGCAAGCAGATGCTGATGACGCGCGGCGCGCTGACGACGTTCAGCATCGCCAACGACGTCGCCAAGTACTTCGCGATCATCCCGGCGGCGTTCGTCACGACGTATCCGCAACTGGCGGCGCTCAACGTGATGCGCCTCGCGACGCCGGCCTCGGCGGTGCTCTCGGCGGTGATCTTCAACGCCTTGATCATCGTCGTGCTGATCCCGCTCGCGCTGAAGGGCGTCCGCTACCGGCCCCTCGGCGCCGCGATCGTCCTGCGGCGCAACCTGCTCGTCTACGGCCTCGGCGGCATCGTCGTGCCCTTCGTCGGCATCAAGCTGATCGACCTGGCGCTCGCGACCGCCGGCCTGGCCTGAGCCGAACCGGCCCGAGCCGAACCCGCCTGAAACTGGAGCATGCGATGAACCCGCGCCTGATCCCGCTGCTGCGACCTGCGCTGTCGCTCTTCCTCGTGCTGTCCCTGGCCACCGGGATCGCCTATCCGTGGCTGGTGACCGGCATCGCGGGCGTCCTCTTTCCGTTCGAGGCGGGAGGAAGCATCGTCGTTCGCGACGGCAAGCCGGTCGGGTCGCGGATCATCGGCCAGAACTTTGCCGATCCGGGCCATTTCTGGGGGCGTCCTTCCGCGACGTCGCCCCAACCGAACAACGGCCTGGCGTCCGGGGGCTCCAACCTGGGTCCGAGCAATCCCGCGCTCGCCGAAACGGTCAAGTCGAGGATGGACGCGCTGAAGGCGGCCGACCCCGACAACCCTCTTCCGGTGCCCGTCGACCTCGTCACCGCTTCCGGAAGCGGGCTCGATCCGGAGATCAGTCCGGCGGCGGCGCGCTACCAGGTCGCTCGCGTCGCGCGGGCGCGCGGCATGGCGCCCGACGCGGTGCTCGCATTGGTCGGCGCGCACACGCTCGGCCGCCAATGGGGCATCCTGGGCGAGCCGCGAGTCAACGTGCTCGAATTGAACCTGGCGCTCGACGCGGCCGCGCACTGATCGCGATCACGCCGACGGCCCCGCCGCTGGCGCCGAAACGAGCCGCTCGACGACCGCCGCGAAGCGCCGCTCCTGCGCCGGGTCGGCCGGCGCCGGCGTGGCGTACCAGCGCCGCAGCAGCATGTGCGGGTCCGCGGCCTCCACCGGAGCGGCGGCGGAGCCGAAGCGGCGCTGCAGTTTCGCGAGTTGGCGGGCGCGCCGTGCCTCGGCGGCCTCCGGCGGCGAGGCGAGGCCCAGCGCGATCTCCAGGTCGAGAAGGAGCGCCGCCCGCAGGCCGCGCCCGGTCTCCAGTGTCGCTTCGTCGACGCCTTCCGCGGATGCCGCCGCCTCGGCCATCCGCGCGAGCTCGTCGCGCCGGCGGGCCGCCTGCAGCTCCGCGGACCGCTGCTGCAGTTTCCGCACGAGGCCCCGCGCGTGATCGCCCGGCGCCATCGCGCCGGAGGCGGCGGCGCGCGATCGCTCCGTTCCGCTCTTGGCGAGGTCCTGCAGCTGCTTCAGCGCCGCCGCGATGGCCTGCGCATCGTCGCCGGCTGCGATCCGCTCGAGCCGATCGAGTTCCTCGCGTAGCTCCCGTTCGCGCTGCTCGCGCTGGGCGACCTGTTCCGCGCGTCGCGCATCGCGACGGGCGAAGACGGCGTCGCAGGCGGCACGGAAGCGTTGCCACGTTTTCTGGTCCTCCCCGCGCGGAAGCCGCGCGCCGCCCGGCGCGCGCCACTGCTCCTGCAGGGCGCGGGCTTCGTTGAGCGACGTGGCGGAGTCCGCCGCAGCCGCCAGCGCCTGCGCCGCGACGATCAGCGCTTCGCGCCGCCGTCGTTCGTCGGCCCGCCCGGTCTCGAGGCGCGCATCGATCGGCTGCAGCAGCTTCTCGAGGCGCCGCCTCAATGCGCGTTCGTCGCGAAAGCCCGCCGCCGGCGCGGCACGCCATTCCGCAACCAGGCTTTGCCGCATCGATTCCAGCGCCGCAAGATCCGCCTCGCGGGCGGCCGCCGGCAGCAGCCCTTCCCAGCGCGCGCAGATCGCGTCCTTCTGCGCGCGGGCCATTTCCAGGTGCGCGGCGACCGGCGCGTAGGCTTTCTCGAGCGCGGCGTCGAAGCGCTGCCACTGCGCATGGCCGCTACCCGGCGGCCCGCCGAGCCGTTTCCACGCTTCGCGCAGCGCCGAAACCGCCTTTGCCAGATGCTCCAGGTCGGGCGCCGGCGGCGCATTCGAGGCGCTGCTGCCGGGCTCCGGCGCGGGGACGGCCAGCAAGGCTTCGGCCGCGGCCACCAGTTCCTCGCGCTTCTGTGCCGTTCCCCACTGGGCCCAGTCGCGCAGCTGCGCGAGACGGCCGAGCGCGCGCTGCACGCGTGCCGCCACGCTGGCCGGGGCGGTACCGTCGCGCAGCAACGTTTCGATCCGATCCGCCGCGGCCGTTGCCTGCGCGAGGTGCCCTTCGTCGAGCGCGCGCTCGAACTGGTCGAGTTGCCGGACGATGGTTTCGGCATCGCGGCGCGGCCGCGGCCGCGCCGCCACGGCCGCCCGTTCACTTCGGGCGTCCGCGGTCGCGGGCGGCGGGATCGCGGGCGCTTCGGCGATAACCTCCTCGGTCGCCGCGCGCGCCGCAGCGGCTGCCGGGGCGGACGGCGCCGACGGCGCGGAATCCGCTTCGACATCGGCAACCGCCGGAACCGCCGCCACGGGATCCGGCGGCGCGGGTGTCGCGCGCCGTTCGGTGAGGTTGTCCAGCCTCGCCTCGATCGCCGCCAGGCGCTCGCGCGCGGACCGCGTCGTCGCCTGCGTTGCCAGCCATCCCGGAACGGATTCGATGTCGCGGGCAAGTGCGCAGGCGCGGGCGCGCAGAAGCGTGAAGCCCGGCTCATCGACCGACTCCGCGGAGGCGCAGGCCGCCGCCAGCGCGTTGGCTTCGGCAAGTTGCGCGTGGGCGCTTCGCTGGTCCTCGGTTTCCGCGCGGACGCGCGCGTTCGCGTGCGCGATCAGTTCCCGGCACTCGTCGAGCGCCGCCGTTCCGTCGTCCACGGCGCGGAGCTCGCGCTCGAGCTCGATCAGGCGCGATACCGCGAGAGGCACCGCCGCGAGCAGCTCGCGCAGCGACGCGGCAAGATGCGTCGCTCGTTGGGCGCGCCTTTCCGCGTCGCGGCGACCCTGCAGTTCGTCGGCGCAAAGGCGATACACGCCCTTGTCGCGCTCGCGGCTGCCGCGCGCGACGCGTTCCAGCAGCGCGCCGTCCTTCAGCCTGCGGGCCGCCGCGAGGCGGACGTCGGCAAAGCGTGCGCCGAGCGCGATCGCGGCGAAGGACGCTTCGTCCTCGACGCGACCTGCCCACGCGTGCGCCAGGGCGCGATCCTGCGCCTCGCAGGCGGCCGCCGCGATGACGCCCGCGGGATCATCCGGACCCGGCGCGCGCTGCGACTGCGCGAGCGCACGCCCGAGCGAGGCCATCGCTGCGTGGCGCTCCTCGTCGCCGGAGGCCGCCGCCATCGCTTGGCGCAGCATCTCGATCGCGGCGTCCGACGGGCGTGCGGGCGGGGGCGGAGGCTTGCCCGTCGCCGGACCCCGCGCCGCGCCCTCGGCGCGGCGGGCCGCCGGACCGACCTTGGCCGCGGGCTTGGACGCGTCGCCTGCGCCCGGACGGCCCAGCAGCCTGTTCAACCAGTTCATCGCACGCCCTCCGCCATCCGGCGGCACCGCGTTTCGCGGTCCGTGTTCCCCGGGGGCGAATCCTACCCCGAGGAGGTCGTCGGCTTGCGCCGAACCGCGTCGGCAACGGGCGATGCGTCGTGGGCGCGGGCGCATCGCGCCCGCGAGGCGGCACGCGTCAGGAAAGTCGTCGAGGAACGGATGACGCGGCGTGCCCGCGGTCGTGGTCCTCGCCCAGCAGCGCCTGCAGGCGCGCGGCGGCGAAGATGCCGCGCACCTGGCGCGAGCGCGGATCGGCCGCCTGCTCGACGACGACCATGTAACGCCGGTGCGCGCGGGACATCAGCGCCGCGACGACGGCGGCGCTCATGCGCGTGACGTGGACGAAGTCGATCACCTGCCAGCGGTCGACCGGTTCCATGATGTTCTCGACGGTGACGTCGCGCCACGCGCAGGTGGTCTCGGTGCACCCGACCGACACCATGTACTGCATCGGCTTCTCGCCCTGGATATCGTCGGCGCTCACCAGGCCGTCGAGGCGCCCGTCGAGACCGAGGACGAACGCGTAAGGGATTCCCGACAGCCGCATCGTCTTGAGCGCGGCGTCGATCGACGCGTCGAATTCGACGGTCATCATCGGCGACGACCGGAAATCGGTCATCGCGAAGCGGGCCGGCGCCTCGGGGTCCATCCGGTGCGGACGCGTCGCCGGCGCGCCCGGGATCAGGATCGGAAAGGATGCGTGCTGAAGCGAATCGATCGTCGATGAATACATGCGTCCTCCTGCATGCGGTTGGCCGCGCTGGCCGCGCGGCACGGCACTCGGCATTCATGCGATCGATTCTGTCCGCCGCGGCAACGGCGGGTCAACCGGCCGTTCGTGCTAGCAGCGCGCCGGACATTGCCGCTAGTCCGTTGGTGCCGGATGCGCGCATTGCGAATTCCGGCGGCCGCGGTCACGGCGCGATCGTGACCTGCGTCCGCGGGCCGAGCTGCAGGCGCTCGCGCAGCGCGCGCAGGCTTCGCCCGGCGTCCTGCAGCATGCCGATCGCGCCCAGCGCCGCGGCGCGATGCCCGTGGGCGCGTCGCGCCGCGCGCGTGAGGCGGACGATGGCCGGCCCAAGGGCCTGGATCACGACGAGTTCCCCGCCGCGCAGTGCGAGTTCCTCGCGCGCCTCCACGATGCGATCGCTCGCGATGTCTTCCGCGCTGATCCAGACGCGACCGCGCACCACGCGCAGCCGGTCGCCGGCCTTCGCGGCGACGGCGAGCGTGCGGTCGTCGTCGATCCGGCAGGTATACGTGTCGTTCGTCGTTGCGCTCATCGGAACCTCCTGGGCGACGCCTCGTGCGCCGCTGCAGAAAATTAGACCGCGCACGCGATGCGCCGACAAACGAAATGCGCTCAGGCCGCGCATGCAGGATTTGCATGCATGCGGTGCCGCGCGGGCGAAAAAAAGCCCCGCATGCGCGGGGCTCGTGGTGCAGGCGAAGGGCGCGGCTGGCGCCGCGCCGAGGCCATGGAACGGCTTACATGTCCATGCCGCCCATGCCGCCCATGCCGCCCATCCCGCCGGGGGCCGGCGCAGCCGGCTTGTCCTCGACCAGCTCGGCGACCATCGCGTCGGTCGTCAGCATCAGGCCGGCGACCGAGGCCGCGTTCTGCAGCGCCGTGCGCGTGACCTTGGTCGGGTCGAGCACGCCCATCTCGACGAGATCGCCGTAGGCGTGGGTCTGGGCGTTGAAGCCGAAGTTGCCCTTGCCTTCCGCGACCTTGTTGACGACGACGCTCGGCTCGTCGCCCGAATTCGCGACGATCTGGCGCAGCGGCTCTTCCATCGCGCGCAGCACGATCTTGATGCCGGCGTCCTGGTCCGGGTTTTCGCCCTTGATCTTCGTGACGGCCTGCCGTGCGCGGATCAGCGCGACGCCGCCACCGGCGACGATGCCTTCCTCGACGGCCGCGCGCGTCGCGTGCAGCGCGTCCTCGACGCGGGCCTTCTTCTCCTTCATCTCGACTTCGGTGGCCGCGCCGACCTTGATCACCGCGACGCCGCCGGCGAGCTTGGCCACGCGCTCCTGCAGCTTCTCGCGGTCATAGTCGCTGGTCGCTTCCTCGATCTGCTGGCGGATCGCCTTGACGCGCGCCTGGATCGCCTTCGCTTCGCCGGCGCCGTCGATGATCGTGGTGTTCTCCTTCTCCACCTCGATCCGCTTGGCCTGGCCGAGATCCTGCAGCGTCGCCTTCTCGAGCGACATGCCGGTCTCCTCCGCGATCACGACGCCGCCGGTGAGGACCGCGATGTCCTCGAGCATCGCCTTGCGGCGGTCGCCGAAGCCCGGGGCCTTGACCGCGGTCGTCTTCAGGATGCCGCGAATGTTGTTGACGACCAGCGTCGCCAGCGCCTCGCCTTCGACCTCCTCGGCGACGATCAGCAGCGGGCGGCCGGCCTTGGCGACCTGCTCGAGCACCGGCAGGAGGTCGCGGATGTTGGAGACCTTCTTGTCGTGCAGCAGCACGTAGGGGTTCTCCAGCACGGCGATCTGCTTCTCGGGGTTGTTGATGAAGTACGGCGACAGGTAGCCGCGGTCGAACTGCATCCCCTCGACGACTTCCAGCTCGCTGTTGAGCGACTTGCCGTCCTCGACGGTGATGACCCCTTCCTTGCCGACCTTCTCCATCGCATCGGAGATGATCTTGCCGATCTCGCTGTCGGCGTTCGCGGAGATAGAACCGACCTGCGCGATCTCCTTGCTCGTCGTGCACGGCTTGCTGATCTTCTTCAGCTCGTCGACCGAGGCGGCGACCGCCTTGTCGATGCCGCGCTTCAGGTCCATCGGGTTCATCCCGGCGGCGACGTACTTCATGCCTTCGGTGACGATCGACTGCGCGAGCACGGTCGCGGTCGTCGTGCCGTCGCCGGCGTTGTCCGAGGTCTTGGACGCGACTTCCTTGACCATCTGCGCGCCCATGTTCTCGAACTTGTCCTTCAGCTCGATTTCCTTCGCGACCGAGACGCCGTCCTTCGTGACCGTCGGGGCGCCGAAGCTGCGCTCCAGCACGACGTTGCGACCCTTCGGGCCCAGCGTGACCTTGACGGCGTTGGCGAGGATGTTGACCCCGCGGACCATGCGATGACGTGCGTCGTCGCCGAAGAAGACTTGCTTAGCTGCCATGTTCCGACTCCGATCTGGCGGTTGCCGATTTGCGTTGAGGTGCGGGCTGCGCTCAGGCGATCACGCCCATGATGTCTTCCTCGCGCATCACGAGGAGTTCGTCGCCCTCGACCTTGACGGTCTGGCCGGCATATTTGCCGAAGAGGACCCGGTCCCCGACCTTGAGGTCGACCGCGATCAGCTTGCCGTTGTCGTCCTTCTTGCCCGGGCCGACGGCGACCACTTCGCCCTGGTCCGGCTTTTCGGCTGCCGTGTCCGGGATCACGATTCCCGACGCGGTCTTTCGTTCCTGATCCAAACGCTTGACGATCACGCGATCGTGAAGAGGACGGATTTTCATCTCATCTCCTAGTAAGGCTCTGAACTGATTGGATTGGTTGAACTACGGAGTGCTGGCGCCCTCCGGTCCGGCTGCCAGCACCCTCGAAATCGCTAGCACTCGCCCGACTCGAGTGCTAATTATAAGGGCTGCCGGAGCCTTTTCAACCCGAAGCGCCTGCCGCTTAAGGGTCATGTAGCCCCGCGGCATGATTTCGTATTACGGAATTTCACGGCGCTACGAACCCGAACCGCGCGGCGCGAACCCGGTCAAACGATCAACAAGAATTCTATGGGAGGTCGCACGGGCGCCCGCAGGGGCGAAGGAGGCTTTCCGATGAGATTCAGCGTCTGGCGCGTCCTTTGCATCGCCTTGATGCCGGTCCTGGCGATGTTTGCCGGGCTATCGACCCTCAACGCGCTGGATGACGGCGCGGACTGGGTCGTCCTCGCCGCGATTGCGTGCGCGGCTGCGACGATGATCCACCTCGCGCGCCGCTACGCGACCGACGGCGCGCCGACATGAAAAAGGCCGCGGCAACCGCCGCGGCCCCGTGCACTGCGGTCGAACCTCAGAACTTGTGCCGGATTCCGACGCCGAACTGGTTGGCGCTGGCAAGACCGGTGAACTTCTCGTCCTTGTCGACGACGTAGACGTCGGTGCGCTTCGACAGCGGATAGTCGTAACCGAGCGCGTAGGTCGTCCACTTCGCGCCCGACAGCGTGCCGGTCCAGCCCGTCGCGAGCTTCGTCTGCGCACCATCGAGCATGATGGAACCGCCGGCGAGCGGAACGGAAAGCCCGAGGTTGTAGATCTTGTCCTTGTCGCTGCCGCTGCCGGTGAACCCGGTGTACTTCGCGCCCTCGATGTTGGCGTAGAACTTCACGACCGAGAGGTCGTAGCTCGCGCCGGCGCCATAGAACGTGACCTTGGAGTACGCGGCTGCGGGGAACGGAGTTGCCTGCAGCAGCGATGGCACCGGGTTGCTCAGTTCGTTGCTCTCGATGAATGCCGTGAGGGCGAGCGGGCCGCCGAAATACAGGACGTTGATGCCGTCGTTCTGCTTCGTCTGGCCGGCGATGCCGCCGATCTGGTAGGCCGCCGAGATCGTCGCGCCACCGAGGCTCGGGGACGTGTACGACACGGCGTTGCTGTAGCCGGAGTCCGTGAAGTAAAGCGGCGCGTTGTAGCCGCCGCCGCTCAGGTACGTATGGAACACGAGCGGCGAGTAGTCGAACGAGTCGGCGAACGGATTGAACAGGATCGTCGGAAGGAACGCCGGATCGATCTGCCGGCCGATCACGACCTTGCCGAAGCCGCCGGCGAGGTTGACGCTGGCGTCGCGCGAGAACAGCGTGTCGCCGGTGAACCGGCCGTCGACGCCGTTGTTCGGCTGGAAGAAGGTCCCGAGCGTGAAGCCTGCCGACAGCCCGCCACCGAGATCCTCGGTGCCGGCGAACTGCAGGTACGACGTCGTGAGACCGCTGGACAGCATCTGCGTCGTGCGCTGCGTGACGCCCGCGGCGTCCTTCCCGGTCGAGATTCCGAGGTCGACAAGACCGCTCACAGTCACCGACGACTGTGCGGATGCGGCCGCCCCCACGGCGCAGGCGACGGCGCCAAGCGCCGCACTGATCTTCTTCATTCTCACTCCTCGTTGGACAAGACGTTCACGGGGCCGGCCGGGGCCCTATTCCGATGACGATCACATTCGATTCGTGCGATCGACTCGTCGCGCGGCCGGCCCGCGGCGACGATGTCAAGGATTTGTCACTTTCCTGAGCGTAACGGCGCGATCCGCTTTGATCGATCACGTCCTCACAGGCCGTTGCGTTGCAACAACAGCGTATCCAGAGCCATGCCGCCCGCGCAGCCGCCCCCGGCAGCCGCGATGGCAACGAGCGAATCACGACAGCAACTAGCGTGCCCGACGTTTCGTGCTTCGTGGCCCGCGCCGCGGCGCGCGCCTGCCTCCCGTTGGTGCGGCGCCGCGTCGGCGCGGCACCGCGGTGCCGGGGATTCGTGCATGGCTGCGCACCTGTTCCGCGGTGCGCGTTGTCGCTAACCTGCAGGCTTCGCCGACGTTTCGCTTGTGCGACCCGGCGCCGCGCAGGGGCAGCATGGCCGACCACATCGTTCTCACGTCGCATCCGCGTCCGCGCCGGGCGGGCGCGTTCTTCGACCTGCAGTGGGGCGCGCCAACCGCCGCGCAGCGCGGGCCGGTCATCGCGAGCCTGACGAACCCGGCACAGCGCAACGCGATCGGCACGCACGCGGGCGCGTACGCCGTCTACCGCGCGCTGGCGGTCGCCGCGGGTTCGCTTCAACGGGATCATCGTCCCGACTTCACCGACACGCTGCCGGCCGAGGCCATCGGACCGCACCCGCAGTGGGGCGACCCGCAGAAGATCGTCTCGCTCGATCCCTGGGGCCACATCGTCGCGAGCGCGTTCGCCGATGCCATCGGCGCCGGCGCCGACGTGCGCCCGACGATCGCGGTGACGAAGGCGCACATCAACATGCCGGAACTGAAGGCGGCGATCGGCGCCGGGCGCCTGCGACCGGACGGGAGGATCCTGCGCGACAACGGCGACGTGCGCGTCACGAAGGCGGCCGTCGATCCGGTCTGGTACCTGCCGGGCATCGCGCATCGGTTCCGGATCAAGGAGGCGACGCTGCGCCGCTCGCTGTTCGAGCAGACCGCCGGGATGTTTCCGGAGCTGGTCACGCGTCCCGACCTCAAGGTCTTTCTGCCGCCGATCGGCGGGATGACGCTCTACTTCTTCGGCGACGTCGCCGCGCTCGGGCGTCCCGGAACCCGGGTCGCCTGCCGCGTCCACGACGAATGCAACGGCTCGGACGTCTTCGGCTCCGACATCTGCACGTGCCGCCCGTATCTCGCGCACGGCATCGAGGTGTGCATCGACATGGCGCAGCAGGGCGGCGTCGGCCTCGTCGTCTACAACCGCAAGGAGGGCCGGGCGCTCGGCGAGGTGACGAAGTTCCTCGTCTACAACGCGCGCAAGCGGCAGCCCGGCGGCGACCGCGCGGAGACCTACTTCGAGCGCACCGAATGCGTCGCCGGCGTGCAGGACATGCGGTTCCAGGAGCTGATGCCCGACGTCTTCCACTGGCTCGGCATCGCGCGGATCGACCGCTGGGCGTCGATGAGCAACATGAAGCATGGGGCGCTCGCGGCCCAGGGCATCGAGGTCGTCGAGCGCGTCCCGATCCCGGAGGAACTCATTCCGGCCGACGCCCGCGTCGAAATGGACGCCAAGCGCGCCGCCGGATACTTCACGACCTACACGCCCGACGCCGGCGAACTGGCGCAACCGCTGGGCCGGGCGCTCGACGAATGAGCGGAGGTTCGCGATGAGCGGGGAGCCGCTCGCCGCGCAGGCGGCCAGGGCGCGCGCGCTGCTCACGGCCGCCGCGGTTCGCGAGCACTGCGGCGAGGTCATGGCGTGCATCGAGCGCGACGGTTCGCGGTGGTTCGCCTGGGACGCCTCCGCGCTCGACGGCGCGGCGGCGTTCGTCGAGGCGGTGATTCGCGAGCGGCATCCGGACCTGCGGATTCCGTTCCACAGCCGGTGGCGCCACTTCGAGGCCGGCGGCGTCGATCGCTGGGCGCGCCTTGCCCATGGAACGGCGCTCCGGGAGCGGCTGCTGGCCGACCCGCTGGAGCGCGCGCGCGCGATGCTCGACCTCGTCGTGCCGAGCGTGCTGCTCGACGCGGGCGCCGGGCCCGCGTGGCACTACCGGGACGGCGACGCCGTGCTGTCGCGCTCCGAGGGCCTCGCGGTCGCGAGCCTCGAACTCGTGCGCCGCGGCGCGCTGTCGAGCGATCCCGATTGGCCGTGCCGCGCCGACGCGGTCGCGCTGCGTCGGGTCTCGACCGACACGCTGGCGGACGTTTTCCAGGTCGACGCCGGCAATCCGCTGCTCGGCCTCGCGGGGCGGGCGGAACTGCTGCGAAGCCTGGGACGCGTCGTCGCCGATCGGCCCGACGTGTTCGGCGCCGCGGCGCGTGTCGGCAACCTCGTCGACCACCTGCGGACCCTGTCGACCGGCGGGCGCCTGGAGGCCGCGACGGTCCTTCGGGTCCTGCTCGACGCGCTCGGGCCGGCGTGGCCGGGTCGACTGCGCTTGGGCGGCGTCGAACTGGGCGACACCTGGCCGCATCCGGCCGCCACCGGCGGCCTCGTGCCTTTCCACAAGCTTTCGCAATGGCTCGCCTATTCGCTGCTCGAACCGCTGCAGGTCGCCGGCCTCGAGGTGGTCGGCCTCGACGCGCTGACGGGCCTCCCGGAATACCGCAACGGAGGCTTGCTGATCGACACCGGGTTGCTGCGCCTTCGCGAACCGTCGCTGGCCTCCGAGCGGCTGGCCGTCGACCACCCGGCCGTCGTCGAGTGGCGCAGCGCGACCGTGGTCGCGCTGGACCGCCTCGCCGACGCCGTGCGGCGGCGCCTCGGCCGCGATGCCGCCGCGATGCCGCTGGTCCGCGTCCTCGAGGGAGGAACGTGGGTGGCGGGGCGCCGGCTGGCGGCCGCGCGGCGGGCCGGCGCACCGCCGCTGCAGATCGACAGCGACGGCACGGTATTCTGACCCGCGCGCCGCGGCCGCGCGGCGCACCCCTCCAACCGCAGGCGAAACCCATGTCCCAGAACGTGACCGTGGTCAACCATCCGCTGCTGCAGCACAAGCTCACGTACGTGCGCAGCGCGGAGACGACCACCGACAACTTCCGTCGGCTCGTGCGCGAAATCAGCCAGATGCTGGCCTATGAAGTGACGCGCGACCTGCCCACCGAACTCATCGAAATTCGCACCCCGGTCGCGCCGTGCCGCGCCCCGGTGATCAGCGGAAAGAAGCTGTGTCTCGTGTCGATCCTGCGCGCCGGGACCGGGATGCTCGACGGGATGGTCGACCTGCTACCGGGAGCCCGCGTCGGCCATATCGGCCTCTACCGCGACCCGGAAACGCTGCATCCGGTGGAGTACTACTTCAAGGTCCCCGACGACGTCCACGAGCGCCTCGTGATCGTCCTCGATCCGATGCTGGCGACCGGCAACTCGGCGGTCGCGGCATTGAGCCGCCTGAAGGAGGTCGGCGTGACGTCGCTCAAGCTGGTCTGCCTGCTCGCGGCGCCGGAGGGCGTTGCGGCCGTCACGGCCGCGCATCCGGACGTGCCGCTCGCGGTCGCCGCAATCGACGAGCGCCTCAACGACCACGGCTACATCGTTCCCGGGCTCGGCGACGCCGGGGACCGCATCTTCGGGACGAAATGAAACCCGCGCGGCGGCGTCGCCGCGCGTCGTCGATCCCGTCGGCGCGGGGGCTCAGGCGTAGGTGTTGACGCGCGTGCCGAGCGACCCCGTGGTCGCGAGGCTGGGCGGCTGCGGAAGCGCGTCGATCAGGCCCGCGGCGGCCTGCGCTTGGCTGTCGAGCGCCTTCTTAAGGACGGCGACCTGCGCGTCGCCCGACTGGCTGGAAATGCCGGCGACGGCCGAACTGACCATCGAAGAGCTGCTGATGTCCATGGGTCGATCCTCCTGCCGGACGGCCAACGGCCCCCGGGTCCCCTGGAGATTCGGCCGTGGCGGCGCGAACTTGAGGTCCGGCGATTCCGCGCCGCCCGTCCGCGCAGCCTCTAGCCCGGCACGCAGCCGTACCGGATCTGGCTCTGCCTCAGGTACGCGCGGTACGCGAGCGACATCCGGTCGGCGCGCACCGGAAGCTCGACGCCCGGCGCGAGCGGCAACCGGCGCGGGACCTGGTTCTCGACGATCGGCTTGTCCTGCAGGAAGATGCGATCCTGGAAGGCGCGCAGGTCGTCGTCGCTCTGGACGAAGTTCGTCATGGCCAGGATGATCCACGCGCGGCTCGTCTCTTCCGACATCGGCTGCACGTGGAGGCTGATGGCTTCGCGGAATCCGTCCTGCGCCTGCGGCACCTTGGTGAGGATCGCCGTCAGCGGCCGCACGACGCGGTAGGAATATTCGACCTCGGCGCCGCCGTGCGCCAGCGTGTTCGTCTGCGGCTGCCAGGCCCAGCAGTTCGTCGCGATGATGCCGTGGCCGCCGCGGCCGTCGTCGTACGGGCCCACCTCGTAGTCGCGGACTTCCGACCGGCCGCGGTCGCCGAGGATTCCCTCGTGGACGAACGCGAAGTGCGCCATGTCGAGGAAGTTCTCGACGATGCGCGGCGCGCTCGCCTGGACCTCGTACGGTCCGCACACGACCTTGCGCAGCCGCGTGTCCTCATGCTCCGGGAACGGCGGCGGATCGCGCCGCGGCAGCCCGACGCAGGCCCAGACGAGGCCGTAGCGTTCGATCGCGTGGAACGCCGCGGCACGGAAGCTGTCCGGCGTCTGCAGGCCCGGGTGCGCCGGCACCGAAGCGCAACGGCCGCCGCCGTCATAGCGCCAGCCGTGGTACGCGCAGACGACCTGGTCGTCCTCGATGCGGCCGCAGCTGAAGCGCATCCCGCGGTGCGGGCAGCGGTCTTCCCAGGCGTGGACGGCTCCGTCCGCGCTGCGCCACAGCGCGATGTCGCGGTCGAGCAGCGTCACCCGATGGATCGCGCCGGGCGCGAGGCGCGCGGCGTCGAAGACCGGGTGCCAGTCGTCGTGCAGCAGGGGATCGTGTGACATGAGAAGGGGCCCGGTGCAGCGCCTCAGGGCGCCGGATTGCGGATGCAGCCGTCGACGGCCCGGAGCCAGCGCGACTTCGCCTCGGCGTCGAGCCACGAGGCTTCGATCGAGTTGCTCGCCAGCCGGGCGAGATCCTTCCGCCCGAGCCGCAGCCCGTCGGCGACCGCGCGATAGTTGGCGCCGATGTAGCCGCCGAAGTAGGCCGGATCGTCGGAATTGACCGTGACCGCGAGGCCGCGGGCCAGCAGGCGCCCGAGATTGTGGTCTTCGATCCGCTTGAAGACACCGAGCTTGACGTTCGACAGCGGGCAGACCGTCAGCGGCACGCGCTCGCGCGCCAGGCGCTCGCACAGCGCCGCATCGTCCTCGCAGCGCACGCCGTGGTCGATGCGCGCGACCTTCAGCAGGTCCAGTGCCTCGGTGATGTAGGCCGGCGGGCCCTCCTCGCCGGCGTGCGCGACGGTGCGCAGGCCGGCGGCGCGCGCCTGCGCAAAGACGTTCCGGAATCCGGACGGCGGGTGGCCACGCTCCGACGAATCGAGCCCGACCGCCGCGATCCGCGCCAGGTGCGGCTGCGCCTCGCGCCAGGTGGCGAGCGCGGCCTCCTCCGGGAGATGGCGAAGGAAACACAGGACCAGCCGCGAGGTGATGCCCAGGTCACGCTCGCCCTCGCCCAGCGCGGCGTCGATGCCTTCGACCACGGTCGCGAACGGAACGCCGCGTTCCGTATGCGTCTGCGGATCGAAGAAGATCTCGGCGTGGACGACGCCGTCGGCACGGGCGCGCGCCAGGTAGGCCCGCGTCAGCGCGTGGAAGTCCTCGGCGTCGCGCAGTACCGCGGCGCCGGCGTAGTAGATGTCGAGGAACGACTGCAGGTCGTGGAACTGGTAGGCGCCTCGCAACGCCTCGACCGACGGGTAGGGCAGCGACACGCCATGCTTCGCCGCCAGTGCGAAAACCATTTCCGGCTCGAGCGAGCCTTCGATGTGGATGTGCAGTTCCGCTTTCGGCAGCGCGCGGATGAAGCGATCGAGGTCGTCGCGCGGTTCGGTCGAGTCGGGCATCGGTGGTCGATCCGGTCGTCGATTCCACGTCCCGGCACGGTGCGCGGGCACCGTGCCGGACCGGTCGCCGTCGTGGCCCCCCCCCCGG
>DATKPC010000002.1:0-12981 GCA_035524275.1 Burkholderiaceae bacterium
GCTCGCCGACCGCCGAAGGCGTGCTGCGCGCCAAGCTCGAGGCCGCCGGCCTGGGGCGCGAGGTGGAGGTCGACTCGGCCGGCACGCATGGCCACCACCATGCCGGTGAAGCGCCGGACCCGCGCGCGGTGAAACATGCCGCGGCGCGCGGCTACGAGATCGGCAAGCTGCGAGCACGGCGGCTCGTCGATGAGGACTTCGAGCGCTTCGACTGGCTGATCGCGATGGACGACGACAATCTCGCGTTCATGCAGTCGGCGGCGCCGGCCGGCAGCGCGGTGCGGATCGGGCTGCTGCTCGAACATGCGCGCCGCCATGCCGGCGTGCGCGAGGTGCCGGACCCGTACTACGGCGCGCCGGCAGGGTTCGAGCACGTGCTCGACCTGGTCGAGGACGCATGCGACGGCCTCGTCGAAGCGCTGCGGGGGGCAGGGAACTTCTCCGGCAAAACTTGACCAAATCGCTCAGCTTCGGGCATACTTGAGCGAATCAGTCGGAATCAATGGCGGGTAAACCCTGGCCGCCAGCCGGATGACGCCGATGACCCGTCGTTGCCCCATCCCTCGACTTCGACTTCCTCTCGCCTGCACAGGAGAAACGCCATGCGACTGACCACCAAGGGCCGATTTGCCGTCACCGCGATGATCGACCTCGCACTGCGTTCGAACAACGGTCCGGTTGCCTTGGCCGCCATCAGCCAGCGCCAGCAGATTTCGCTGTCGTACCTGGAGCAGCTGTTCGGCAAGCTGCGCCGCCACGAACTGGTCGAAAGCACGCGCGGCCCAGGCGGCGGTTATTCGCTCGGCCGCGGCGCGGCCGAGATCACGGTCGCCGACATCATCGTCGCCGTCGACGAGCCGATCGACGCCACCGGCTGCGGCGGCAAGGAAAGCTGCATGGGCGAAGACGCCGGCAAGTGCATGACGCACGACCTGTGGGCGAGCCTGAACGCGAAGATGATCGAGTACCTCGATTCGATCTCGCTCAAGAAGCTGGTCGACGACCAGCTCGCCAAGGGCGTTTCGATCGAGGAAGCGCCGATCAAGCGCGCGATCTCGAGCCAGCCCGTGGTCAAGCCGATCAAGGTGACGGCGCCGAACTCGGTGTTCGCGCTCGGCTCCGCGCTCAGCAAGTAAGACCTTCTCCACCGCCAGCCCGACGCCAGCCTCGACATGACCCCGCATTTTCCGATCTACATGGACTACGGCGCGACGACGCCGGTCGACCCGCGTGTCGTCGACAAGATGATCCCGTGGCTGCGCGAGCATTTCGGCAACCCGGCGTCACGCAGCCATGCCTGGGGCTGGGAAGCGGAAGAGGCGGTCGAGACCGCGCGCGGCCAGGTCGCGGCGCTCGTCGGCGCCGACCCGCGCGAGATCGTCTGGACCTCCGGTGCGACCGAGAGCAACAACCTGGCCCTGAAGGGCGCGGCGCACTTCTACAGCAGCCGCGGCAAGCACATCGTGACCGTGAAGACCGAGCACAAGGCGGTGCTCGACACCACGCGCGAGCTCGAGCGCCAGGGCTTCGAGGTGACCTACCTCGATGTGCAGGAGAACGGCCTGCTCGACCTCGACCGGTTCAAGGACGCGCTGCGCAAGGACACGATTCTGGTTTCGGTGATGCTCGTCAACAACGAGATCGGCGTGATCCAGGACGTGCCGGCGATCGGGCAGATCTGCCGCGAGCGCGGCATCGTGTTCCATGTCGACGCCGCGCAGGCCACCGGCAAGGTCGTGATCGACTTGGCCACGCTGCCGGTCGACCTGATGAGCCTGGCCTCGCACAAGACCTACGGCCCGAAGGGCATCGGCGCGCTCTACGTGCGGCGCAAGCCGCGCGTGCGGCTGGAAGCGCAGATGCACGGCGGCGGCCACGAACGCGGCATGCGCAGCGGCACGCTGCCGACGCACCAGATCGTCGGCATGGGCGAGGCCTTCGCCATCGCGCAGGCCGAGATGGGCACCGAGAGCGAACGCATCCGCATGCTGCAGCAGCGCCTGCTCGCCGGCATCGGCCAGATCGAGCAGGTCTTCATCAACGGCGACCTCGAGCGGCGCGTGCCGCACAACGTCAACGCGAGCTTCAACTTCGTCGAGGGCGAATCGCTGATCATGGGCATCAAGGGCATCGCGGTCAGCTCGGGCAGCGCCTGCACGAGCGCGAGCCTGGAGCCCAGCTACGTGCTGCGCGCGCTCGGCCGCAGCGACGAGCTGGCGCATTCGAGCCTGCGCATGACGATCGGCCGCTTCACCACCGCCGAAGAGATCGACACCGCGGTCGCGACGCTGCAGGACCGGGTCGCCAAGCTGCGCGAACTGTCCCCGCTGTGGGAGATGTTCAAGGACGGCGTCGACCTGAGCACGATTCAATGGTCAGCGCATTGAGACACTGAGTGAAGGAGAGATCACCATGGCCTACAGCGACAAGGTCGTCGACCACTACGAAAACCCGCGCAACGTCGGCTCGTTCGAGAAGGGCGACGAGACGGTCGGCACCGGCATGGTCGGCGCGCCGGCCTGCGGCGACGTGATGAAGCTGCAGATCAAGGTCAACCCCGAGACCGGGCTGATCGAGGACGCGCGTTTCAAGACCTACGGCTGCGGCTCGGCGATCGCGTCGAGTTCGCTCGTCACCGAATGGGTCAAGGGCAAGAGCCTCGACGAGGCGCTGACGATCAAGAACACGCGCATCGCCGAGGAACTGGCGCTGCCGCCGGTGAAGATCCACTGCTCGATCCTGGCCGAAGACGCCATCAAGGCCGCGGTGCAGGACTACAAGACGAAGCACGGCGTCGCCGCCGCGACGGAGACGCACTGATCACCATGACGGTCACTCTCACCGAAGCGGCGGCGCGTCATGTCACCCGCTACCTCGGCCGGCGCGGCAAGGGCGTGGGCGTGCGGCTGGGCGTCAAGACCACCGGCTGCTCGGGTCTGGCGTACAAGCTCGAGTACGCCGACGAGATCGCGCCCGAGGACCTGGTCTTCGAAGGCCACGGCGTCAAGGTGCTGGTCGACCCGAAGAGCCTGCCCTACATCGACGGCACCGAGCTCGACTTCGTCCGCGAAGGGCTGAACGAGGGCTTCAAGTTCCACAACCCCCGCGAGAAGGATCGCTGCGGCTGCGGCGAATCCTTCCGCGTCTAGGTTCGCGCGCCGCGCCGGCGCTGCCGCGCGTCGCGGCCTGCGCCGGCCCGCGACGTCGCGTGGCACCCGCGTGGCACCCGAATGCACGATCGATGACTGAACCGGACCATTTCTCGCTGTTCGGGCTGCCGACGCGCTTCGCCGTCGATGAGGACGCGCTCGCGAGCGCCTATCGCACGGTGCAGGCGCAGGTGCATCCGGATCGCTTCGCGTCGGCCGGCGCCGCCGAACGGCGCGTCGCGCTCGAATGGGCGGCGCGCGCGAACGAGGCGTTCCGCGTGCTGCGTTCGCCGCTGCGGCGCGCGACCTACCTGTGCGAGGTGCACGGTGCCCGCGTCGACAGCGAATCGAACACGTCGATGCCCGCGGCGTTCCTCGTCGAGCAGATGGCGTGGCGCGAGGCGCTCGAGGAGGCGCGCGCCGGGGGCGACGTCGAAGCGCTCGCGCAGCTGGCGCGGCGGACCGATGCGGCGCATCGCGAGGCGCTGGGCGAGATCGGACAGCTCATCGACGAGCGCGGCGACTATGCCGGCGCCGCGGCCGTCGTGCGCCGGCTGATGTTCGTCGAGAAGTTCCGCGACGAAGTGGCCGCCGCGTCGGCGGATCACGGCGTCGATTTCGCCGGGGGCTGACGTGGCGCTGCTGCAGATCGCCGAACCCGGGATGTCGACGGCGCCGCACGAGCACCGGCTCGCGGTCGGGATCGACCTGGGTACGACCAATTCGCTCGTGGCCACGGTGCGGCATGGCCTGCCGGAGGTCCTGCCGGACGCGCAGGGCAGCGCGCTGCTGCCGTCGGTGGTCCGCTACCTCGCCGATGGCGCGGTCGAAGTCGGCGCCGTGGCGCAGGCACAGCAGGCGCAGGATCCGCGCAACACGATCGTCTCGGTCAAGCGTTTCATGGGGCGTGCGGTCCGCGACGTCGAGCACGTCGAGAACCTGCCTTACGATTTCGTCGACGCCCCCGGGATGCTGCAGATCCGCACCGTGGCCGGGGTCCGCAGCCCGGTCGAGGTTTCGGCCGCGATCCTCTCGGTGCTGCGCGAGCGCGCCGAGGGCGCGCTCGGTGGCCCGCTGGTCGGCGCCGTGATCACCGTTCCGGCCTATTTCGACGACGCGCAACGCCAGGCGACGCGCGACGCCGCGCGTGTGGCCGGTATCAACGTGCTGCGCCTGCTCAACGAGCCGACCGCCGCGGCGCTCGCCTACGGCCTCGACCGGCAGGCCGAAGGCGTATTCGCCGTCTACGACCTCGGGGGCGGCACGTTCGACGTGTCGATCCTGAAACTGTCGCGCGGCGTCTTCGAGGTGCTGGCCACCGGCGGGGATTCCGCGCTCGGCGGCGACGACTTCGACCATCGCCTCTATTGCTGGGCGCTGGACCAGGCGCAGCTGTCGCTGCTGCCGGCCGAGGACCAGCGGCTGCTGACCGTGAAGGCCCGCGCCGCGAAGGAACGGCTGTCGGATCGCCCGGTCACGACACTACAGGCGCGCCTGTCCAGCGGACGCTGGATCAACCTCGCGATTGGCGTCGAGGCCTTCGCGTCGATGACGCAGCACCTTGTCGCGAAGACGATCGACGCCGCACGTCGCGCGCTGCGCGATGCCGGGCTGGCGCCCAAGGACATCGATGGCGTCGTGCTTGTCGGCGGGGCGACACGGATGCCGCACGTGCGCGCCAGCGTCGAGGCCTTCTTCGGCCAGCGCCCGCTGGCCGATATCGATCCGGACAAGGTCGTCGCGCTCGGCGCCGCGATGCAGGCCAACCAGCTCGCCGGCAACCGCGCGGCGTCCGACTGGCTGCTTCTCGACGTGATCCCGCTGTCGCTCGGGATCGAGACGATGGGTGGGCTCGTCGAGCGCATCGTGCCGCGCAACGCGACGATCCCGGTGGCGCGCGCGCAGGAGTTCACGACGTTCAAGGACGGGCAGGCCGCGATCGCGATCCACGTCGTCCAGGGCGAGCGCGACCTCGTCGCGAACTGCCGGTCGCTGGCGCGCTTCGAGCTGCGCGGCATCCCGCCGATGGCGGCCGGCGCCGCGCGCGTGCGCGTGACGTTCCAGGTCGACGCCGACGGCCTGCTCGCGGTGAGCGCGCGCGAGCTGACAAGCGGCGTCGAGGCCTCCGTGACCGTCAAGCCGTCCTACGGCCTGGACGACGAGACGATCGCGCGGATGCTGCAGGAATCCATCGGCGCCGCCGACAACGATGCCGAAGCGCGGATGCTCGCGGAGCAGCGCGTCGAGGCGGAGCGGCTCGTCGCCGCGACGCGCGCGGCGCTCGCGGCCGACGGCGACCTGCTGGCTGCCGACGAGCGCGCCGCGATCGACGACCTGGTCGCGCGAGCGCAGGCGCTCGCGACGGGCAACGATCGCGACGCCGTGCGCGGCGCGGTTGCGGCGCTCGCGAACGGCACCGAAGGCTTCGCGTCGCGGCGCATGGATCGGTCGATCCGCTCGGCGCTGGCGGGACGGCGCGTCGACGAACTGGTCGCGAAGTAGCATGCCGCGCGTCACCGTGCTGCCGCACGAAGCGGCGTGCCCGGAGGGTGCGACGATCGACGCCGCGCCGGGCCAAAGCATCTGCCGGACGCTGCTCGACGCCGGGATCGAGATCGAGCACGCGTGCGAGTTGTCGTGCGCCTGCACGACCTGCCACGTGATCGTGCGCCAGGGCTTCGAGAAGCTGGCGCCGTCGAGCGAGAAGGAGGACGACCTGCTCGATCGCGCCTGGGGGCTCACCGCGACGTCGCGACTGTCGTGCCAGGCGATCCTCGGCAACGACGATCTCGTGATCGAGATTCCCCGCTACACGATCAACCAGGTGAAGGAAGGCCACTGACGGCCGCCCCCGGCTCGCCGGGGCGCTGCCGTCGCTGCGGCCACCGTGGAGGAAGCGATGGGAACCGCGTTGAAGTGGACCGACACCCGCGAGATCGCGATCGAACTGGCGACGCGCCACGCGGGCATCGATCCGCAGCGCGTCCGTTTCACGGATCTGCACCAGTGGGTCTGTGCCTTGCCCGGCTTTGCCGACGACCCCAACCGCTCCGGCGAGAAGATCCTCGAGGCGATCCAGATGGCGTGGATCGAGGAAGCGACCTAGTGTTCCGTTCCGCTAATCCATGGCATAACTGTCGCATCGGATTTCGGTATCTTTCCCATGGAAGACACCGAAATGCCGATGGGCCGAGCGAAGGCTGAACGGGTGCCGAGCGAGGCAGAACATGCCCAACTGACCTCGATGGCGCGCTGGATGGTCGGGCCGTAAAGGGCCCAGAGCCGGCTTCAGCGGGGCCCGCGGCGATTCACCCGGCGCCGGGCGCCGCCGCGTCGACCGCCAGCTTGCGCAGCCAGGTCAAGCCCGGATCCGAGACGCGATACTTGTGCCATTGCATCGCCTGTTCGAACGGTGGCATCGGCAGGGGAAGCGGCAGCAGCGTTACCGGGAACGCCCGCGCCATCTGCTCGGCGAGCCTGCGGTGCACGGTCGCGACGAGCTCGGTGCCGACGACGAGCGCCGGTAGGGCCGCGAAGCTGTAGGTGGTCACATCGACGCGACGCGATAGGCCATAGCGCTGCACGAACCACGCTTCGAAGGCAAGATTCGGCGTGCCAGGCGGCTGCATGATCACGTGGCCCGCCGCAGCATAGTGGTCGAAGTCGAGTGTCTCGCGCACGTGCCGGCTGCCGTTCCAGACGACGCAGACGAAATCGTCGGTCCAGATGATCTGCGTAGGATGCTCGCTGGAGCAGAATGCCTTCGGGATCAGCAGCAGGTCCGTCTCGCCCAGTTCCAGCGCGCGTGCCGGACTGTGCATCTGCGGCGTCAGATGGATCCGGACCCGGCTGCCCTGCGCGCCGGCGAGCGTGAGCATCCGCGGAACGAGTACCAGCATCGAGTAGTCGGACGCGCTGATCTTGAACTCGCGGTCCGATTGCGTGCAGTCGAATTCCGGCTGCGCCGCGATCGAGGTGTCGATGCGCAACAGCACGTCGTGCACCGCCTGCTGGAGCACCTCCGCCTTGGGGGTCAAGGCCATCGTCCGACCCACCTGAACCAGCAGGTCGTCCTCGAAGTACTCGCGCAGGCGCGCGAGCGCGTTGCTCATCGCCGATTGCGACAGGTGGAGGCGGGTCGACGCGCGCGTGATGTTGCGTTCCTCCAGCAGAGCATCGAGCGCGACAAGCAGGTTCAGGTCCAGCTTCTTGTAACGCATCGAATTGCTCCTGGATATTCACGCATCGATGAATGATATGGAAGAAAACCTTCTTGCCGCAGGCCTGGGAGTTCATACGCTGCAAGGAAGCCTGCATTCGCAGGAGCAATTGCCCCATGGTGCGGCGCAGCGATCGTGTCCCTTCGATGGTCGGAGCGCAGCCAATCCCGCCCACGGTCGATGCGGCCGGCCGACGCACGGATTCGACGCGCCGCTTTCCTTCGCAGGCGTGCGTGATGCAGGATCCGGCCACGCCATCGTCGTTCCGGGCGCCGACGGCGCTGCGCCTCGCGATCACCGCGCTCGAACGCACGTCGACGCTCGCGAACCGTCAGGCGCTCGTCGATCGCGCGCCCGGGATCCTGATGAACGCGCAGCGGCACGGCCACCAAGTCCGCCTGCCGTTCATCGATTTCGACGGCTTCAAGTCGATCAACGACGGCCTGGGCCATAGCTCCGGCGACATGGTGCTGCGCTCGGTCGCGACGCGGATGTCCTCGGCGCTGTGCGAGCAGGACCTGCTCGTGCGGCTCGGCAGCGAAGTTGTCGTCGTCGTCGCCGGCGTGATCGCGGCGAAGCGGATGGAGACGGTTCGCGAACCGGTCTATCTCGGCGCGCGCACGGTGCGCCTGACGGCCAGCATCGGCTTGGCCGTGTCCCCATAGGACGGCGAGAACCTCGATCTGCTGCGGGCGCACGCCGACAGCGCGATGTTCCATGCGAAGAAGCGCGGACGCGGGCTGACGGCGTACTTCCGCAGGAACCTCGGCGAGGCCGCTAACTTCCGGCTGCTGCTGGAATCCTCGATGCGCGACGCCGCGGCCGGGCTCGGCATCCGGATCGCGATCGACGATTTGGGCACCGGCTACTCGGTGCCGAACGACTTCACCCGGCCACCTGGTGCGCGCCTTCGCGTCGATGACCGCCGCGCTTTGCAGGGACGCGTTCGCCGAGGGCGTCGAGATGAACGCCCGGCACGACTTCCGGCTCGAGCTCGGATTCCGGTTCGGTCGGGGCTGGCCGTACGGCAAGCCGATGTCCGCCGCCGATTTCGAACGGTCCTGCGTCGCGGTGCACTGAGGTCCGGCGGCGCGGCCGGCATCGACGCAGGTATTCACGGCGTCGATGGGCGATATGGATGCAAACCATTTTTCGTCGGCCGCGCGCCTTTCTAAGCTGTCGGAAAGCAACGAAAACGGTTCCACAAGGAGACAACGAATGGCCTGCGGCCAGTCGAAGGGCGGCCTTTGGCCTGCGAAACGCGAAGGGTGGCGATGAGCGCGACGCCGCGCCGCGCCTGCGTGATCGGCGCCGGCCTCGCGGGCCTCACCTGCGCGCTGGCCGCCGCTCGCCGCGGCCTGGCCGTGCGGGTGTTCGACGAGGCCGCGCGGCGCGCGCCGTTGGCGGCGCACGTCGACGTCGTGCCGAACATGCTGCGCGATCTCGTCGCGCTGGGCCTCGGCGAGGCCTGCGTGATGCGCGGCTTCGTCTACCGCGGCGTCGACATCGTCGGCCGCACGGGCCATCGTGTCCTGGAGCTGGAAACCCCTGCACTGGCCGGTGCCCGCTATCCGGCGGCACTCGGCATCGGCCACGACGCACTGCAGGAGATCCTCGAGGAGGCCGCGCGGGCGCACGGCGCCGTCATCGAGCGCGGCGTGCGGGTCCGCGCGATTCGTCACGACGATGACGTCGCCCGCGTCGAACTCGACGGCGTCGAGCCCGCAGCAGCGGATCTCGTTCTGCTGGCGACCGGCGGCGTCGCCGAGCTGAGGGCCGCCGTGTTCCCGAAGTCGGAGCGCGCGCGAGACGCCGGGCAGCGCTGGATCTATACGCTGATTCCGCGGCCGCGCGAGCTGGACCGGCCGCTCGTCGCGATGGGCCAGCCCGGATTCCGCGCCGTGATGGTCCCGATCCGCGGCGACGTCGCCGGACTGGTGCTGGCGCGGTTGCACGATGCAGCGCCGGACCTGCGGCCGGACGTGCCCTGGATCACGCTGCGCGAGGACCTGCGGAAGTTCGCGCCCGTGGTGCGCGCCGCGGCGACGCACATCGACGCGCGCTCGCCGATCGTCGTGCGCCCGGTACGCAGCGGCCTGCTCGAGGCGCCGTGGCACCGCGGGCCCGTGCTGGCGGTCGGCGAATGCGCGCACATGCTGCCACCGCACTTCGGCCAGGCCGCGGCACAGGCAATCGAGGACGCGCGCGTGCTCGACGAGCTGTTCGCCGAACGGCTCGAGCGGCACTTGCTGTTCGAGCGCTTCCTGCAGCGGCGCATGCCCCGGGCGCAGCGCGTGCAGCAGCTCGCCTCCACGGCGGCGCACTGGGACGCGGCGCCGGAATCCCGAGCCGATTTCCGCCGGCTGTTCGAGGAACTCTCATCCACGGTGGCGACGCCGGCCTGATCGGGCCGCGACACCGGATCCCTCACATAAGGAGACCACGATGAAGCGAGAAAAGGACCTGCCGCGCCGTACGCTGATGGCCGTGGCGGTGCTCCTGGCCGAAAACGCCGGCGCCGGGCAGTTCGACCTCGGCGACCCGGACTGGTCGGTGCGCTGGGACAACTCGCTGCGCGCCAGTGCGAAGGTGCGCACCGAGTCCGCCGATCCGGCGCTGAAGGATTCGTTCCGCCAGGTGCCGACCGGCGCGACGTCGCCGGCGCCCGCGACGTTCAGCTTCCCGCAGGCGCTGAACTTCAACGCCGGCGACCAGAATTTCCAGAGCAAGGGGCTGGTCTCGGAGCGGGTCGACCTGCTGAGCGAGTTCGACGCCGTGTTCCGCAAGGACTACGGCATGCGGCTGAGCGCGGGCGGCTGGTACGACGCGAAGCTGCACAAGGCCACGCAGGCCGACAACGATCCGACGATCGGCCAGACGCCGTACAACGAATTCCCGGACCACACGAAGAAGATCGCCGGCGGCGACGCCGAGTTGCTCGACGCGTTCGCGTTCGGCGGCTGGCGCATCGGCGACGGGATGAAGCTCACCGCCCGCCTCGGCCGCCACGCGCTGCAGTACGGCGAGAGCCTGTTCTTCGGCGACAACGGCATCGCCCGCGCGCAGGGGCCGGTGGACATCGACAAGCTGCTCGCCTCGCCGAACGCGCAGTTCAAGGAGGTCGTGCGGCCGGTGCCGCAGCTGTCCGCGCAGCTGCAGGTCTCGCCCGTGGTGTCCGTCGGCGGCTACTACCAGTTCAATTGGGAGGCCGACCGCCTGCCGCCCGAAGGCAGCTATTTCTCCACGTCCAACATTCCGTGGAACTCGCTGCAGCCGGAGTTCGTCGGCATCCCGTCGGGTCCGATCGCCGGCAACTACGTACTGGTGCCCGGCACCGACGAGAAGCCGAAGAACGGCGGCCAGTTCGGCCTGGAGCTGAAATGGCACCTGGAGTCGACCGACCTCGGCTTCTACTTCGCGCGCTACCACGACAAGTCGGGCCAGCTCTACGGCGCGCTGGATGTCCTGGCGCCGGCGAACGCGTTCGGCTCGAAGCGCGGTACGTGGAACTACGTCTTTCCCGAGGGGATCCGCACCTTTGGCATGAGCTTCTCGCGCTCCGTCGGCGACTTCAACATCGCCGGCGAAGCCTCGATCCGCGACAACGCGCCGCTGCGCAGCACCAACATGCTGTACCCGGTACCGTTCGCGACGCAGCCTCTGTACGCGACGGGGCGCACCGGACACGTGAACCTGTCGACGTTGGCCTCGTTCGGCCCCAGCTTCATCGCCCGCGAGTCCGGCCTGGTTGCCGAGATCGCCTGGAACACGGTGCTGAAGAAGGATGACCCGGCGCAGGAACTCGACGGCGGCCGGACGAAGTCGGCCACTGCGGCGCAGCTCATCTTCACGCCGACCTACCGCCAGGTCGCGCCCGGGCTGGACCTCAACGTGCCGGTCGGGATGCGCTACACGCTGGCTGGACAGTCCTCGGTGACCGTCTGGGACGCGAAGCACACCGGCAGCGCCAACGTCGGCATCGACGCCACCTACCTCGGCGTCTGGCAGTTCGGCCTGAGCTACACGCACTACATCGGCAAGGCCGTGCCCTTTGTCGACTACTCGCCGTCGCTGACCGGCGGCGTGCCGATCTACGGCCTCGGCAATCCGCTGGCCGACCGCGACTACGTCGCGCTCAGCGTCCGCCGCACGTTCTGATCCAGGAGCTCCCAGATGAACCTCATGCGCACTGCCCTGGCCGTCTGCATCGCGGCCGGCGCGAGCTCGGCGTTCGCGGCCGTCACGGCCGACGAGGCCGCGAAGCTGAAGACCGATCTCACCCCGTTCGGCGCCGAGAAGGCGGGCAACAAGGACGGCACGATCCCCGCCTGGACCGGCGGATACACCACCCCGATCCCGGGCGACCAGCCCGGCGGCAAGCGCGGCGACCCGTTCAAGAACGAGAAGGCGCTGTTTTCGATCACGGCGAAGAACGTCGACCAGTACGCTGACAAGCTGTCCGACGGTACGCGGGCGATGTTCAAGAAGTATCCGGACTATCGCGTCGACGTCTACCCGACGCACCGCACCGCCGCCGCGCCGCAGTGGGTCTACGAGAACACGTTCAAGAACGCGACGCGCGCGAAGATGAGCGGCGACGTGCCCGAAGGCGCCTACGGCGGCATTCCGTTCCCGATTCCGAAAAGCGGCGCCGAGGTGATGTGGAACCATATTTTGCGCTGGCGCGCGCCGTCGCTGCTGTTCGACGTGACGCAGTACCAGGTCACGTCCGACGGCAAGGCCGTGCTGACCACCGAAGGCGCCGCGGACCAGCAGATGCCTTACTTCTTCCAGGACGGCTCGCTGGAGACCTTCTCCCGCAGCAACGTCTACTGGACGATCCGCCTGCTGAATGCCGGCCCGCCGATCCGTGCCGGCGAGGCGATCGTCGGCCGCGTCAACCTCGACGGCGCGAAGGACGAGGCCTGGGTCTACCTGACCGGCCAGCGCCGCGTGCGCAAGCTGCCTAACCCCTGCTGCGACACGCCGACGCCGGCGACCGCCGGCGTGATGAGCTTCGACGAGATCGAGACGTGGTCGGGTCGCATCGACCGCTTCGACTGGAAGCTCGGCGGCAAGAAGGAGCTGTTCATCCCCTACAACACGAACCGACTGTTCTCGGTGAAGGACCAGGACCTGCTCGGCAAGTATCCGAATCCGGATCACGTCCGCTGGGAACTGCACCGCGTCTGGGTCGTCGACGCGACGCTGCGCGCCGGCCAGCGCCACCAGGCCGCGAAGAGCCGGTACTACTGCGACGAGGACACCTGGCAGTGCGTGCTCGGCGACCGCTGGGACGCGAACGGCCAGCTCTGGAAGACGCTGTGGGCCTACACCTTCGTCGCGCCGGACCTGCCAGGCACGGTGACAGGTTCGATGGGCTTCAACGACCTGGTTTCGGGCACCGCGTTCATCGGCAACCTGTACGGCAGCCGGCCAAAGCAGTACGTGCTGAAGTCGCGCATCCCGGACGCCACCTTCACGCCGGACGCGATGGCCGGCGAGGGCGTGCGCTGATGCGCCAGCCGCGCCCAGCCGCGCCGGTGCGCGCGTCCGTGCCGACCCCGGCGATCGGCGCGCTGCTTGCGGGCGCGCTGCTGGCCGTCGTGCCG
>DATKPC010000003.1:0-72941 GCA_035524275.1 Burkholderiaceae bacterium
AACCGCCCACCCTCTCCCCCCCCCCTCTCCCGCGCGCCCGGGCGAGGGGAGTTCGGGCGTCAGCCGGCGAACGACGTCGCAATCCGAGACCGGGACCATCCGCACGAGGAAGAGGCGGCGATCCAATTCGTCGCGCAGGCGAGACGCCGCGACCCTCGCCCGCGCAGCAGAACGCTCCCCTCGCCCGCGCGAGCGGGAGAGGGGCCGGGGGAGAGGGTCGACACAAGCCGGAGAGCCCAGCCCGCGGGTCCGCGTCCGGTCCACGCGCGGGCGAGGGGAATTCGGGCGTCAGCCGGTGGGCGACACGTCAATGTGACGGCTTGGCCTGCAGCATCGCCGCCATGCGCTGATGCACGGCGTTGATCGCCTTCAGCGGCCGGATCATCACCTTGAACTCGACGATCCGGCCGGCCTCGTTCCACTTGATGATGTCGACGCCGTTGACGTTGACGCCGTCGATCTCGGTCTCGAACTCCAGCATGGCATCGGCGGGGCCGACGATCTCGCGCACGTAACGGAAAGCCGGGCTGAAGAAGACCTGGAATGCGGCCGCGAGGTACATGAACGCCAGCTTCTTGCCGAGCTGTGGCGCGTGGACGACCGGCGAGATGAACACCGCGTCCGGATCCAGCAACGCGTCGAGCGCGGCCAGGTCGCGGTTCTCGACCACGCGGTGCCAGGCGGCGATCGGATCGTGTGTCATGCAGGTCCCCCTGGAGGATGTCGCGCCGCCCGCCGCTCGTCAGGCGCCCGTCACCGCCGCGATGCCGGCTTGCGCGATCTGCGCATCCTGCTGCTTCTGGACGCCGCTGATGCCCATGGCGCCGGCGCATTGCCCGTTGACGATGACGGGCATGCCACCTTCGAGCATCCCGTCCAGTCCGGGGGCCGAGAGGAACGCGTTGCGCCCCTGGTTGATCATGTCCTCGACGGCCTTCGTGTCGCGCCCCATCAGCGCCGCGGTCCGGGCCTTGGCCTGCGAGATCGCGGCCGACGCCGGGCTCGCGCCCGGCAGGCGGACGAAGGCGACCAGGTGACCGCCGTCGTCGCAGACGGCGATCGATACGGCCCAGTGGTTTCGTAGCGCCTCGGCCTCGGCCGCGCGCAGCATCAGCAGGGCATCGTCCTTCGAGAGAACCGGCTTCGTGTTCATGGCGGCGTGGCGTCCGTTGCGTTCGGCGTGCCTGTCGATCGGCACCGCGCCCATTTTGACATCGTTCCCGCGCCGACGGACGCCGGCCCGCCGGGGCCGGTCAGAGCATCGCGGCCGGATGCGGACCGAACACGAGCCACAACGTGACGGTGGCGGCGAGCAGCCCGACGACGATCGCGAGCACGAGCAGCCGATTGTTGTGCTCCTGCGCGATGCGCAGCCGCTGCAGTTCGACGAGCAGGTCCTTCTGCGGCACCCGATCGCTGAGTGCGCGGTGGACCAGGCGCGGAACCTGCGGCAGCAGCTGCGTCCAGTGCGTCGCCTCCTGCGCCAGCCGGTCGGCGAGCCCGCGCCAGCCGACGCGCTGGTTCATCCAGCGCTCGAGCTGCGGCTTCGCCGTCTTCCACAGGTCGAGCTCCGGGTCGAGCTGGCGCCCGAGGCCCTCGATGTTGAGCAGCGTCTTCTGCAGCAGCACGAGCTGCGGCTGGATCTCGACGTTGAAGCGGCGCGACGCGGCGAACAG
Organism: Burkholderiaceae bacterium; assembly: GCA_035524275.1. Taxonomy (GTDB): domain Bacteria; phylum Pseudomonadota; class Gammaproteobacteria; order Burkholderiales; family Burkholderiaceae_F; genus DATKPC01. Next base: position 1,677 of record DATKPC010000003.1, read on the forward strand.
GCGCAGCAGCACCTGGCCGAACGAGATCTCCTTCAGCGGCTTGTCGAAGATCGGCTCGCAGACGGCGCGGATCGCACTTTCCAGTTCGTCGATGCGCGTCTCCTTCGGCACCCAGCCCGACTCGACGTGGGCCTCGGCGACGCGGCGATAGTCGCGGCGGAAGAAGGCGAGGAAGTTCTGCGCCAGGTAGTTCTGGTCGAAGTCGCTCAGCGTCCCGACGATGCCGAAGTCGAGCGCGATCCAGCGGCCGCGATCCTCGCCGTCGACGCCGACGTAGATGTTCCCCGGATGCATGTCGGCATGGAAGAAGCCGTCGCGGAAGACCTGGGTGAAGAAGATCTCGACGCCGTCGCGCGACAGCTTCTGCAGGTCGATCCCGGCCGCCCGCAGCTCGTCGGTGCGGCTCACCGGGATGCCGGTCATCCGCTCCATCACGATCACGTTCTCGCTGCAGAAGTCCCAGAACATCTCCGGAATCCGCAGGATCGGCGACGCGGCGAAATTGCGGCGCAGCTGCGACGCGTTGGCCGCCTCGCGCAGCAGGTCGAGCTCGTCGTGCAGGACCTTGTCGAACTCGGCGACGACCTCGCGCAGCTTCAGGCGCCGCCCGTCGCGCCAGATGCGCTCGATCAACCCGCCGGCAAGGCGCATCAGCGCGAGGTCCTTGTCGATCACGGCGCGCATCCGCGGGCGCAGCACCTTGACGGCGACCGCGCGGCCGGCCGCCGTGCCCGCCGCCGGCCCGAGCACCCCCAGGTGCACCTGCGCGATCGATGCGCTGGCGACCGGCTCGTCGTCGAACTGCGAGAAAACGTCGTCGATGCGCCGGCCCAGCGCGGCTTCGATCTCGTGGCGGGCCGTGGCCGAATCGAACGGCGGGACCCGGTCCTGCAGCAGCGCAAGCTCGTCGGCGACGTCGGTCGGCAGCAGGTCGCGCCGCGTCGACAGCGCCTGCCCGAACTTCACGAAGATCGGGCCGAGCGCCGTCAGCGCCAGCCGCAGGCGCTCGCCGCGCGGCAGGCTCGTGCGATGGCGCGGACTGAACAGGCGCACGAGCCGCGCGAGCCAGCGCTGGCGCAGGCTGCTCAATGCGATCTCGTCGAGGCCGTGGGCGTAGGCGACCCCGATGATCCGGACGAGCCGGAAGAACTGCAGGACGATCATCGCGTGCCCCGCGGTCGTCCGGCGGCCTCGAGCGCGTCGAGGCGCGCGGCGAGGCGATCGACGCGCTCGCGCGCCGTCGCCACGTCGGCCGCGAGCGCCTGCAGCGCCGGCGCCGCGGCGAGGATCGGATTCTCGGCCGCGAAGTAGTCGGCGGCGCTGCGCGCCAGCTGGTCGGCGGCTTCGCGCATCCCGGCAAGCCCGGCGCGCGCCGCGTCCGCGATGCGCACCGCCGCGATGTCGCCGACCCACGGGGCGAGCGCCTCCTCCGGATCGAAGCGCAGCGATTTCAGGACGTCGCCGAGCGCGTGCGCGAATTCGGCGTCGCCGGCAATCCGCATGTGGCGCAGCAGGGCCCGCGGGTCGCCGAGCGCCGCCGACACGCTGCCAGGCGCCAGCACGACGTGCACGTCGTCGTCGGCGGCGTTCGGGCGGGCGGGCGCGGCGGCCAGCGTGCCGCCGGCAGCGACCTGGAGGCGGGCCGACACCGGGGCCAGGTCGATGCGCGCGACGCGCCCGGCGAAGGGCGCCAGGCGACGCTGCGCGTCCGGGTCCTGCGCCAGGAGGCGATTGACGGCGACGGCGATGGCGTTGGACGCGAGTTGGTCCAGCATGGTTGGCCCGGGACGTCGGTCGGGACGCCTTGAACAGCCGCGGCGCGCGGCCGCGGTTCGGCGGGCCGCCATTGTCGCAAACCCGGAGGACGTCCGGCGCCGCGGGCCGCGCGCCGCAGCGACGCGCGCCCGGAGCACGTCCGGCGGACTTCAAAGGCCCGCTAGTTGAGCTGCTGGATCCCCGCCAGCACCCAGCCGCCCTGCCCGCTCGTCGCGCGCGTCAGGTTCCAGACTTCGTCGATGTTCTCGTTGTTGCCGTCGACGCTCAGGGTGCCGGAAAAATGCACGCTCGCGATGTGCTCGCGGGAGCTCGATTCGATGCCGAGGAGTTGCGCATCGAGCGACACGACGTGCGTCGAGCGCGGGCCGGTGTCGCGGCGCGCGCGCAGTTCGTGCGTCAATGCGGTAAAGAGTTGCGCCGACGTGAACTGCTCCAGCGCATTGAGGTCGCCGCGCCCCCAGGCCTGCTGCAGCTTCCCGAAGTACAGCTTCGCGTTCGTCAGGAAGGCCGCCGTGTCGAAACCCGGCGGCACGCCGATCTGTCCGAGCGACGCCTGGCGCGACGCGGCCCCATCGATGTGCAGCCGCTGCGCCACGGGATGCGGCGAGCCGTTGTGCGGCGCGCCGGGACCCGGCCGTGGCATCGCGGGCGCGTCCGGCAGCGGTGCCGGCACGTTGGCCGACTTCAGCCGGCGACGACCCAGCACGATCGCGGTCGGCAGCACCATGACCGCGATGATGAGCGCGACCAGGAACCCGACGGCGACCCCGGTGCCGAAGCCGAGCGCGCGGGCGATGCTGTCCAGCCCGAGGCCGACCGCGATGTCGTGCATCCCGTTGACGAGCGGCCCGCCGCGGTTCGCGCCGGGCGTCGCCGCGGTCGTGCCCGGAAACGGCGTCGTGCCGGGCGGGCCGTCGGCTGCCCACGCGACGAAGGGGACGCCGGCCACGGAAAGCCGGGCAATGACAACGAGGAACCTGCTCACGGGGTCCGGTCCGGGGACTTCAAAGTCGGTAGCCGACGTGCAGGGCGCAGACGCCGGCGCTCAGGTTGAACCATTCGACGCGCTCCAGCCCGGCTCGCTGCATCATCGACGCGAGTTCGGCCTGGTCCGGATGCACGCGGATCGACTCGGCAAGGTAGCGGTAGCTGTCGGCGTCGCCCGCGACGCGCGACCCGAGCCACGGCAGCACGCGGAACGAATAGGCGTCGTACAGCGGCGCCAGAGGCTGCCAGACGCGCGAAAACTCCAGCACGAGGAGCCGGCCGCCGGGCCGCAGCACGCGCCGCATCTCGTTGAGCGCCACGTCCTTGTGCGTCATGTTGCGCAGCCCGAACGCGACCGTGACGACATCGAAGCGACTGTCGGCGAATGGCAGGTGTTCCGCGTCGCACTGCACGGCCGGCACGTCGTGACCGACGTCGAGCAGCCGCGCCCGCCCGCGTTCCAGCATGGCGCCGTTGATGTCGCTCAGGACGACCATCCCGCTCGGGCCGACGGCACGCGCGAAGGCGCGCGCCAGGTCGCCGGTCCCGCCCGCGACGTCGAGCACCGACATGCCGGGGCGGACGCCCGCGTGGCCGATCGTGAAGCGCTTCCAGATCCGGTGCAGGCCGAACGACATCAGGTCGTTCATGACGTCGTACTTCGACGCGACGGAACTGAAGACGTCGCCGACGCGGCCGGCCTTTTCGTTTTCGGGGATCGTTTCGTAGCCGAAATGGGTCGAGGGGTTGTCGCTCATCGGGTGTCGACGTGCCGGGCCTTGGGAGGGCGGGCCACGCCTCAGTGTGAATGGCCGCAGGCGTGCGGAGCGGGTGCGAACCGGGCGTTGGCCGGGTCGCCGGGGTCGCGGCTTGCGCCGGCGTCCGCGAGGCGGTGCAGGTAGTCGGACCACAGGCGCTCCTGGTCCTGCGCGATCTCGAGCAGGTAGTCCCAGGAGAAGATGCCGCTGTCGTGCCCGTCGGAGAAGCGCGGCTTGATGCCGTAGTAGCCGACCGGCTCGACCTCGTCGATCGTCACGTCGCGCTTGCCGACCTGCAGTTGCTCCTGCCCCGGCCCGTGGCCCCGGACTTCGGCCGACGGCGAGAAGACGCGCAGGAATTCGAAAGGCAGCCGGAAGCGGCGACCGTCCTCGAATGCCAGTTCGAGCGCCCGCGATCCGGTGTGCAGCGTGATCTCGGTCGGCGCTTCGACGCGGCGGCGATCGGTCGACGTGTTCATGCATCAAGGATAGCGCGCGGACCGCCGGCTGGGGAGGCGTCCGGGGTCTTCCGCTTCGTGCGGCCCCGGGCTTCGCGTGTCCTCAGGCCTCCAGTGCGCGCGCCGCCCAGTCGGCCGCCGACTCCAGCTGTCGAAAATCCGACACCGAGCGCGCGGCGACGTCGCGGAAGCGCTCACTCACGATCCGCGACACGGCGTCGCAGGCGCCAAGTTCCAGGAAGACGCGGCATCCGCGTTCATACGCGGCGTCCATGCAGCGCGCCCATTGGATGGGCGCCGCGAGCTGGCACGCCAGCGCCTTGATGGCGGCCTCGCGGCTCCGCACCAGGCTGGCGTCGACGCCGGCGAGCACCGGGCATGGCGGGTCGCCGAGCGGTGCCGCGGAGAGCGCCGCGGCAAACGCGGCCTGCGCGGCGGCGAGCTGCGACGTATGCGCCGCGACGCCGACGCGCAGTCGCGTGACGCGCACGGAGCCCTGGACGGCCGCCGCGTGCTCGAGCGCGGCGAGCGCGTCGATCGGGCCGCCGACGATCACGTGGTCGTCGCCGTTGACGATGGCCACCTGCAGCCCGAACTTGCGGCATGCGGCCTCCGCGGCCGCGGGGCCGAGGCCGCGCAGCGCCGCGAGGCCGGAGGCGGGGGCGGGCTTCTGCGCGCACGCGTCCATCGCGGCGGCCCGCTGCCGCGCCAGCCGGACCGTCGCGGCGGGCGCCAGCGCGCCGACGCACCCGTACGCCGCGAGTTCGCCGACGCTGTAGCCGGCGAAGACCTCCGGCGGCGGCAGCAGCGCCCGCAGCGCGGCCCACGACGCCAGCTGGTGCGCGCACAGCAGCGGTTGCGCGATGTCGTTGCGGAACAGGTCGACATCGGCGTCGACCTGCGCCAGCGGATCGAATTCGGCCGAGGTGCAGGCCGCCAGCGCCTCGCGGCCGGCCGCCGTCTGCAGCGCGAGCCGGAACATCGAGCGGTGCTGCCCGCCCTGGCCGGGGCACAGGACGGCGAGCTTCAAGCGGTTGCCGTCAGGTTATGCGCAAACCAGGTTGCCGCCAGCAGGTCGGCGCTGCCGCCGGGGCTCAGGCGCTGCGCCACCATCGCGTCGCGGATGGCGGCGGCGCGTTGCTCCCATCCCGTCGCGAACACGCTGCCGCCGGCGAGGAACGCCTGCGCCTGTGCCTGCGCGAAGCGCAGCCCGGCGTGCCCGCCGCGGTACAGCAGGTTGGAGTCTTCGACGCGCGAGATCAGCACGTAGAGCGCGTGGATCAGCGCGCCGCGGCGGTCGGCGCCGCGCCGCAGCGCCGTGCGCAGTGCGGGCAGCCCCAACGCGAAGACCGACGGGAAGCCGAGCGCCGCCTCGCCGCGCGCGCCGCCGGCGCCGTAGCGCCGCGCGACATCGACGCCATGGCTCGTCGCGCGGATGTCGTGCGGGCCGGCGAATTCCGGGGTCGCTTTCAGGTGCACCTGCACCTGCTCGGCGCGGATCGCCGCACTCCAGCGACGCCGGATCGAATCACGCAGCGCGAACGGCGTCGGCGCGAGTCCCTGCGCGACGATGTCGCCGCCGGCCGCCGCCAGGAGTCCGAGACTGAAGATCGCGCCGCGATGCGTGTTGACGCCACGGGTCGCGACCAGCATCCGGGCTTCGGCCGCGACGCCGAGATCCCGCAGCACCTCGAACGGCGAACCGGCTGCGCCGGCGCGCGCGGCCGCGAGGAAGAAATGCCGCAACGAGAACAGGCTGCGCCACAGCAACCGGGCATCCATGTCGCGGTGGCTGCCGTCGTCGCCCGGGCAGACGAGGCCGGGCTTCGGGGCGAGCGCCAGCTCGTCGTAGAGGCTCGTCACCGCCGCGCGGCCGATCTGCCGCGCCCAGCCCGCACGGTCGATGTCAGGCAAGGCCACCGTGCCGCACCTGCCGCGCAACCGCCAGCGCCGCGAGGCGGCCGCCGCGTGCCGCGCCGCGCTCCCGTCGGCCGTCGTGGCCGAGGTCGTCGCCCGCGGCGAGCGCCGCGGCGAGCGCCGCCTGGAGGTCGCCGCTCCAGAGCGCATCGAGCGCGCCCATCGCGACGTAGTTGCCGGCGCCGGGCGCGAACACCGGGGACGTCTGCGCGAGCTCCTCGAGGCGCTGCAGCGGGATCTTCGTCACGCGCGACATGGCCGGCAGGTTCATCACGCTGAGCTCCGCGTCCTGCAGCGCATAGCAGCGGTCGGCCATCATCCCGCTCGCGATATAGCCGCCGCTCACCGCGCGACCGTAGACGAGGCTCACGACGCGGTGGCCGCGGCGCCGCGCGATGTCGACGCACTTCGCCAGGTGCGCCATGTACGCGTTGATGCCGAGCAGTTCATCGCGCCGCCGCAGCCGTTGTCCCTGCGTGTCGACGAGCAGCAGCAGCGGGCGTCCCGGGTGCCCGCTGACGGTCCGCAGCACGCTGCCGGCCATCGCGTGCGCCAGCTCCACGCCGATCGCGGCGCCGTGGGCCGTGCCGGTGACCGCGATCGTCGCGGCGTCGGGGCCGCCGCCGACCGTCGCGTTGCCGTCGATGAAGTCGCCGTCGACGCGCACCTCGTGCCCGCCGGGAAACAGGCGCGCCAGCAGGGATTCGACGTTCATCGCCGCGTTGCCCCGCGGTGATCGAGCGTGCGCTCGATCACGGCCAGGAAGTCGGCCGTGTCGAGCATCGGCAGCGCCGCCGGATCGGCGACGCCCAGCCCGCGCCAGACCTCGAGTGCGTCGCCGCAGGCGCCGAACCGCGCGATCCGCTCGCCGAGCGCGGCGTGTTCGGCGACGAGCGTCTCGAGCGCGAACGGCTGTCTCGCCTCCGCGGCGTCCAGCGCCGCGACGGCCGCCGCGCGAAAAGCCGCGATGTCGTCGGGCACGAGGCGTTGCGCGTCGCCCAGCGCGTAGCGATGCTTGCCGCCGACGGTGCGCCAGACGAGCGCGCGATCGCGCGAATCGAATTCCTCGACGCCGTGGACGGTCTCGATGACTTCGGGGCCGGACATCCCGAGCCGGCCTTCCTCGCTCATGATGACGAGGTCGCAACAGCGCGCGACGAGGCCCATGCCGCCGAAGCACCCGGTCGTGCCGCCGATCAGCGCGAGGACGGGGATGCCGGCGACACGTGCATCGAGCAGCGCCCGCATCGTCTCCGAGACCCCGATAAGGCCGGCGTTGGCTTCGTGCAGCCGCACGCCACCGGACTCCAGCAGAAGCAGGACGGCCGCCGGTCGCTCGTCGAGCGCACGCTCCAGCAGGCCCGTGAGCTTCGCGCCGTGGACCTCGCCGACGGCGCCGCCCATGAAGCGGCCCTCCTGCGAGGCCGCGAGCACGGCGCGGCCCGCGAGCGTTCCGCGCCCGACGACGACGCCGTCGTCGAACGCGACCGGAAGGTCGAGCCGCGGCAGGTGCGGACTCGTCGCGCGCTCGGCCGGCGGCAGCAGTTCGCGCAGCGAGCCGGCATCCAGGACGCCGGCGAGGCGCTGGCGCGCCGTCGCTTCGTAGTAGCTCTGCGCCATCGCCGGAGTGCTCGCCGCGCGCCCGCCGCTCAGCGAGGCGCCGCGCGGTATTCCTCGATCGCCTGGTCGAGGCGCAGGCTCACGACGGCCGGCGTCGCGCCGACGTCGTTGATCGAGATCCGGACGTCGGCGGCCTGCGCGCGCTCGACGAAATCGTCGAGGACGGCGCGCCAGACGATGCCGAATCCCTGCGCCGCCGTGCTCACCTCGACGCGGCAGGCGCCGTCCAGGTCCGCGTGCTCGACGAGGACCTCGAGGTTCCCCGACGCGACGACTCCGACGACGACCGGCGCCGCACGCAGCGGGCGCGGCGCGGACGCCTGGAAGTCGAACTGCAGGGTTTCCATGGGGCGATGATAGCGGTGCTCGACGTCGCGGCGGCCGGTGGCGGAAGGCGGGTCGTCGAGGCCGGCTACCAGTTCCGGAATCGCCGCGGCGGGTCGTAGAGGCCGCCCGAGGCGCGGACCAGGTCCTTGATCGAACGCGCGGCGAGCAGGTCGCGCGTCGCCTGGCGCTTGTCGATCCCGAGGTCCTCGGCGCGTCGGATCGCGCCGCGCGCGCGCAGCGCGGCCACCGCGTCGCGATCGCGCGCCAGTCCGACCGGCGTGTAGCCGGCGACGCCGCGTATCGCCTGCTCGCGCTCGCCGTCGTTGCGGCACAGCAGCAGGTTCGCGATGCCCTCCTCGGTCACGACGTGCGTCACGTCGTCGCCGTAGATCATGACCGGCGGCAGCGGCATTCGCGCGCTGCGCGCGAGCTCCCAAGCGTCGAGGCGCTCGACGAACGCGGGCTCCATGTGCTCGCGGTAGGTCTCGACCATCTGGACGACGAGCTTGCGGCCGCGCGGCATCGCAGTGCCGTCGGCGCCGGCGCCGGACTCCGACCCGCAGGCCGATCCGCGCGCCTCCTCGCCCGCCTGCAACCAGGCCGGACTCGCATGCCGGCGCCCGCGGGCGTCCGCGCCCATGTTCGGTGCCCCGCCGAAGCCGGAGATGCGGTCGCGCGTCGCGGTCGAGCTGTTGCCGGCGAGGTCGATCTGCAGCGTCGAGCCGATGAACAGGTCGCAGGCGTAGTGGCCCGCGGCCTGGCAGAGCGCGCGATTGGACCGCATCGAGCCGTCGGGGCCGGTGAAGAAGACGTCGGGCCGCGCCGCGATGTAGGCCTCCATCCCGAGCTCGGACCCGAACGAATGGACCGATTCGACGAATCCCGCCTCGATCGCCGGGATCAGCGCCGGATGCGGGTTGAGCGCCCAATGGCGGCAGATGCTTCCCTTCAGGCCGAGCGACGCGGCGTAGGTCGGCAGCAGCAGCTCGATCGCCGCCGTGTCGAAGCCGATCCCGTGGTTCAGCCGCTGGATGCCGTACGCGGCGTAGATGCCCTTGATCACGAGCATCGCCATCAGGACCTGGATCTCCGAGATCTGCGCCGGGTCGCGCGTGAAGAGCGGCTCGATCGCGTGCGGCCGCGGGCTGCGGACGACGAAGTCGACCCAGTCGGCGGGAATGTCGACGCGCGGCAGGCGATCGACGATCTCGTTGACCTGCGCGACCACGATGCCGCTCTTGAACGCGGTCGCCTCGACGATCACCGGGGTGTCCTCGGTGTTGGGGCCGGTATAGAGGTTGCCCGAGCGGTCGGCGGCCTGCGCGGCGACCAGTGCGACGCGCGGCGTCAGGTCGATGACGTAGCGCGCGAAGAGCTCCAGGTAGGTGTGGATCGCGCCGATCGCGATCCGGCCGCCAGCCACGAGGCGCGCGAGGCGCGCGCCCTGCGGGCCGGAGAACGAGAAGTCGAGGCGCGAGGCGATCCCGCGCTCGAACACGTCGAGGTGTTCCGGCAGCGCCAGCACCGACTGCACCATGTGGAGGTCGCGCACCTGCGACGGATCGAGCGCGGCAAGCGCCGCGGCGAGGAAGTCGGCCTGCTTCTGGTTGTTGCCCTCGATGCAGACGCGGTCGCCGTTCTCGATGACCGCGGCGAGCAGGCGGCCGACGGCCGCCGCTTCCACGACCCGGCCGTCGAGCGCCGCGCCGAGCGCGGCGCGGGCCCGCTCGAGCCGCCGCGAGCGGCCGGCGGCCTGCGTGTTCCACGCGGTCGTCATCGCTCGATGCCGAGGAGGCGGAAGATGAACGCGTATTCCAGCGCCGTGTCGCGGAAGCGCTGGAAGCGGCCGGACTTGCCGCCGTGGCCCGCCGACATGTCGACGCTGAAGACCAGTGGATTGTCGTCCGTGCGCAGCGCGCGCAGCCGCGCGACCCATTTGGCCGGCTCGAAATACTGCACCTGCGAATCCCACAGGCCGGTGATCACGAGCATCGCCGGATAGGCCTGCGCACGTACGTTGTCGTACGGCGAATACGACAGCATGCCGTCGTAGTCGGCCTTCCTGCGCGGGTCGCCCCACTCGTCGTACTCGTTCGTCGTCAGCGGGATGCTTTCGTCGAGCATCGTCGTGACGACGTCGACGAACGGGACGTAGGCGACGATCGCGCGAAAGTCGGCCGGCGCCATGTTCGCGACGGCGCCCACCAGCAGGCCGCCGGCGCTGCCGCCCTGCGCGACGACCTTGTCGCGGGCGCCGTAGCCCTGGCGCACGAGGTGGCGCGTCGCGTCGATGAAGTCGGTGAACGAGTTCATCTTGTGCCGAAGGCGGCCCGCCTCGTACCAGGCGCGCCCGAGTTCCTGTCCGCCGCGGACGTGGGCGATGGCGACGACGAAGCCGCGATCGAGCAGGCTCACCCAGCTCGAACGGAACGTCGGGTCGACGCACAGGCCGTAGGCGCCGTAGCCGTAGACGTAGAGCGGCGCCGTCCCGTCGCGCGGCGTGCCCTTGCGAAACGCCACCGAGACCGGCACGCGCGTGCCGTCGCGCGCCGTCGCGTGCACGTATTCGGTCGCGTAGTTCGCGGCGTCGAAGCCGCCCAGCACCGGGTCGACCTTCATCAGCGCGCGCACGCCGGTCGATGCGTCGTAGTCGAACGTGGTCCGCGGCGTCGTCAGCGACGAGTAGACGTAGCGCACGACCGGATTGTCGATCTCCGGCGTGTCGACGAGCATCATCGCGTAGGCCGGCTCGTCGGCGTCGATGACGGTGTCGGCGGCGCCTCCCCACGGGCGGATCCGTATCTTCAGCAGGCCGCCGGAGCGCTCGTTGACCGCGAGGAACCCGGTCGAGACCTCGTAGCCGTCCACATAGGCGTCGGCGCGATGCGCGACGATGTCGCGCCACGCACCCTTGTCGGCGCAATGCGCGATCGGCACCCGCACGATCCGGAAGTTCGGCGCTTCGAAGTTGGTCCGGATGATGAAGTCGTCGCCCAGGTGCTCGACGTCGTATTCGTGGTCGGTCTCGCGCGGCAGTACCGGGCGGAAGCGCAGCTGCGCGTCGGCCGCGTCGGCGTAGAGCCATTCGCTCTGCTGCGTGCTGTGCAGCGCGATCAGCAGGTAGCGCTCCGAGCGGCTGCGGCCGATGCTCACGTAGTAGCTGTCGTCCTGCTCCTCGTAGACCAGCGCGTCGCGCGCCGGATCGGCGCCGAGCTCGTGCCGGCGGACGCGCACCGACAGCAGCGTCACCGGGTCCTTCTCGACGTACAGCAGCGTGCGGTTGTCCGCGGCCCAGACGATTTCCGGCTCGACGTTCGGCACGGCGTCCGGCAACACGGCGCCGGTCTGCAGGTCCTTGACGTGGAGCGTGTACTGGCGCCGCCCGTTCGTGTCGATCGTGAACGCCAGCAGCCGCCCGTCCGGGCTGACATCGGTATCGCCGATCTGGAAGTACTCGTGGCCGACCGCCATCGCGTTGCCGTCGAGCATCACCTCCTCCGGCGCGCTCATTGCTCCGCGGCGGCGCGCGTACACCGGATGCTCGCGTCCCGGCTCGTAGCGCGCGTAGTACCAGGCGCCGCGCTGCCGGACGGGGACGCTGGAGTCGTCGGGCTTCAGGCGCGCGACGAGTTCGTCGAAGAGGCGCTGCTGCAGCGGCGCGACCGGTGCCATCCAGGCGTCGCGAAAGGCGTTCTCGCGCTCCAGGTAGTCGAGCACCTCGCGCGACTCCCGCGTGTCGTCGCGCAGCCAGTAGTAGTCGTCGGTGCGGGTGCCGTTGGGCGACTCCACCGCGTGCGGGCGGCGCGCCGCCGCCGGAGGGATCGGTTTCTCGCTCATGCCGGTTTTTCCAGGTGCCGCCCGATGAAGTCGAACACGGCGTCATACCACTGCACGATGTTGCCCGGTTTCAGGATCCAATGATTCTCGTCCGGGAAGACCAGCAACTCGGACTCGACGCCGTGATACTGCAGCGCCTCGAAGAGCATCAACGCCTCGCCGATCGGGCAGCGATAGTCGCGCTCGCCGTGGATGATCAGCGTCGGCGTCCTCCAGTGCCGCAGGCCCGTCCACGGCGCGTAGCGGTCGAAGGACGCCTGGTCCGCATACGGGTCGAGGCCCCCCATCTCCAGGTACCACCAGGGCGGATGATCCGTCACGCCGGTGAACGTGGCCATGCCGACGATGCTGGCGTGCGTGACGAGGCACCGGAAACGCCGCGTCTGCGTCCCGATCCAGTTCGTCATGTAGCCGCCGAACGAGCCGCCCATCGCCATCATCCGCTGCGGGTCGATGTCCGGCCGCGCGGCGAGCGCGTCGGCGAACGCCATCAGGTCCTCGTAGCACTGCGCGCCCCAGGTGTTGCCCCAGATGCCCTGGATCCAGGCCTGCCCGAAGCCGGTCGAACCGCGCGGATTCGGCAGCGCGACCGCGTACCCGGCCGCCACCGCGATGAGCGGATTCCAGCGCCAGTGCCAGCCGTCGCCCCACATGCCGATCGGGCCGCCGTGGATCCACAGCAGCGTCGGCAGCTTGCCGCGGGCGCCGCGCGGCTTCACCAGGACGCCGTGTACCGGCGCGCCATCGGTGGAGGCGATCCGCATCGTCTCGACCTCGGCCCACGCCGATGCGTCACCGGTGTCGAAGCCGGAGAGCGCGGCGAGGGGCCGCGGCGTCGCGTCGCCGACCGCGTCGCAGACGAACGTTTCCGGCGGCGACAGCAGCGTCGAGCGGACGCCGGCGATGCGGCCGTCGGCGAGCAGCCGGCAGCCGTCGTGCGTGCCGCCCCGACCGTCCCCGCCCGCCCCGAGGCGCTCGACGGACCCGCTGTCGAGCTCGATTCGAAACAGCGGGACATGGCCGTCGTCGTCCGCCGTCACGATCAGGGCGCGACCGTCGCCAGTCCAGTCTTCGACGTGCGGCCAGCGGTCCCAGGCCGCGCCGATGTCGCGTTCGGTGCCGGCGGCGAGGTCGTGGATGACGAGCGTCGGCCGCTCGACGGACTGCGCCGAGCGGCGGCTGCGAACGGTCGCGAGTCGATCGCCGTCGGGCGAGAAGCGGACCGATTCGCTGCGCACCGCGACGCCGGCGCCCAGCAGCGTCGGCACGTCGGTCTGCAGGTCGGCGACCCAGATCGTCCGGTCAAGTTCGCGGTCGGCGCCTGGGGCGTCCGGGGTCACCGCGATCCGGCGTCCGTCGGGGGAGACATCGAAATCCGGCTCGATCGCCAGTTCGCAGCCGAATTCCGGCGTCAGGTCGCGCCGGCCTCCGCCCTGCGCGTTGCAGGCGATCAGGTGCGTCACCGGCCGGTCGCGGCCTTGCTGCAGCCAGTCGTCCCAGTGCCGTACCGGCTGGCGCCGATACCGGCGTCCGCTCGGTCCTTTCTTGCGGAGTTCCTCGGCGGCCTTGCGCTGGTCCGCGAGCGGGACATCGCGCAGGACCGGGGCCAGGTAGGCAAGGCGGTCGCCCCGCGCCGCGAACTTGAACGCGTCGACGCCGAGCGGCTCGTCGGTGAGCTGCCGCGGTTCGCCGCCCTCGACCGGCAGGATCCAGACCTGCTTGCGTTTCGCCTCGTCGTCGGCGCCGGCCGCCTCGCCTTCCGTCGGCCTGCGATCCGACAGGAAGGCCAGCGCGCCGTCATGCCGGAAGCACGGCGCCGAATCGTTGCATTCGCCGCGCGTCAGCCGCGTCGCCGCGCTGCCGTCGGTGGGGACGCGCCAGATGTCCGACAGGTAGCGGCTGCCGTCGTGCGACAGGCGCTTCACCTCGACGGCGAGCCATCGCCCATCGGGCGACGGCGTGGCGCGCTCGACGCGACGCAACGCGATGTGGTCGGCGACGCGATAGGTCACGGGCAGGGCTCCTGGTGGGCCGGAGGGGCGCAACGGCGGGCACAACGGCACGTGGAAACGCGGTCGGCGGACCATCCGTCGACGGCGGGTCGCGCGGCGCGCTTCAGTACCGGGTCGTCAATTCTGACAGCCAAGACGGTCCGTGGTCCACGACCCAGGCCTCCAGCGCGTGATCGCGGCCGGAGACGATGAGCGCCGCGAGCAGCAGCAGCGAGACGCCCAGCAGGACCTTGCCGACGGCGCCGGCGTGCTGCATCCGGCCGCGTAGGCGGACGAACGCGGTGCGCGACAGCAGTCCGACGACGGCGAGCGGCAGGGCCGCGCCGAAACCGAAGAGCGACATCAGCAGCGCGGTCTGCGGCAAATCATGCCCTTGGCTTGCCAGCGCGATCGCGGCACCGAGCGTCGGGCCGACGCAAGGCGTCCAGACGAGACCGAGCAGGCCGCCCAGCGCAAACTGGCCCCCGGCACCCGTCGGCGTCAGCCGCGACAACCATGAGGCGCCCGCGGCGTTGAGCTTGGCACTCGCCGCCGCGAGGCGGCGCTGCATGCCTGCGGAAAGCAGCAGCAATCCGACCAGCGCCAGGATGGCCGCGCCGGCCAGGCGCAGCGTGTCCTGGCCGAAACCGAGCGCGGATCCCGCCGACGCGATCGCCGTGCCGAGCGCGGCGAAGGAAACGGCGAGTCCGGCCGCAAGGGCCAAGGGGCCCAGGCGATGGGCCGCCCCCGCGCTCGCCAGAAGGATCGGCACCAGCGGCAGGACACAGGGCGAAAGCGTCGACAGCACACCGGCGAGCAGGCCCAAGGCGTAGGACGCGGCGCCGAAGGTCATGGCGGTCGCCGCGATGTCGGCTCGCGCTCGCCGCCGCCGTCGCCGCTCAGCCCGCCGCCTTCAGCATCAGCGCCTCGATGCCGGCGCGTGTCGTGTCGCCCACGGAGCGCCCTTCTTCCGTGCGGCCCCGGTACACGATCATCGTCGATTGCATCGTCGCCTTGAACTTCGCGAGCAGCGGCTTGTCATTGTCGAAGTCGACGGTAAACAGCGTGTAGTCCTTGAACCGCGGGTCCGCCATCAGCGCCTGCTGGATCGGCTTCTGCGCCTTGCACGTCGGACACCACGGGGCCTGGACGGCGACGACGATCGGCTTTCCAGCCTCCGCGAGCCGATCGAACTCCGACGCGTCGAACGGCTTGATTCCGGCGGCCAACGCCGCGGATGCGAGAGTCGCCAGCACGAGTGCGGCGAGGTGACGGAAAAGTGTCATGAAACCTCCAGGCGGGAAAGTGCCGCGGCCTCGGCTGCTCCTGCGCCGGCACCACGGTAAGTCGCGACAGCCGCCAGGGCCTTACAAGCGCTCAGGCCGGCGGCGACGATTCGTTGGACCACGCCGATGCGGTGTCGTGCGCGCTCACGCCTTGGCGGTCCGCGGCGAATTCGCGGGATGCGGAGCGCGGGCGGCGTGGCGTCGCGCGACCCAGTAGGTCGCGCCCTGGTCTCCATAGCGCTCCGCATGCGGCACGCTGTGGCCCACCTCGAAGCTGTCGCCCGGTCGCAGGTGGCGCGTCGTCCCGTCGACCGTCAGCCACATGTCGCCCTGCACGACGAGCGCCTTCACCGCGAAAGGATGCACGTGCTCCTCGACCACGGCGGCCGGCTTCCATTGCCGCTCGAGGACTTCGTCGTAGCCGAGCGCCAGCGCGTCGGACTCGAATTCGCCATAGGTGATCGGAAGGGTCATCGCTAGCTCCTGTGTCGCGCGGACTGGCCCGCCGCGTGGGCCACCTCTCCGGGGCGGCGGGATGGCATCGGGCCGGTCCGTCGGGAGCGGGGTTGAAAAGGATAAATCCGGCGGTGGATGCCGTGTCAATGCTCTGCCGCCACGCGACCGCCGCGCACTTCCGGCGAGGCGGGTGGCGTGCTTGCGGTACCCGGCGGCGAGAAATTCGGGCCGGTTCCTTGACACAAATCTGGCACGCAGGGCGCGACTCGCGCAAGGTGATTCGAGCCGTCGTGATACGAGCAATCGGACCCGTAGCGAAATGCAATTGGATGCCCGCAGGGCCCGCGCCTAGGATCTTTTTCACGGTGCTGGACCGACCGACTTCGAGGAGAGAGTCCATGACGACGATAGCCAAGTGCCCCTTCGCCCACGCCGCCGGCAGTGGGACGTCCAATCGCGACTGGTGGCCCAACCAGCTGAAGCTGGGCATCCTTCACCAGCATTCGCCGCTGTCCGATCCGATGGGCAAGGGCTTCGACTATGCGAAGGAATTCAAGAGCCTCGACCTGGCCGCGGTGAAGAAGGACCTGCGCGAACTGATGACCGCGTCGCAGTCGTGGTGGCCGGCGGACTTCGGCCATTACGGGCCGCTGTTCGTCCGGATGGCGTGGCACAGCGCGGGCACCTATCGCATCGGCGACGGACGCGGCGGGGCGGGTGGCGGCAACCAGCGCTTCGCGCCGCTCAACAGCTGGCCCGACAACGTCAATCTCGACAAGGCGCGTCGCCTGCTGTGGCCGATCAAGCAGAAGTACGGGCGCAAGATCTCCTGGGGCGACCTGATCATCCTGACCGGGAACGTCGCGCTCGAATCGATGGGCTTCAAGACGTTCGGGTTCGGCGGCGGGCGCGAGGACATCTGGGAACCGGAAGAAGATGTCTACTGGGGCTCGGAGGACAAGTGGCTCGGCGACAAGCGCCACGCGGGCGACCGCGACCTGGAAAATCCGCTGGCGGCCGTGCAGATGGGCCTGATCTACGTCAACCCGGAGGGGCCGAATGGCAACCCGGACCCGCGCGCCGCGGCGCGCGACATTCGCGAGACCTTCGCCCGGATGGCGATGGATGACGAGGAGACCGTCGCGCTCATCGCCGGCGGCCACACGTTCGGAAAGACGCATGGCGCCGGCGACGCGAAGTTCGTCGGCCCGGAACCGGAAGCGGCGGGCCTGGAGGAGCAGGGCCTGGGCTGGCGCAACCGCCTCGGTGCCGGCAAGGCGGGCGATGCGATCACCAGCGGCCTGGAAGTGACGTGGACGTCGACGCCGACCCGGTGGAGCAACGACTTCTTCAAGAACCTGTTCGGCTACGAGTGGGAACTGACGAAGAGCCCCGCCGGCGCGCATCAGTGGGCGCCGAAGAACGGTGCGGGCGCCGGCACGGTCCCGGACGCCCACGATCCGTCGAAGCGGCATGCGCCATCGATGCTGACGACGGACCTCGCGCTGCGCTTCGATCCGGCGTACGAGAAGATCTCGCGTCGTTTCCACGACCATCCGGAGCAGTTCGCCGATGCGTTCGCGCGGGCGTGGTTCAAGCTGACGCATCGCGACATGGGCCCGCGCGTGCGCTACCTGGGGCCCGAGGTCCCGGCCGAAGAAATGCTTTGGCAGGACCCCGTTCCGGCGGTCGACCATGCGCTGGTCGACGACAAGGACATCGCGGCGCTGAAGTCCCGGATCCTCGCGGCCGGCTTGACGGTCTCCGACCTCGTGACGACGGCCTGGGCGTCGGCCTCGACGTTTCGCGGCTCCGACAAGCGCGGCGGCGCCAATGGCGCGCGAGTGCGCCTTGCGCCGCAGAAGGACTGGGAGGTCAACCAGCCGGCGAGGCTGGCGAAGGTGCTCGAGGTGCTTGCCGGCATCCAGCACGAGTTCAACGCCGCGCAGCCGGGCCATGGCACGAAGGGCGCCGGCAAGAAGGTCTCGCTCGCGGACCTGATCGTGCTGGCCGGATGCGCTGGCGTCGAACGGGCGGCGCGAAATGCGGGTCACGCGGCGACCGTGCCGTTCACGCCCGGGCGCACGGACGCGTCGCAGGAGAAGACGGACGCCGCATCTTTCGCGGTCCTCGAACCGGTCGCGGACGGCTTCCGCAACTACCTGAAGCCGAAGCTGGGCGTCTCGGCGGAGGAACTGCTGGTCGACAAGGCGCAACTGCTGACGCTGACGGCGCCGGAGATGGCGGTGCTCGTCGGCGGCCTGCGGGTGCTGAACGCCAATGTCGGGCAGTTGCCGCACGGCGTGTTCACGAAGCGGCCGGAGGCGCTGACCAACGATTTCTTCGTCAACCTCCTCGACATGGGCACGCAATGGACCGCGGTCGGGACGGACGCGGCGGTGTTCGAAGGGCGCGATCGCGAGACCGGCAAGGTCAAATGGACCGGAACCCGCGTTGACCTCGTCTTCGGCTCCCATGCGCAGCTGCGTGCCGTGTCCGAGGTCTACGGCAGCGCGGACGCGCAGCCGAAGTTCGTCGACGACTTCATCGCCGCCTGGACGAAGGTGATGAACCTCGATCGCTTCGATCGC
The DNA here is from genome assembly GCA_035524275.1 of Burkholderiaceae bacterium. Classification (GTDB taxonomy): domain Bacteria; phylum Pseudomonadota; class Gammaproteobacteria; order Burkholderiales; family Burkholderiaceae_F; genus DATKPC01. The sequence goes on from DATKPC010000003.1 coordinate 19,681, forward strand.
GCCTGATCCGGCCCCGGCACCGCCCGGTGTCGCCCGCGCTCGCTCTGCGCCCCGGCGGCTTCCCGCGCCGGGGCGCGCCGATCGTCGCGGCGCGCCGGCCGTCATGGCAAGATCCGGGGCGACGACGACGGGAGGCATGATGGCGCGCGTACGAGTCGATGGCTTCACGATTTCGCTGGACGGCTTCGGAGCGGGTCCGGACCAGGACATCGACCATCCGCTGGGGATCGGCGGTACGGAGCTCCACGGGTGGCTGCGCGGAACCCGCACCTTCCAGCGGACGGTGCTGCGCGCCGACGGCGGCACGACCGGAATCGATGATCGCTATGCCGCGCGCGGGTTCGAGAACGTCGGCGCCTGGATCCTCGGCCGGAACATGTTCGGGCCGATCCGCGGCCCCTGGCCCGACGACGCCTGGAAGGGCTGGTGGGGCGACGAGCCGCCGTATCACGTGCCGGTCTTCGTGCTGACGCACCATCGGCGCGCGCCGCTCGAGATGGCGGGCGGCACGACGTTCCACTTCGTGACCGGCGGGATCGGCGAAGCGCTTGACCGGGCGCTTGCGGCGGCCGGCGACCGCGACGTGCGCATCGGCGGCGGGGCCGCCGCGATCCGCCAGTATCTCCAGGCCGGCCTTGTCGACGAGCTGCACGTCGCGATCGCACCGGTCCTGCTGGGGCGCGGCGAGCGGCTGTTCGACGGACCCGACATGCGGGCCCTCGGCTACCGTTGTGTCCGGCTCGAGTCGACCGAGCAGGCCGTACACGTCGTGCTGCGGCGCGACGGCGAGCGGCTTGCCGGTTAAGCGCGCATCCCCATCGACCCGCACGGCCCGGCCATGCCAGCGATCTGGAAGCGACCGGTCAGCGTCGAGACGCTGACCGCGATCCACGACAACACGACGGTCCGCCACCTCGGCATCGAGTTCCTCGAGGTCGGGGACGACTTCATCCGCGCGCGGGTGCCGGTCGACAGCCGGACCGTGCAGCCTTACGGCATCCTGCATGGCGGCATCTCGGTCGTCCTCGCCGAGACCTTGGGCTCGTGCGGCGCCGCGTCCGCCTGCCCGCCCGAGTGCCGGGCCGTCGGACTCGAAGTCAACGCGAACCATCTGCGCAGCGCCTCGTCCGGATGGATCACCGGGACGGCGCGGCCGATCCACCTGGGCCGAAGCACCCACGTGTGGCAGATCGAACTGCACGACGACGCCGGGCGCCCGACCTGCCTGTCGCGGATCACGATGGCAATCCTGGAGCCGCGACCGGACGGCGCGCCCGGTCGCTGACGCCGCGAGGGCCCGTGGGCGCTTCGGAGAGCCTTGTCGACGCTCGACTCGTTGCGTGCACGCCGGAGGGATTTCGCGAAATCGCGACGTGGATCGCCGACGCCGATGCGTGCATCCGGTGGGCCGGACCGAAGCCCGCGTTTCCATTGATCGCCGAGCAGCTCGCCGAAACCCTCGAGGCCACCGAGCACAACTCCTTCGAGCTTCGCGGCGGCGATGGCCGCCTGCTCGGTTTCGGTCAGGTCCGGACTAGGCCGGCGTCTCAAGCGGAACCCGGGGCCGCGCACCTGGCGCGAATCATCGTCGCCCCGGCCGCGCGCGGCCGCGGCGTCGGCGCCTGCCTCGTTCGCCTGCTGATGCGACACGCGAGAGAGTCGTTGGCGGCACGCGCCTGCACGTTGCGCGTCTATCGCGACAACGCGGCTGCCGTCGCGCTGTATCAAAAGCTCGGGTTCGTCGAGATCGACGATCCCGATGCGACGAGCGACGTGCCGATGATGAGAGCCACCCTAGCTCCGGCGGGGTCAGCTCCGGCGGGGTCAGCCGATCGAGCCGCGCGAAGAGTTCCCGCTTGAGTTCCGGCTGCTCCCGCGCGTTTTCGATCACGAGGTCCGCCGCCGAGACCGCCTCCGCGAGGTCCGTGGTCATCCGGAATCGATGCAGCGCGCGATCTGCGCGCCCATCGTGCCTGCTCCGACGATCGCAGTGGATTCAAGGGGTCTTTGGCTCATGCGACGGGCTCCTCCTTCACGCGGCGAGCGCACGATGCGCTTGGCGCTTCCGGCTTTCCGCTTTCCGGATCCCGACTTGCCCGCTCGCGGGTTGTTGTTGTCTACTGGCGCAGGAACAACGACCCGGGCAAGTCATCGATGACGTCGACCCCACGCGCCACGCCGGCCGCGGCCTACGTACGCGCCGACGAGCGGACGGCGCATTCCACGGCGTTGACGCGCGGCCCGTGGAATCACGAGCACCAGCACGCGGGACCGCCGATCGCGCTCGTCTGCGGGGCGGTCGAGCGAACCGCGCATGCCCACGGGCTGGCGCATGTCGCGCGACTGACGGCCAACCTCATCCGGCCCGTTCCGATCGCGCCGCTCGCCGTGGAAGTGATGACGGACTACGTCGGCCGAAACGCGGGCCATTTCTCCGCGCACCTGATCGCCGCAGGCCGCGAGGTGGCGCGATTCACGGCCCTCGTGCAGCGGGAGGTGCACGTCGAGCTTCCGGATTCGCGGCGCGACGCCACGGCGCCCGCGACCCCGCCGAACCCGGAGCAACTGCAGGAATGCCATTTCCCCTTTGCCGGCGGCGAGGTCGGCTACGCGGACCTCGTCGAAACGCGGGCCGCCGACGGACGGATGTTCAACGGGCCGTGCACGATCTGGTTCCGCCTGCGCCATCCGCTGGTGCAGGACGAGGCGCCGAGTCCCTACCAGCGCGTCGCCGTCGCGGCGGACTCGGGCAACGGCATCAGCGCAGTCCTCGATTGGCGCGACTACACGTTCGTCAATTCCGACCTGACCGTCAATCTCCTGCGACGTCCGGCGGGGGAGTGGATCTGCCTGCAGGCCAGGACCTACGTCGGACCCGGCGGCACGGGCCTCGCGGAGTCAACGCTGTTCGACAGCGACGGGATGATCGGCCGCTCGACGCAGAGCCTGTCGATCCGCAAGCGCGCCCACGCTTGAGCCGCGGGGGAAACCCGCAATACCCCCAATAACGTCGCGGTATGCGTGCTTTTCGACCGTTAGGAGGCGCGTTCAGGGCGGGATGATCCGAAGCTCCACCGGATTCCCGCCCCATGCGCCTGAAGTCCGTCTCCCGCGGCTTCTTTGCCGTCGTGCTCCTGGCACTGGCGGCGAATCTCGCGTTCCTGGTCGCCATCCGAACCGCGGAAGAAGGCGTCCACCGGGCGCTGGAGGAGCGTGACCGCTCGCTGGAACTCGTCGACGAACTCGTCCGCGAGAACGACCTGCTGGCGCAACTCGTCCAGAGCTTCACGACAACCGGCGAGACGCGCTACCTGACGATCTACTACGACATCCTCGCGGTCCGCGAGGGAGAAAAGTCCGCGCCGGTCGCCACGGATGCCGACCTCTACTGGCGCGAGCTGATCGCCCAGCGCCGCGCGCCGGCACCGGCGGACAACGGCCGCCCGCGCTCGTTGATCGACCGCATGCATGCGCTCGACTTCAGCCGCAACGAAATGGCGCACGGGCACGACGTCCTGGCCGCCGCTGCCGCGATGCAGGAGATCGAGAAGATCGCGTTCGCGGCGACCCAGGGCCTCTACGACTGGAAGACGAGCCAGTTCGTTTCCGACGGCAAGCCGGACCGGATGCGCGCGGTGGAGCTCGTGCATTCGGCCGCCTACGAGAATCATCGCGCCGACCTCATCGAGGCCGTGGGCGGGCTGCGCCGCGAGGCGCAGGAGCGCACGCAGGGCCAGGTGGCGCTGATGCGGCACCACCTCGGCAACGCGATCGCCGCGGCCATCGTCGTCGACCTTGCGCTGCTGCCGCTGCTCGGCGGCGCGCTGTACGTCGTGCGCAAGCGCGTGCTCAACCCGATCGCCGGCCTCAACGAGGTGGCGACGCGCTATACCGCCGGGGACTTCCGCGCGCGCGCCACGCTCGGCACCGCAAGCGTTCAGGAGCTGGGCGTGCTGTCGCGCGCGCTCGACGACATGGCGAACGCGATCGAAAGCGACCTGCGCCGCCGCGATGCCGACCAGCGTGCACTGAAGGCGGCCCGCGACGAGGCGGAGGCGGCGACGCAGGCCAAGTCGCGGTTCCTGGCCAACATGAGCCACGAGATCCGCACGCCGATGAACGCGATCATGGGCATGACGCATCTCGCGCTGCAGACCGACCTCACCGCGGAGCAGCGGGACTATCTCGCGAAGCTGCAGGGCGCCTCGAAGATGCTGCTCGGCCTGATCAACGACGTCCTCGACTACTCGAAGATCGAGGCTGGCCGGATGGCGATCGAGCAGGCCCCGTTCCTCGTCGAGGACGTCGTGTCGCAGGCGATCGAGCTCGTGCGCGAGCCGGCGCGCCGCAAGGAACTGGAACTGCTGTGCGACTTCGCGGATCCGTCGCTGCTTGCCGAGCGCGGGACGCTGCGCGGCGACGCGCTGCGCCTGCAGCAGGTCCTCGCGAACCTGCTGTCCAACGCGGTGAAATTCACGCCGGCCGGGCAGGTCCGGCTGACGGTCGACATCGATCGCGGCGGCGAGAACGCCGGCGACGTCGTGCCGCTTCGCCTCACGGTCATGGACACGGGCATCGGGATGACCGACGAGCAGCTCGCGGGACTGTTCCGCGAATTCGCGCAGGCCGACGTCTCGATCACGCGGCGCTACGGCGGCACCGGGCTCGGCCTCGTGATCACCCGCCGGCTCGTCGAGTTGATGGGCGGCACGATCGAGGTCAGCAGCCGCCCCGGCGTCGGCAGCCGCTTCGTCGTGCGCCTCGCGTTGCCGGTCGAGGCCGCGCGCCCCGCGGCGGCGATGCCTCCCGACGCCGCACGTGACCGGGTGCTCGTCGTCGACGACCAGCACGACACGCGAACCGCGGTCCTCGGACAGCTGCATACGCTGGGCGTCGGCGCCGCGGGCCGCCTCGCGGCCGCCGGCGACGCGACGCACGCGATGAGAACCCTGGAGGATGCCGACAAGGAAGGCGCGCCCTTCGACATCGCGCTGGTCGACTGGGTGCTGCCGGACGCCGAAGGCCCCGTCGTCCTGAAGCGGATGCGCGCGCAGTACCCGCTGATGCGCATCGCGGTGATCTCCGCCTACGGAACCGATGACGTGCGCTCGACCGCTCGGCGGCTCGGCGCCACGGACTTCCTCGCGAAACCGGTGCTGCCGGGCGACCTCCGGCGACTTTTCGGCGACGCGGCGCCGTTGACGGCCGCCGACGCCGACGACGGCCGCCTCGACGGGCTCCGCGTGCTGCTCGTGGAGGACAACGCGCTGAACCAGGAGATCGCACGGGAACTGTTGCGCCGCCGCGGCGTGGTTGTCGACGTGGCCGGCAACGGCCTCGAGGCGATCGAGCGGCTGTCGGCGCGCGGCGCCGCCGCGTTCGATCTCGTCCTGATGGACCTGCAGATGCCGGTGCTCGACGGCTACGAGGCGACGCGGCGACTGCGTGCCCGGCACGAATTCGACGGCCTGCCCATCCTCGCGATGACCGCCCACGCACTCGCCGACGAGCGCCAGCGGTGTCAAGCGATCGGCATGCAAGGCCATATCGCGAAGCCGATCGACGTCGCCGAGCTGATCCGCGCGTTGCAGCCCTTCCGCGCCCGTCGAGATTCCGCGCCGGCCGAGGCGCCTCGCGCCGAGGCGCCGCCGCCGCGGGCCGTCGCCGCCCCCGTCGGCCCCGAAGCGTTGCCGCAGGTCCCGGGCATCGACACCGCGCGCGCGCTGGCGCATTTCGACGGCAACGTGAGCCTGTACCGGCGCACGCTCCAGGGTTTCTCGCGCGAGCAGGGCGACATCGCCGTGCCGTGGCGCGAGTGGGCCCAGCACGGCCGCTGGGAGGAGTTGCGCCGCGCCGCGCATACGCTACAGGGGCTGTCGGCCGCAATCGGCGCGCGCGCGTTGCGCGAAGACGTCCTTGCGGTGGAACTGGCCGCCGCGGCCCGGGACGAGAAGGCCGTCGTCGCCGCGCTGCCGGCCGCCGCCGCCCGCCTCGCCGAACTCGCGGCGCGGATCGACGAGGCGCTGCAGACGGCACCGCCGTGGCTGCACGCCGACGAGGCCGCGCACGCCGACGACGAGGCGGACGAGATGGACCCGGCGCAAGCACTGCAGGGCCTGCGCGAGCTTCTCGCCGCCAGCGACAGCCAGTCGGTCTCGTGGTGGCAGGCGCACCAGGCCGTCCTGAAGGCGCAGCTCGGCCCCGTCGCGTCGCGCCGCCTGGCGCAGGCGATGAGCGGGCTCGATTTCGATGCCGCGCTGGCAGCCCTGCCGGGCATCGCGGCATGAAACGCGACGCGCTGCCGAACGCCGAGGGCGCGGCATCAGGCGACGCGCCGGATTCGCCGCGTCCGACGATTCTCGTCGTCGACGACACGCCGGCCTACCTGACCCTGCTGGCGCAGTTCCTCAACAAGGAATATCGGGTCCTGCTTGCCGTCAACGGCGCGAAGGCGCTGGAGATCGCGCGCCGGGCATCGCCCGACCTCATCCTGCTGGACGCGATGATGCCGGAGCTCGACGGCTACGAGGTCTGCCGCCGGCTGAAGGCCGACGCCGCGACCCACGGCATCCCGGTGCTCTTCCTGACGGCCTTGACGCGGCTGGAGGACGAGACCCACGCGTTCGAGGCGGGCGCGGCCGATTTCATCCAGAAGCCGTTCAATGGCGCCACCGTCATCGCGCGCGTGCGCACGCATGTTGCGCTGAAGCGCGCGCAGGACGCGCTGCTGGGGCGCAACACGGCGCTCGCCGGCGAGCTTCAGGCGCGGTGCCGCGAGGTGGAGCGGCTCCGCGACGCCACGCTGTTCATGATGGTGTCGCTCGCCGAATTCCGCGACGCGGACACGGTCCACCACGTGCAGCGAACGCAGGAGATCGTCGGCGTCCTCGCGCGCTGGCTCGCGGCGCAGCCCGGCGCGCCGCCGGAGTTGACGCCGGCGGCGATCGGCGACCTCGTCAAGGCGGCGCCGCTGCACGACATCGGGAAGATCGCGATACCGGACGCCGTCCTGCTGAAGCCGGGGCCGCTCGACGCCGCCGAATGGGCGCTGATGAAGACCCACGCCGAGCGCGGGTCCGACCTGCTTCGCCACGCGGTCGATCGCGTCAGCGACGACACCGGTCGGCTGCTGCGGTTCGGCATGCAGATCGCGCGCCATCACCACGAGCGATGGGACGGCGGCGGGTACCCGGACGGCCTCGCGGGCGACGCGATCCCGGTCGCGGCGCGCCTGATGGCGGTCGCGGACGTCTACGACGCCGTGATCAGCCGCCGGCCCTACAAGATGCCGATGAGCCACCAGGAAGCGATGGATGCCGTCCGAGCCGGCTCCGGAACGAAGTTCGATCCGCGCATCGTCGCGGCTCTCGAAGCGTCACAGCGCGAAATCGTCGCGATCGCCAACCACTGGGCCGATCCGGCCCCCGCAGCTTGAGCAGGTCACAGGAACCCTCCCCGATGCGCCTCCCCTACCGATTCGCCGCGTGCCTCGCGCTGCTCGCGCTGCAGGCATTGCCCGCAGCGGCCCAGGATCTCTCGTGGTCCGCCTTCGGAACCGTCGGCTACGCCGTGTCCGACCGCGACTACGACTACCAGGGCAGCATCGACGACCGCGGCACGTTCAATCGCGACAGCGTGCTGGGCCTGCAGGGGGACCTGCGATTCGATCCGAAGTGGTCGGCGACGGTGCAGTTGAAGGCCGCGCAATCCCTCAAGAGCGACGATCGCTGGGACGTGACGCCCGCCTGGGCATTCCTCGCGTGGCGCGCGAGCGATGACCTGCTGATCCGGGCCGGCAAGATGCGCGTGCCCTTCTACCTCTATTCGGAATCCATGGACGTCGGCGTCACGTACGACATGGCCCGGCTGCCGGTCGAAATGTATTCGCTCGCACCGTCGACCGACTTCGTCGGACTCTACGGGACGCAGACGTGGTCGCGCGGCGACACCGAGCTGGCGCTCGACGTGTTCGGCGGCCAGATCGGCACGACCGCGCGCTTCTGGACCCGCGACGGCGCGCCGCCCGCCGTCGAGCCGGGCGCGCAGTTCATCCACGTCGACGTGCAGACCGAAGGGCTCGCGCTGGCCTTGAAGACGCCGCGCTCGACATGGCGGATGGGCGCCTACCGGACCGCGACCTGGCAGACCGACGGGGCGGCCGTCCCGGTGACGTATCCCTACGTATCGATCGCGCCCGGACTGGGCTACTTCCAGGTCGACCCGTCGCTGCCCGGACCCGGCGTCCCATCGGTCAGTCGCATCCACAACGACATCCTGACGTTGGGCGTCGAGCAGCGTTTCGCGACGACGTGGCGCGTTGCCGCCGAGTACGCGCGGATGATCCAGCACGACACGCAGTTCGCATCGGACCTGCACGCCGGCTACGTCGCGGCGTTCGACGAGATCGGCCGCTTCACGCCCTATGCCAGCGCGAGCCTGCTGCAGTCGAGCGCCGGGACGCGCGCGTGGTACCGGCAGCTGACGCAGAACACGTTGCCCGACGTCGTTCCGGGCGCGACGCAGGTCAACCAGGCGCAGCGCCTCGCCGCGGAGAACATCTGGGCCGCCGACCAGCGCTCCTTCGCGGTCGGGAGCTCCTACGCGCTCGACAGCCGCCAGAAGTTCAAGGTCGAATGGTTGCGGACCTGGGTCGGCGAGATGACCCGCCTGATCGATACGCCGCCAGGCCAGCCGACGCCGCACGACACGCACGTCGACGTCTGGTCGATCAGCTACAGCTTCACGTTCTGAGGAGGCGAGCATGAGCCGCAACCTTCTCCGGATCGTGCTTGCCGCCGCGCTGCTGTGCGGCGCCCTCGCGACCCGCGCCGACGACGGCGGGATCGCCGTGATCGCGCATCCGGGGATGTCCCCGCTCGATGCCGCGGTGCTGCAGCGCCTCTATACCGGCCGCGCGATCGAGGTCGCCGGCGTGCCGGCCACGGTCGTCAACCTGCCCGCATCGAGCGGCGTGCGCGAGCATTTCTTCGCGCAGGTCCTCGCGACGGACAACGACAAGTACGTCGCCTACTGGACGGTGCGACGGCACATCGGCAAGGGCGTTCCGCCGCGCGAGCTCGATACGGTGACGCAGGTCATCGATTTCGTCCAGGCGACGCCCGGCGCGATCGGCTACATCCCGGCGACCGAGGTGCGGCCGGGGATGAACGTCGCGTATCGTCCGTAGGCGGCCGACCCCCGCGCTTGGCGCCGGCGCTAGACCCACTCGCACTCGCAGGTGAAATGACGCAGCAGCTTCGGCTGCTTCGTGATCCGCACGCCGCGAATGCTGGCGACCTTGGCCTTCAGCTCGGTGATCACCTCCGCCGCGTAGTCGAAATGCGACTGCGTGTACATCCGGCGCGGGAATGCCAGCCGAACCAGTTCCATCGCGTGGTAGGTCTCGGTACCGTCGTCGAGCCGCTTGCCGAACATCACCGAACCGATCTCGACCCCGCGGATGCCGCCCTCGAGGTAAAGCGCGTTGCACAGCGCCCACGCCGGATAGTGCGCGACGGGCATGTCGGGCAGCACCGTCCGCGCGTCGATGTACACCGCGTGTCCGCCGGTCGGCTTGACGAAGCCGATGCCGGCGGCTTCCAGGCGTTCGCCGAGGTACTCGGCCGTGCGCAGACGGTAGCGCAGGTAGTCCTCCTGCATCCCCTCTTCCAGGCCGACGGCGAGCGCCTCGAGGTCGCGCCCGGCCAGCCCGCCGTAGGTCGGGAACCCTTCGGTCAGGATCAGCAGGTTGCGCACGGCGTCCATCCACTCGTCGCGGCGCAACACGATGAAGCCGCCGATGTTCACCATGCCGTCCTTCTTCGCGCTCATCGTCGCGCCGTCGGCGTACGAGAACATCTCCTGCGCGATCGCGCGGATCGAGGCGTTCTCGTAGCCCGGCTCGCGCATCTTGATGAACATCGCGTTCTCGGCGAAGCGGCAGACGTCCATGATCAGCGGCTTGCCGTGGCGCTTCAGCAGCGCGGCATAGGCGCGGATGTTGGCGAGCGAGACCGGCTGCCCGCCCCCGGTGTTGTTGGTCACGGTGATCATCCCGAACGGGATCCGGTCGCCGTGCTCCGCCAGCACCGCCTCGGCGCGCTCGAGGTCGATGTTCCCCTTGAAGGGATGCGGATGGGCGGGTTGCAGCCCTTCGCGGATCACGAGGTCCATCGCCTCGACGCCCAGGTACTCGAAGTTGGCGCGCGTCGTGTCGAAGTGGCAGTTGTTCGGGACGAGCTGCCCCTTCGTGCAGACGGCCGTGAACAGGACCTTCTCGGCCGCGCGGCCCTGGTGCGTCGGGACGAAGTGCGGCATCCCGGTGAGGTCGCGGATGACCTTTTCCAGCCGGTAGTAGCTGCGCGCGCCGGCGTAGCTTTCGTCGCCTTCCATGATCGCGCCCCATTGGCGCGACGACATGGCGCCGGTGCCGGAATCCGTGAGCCAGTCGATCAGCACGTCCTCCGCGCGCAGCTTGAAGACGTTGAGCTTCGCGTCCTGCAGCAGCCGTTCGCGCTCGGCGCGGGTCGTCATGCGGATCGGTTCGATGCACTTGATCCGGAACGGTTCGATCATCGTCTTGGGCATGGCGGCGCACCCCGGCAGGAATGGGCGACCAAGCTAGCACCGGTGGCCGCGGCGCGGTGTCGGTTTTTTCCAACGCCGAACGCGCGCCGCGGTCAGTCGTCGTCGACGTGGACCGGCGCGAGGTTGTCCTCCGAATTGCGGTCGATCCGCCGGTTGAACGGGTCGACGCCGGCGAACCGGGGACGCGCGTCGACCGTGACGCGGACGACCTGCGATCCGCTCGCGAGCTGTCGGCGCTGCAGCATCAGGATCGACGAGGCGTCGAAATCGCGGCGCCCCGGCTCGGCGCTGAAGACCCCGACGTCGAAGGCTTCGGCGAGCGGCGCTTCGGTTTCGTGCCCGACGCCGTCGGCGTAGAACTTCCGCGCGTCGATCGTGAAGGCCACGTCGTAGCGGCCGTCGGGGCGACGCCGCGCGTGCGCGTCGCGTGCGCGGGCGTCGTACAGCGTGATGCGCTCGAGCAGGTCGGCGACCAGCTCCTCGTGCCCGGGCCCCGCGTGCTCGCGCAGCAGCCACAGGAAATCGCGCGCGTTCGGATACGGCGCGGCCTTGAACGCGAACCGCGCGAGGAGGTCGCGCAGCGTCGCGTCGACGACGTCGACGCCGAGCGATTCGCGCAGCCACGTCATCGCGAGGGTCGCCTTGCGGTAGTGGATGTACGGCTGGTCCTCGACGCGCGCCAGCGGCAGCTCCTCGACCGCCTCGCCACCGCGCTCGCGCAGGTAGCGGTCGAGCTCGTACTTGAGGAACTTGCGGACCTGCTCGCGGCCCGCGACCTGCTCCATCGCGAGCAGCGCCGAGTACTGCGCGAGGCTCTCGACGAGCATCGTGGCGCCCTGCTGGTCGGCCGGGACGAGCTGGTGGCCCCACCACTGGTGGGCGATCTCGTGCGCCGTCACGTAGGTGACCATGTCGATCCGCTCCGGGTCGTCGTCCTCGAGGAAGATGAAGCCGATCGATTCGGAGTACGGGACCGTGTTCGCGAAGGACTGCGCGAAGGCTTCGTAGCCCGGGAATTCGACGATCCGCGCCTGCTTGAACTGGTAGGGCGAGAACTCGCGGCTGAACAGCTGCAGCGACAGCTTCATCGCGTCGAGCATCCGCTGGACGTTGTAGCCGTGTCGCGGATCGTAGTAGACCGCGAGATCGACGTCGCGCCAATGCGACCGGGCCACCGCGTAGCGCGCCGACTGGATCGAAAAGAAATGGATGATCGGCGTATCGGTCCGGAAACGCACGGTTCGCCGCCCGTCGGCCGTCTCGTCGGAGACCACGGTCCCCGGCGCGATCGGCGTCTGGTCCGCGTCGGTCGTCACGCTGATCTGCGCAACGACCCAGTCGCTGTCGTGCCGCAGCGCATTGAAGGCCCGCGCGCCGTCGTCCTCCAGCTTCGCCGGTCGCAGCTCCGCCGGCAGCCCGTACTTTCGGCGCTTGTTGCGGTCGACGAGGAGGCGCTCGCGGCTCATTCCGATCAGCGGCGCCAGGTCGAAGTTGTCGAGGAAGGTCCCGTTCTCGACGATCCGGGTGTAGGGCCGATCGTTCTCGAAGCCGCGGCGCTCGATATGGGTCCGGAAGCCGAGTGTCCGCCGTTCGCCCGGGGCGAGCGGCGTCGGCAGGCGATAGATCCGATAGTTCATGCTGCCGTAGTCGCGCTCGAGCACGGCGCCCGGAAGGTCGACGGCATCCAGTTCGAGCGGCTGCAGCCAGCGCAGGTGCAGCGTGTCGATCGGCGCCGCGGTACGGTTCTCGATCGTGTAGCTGCCGCGAACGCCGACGCGCGTCTCGCGCGGGTGCAGGTCGACGTCGAGAGTGACCGCGACGATCCGCGGCTGCGGAATCGCCGCGTAGGGCAGCAGCGTGCGCTCGTAGTCGGCGAGCCTGCGGTCGGCGAGCGGCGCCGGCTCGTAGCGGTTCTCGATGTTCGTGTTGACGTAGATCCACGCGCCGAGGCCCGCCCAGCCCGCGCCGACGACGCCGAGCGCGACGCCGACCGGTCCGGCGAGCCGCGCGGGCAGCCGCCGCAGGCGCGGCCGCAGCGCGATCGTCGCGCCGCGCCGCCACAGCGCGAGCGCCCACAGCGCCAGCGCGGCGGCGGCGGCGGTCCAGTAGGCCTGGAACCAGGCGCGCCCGATCCAGAATCGCCCCATCCCGTTCATGTCCGACAGCGGGACCGACGGCACGCCGGCGTAGTTGTAGAGGTTGTGCTCGAAGCCGGCGGCGTTCAGGCTGACGCTGGCGACGAGGTAGACGAGCATCACCGCCCAGCCGACGAACTTGCCCGGGACGAGCACCTGGACGAACAGCGACAGGACCGCGAGCTGCGCCGCCGTCACGGTGCCCGGCACGACGAACCACAGCAGGTAGCGCTCCAGCTCGAGGCGCGCGCCGCCTTTCAGGAGCTGCACGGCGATGCCGCCCAGGCTCGCGCTTGCGTAGGCCGCGGCGAGGACGAGCGTGACCGCGAGAAGCTTCGGCGCGAGGTGAGTCCAGTCCGGCGCCGCGGTCGCGTCGACGATCTCGTGGATGCGGCGCTCGCGGTCGCGCCACGCCAGTTCGCCGCCGTAATAGATCGCCATGATGATCGGGAACAGCGTGAAGGAGCCGGTCAGCGAATCGACCATCAGCCGCGTGACCGGATGCACGTCGCCGCCGTAGACCTGGCCGGCGAACCACAGCGACGCCGCGGCGCTCAGCGCGCCGATGCCGTTCAACGCCAGGAACGCGGGGCCGCGAACGATCGTCGAGAACTCGATGCGTGCGAGCGCCAGCGCGGACGCGAGCGCGGCGCCGCGACCCGGCGCTGGCCGTTGCGCGAGCGGCCGCGGTCGGCTCGGCGCCACTGCGCTCGCGGCCCTTGCGGCGAACGGCGGGGCCGCCTTGCCGGCGCGCTCCGCGAACCGGAATCGGGCCGCCGCCAGCGCGAAGACGGCCACCGCCATCGTCAACCACAGCACACGGTTCGCCAGCAGCAGGCCGGTCAGCGGCGGCAGCGACGCGTTGCGCTCGGTCGCCGTCCAGTACTTCGTCGCCTTGCCGATCGCCGACCGCGCGAAGGGATCGAGGAGCGCCGCGATGTCGTCGAAGCGCGCGTCGCGCAGCGCCGAGCGCGCCACCGCGTAGGCGACCAGCAGCGCGACGGCGCCGACGTAGGTCCAGGCGAGCGAGCGGGTCGCCGTCGCGAGCGCGAGGCAGAATGCGGTCAGCAGCAGCAGCGTCGGCATCCCGTAGGCGACGAGCGCCACGACGTAGTCGAGCGGATGGAACGGCCCAACGCGCTCCGGATCCAGCCACGGCATCCGCGAGCCGAGCGCGATCGCCAGGGGCACGGTTGCGAGCAGCAGGAGGCACGCCGCGCTGGCGCCCAGCCATCGGCCGACCAGGTAGGACGGCGCACGCAGGCGCGTCGCCTGCAGGATCGGGGCGAAGCCGGTCTCGTCGTCGCGCAGTACGGCCTGCGCGACGACGGCGACGACGACGAACGTCGACATCACGGCCATCGTCATCAGCGTCTCCAGGATCGCGTACGGCGAATCGACGTGCACGTTGCCCCGCGCGCCGATCTGGATCTCGTCGATGGTGACGGAGCCGAACGTCAGCAGGAAGAAGATCGCGCAGCCGACGAGCAGCGCCGGATTGCGGAGCTGGTAGCGGAACTCGAACGCCGCCACGTGGCCCAGCATCCCGCCGGCGCGCGCCGCGCCGCTCATGACGCGCCGTCCGTTTCGTTGCGGCGCTGCGCGCGCAGCGTCGCGAAGTAGACGTCGGTCAGCGACGCCTCGCACGGCTCGAAGCCGGCGCCGGGCGGCGCGTCGGCGACGACGCGGATCTCGGTGCGGCCCTCGCGCAGCCGGGTCGCGATGACGTCGCAGGAGGCGCGCCACTGCGCCAGCGCAGCGCGCTCGACGGTCCGGCGCCAGATCCGTCCGTGCAGTGCGGCGACGAGATCGCCCGGCGCGCCGGCCAGCGCGATGCGCCCGCCGGCGAGCAGCGCGACGCGCGGGCACAGTTCGGCGACGTCGTCGACGATGTGCGTCGACAGGATGACGACGACCGATTCGCCGATTTCGGCGAGCAGGTTGTTGAAGCGGCTCCGCTCCTCCGGGTCGAGGCCGGCGGTCGGTTCGTCGACGATGACGAGCCGCGGGTTGCCCAGCAGCGCCTGCGCGATGCCGAACCGCTGGCGCATGCCGCCGGAGTAGGCCGCGACCGCCTGGCGCCGGACGTCCCACAGGTTGACCTGGACGAGCAGCCGCTCGACCGCATCGCGCCGCTCGCCGCGGTTCGACAGGCCCTTGAGGATCGCCAGGTGGTCGAGCAGATCGAGCGCCGAAATGCGCGGATAGACGCCGAAGTCCTGCGGCAGGTAGCCGAGGCTCGCGCGCAGGCGCTGCGGCTCGCGCAGCGCGTCGACGCCGTCGAACCGGATCGAGCCGCTCGTCGGCATCTGCAATGTTGCAATGCAGCGCATCAGTGTCGACTTGCCGGCGCCGTTCGGCCCGAGCAGGCCGAACATCCCACGCGGAATCTCGAGCGACACGCCGTCGAGCGCCCGCGCGCCGCCGGCGTAGTCGTGCGTCAGGTTGGCGATGGACAGCATCGTGGCGATCCCCCCGTTTCGGCTAGTCCGATCGCTCGACTCTACGGGGGCGGAGCCTGGCGCGCGCCGGCCGTGTGACGGAGCGGCGAAATGCGGTGTTGGACGGCGCGACCGCGTGGATGGGCGGGAACGCGCGACGCGTCCCGCAAGGCCGCCAGCCCTCCGCGTCGAACCTTGACCCCCCTGGCCCTAGGCCGCATCCTCTGCGGCCATGTCGGGCGGCGCCGATGCGAATGGCGGGCCGACCCGTCGCGGCCCAGACCGCCGAGCAGGAGACCTCCGATGCAAGCGCAGCAGAGCGAGCACATCGCGACCGTCATGCGTGTCGCCGAAGACGGCATCGACGCGCCGCGCGCGCGCGCGCACGACACGATCATCCGCGCCTCGTGGTCGCGGTGCGTGCACGAGCACCGGCTGGATCCGACGCGCATGCAGGAAGCCATCATCCTGCCGGGCTCGCGCCTGCGCGAGCACCAGGACCGCATCGAGGAGTTCCTGCACATCGCGCGGCACGGCCTCGAGGCGCTCTACCACCAGGTCGCCGGCCTCGGCTACTGCGTGCTGCTCACCGACGCCCGCGGGATCACGGTCGACTTCCTCGGGGACCTCGTGTTCGAGCCGAGCCTGCGCAAGGCGGGGCTCTACCTCGGCGCCGACTGGAGCGAGGACAACGCCGGCACCTGCGGGGTCGGCACCTGCCTGGCGACCGGCGAGGCGCTCACGGTCCACCTGGACGACCACTTCGACGCCACCCACATCCCGCTCACCTGCACGGCGGCGCCGGTCTACGACGCTCGCGGGCAGCTGATGGCGGTGCTCGACATCTCGCAGTTGAGCTCGTCGCAGCCGAAGCCGAGCCAGCACCTCGCGCTGCAGCTCGTGCGGGTCTATGCGCACCACATCGAGAACGCGACGTTCCTCCACACGTACTGCAACGACTGGGTCCTGAAGCTCAGCTCCGCGCCGCAGTTCCTCGACGTGAATCCGGAATACCTGCTGGCGCTGGACGCCGCCGGCCGCATCATCGGGCACAACCGGCGCGCGCAGCTGCTGCTCGAAGGCCCGCAGCGGCAGCCCGTGATCGGAATGCGGTTCGAGCAGCTCTTCAACGCGACGAGCGAGAACCTGGCGCGCTTCACCGCGGCCCGCGCGGCGGACCAGCGCGCGGTCACGCTGGCAGCCAGCGGGCGCCTTCTTTTCCTGCTCGCGTCGCCGCCGCCGGTGCGCCTGGCGACGGCGCCGGGGCCATCCAGTGCCGACCACCGGATTCCGGCGGCGCTCGCCGCGCTGTCCGGCGGCGACCCGCTGCTGGACCGGCAGATCGAGCGCGCCGCGAAGCTCGTCAATTCGCCGGTCAGCATGCTGTTGACGGGCGAGACCGGCACCGGAAAGGAATACTTCGCCAAGGCGCTGCACGACGCGAGCGAACGGCGGCGCAAGCGCTTCGTCGCCGTCAATTGCGCCGCGATCCCGGAGACGCTGATCGAGAGCGAACTCTTCGGCTACCTGCCGGGCAGCTTCTCCGGCGCGGGCAGCAAGGGCAAGCGCGGGCTGATCCAGGAAGCCGACGGCGGCACGCTGTTCCTCGACGAGATCGGCGACATGCCGAAGCCGCTGCAGGCGCGGCTGCTGCGGGTGCTCGCGGAGCGCGAGGTGCTGCCGATCGGCGCGACGCAGGCGCAGCCGGTCGACATCCGGGTGGTCGCCGCGACGCACTGCGATCTCGAGGCGCTGGTCCGCGAAGGACGCTTCCGCGACGACCTGTACTACCGCCTGAACGGCGCGCACATCGCGCTGCCGCCGCTGCGCGCGCGGCGCGACCTCGCGTGGCTGATCCACCGGATGCTGCAACCGGCGCCGGGCGCGGCAACCGACGCGCTGCGGATCTCGCCGGCCGCGCTCGGCTGCCTGCACGCGCAACGCTGGCCCGGCAACCTGCGCGAACTGCGCAACGTGATCGAGTTCGCGCGGGCCGTCTGCGGCGGCGGCTGCATCGAGGTGGCGGACCTGCCGGACCACGTGGCTGCGCGCGCGCCGAAAGGCGCGGCCGCGCCCGGTGCCGACGACGAGCGCATCGGCGCGCCGCCGGCGGCGCCCGAAGGAGCGCTCCTGCTGCAGTACCTGCGCGCGGCGCAGTGGAACGTCAGCGCCGTGGCGCGCCAGCTGGGCGTCGCGCGAATGACGCTGTACCGCCGGATGCATCGCCACGGGATCCAGGCGCCGAACCATCGGGACGGCGAGTCCCGAACCTTCGGCACGCCGTAGCAGGACGTCGCCGGCAGGCCCGGTCGTCGCGCGCGGAGCGCACCGCGCTCGACGGGCTGCCGCGGTGTGACACCGTGTGCGATACACCTGTCCCACTGTAACGCCCGGCGGTGCCGGGCGGCCGGCGCACCGCGCTGCAGCGCCGCAGCGCGGTGCCCGCGCGTGATCAGGCACTTGCGCGATTCCGGTGGACTTCGCGGCTGCGTTGCAACAAGCCACCTCGAAGGTGGTACGGGCATTGCACACCCGATTCCCCGCGCCGTTGCGCGGCAACGGGCAGGCCGCCGAGGATCCGGGGGAGGACAGCGTGGCACAAGCCACCGCAACACCGTGTGTCGGGATCATCGCCAACCCGGTGTCGGCGCGCGACATCCGGCGCGTCATCGCGAATGCGAGCAACCTGCAGACCGCCGACCGCGTCAACATCGTGCTGCGGCTGCTGTCGACGCTCGCTGCGCTCGGGGTCGGGCGCGTGCTGATGATGCCGGACCGCAGCGGCATCCGCGCGATGCTCTCGCGGCACCTGAAGCGCGAATCCAACCTGCATCACAACGCGTTCCCGCAGGTCGACTTCCTGGAGTTCGAGCCGACCGCGACGGTCGAGGACACGCTGCGCGCCGCGCGCGAGATGCGCGCCGCAGGCGTCGGCGCGATCGTCGTGCTCGGCGGCGACGGGACGCATCGGGCCGTCGTGCGCGAATGCGGCGACGTCCCGATCGCCGGGTTGTCGACGGGGACGAACAACGCGTTCCCGGAGATGCGCGAGTCGACGATCGCCGCGATGGCGGTCGCGCTGCACGCGACCGGGCGCCTGGACCGCGAGCAGGCGCTGGCGCCGAACAAGCTGCTCGAGGTCTCGATCGAGGAAGGCGCGCGGCGCGACATCGCGATCGTCGACGCGGTGATCTCGCACGAGACCGTCGTCGGCGCGCGCGCGCTGTGGAAGGCCGAGAGCCTGGCCGCCGTGTACCTGAGCTTCGCCGACCCGCAGGCGATCGGCCTGTCGAGCATCGGTGCGCTGCTGCATCCGGTCGGGCGGCGCGACGCCGGCGGCCTCGCGGTCGAGCTGGCGAACGACCCGCGCCGCGCCCGCTTCGCGCTGCGGGCGCCGATCGCGCCCGGGATGCTGCGCGACATCGGGATCGCCGGCTGGGAGCCGATGGCGGCCGGCCGCGCGTTCGCGGTGACCGCGCAGGCCGGCATCGTCGCGCTCGACGGCGAGCGCGAGATGGCATTCAAGAGCGGCGAGCGCGTGACCGTCACGCTGCGAGAGAACGCTTTCTACACGGTGGACGTGGCCCGCTGCATGCGCAACGCCGCGCAGCTCGGCCTGCTTCGCCAAACCCCGCCCGACGTCGACCGACCGGCCCACTGAGGAGACCAGCACCATGACAGGCAACGCGTTACCGCTCACGAAGGCAGAGCTTCTGAAGGCCTACCGCACGATGCGCACGATCCGCGAGTTCGAGGAGCGGCTCCACGTCGACTTCGGTCGCGGCGACATACCCGGCTTCGTGCACCTGTACGCCGGCGAGGAGGCCGCCGGGACCGGGATCATGATGCACCTGCACGACGGCGACCGCATCGCGAGCACGCATCGCGGCCACGGCCACTGCATCGCGAAGGGCGTGGACGTCGTCGAGATGATGAAGGAGATCTACGGCAAGAAGGGCGGCTCGTGCCACGGCAAGGGCGGCTCGATGCACATCGCCGACCTGTCCAAGGGCATGATGGGCGCGAACGGGATCCTCGGCGCCGGTGCGCCGCTCGCCTGCGGCGCCGCGCTCGCGGCGAAGTTCCGCGGCAAGGGCGAGATCGCGATCAGCTTCGTCGGCGACGGCGCGAGCAACCAGGGCACGTTCCTCGAGAGCCTGAACCTCGCCGCGGTCTGGAACCTGCCGGTGATCTTCGTCGTCGAGAACAACGGCTACGCGGAGTCGACCTCGCGCAAGTACGGCGTCGCGGTCGATTCGTACGTCGACCGCGCCGCCGGCTTCGGCATGCCGGGCATCAGCGTCGACGGCACGGACTTCTTCGCCGTCCACGAGTCCGCCGGCGAGGTCATCCGCCGCGCGCGCGAAGGCGGCGGGCCGTCGCTGCTCGAGTGCGAGATGGTCCGCTTCCACGGGCACTTCGAGGGCGACGCGCAGACGTATCGCGGCCAGGGCGAGCTGGAGGACATCCGCTTCAACAAGGATTGCCTGAAGAAGTTCACGGCGGCCGTCACGTCGACCGGGCTGATCGGCGCGGCGGAGCTGCAGTCGATCGACAAGGAGGTGCTGGCGTTGATCGAGGACGCCGTGAAGCAGGCCAAGGCCGCCCCGCTGCCGACCGCCGCCGACCTCATGACCGACGTCTACGTCTCGTACTGATTCGAGGAGCACATCCGATGGCACGCAAGATCAGCATGAAGCAGGCGATCAACGAAGCGCTGGACCAGGAGATGGCCCGCGATCCGTCCGTGATCGTGATGGGGGAGGACATCGTCGGCGGCGCCGGCGGCGAGGGCGAGCGCGATGCCTGGGGCGGCGTCCTCGGCGTCACGAAGGGGCTGCACGCGAAGCACGGCGACCGCCTGATGGACACGCCGCTGTCGGAGTCGGCGTATGTCGGCGCCGCGATCGGGGCGGCCGCCTGCGGCATGCGCCCGGTGGCGGAACTGATGTTCATCGATTTCATGGGCGTGTGCTTCGACCAGATCTTCAACCAGGCGGCGAAGTTCAAGTACATGTTCGGCGGCAAGGCCGAGACGCCGGTCGTGATCCGCGCGATGGTCGGCGCCGGCTTCCGCGCCGCGGCGCAGCACTCGCAGATGCTGACGCCGCTGTTCACGCACATTCCGGGACTGAAGGTCGTCTGCCCGAGCACGCCGTACGACACGAAAGGGCTCCTGATCCAGTCGATCCGCGACAACGACCCGGTGATCTTCTGCGAGCACAAGAACCTCTACGGCTTCGAGGGCGAGGTTCCGGAGGCGAGCTACGCGATCCCGTTCGGCGAGGCCGCCGTCGTGCGCGAAGGCAAGTCGGCAACGATCGTGACCTATGGCCTGATGGTCCACCGTTCGTTCGATGCCGCGGCCGCGCTGGCGAAGGAGGGCATCGACGTCGAGATCGTCGACCTGAGGACGCTCAGTCCGCTCGACACCGACACCGTGCTCGAAAGCGTCGAGAAGACCGGCCACCTGGTTTGCGTCGACGAGGCCAACCCGCGCTGCAACATCGCGACCGACATTTCCTCGATCGTCGCGCAGAAGGCCTTCGGGGCGCTGAAGGGCCCGATCGAGCTGGTCACGGCGCCGCACACGCCGGTGCCGTTCTCGCCGGTGCTCGAGGACCTGTACATCCCGAGCGCGGCGCAGATCGGCGCGGCCGTGAAGCGCAGCGTCCAGTGGAGCAAGCGCCGATGACCGCCGCCATCACGCCCATCATCATGCCCAAGTGGGGCCTCGAGATGCGCGAGGGGACCATCTCGGCCTGGCTCGTCGAGGAGGGCGCGGACATCTCGGTGGGCATGCCGATCATCGACGTCGAGACCGACAAGATCTCCAACGCGGTGGAGGCGCCGGACCCGGGCCTGCTGCGTCGAAAGGTCGCCCGCGAGGGCGAGACGCTGCCGGTCAAGGCGTTGCTGGGCGTGATGGCCGATCGCGCGGTGAGCGATGCCGAGATCGACGCGTTCATCCAGGCCTACGAAGTGCCCGACGTCGAAGGCGGGGGCGAGGAGGGCGCGCCGGCCTACCAGGTCGTCACGGTCGACGGGCTGCGGGTGCGCTACGCGCGCCGCGGCCCGGAGGGCGGCGTGCCGGTGGTCTTCCTCCACGGGTTCGGCGGCGACCTGAACAACTGGCTCTTCAATCTCGACGCGGTCGCGGAGGGTTCGCCGGTGATCGCGCTGGACCTTCCGGGGCACGGCGAGTCGGAGGCGCGGCTGCCCGGCGCGAAGCTGGCGGACCTCGCCGCGTTCGTCGGCCGCTTCCTCGACGCGATCGGCGTCAAGCGCGCGCACTTCGTCGGGCATTCGATGGGGGGCGCGATCGCCGCGAAGCTGGCCGGGACGGATGCACCGCGGGTCGCCTCGCTGACGCTCGTCAACAGCGCCGGGCTCGGGCCGGAGATCAACATGGCCTACATCGACGGCTTCGTCAGCGCCGCGTCGCGGCGCGAACTGAAGCCGGTCGTCGAGCTGCTGTTCGCCGACCCGGGTCTCGTCAGTCGCCAGCTGCTCGACGACCTGCTCCGCTACAAGCGGCTGGACGGCGTGACCGGGCTGCTGCAGGCGCTCGCCGCATCGCTGTTCGGCGCCGGAAAGCAGGCCGACCTTCCGGGCCGCGAGCTGGGCAGCATCGACGTCCCGCTGCTCGTCGTCTGGGGGGCGAAGGACCAGGTGATCCCGGCGGGGCACGCCAAGAGCGCGCCGTCGCGCGCGACGGTCAAGGTGTTCGACGACGCAGGCCACATGGCGATGATGGAGAAGGCGAACGAGGTCAACGCGCTGATCAGGCGGCATGTCGGCGGATCGGGAGGCTGATGCGCCGCGACGGCCTGCCGGCATTCGCGCGCGTCGCGATCCACCGGCAGCCGCTGGACGACGGGATCGCGCGCGAGGCGCAGTGGCTGGCCGCGAGCGCGCAGTCCGGCATCCCGCAGGCGCACCTCTGGCATGCGCCGCGCGGCTTCGTCGTGCCGCGGCGCTATACGCTGCTGTCGGGCTGGGCGCGCGTCGCCGCCGCGTATGGCGAGGCGCTGCAGGTCCGCAGTTCCGGCGGCGGCCTCGTTCCGCAGGGCCGCGGCATCTGGAACCTGACCCTGGCGTGGCGCGGCAGGCCGCAGGAAGCGGGCGGCGGCGAGGCGATCTACCGGGACCTGTGCGATGAACTTGCGCAGGCTTTGCGCCATCTCGGCATCGACGCGATGCCGGGCACCGTCGACGGCTCGTTCTGCGACGGGCGATTCAATCTCGCCGTCGGCGGCCGCAAGCTCGTCGGCACCGCGCAGGCCTGGCGTCGCGTCGAGGGGCATGCCGTGGTCCTGGCGCACGCCGTGATCCTGGTCGATGCCGACCCCGAGGAACTCGCGGCAGGCGCCAGCGCCTTCGAGGAGGCGCTGGGGACGGCAACGCGGTACCGGGCCGAGGCGCTGACGTGCGTCGCGCGCGTCGTCGGCGGGAAGGACGTCGAGGAACGGACGTTGACCGCGATCGAAGGACGGTTCGCGCCTGCGCCGCTCGCGCGGGCGGCGCCGTGGACGATTCCATAGGAGAGGGGGAAAGACATGGTCCTGCTCGAATTCGCGATGGCCCCGGCCGGCCAGGGCGACAGCTACAGCGCGTCGGTCGCGCGCCTGCTCGACGTGATCGACAAGAGCGGCCTGCCGTACCAGCTGACGCCGATGGGAACGATCCTCGAGGGCGAATGGGAGGCGGTCATGGCGGTCGTCACGGCCTGCTTCAAGACGCTGCAGCCGGACTGCAACCGCATCGCGATGAACCTGAAGATGGACTACCGGGCCGGGCCCGGAGGCCGGATCGCGAGCAAGACCGCGCGCGTCGAGGAGCGCCTGGGCCGCAAGCTGCGGACCTGAGCGCCAGCCGGTGCGGCGGCGCGGCGGCCTCGCGGCCGCCGCGGCTCACGCGTGCGCGAGTTCCGCCCGGATGCGGTCGACCAGCGCCAGGAGCTCCTCGTGCAGTCGGCGCGCCTCCGCCGCCAGCTCGCGACCGTCGCCGCTGGCATGGATCGCGTCCAGGAACGCCTTGACGTGAGCAAACAGCGCCGTTGCGCCGATCGTTCCGCTGGCGCCGATCAGCGAGTGCGCGACCGTGCGCCAGCGCGTCACGTCCTCCAGGCGCCGCGCGTGCAGGAACTCCGGCGCGCCCTCGCGGTAGACGTCGACGAAGCTTTCCAGCGCCCGACCGAGAAGGCTCGTCTGTCCGCCGAGGTGGCGTAGCGCGTTCTGCACGTCGAGGCCATCGATCGACGCGAGCCGTTCGGCGAGCGGACGGCTCGCTCGCTCCGCGGCGCGGGTCGCGCCGTCGGCGCCGCCCGGATCGGCCCCGACCGCGTCCGGCCCCGGTGCGTCGCCGGCGCGCGCGGCCGGCAGCCAGCGCAGCAGCGTCGCGTAAAGCGCTTCCGGATCGACCGGCTTCGAGACGTGGTCGTTCATGCCCGCCGCCAGGCAGGCGGCCCGATCCTCGCCGAAGGCGTTGGCCGTCATCGCGATGATCGGCATCGCGTCGCCCTTCAGGTCGCGGATCGCGCGCGTGGCGGCGAGGCCGTCCAGTTCCGGCATCTGCATGTCCATCAGCACCAGGTCGTACGGGCGCATCACCGCAAGGTCGACCGCGATGCGGCCGTCGTCGGCCGTCTCGACGTGAAGTCCGGCCGCGCGCAGGAGCTCGCGCGCGACGTCCTGGTTGACCGGATTGTCTTCCGCCAGCAGGATCCGGCGCCCGGCATGCCGCGCCTTGAGGAGCATTTCGCCCCCGGTGACGTCCAAAGCCACGTCGGGCTGCGGGGCGGGCGCGGCCAGGACCTGCACCAGCGTGTCGTGCAGCGCCGACGCGGTGATCGGCTTGACCAGGATCGCGTCGAAGTGCGCGGCACGCGCCTCCTTCCACATCTGCGCATCGTCGTGGGCGGTGACCAGGATGCTGGGCGGCGTCGCGTCGCCGAGCGCCGCGCGCAGGCCCGCCAGCGTCTGCGCGCCGTCGAGCGGCTGCATGCGCCAGTCGAGCAGCACGACGTCGTAGCGGCCGCCGGCGGCGAAATCGCGCTGCGCGTGCGCGACGGCCTCCGGGCCCTGCGCGAACATGTCGACGCGCAGGCCCATCGCCTCCAGCCGATCGTGCAGCGCGGCGCGCGCTTCCGGCAGGTCGTCGACCAGAAGCGCCCGGCGACCCTCGAGCTTGACGACGCCCGCATCCTCCGCGGCGGCCCGGGCGCGGCCCAGCCAGGCGGTGAACCAGAACGCGCTGCCGACGCCCGCCGTGCTCTGCACGCCGGCCTCGCCCTGCATCATCGTCGCGAAGTGGCGCGTCAGCGCGAGGCCGAGCCCGGTCCCGCCGTAGCGCCGCGTCGTCGAGCTGTCGGCCTGCTCGAACGCGTCGAACAGCCGGCGCTGGTCTTCCGGCGAGATCCCGACGCCGGTGTCCTGCACCTCGAAGCGGACCTGGAGGCGCTTCGGCCGCTCCTGCAGCAGTTCCCCGCGCAGGCGCACCCAGCCCTTGTCGGTGAACTTGACCGCGTTGGAGAGCAGGTTGATCAGCACCTGCGTCAGGCGCGTGGCGTCGCCGCGGAGCCGGTCCGGCAGGTGGTCGGTGTCGAGAATGAGCTCCAGGCCTTTCTCGCGCGCCCGCGCGCTCACCATCTCGAAGGCACGCGTCATCACGCGGTCGATCGGGAACTCGACGTCCTCCAGCAGCATCTTGCCGGCCTCGATCTTCGACAGGTCGAGGATGTCGTTGATGACCTGCAGCAGGTGGCGCGCGGAGTCGTCGATCTTCTCCAGGCGCCCGCGCTGCCGCGGATCGCGGGCCTCCCGCATCATCAGGTGCGTCAGGCCGAGGATCGCGTTCATCGGCGTCCGGATCTCGTGGCTCATGTTCGCGAGGAACGCGCTCTTCGCGCGGCTGGCCGCCTCGGCCTCCGACGCGCGGCCCGCGAGCGCCTCGTTGGCAGCCGCGAGCTCCGCGGTCCGCGCGTCAACGAGCGCCTTCAGCTCCTCCTGGTGGTGCTGCAGCGAGCGCTGCGCCTGCTTCTGCGTCGAGATGTCGACGAGCATCGCGACGAAGTGCAGCGTCTCGCCGATATTCACGCGGCAGCCGGAGAACGAGACATCGATGATCTCGCCCGACTTCCGGCGCATTTGCGCGTCCAGGCCGTTGACGAGCGTGTCGGCCGACATCGCCCGCAGCACGCCGGCGCGCAACGCGCCGTCGACCCAGAGCCCGGCGCTCGTCGTCGTCCGGCCGACGAGCTCGTCCGGCCGAAATCCGAGCAACTGCTCGAACGCCGGATTGATCTCGACGACGTGGTAGTTGTCGGCCCGCGTGATCGCGATCGCGACGGGGCTGGTCCGGAATATCGTCGCGAAGCGCTCGCCGGCCTCGCGGACCGACGCCTCGGCCAGCTTCCGCGCGGTGATGTCGCGATGGATGCCGCACGCGTACCGCGTCGATCCGTCGGCATCGTCGATCCGGACGAGGGCCGATTCGCCGCAGAATGTCGCGCCGTCGCGCCGGCGATAGCGCAGTTCGTAGATCGGCGGCGCGTCCGCTGCCGGTCCCTGGAATCGAGCGCGCCCCGTCGCCTCGTAGTCCGCGGGGTCGGCGTACAGGAACTCGGTCGTCCGCCCGATCACCTCGTCCTTGGCGTACCCGAAGAGCGCCGTGAACGCCGGATTGACCTCGATGATTCTCCGGTCGCGCCCGGCGAGCACGAGCGCATCCGGCAGGCCGTCGAACAGGCCGCGGAACAGCGCCTCGCTCTGGGTCAGCGCCGTTACCGCCGCCTCGCGTTCGGTCGACTCGGCGCGCAGCCGCTGGCGCGCTCGGGACAGTTCCAGGATCGACGATTGCCCGGCGCCGGCGACCGGCGCGCCCGCCGTCAACGCCTGGACCGCGGCCGTCAGCCGGCGACTGCCGATCGTGCCCGCCAGCAGCCCGACCAGCGTCGCGCCCGCGACCGCAAGGAGCAGCGCGCCGGCGATCGGCGCGATGGCCTCGGCCCGGCTCGGCGACGAGATCGTGACGACGACCGACCAGGGTGCGAGGGCGGGCGCGGCATCGAAACGCGACGTGGCATCCGCGTCGACGACCGCGTCCGCGGCGGCCGGCCACTGCGCAATGACCTCGTGCTGACCGTCGCGCAGCGTCGCCGTCCAGCCGGACGGAATCGCGAGCTCGTCGAGCATCCGCTGGAAGACCTTGGCCTCGACCGTCGTCAGCACGACGTAGCGGACGTCGCTGCCGACACGCGCGGGGACCGCAATGGCGATGAGCCGCGTCTTCGTGACGGGTCCGAGGACGAGGTCGCCGACCGCAGGTTGCCCCGTTCGCACCGCCTTCGGCGCCGCGGCGTGGCCTTCCGGCCGCGGAAGGTTCGGCAGCGGATCGCCGTAGGGCACGCCGCTGTGCAGGAGCATGTGGCCCTGAAGGTCCGCGACGATGACCTCGCTGCCGAAGCCGCGCCGGAAGGCCTGCGCATTCCGATGGAAGTCGCCGAAGCGCGAGGCGTCGGCGAGGAGCGGCGACTCCGCCAGCACGCTCAGCGTGGCGATGCGCTCGCGCAGCACGCCGTCGACGTTGGCGCGTATCCGCGCGGCGAGGCGCGTCGCGGCGTCGCGCTGCTCCGAGCGCGCCGCGCGGATCTCATGCGTGGCCAGCAGCGTTCCGAGAAGCAGCAGCGGAAGCATGCTCAACCAGACCAGCCGCCGCAGGTAGGTGCGAAGCGGTAAGCCGCCCGGCGGGGGGGTGTCGTCGTCGCGCACGTCGATCGAGGTCGTAGGACTTGCCAGGCGCCCGGTCCATGAGCTGTTCCGGCGCGGCGGCGTACGGCAAATCCGCTCGCATTAGATGCTGCTCGGGGCCGAAGGTCCATAGGGCAAACCCGAGACGTGGGGTGCCGATTGGCCCGCGTCCGGCGCGGTGGCGTCGACCGGCAGCGACGGCGCGGACCGCATCAAGCGGTGATTGATCCGCAACGGCTGTGCCGACGATGATCCGGTGTCGGGCTGCCGATATCATCGTCGGGTCGAATCCCCCATGGAGGCAACATGGAGTCGCCGTGCCGAAGCGCCGGGCCGCCGGATATCGCCGTCCCGAGCAGGCGCGGATCCGGGACGGCCACCGGCGCTTCGCGATGAATACGTTGCCGGACGACGAGGACTTCGCTTCGGCGGCCGTCGCGGCACTGCGCGCCGACCTCGCGCTGGCGCTGCGCGCCGCCGCGCACCACGGACTGGCGGAGGGCGTCTGCAATCATTTCAGCGTCGAGCTGCCGGACCGCTCGGGGCGGTTCCTGCTCAATCCGCGCGGTTTCCTCTGGAGCGAAATCGGCCCCGACGACATCGTGATGGTCGACGTCGAGGGCCGGCGCCTTGCCGGGCGCCACGAGGTCGAGGCCACCGCGATGTTCATCCATGCCGCGATACACCGCCTCGGGCACAAGGCCTGTGTCCTGCACACGCACATGCCGTATGCGACGGCGTTGACGCTGACGGGGCGCCGCGCCCTCGATACGACGCTGTCGCAGAACGCGATGCGGTTCCACGGACGCGTCCGGGCCGATCCGCACTACGGCGGCCTCGCGCTCGACGCGTCCGAGGGCGAACGCATCGCGCGCGCGATGGGCGACGCCGATGTCGTGTTTCTCGGCAACCATGGCGTCGTCGTCTGCGGGCCGCGCATCGACTACGCCTACGACGACCTCTACTACCTGGAGCGGGCGTGCCTGGTGCAGGTGCTGGCGCAGTCGACGGGGCAGCCGCTGGCGCCGGTCGACCCGGAGCTCGCGCGGCGGGTCGGCGAGCAGTCTGGTGGGGAGCGGTTGCAGTCTGAGCTTTTCTTCGAGGCCTTGCGCCGCACGCTTTGAGCGCCGGTCGCGATGTCCACCGTCCACGCGCCGCCGTGATCGAATCCGCGTCGGTGCCGTCATCCTGGCGAACGAGGTGAACCTCCCATGACGTCCTCTGACCTCGCGGTGTCACGGCTGTCGCGCGCGACCGAGCGCGACATCGCCGAACTCGCCGACGTGCTCGCCGATTGCGTCGATGGCGGCGCGTCGGTGAGCTTCATGCACCCGCTGTCCGCGGAGCGCGCGCGGGCGTTCTGGCGCGGCGTCGCGCAGGAGGCGGACGCCGGGGCGCGGGCGCTGATCGTCGCCCGGCTCGCGGGTGCGATCGTCGGCACCGTCCAGCTCGTGCTCGAGCAGCCGGAGAACCAGCCGCATCGCGCCGATCTGGCGAAGATGCTGGTGCATCGCCGCGCGCGCCGCCACGGGATCGGCGCCGCGCTGCTGCGCAAGGCGGAGGATGTCGCGCGCGAGTGCGGCAAGACGCTGCTGGTGCTGGATACCGCGAGCCCGGACGCCGAGCGTCTCTACGCGCGCCACGGCTGGATCGCGTGCGGGCAGGTGCCGGACTATGCGCTGCTGCCCCGCGGCGGCCTGTGCGCCACAACGTTCTACTATCGCAGGTTCGACGGATGAACCGCAGGTCGCGATCGATGGGCATCAGGCTGGCAGGACGCACGAAGGACGTGGCGCCGTTCCTGGCGATGGAATTCGGCAAGCACGCTCTCGCGCTGGAGGCGCAGGGCCACCGGATCATCAAGCTCAACATCGGCGAGCCGGACTTCGGCGCGCCGCCCGGCGTCGTGCGCGCGATGCACGTCGCGCTGGACGAGCGGCGCACCGCGTACACGGCGGCGCTCGGTGTCGAGCCGCTGCGTCGCGCGATCGCGCGCCACTACGGCGCTGCGCACGGCGTCGACGTCGATCCGCAGCGCGTCATCGTCACCGCCGGCGCGTCGGCGGCGCTGCTGCTGCTGACGGCGGCGCTCGTCGATCCGGGCGACGAGGTGCTGGTCGGCGACCCGTCGTATCCCTGCAACCGGCATTTCGTCTCGAGCTTCGGCGGTCGCGTGAAGCTGGTCCCGACGACGACCGCGACGCGCTACCAGCTCGACCGCGAGCTGGTCGAGCGCCATTGGGGCCCGCAGACGCGCGGCGTCCTCGTCGCGACGCCGTCGAACCCGACGGGCACGTCGGTGCCATTCGACGAGCTCGCCGCGCTGTGCGGCGCCGCGAGCGCGCGCGGCGGCTGGCGCCTCGTCGACGAGATCTACCTCGGCCTGCAGGACGGCGATGCGGCGCACCCGACGGCACGCTCGGTGCTGGCGGTCGATCCCGACGCCATCGTCGTCAGCAGCTTCTCGAAATACTTCGGGATGACCGGTTGGCGCCTCGGTTGGTGCGTCGTCCCCCGGGAGCTGGTCGGTGCCGTCGAGCGACTGGCGCAGAACTACTACATCTGTCCGTCGTCGCCGGCACAGCATGCAGCCGTCGCCTGCTTCGACGCGGCGGCGATCGCGGTGTGCGAGGAGCGGCGGGCGCGGTTCGCGCAGCGGCGCGAGCTGGTGCTGCGCGGGCTGGCGTCGATCGGGCTCGACGTGCCCGTCGCGCCGGACGGCGCGTTCTACGTCTACATCGATATCGCCGCGACCGGGATGAAGGCGATGCCGTTCTGCGAGCTCGCGCTGCAGGAGGCCCACGTCGCGCTGACGCCCGGGCAGGATTTCGGCGAGGCGAGGGCCGACGAGCACGTGCGCCTGTCGTACGCGGCCTCGGAGGAGGACCTCGCCGAGGCGTTGCATCGCCTCGGCGGCCTGATGCGGCGGATTCGCGGCGCCGGAAGCGCCGGTACCGCGTCGTCAGCGACCCGCTGACCCGCGCGACCGCAGCGTCGCGGTCATCCCTTCGCCGGCGGATAGGCGACGAAGATCTCGACGCGCCGATTCTGCGCCCGACCCTCGGCCGAGTCGTTCGACGCGACCGGATTCTGCGCGCCCAGCCCCTGCGTCGTGATGCGCTGCGGCTGGACGCCGTGGGTCGCGAGGTACGTCGCGACGCTCTGCGCGCGATTCTGCGACAGCGGCGTATTGATCGCATCGCTGCCGGTGCTGTCGGTGTAGCCGATCACCTGCACGCTTTCCGTCGGGTTCTGCGCCAGCGTCGTCGCGAGCTGGTCCAGCGCCGGGTAGAGCTTCGGGTTCAGGTTGGCGCTGTTGGTCGCGAAGCCGGCGTCCGAAGGGACGTTGATCTTCAGGCGATTGTCCGCGGTCTGCGTCACCTGCACCGCGGTGCCCGCCGTCGCCTGCTGCATCTGCTGCTTCTGCTTCTCCAGGTGCTCGTTCCACAGGTAGCCGCCGAGCGCGCCGAGCGCCGCACCGCCGGCGGCGCCGAGCGCCGCCGAGTCGCCCTTGTGGCCGCCTCCGGTGACGCCGCCCAGGACGGCTCCCGCGGCCGCGCCGATACCTGCGCCCTTGGCGGTGGTCTGCTGCGAGTCGGTCATGTCGGCGCAAGCGCCGATGACGAGGCAGCCGGACAGGGTGGCGGCAATCCAACGTGGCGTCATGGTCATTCTCCGTTGCGAGGTCGTCACGACCCTCCTGCACAGGTCGGGATCGTTGCAACGGAATTCAAGGGCGCGCGGTTTACCCGAATGCGCTCGTCGAAGCGGCCTAGCCCGATCGTGGCATCTCACGCTACCTTACGCGCGATGGCGCCGGGCGATCGCTGGCGCAGTGGCCCGGGAGGACAATGCAATCATGGACAAGTTGACGGCCCGCTTCGAATACGTCGCGGTCGCCGCGCTGATGCTGATGCTGATGTTGACGGTCGGCTACGGGATGATCATCGTCGCCTGGTCGCTCGTCGTCGATCTCAGCGGTCCGCACGAACTCATCGGCGAACCGAAGGCGCTGTTCGACGTCTTCGGCCTTTTCGTCGCGATCCTGGTGGGCATCGAGCTGCTCAAGATCATGCGCCACTTCCTCGTCGCGCATGACGTCGACACGGCCCTCGTCGTGCAGACGGCGCTGATCGCCCTGTGCAACAAGATCATCACGATGAACGTCTCGGCCGCGTCGTGGACGACGCTCGTCGCGCTCGCGGCGTTGACGCTGGCGCTCGCCGCGGCGGTATTCGCGCTGCGGCGGAACGCGGGCGGCGCGTAGGCAGCGGGCCGCTCAGGCGATCAACCGGTCGACCAGCGGCGAGGTCCGGGAGTACGTGAGATACGCCTCGTGCGTGGCGCGGGTGATGGCGACGTACGCGAGCCGAACGTCGTCCTCGATCGCGGTCCCGTGTCGCCCCATCGCCCCGAGTCCCGCGATCGCGACGCAGGGGAATTCGAGCCCCTTCGCCGAATGCATGCTGAGAAATCGCACGGCGTCCGTTCCGACGTCGACGCGGTTGCGATGCTGCTTGGCGACGTCGACCGGCGTGCCGCTCTTCGCGAACGCCGCCGCGATGCGCTCGCCGATCCAATGCTCCGGATACACGACGGCCATCTGGGCCCAGGAATAGCCCGCCCGGTGGCGTCCCTTCATCCATTCGACGATGGCGTGCGCCTCGTCGTCGTAGTCGACGCACTTTCGCACTTCGGGCTCGAGCCCCTGGCGGCCTGCGTCCTCCGGGAGCAGGATCGCGGCCTCGTCGTCGGCCTGCAGTCCCGGCGCGCCGAGGACATCGCCCGCAAAACGCTTCGCGAACGCCAGGATCTGCGACGTGTTGCGGTAGTTGATCTTGAGGACGGTCGTCCGGCCGCGCGCATCGATGCCCAGGTTGCTCCAGACGGGCCGCGCGCGGCCCTTGTAGATGGCCTGCGAGTCGTCGTAGACGATGAGCAGCGAGCGCTTGTCCGGATCGACGATCCTCGCCGCCAGCGCGAGCCAGAGCGGTTCGAAGTCGTGCGCCTCGTCGACGAACACCGCTTCGTACTGCCCGCCGGGGATCTGGCCCTTGTCGAGCGCCTCCGCGACGCGCCGCACGCTTTCGGCCAGGCGCTCCTCGTACGTCGGGAACTGCGCCGCCGCCGGCTCCGGGAGCCCGTAGGTTCTCAGCATCCTGAAGCACCACGCATGGAACGTCGAGACGTGCACGCGATCGGCCACCCCGCGATCCTGCATCGCGGCTTCCAGCCGGCCCGCGATGCCGTTGGCATAGCACAGGACGAGGACCGGCTTCGTCGCCGACCGCGCGATGTGTTCCGCGCGGAACGCCAGGATCAGCGTCTTGCCGGAGCCGGCAACGCCGCGGACGATCCGGTGCCCCTCGCCGATCGTGCGCGCCAGCTGCTCCTGGTGCAGGTCCATCACCGCAAGCACGCGATCCGCGCCGCTCGCGTCCGGCGGCTCCTCGGCCGCCACGACGTCCAGCGGCAAGGCGATCTGCCGGATGCGGATTTCCGGGAAGAGCAGCGCCCGCAGGCGGTCGAACTGCGGCAGCGTCATCGGCGCGCCGATGCGGCGCGTGACCATCGACCAGCAGCGCGCCCGGAAGGCGTCGGCGTCGACGCTGTCGGTCATTTCGTCGCGAAACACGCAGCGCCCTGGCGGGAAGACGTCGGGCAGATCGGTGCGCTGGATCTGCGCGCGCGTGATGTTCGTGAAGACGACGCCGAACCCGAAGGGAACGATCAGCTTCCCCTTGAACGCGTGGTCGGCGGGAAACACCAGCTCGGGGTCGCGCTCGATCGCCCGGACGACGTCGTACATGTAGCCGCGCGCCTGCTCGAAAGGATTCTGCTGGCGCGCCGGACCGTGCGCGGTGAGCAGTTCCACGTCCTGCTTCGTCGCGGACAGCACGTTGTCGAGGCGCCAGTCCTTGACTTCGAGGACTAGAAGCCCGTGATCCGGATGGACGACGACGAAATCCGGCCGTCGGCCGCGCGGCCCGACCGGCAGGTTGTGCCAGACGACGGCGTTGTCCTCCAGCAATTCCTTCAGGCGCTCGGCCAGCCGTCGCTCGCCGCTCGTATCGAAGCGTGCCGATCCCAGCGCCGGAATGAGGTTGGCCATGGCTGCCGCGAAGCCGCAATCGAAGCCGACCGGGGGATCCTCACCGCTGCGGCGCGCCCGGTCGATGCTGCGCGGCGAGCCGCGATGTTACCGCGCGCCTGCCCATCGCCCCTCGGCGGGGGGCGGCGGGAACGATCGGTGCGACGCGCCGACCGCTCCGGCGATTGCCGGCGGCCCACGTCGTCGCTTACGCTTCGCGGCGATGCCGCCGCCGCCACTGACGCACCATGAGATCCTGGAGTGGGTCGCGCCGTTTTCGCTGCGCGGGTGCCGCGTCGACCTTGCGGCGACCGATCGGATGGCGCGGCGGGTCGAATTCCAGCCGGTCGAGCGCCCTGGGACGCCCGCCCACGTCGAACGCCTGCAACTGGACGAGCCGCGGACCGGCTGGTTCCGGCTGACGTGCCTGCGCGCGATGCCCGGCGCCGTCGAGGCGCGGCTGCGGGCCGAAGGCCCCGATCGTGCGCAACTGCTCGCCGATGTCGAGGCGATCGACCCGGCGCTGCAGTGGAACGCGGGCGCCGGATACGCCGTTGCGTACAGTCACGAGGTCGAGCCGGGGCGCAGCTTGCGCCTCGTCGCGGCGGAAGCGCGCCTGGCGCGGGCTCCCGGCGTCGTGCTGGCGATGAAGGCGCCGTCGGTCAGCGGCTACCCGGCCGAGCTGGACCTGGCGGCCGACGGGATGCGGCCGCCGGACGACCTGTTCGCGGTGCTGGGATGGCGCTGGTCGCTGCTGCGCAACGCGGGCAACGGCTGGGCCACGACCTTCGAAGTCGATCGGCGCGAACCGCGGCGCAGCCGCGGCGCGGAGGCCAAGTTTGTCCGCGCGGCAGCGCACCTGGCGTCGACCCTCGCGCAACCCCCGGCCCGCTTCCACGAGCAGCACGTCGGCGCCCGCTGGCTCGTCGTGCTGCGTCGAAGCCTGCCGCTCGTCGCCGTGGCCGCGTTGATGCTCGCGGCTGCCGCGGTGCCGAAGTTCGGAATCCGGGACGACTCCGTGATGCGGATGCTGGTGCTGAACGCGCCGCCGCTGCTGCTGATGCTGGTGTTCTGCATGCGCGAGATGCCGCGGATCGAAATCCCGCCGATTCCGCGCCGGCCGGGACCGACGGCATGGACCGTGTGCGCGGATCCGGCTCCGATGACCGCCGGCCCGGCGTCCCCGGCGAACTAGCTCGAGGAGCCCCGGATGGCCGGCAATCCGATGAACGTTCCGCCGGTGTCGATCGCGACCGCGAAGTCGGCGCTCATCGAGCAGTACGCGGATCCCGTGTTGCGCCGGCGCGCGACGATGCTGTGGGGTCCGCGTGGCGTCGGCAAATCCTCGGTCGTGCGGCAGGTCGCGGAGCATTTCCGCGCGCCCCTTGTCGACCTGCGCCTGACGACGATCGAACCGGTCGACATCCGCGGCGCGATCTACGCCGATGACGCGCAGGCGAAGACCGTCTGGTTCCCGCCGGAGTTCCTGCCGGGGCCCGGCTCGAACGAAGGGATCCTGTTCCTCGACGAGCTCACCGCCGCCGACCAGCGCCTGCAGATCTCGGCCTATTCGCTGATCCTCGACCGGCGGGTCGGAAACTACCGGTTGCCGGACGGCTGGCAGGTCGTCGCCGCCGGCAACGCCAGCTTCCATGGCGCCGTCAGCCACGACATGGGCACGGCGCTCGCCGACCGGATGTTCCACTTCCACGTGCAGACGGCGATCGACGCGTTTCTCGACTACGCGATCGCGAACGACCTGGCGCCGGAGGTGATGGCGTTCCTGAAGGTCCGTCCGGACAAGCTCGATGACACGCAGGCGCAGCTGGCGGCCGACCATCTCGTCGGCGCCAGTCCGCGCGGGTGGGAAGACGTGTCGAACGTCCTGAAGTCCGCGATGAGCCCGCAAGCGCGGCGCCTCTTCGTCCAGGGTCGCATCGGTGCGGCGAACGCGGCCGAATTCTTCGGCGTGCTGCGGGAGATCCAGGCGGGGACCGACGTCGTCCGGCTGATGGCCGCGCGCCCCGGCGCGGAAACCGCGGCGCTGCTGCCGCGTTCGCTCGACGGGATGTACGGCCTGGTCTACGGGCTGCTGGCCGCGGCGACGGACGCGACGAGGCTCGGCCGCGCGCTGCAGATCGTCGAGCAGCTCCCGGACGCGCGCGGCGCGGTCCCGCTGCCGGTCCACGAGGCGCGCGTCCTGACGATGGAACTGCTGATGCAGAAGGCGCTGGAACGCGGGCTGGAGGGCGCGATCCTCGAGAGTCCGGCGTACCTCCGTTACGCGGAACAACGCCGCCAGGACGGCGTCGCCCGTTCCTGACGGCGCGCCGATGGAACTCGCCGACGCGAATCCGCGCCACCGCGGCACCCGCGCGATCGAGCGGATCGTGGAATTCGCGCCGTCGACGGGCGCGCTTGCGCTCTGGATCGCGCACCGCGACGTCGACGACCCGGCGCAACGCGAGCCGATCGTCACCGATGGCCGCGAAATCCGCTATGCGGCGTCGTTCGACGGCGCGCCGCTTCCGTTGCAGTCGGGACTCGTCGCGCATGCCGTGCTCCACGTCGCATTGCGGCACCCGCAGCGGGCGCTGCAGCTGCGCGACCTCGCGGGCGACGTCGACCTCGAGCTCTTCAACGTCTGCGCCGACGCGATCGTCAACAGCGCGTTGGACCACCTGGCGTGGCTGGCGCTTCCGAACGCTGCCGTGCGGCTGGAACGCCTGCTGGCGGTGGCGCTCGGGATCGAAGTCGACCCGGTCGCCGCGCTGCTGGAATGGGACGTCGAGCGGTTATACCGTGCGATCGATGACCGCAGGACACCGCCCGCCGCGGGCACCTCGCAGGCCCGCGATCGGCGCGGGGAGCCGGATCGCGCCGATGACGCCGCCGCGGGTGGGGTGCGCCGGGTCGATGGCCCGCGTGCCTCGCGCGTGCGAGCGCTCGGCGCCGGCCGCTGCGCCGACCTGGTCGCGGGCGACGCGATGCGGCGGCCCGCCGAGGAGGAGGCGGAACAGGCGCGGACGTGGAGCGAACGCATCCTGCGCGGGCATGCGTCCGACGGCGCGCACTCCATCTTGCGCGCGCTCATCGCCGACGCGGCGGAGCCGGCCACGCCATGGCCGCTGATCCTGCGGACGCGCCTGGCCCGCGCGCTCGCGCCGCGGCGTGCCGTGTCCTGGTCGCGGCCGGCGCGCTCCTACCTGGCGAACCAGGGGCGCGCCGGGCCGCACCGCCGGATGCCGTGGGAGCCCGGCGTCGCCGCGATGCGGTCGGCGCCGCGCCTCGCGGTCATCGTCGACGTGTCCGGGTCGATCGACGCGCCGTTGCTGGAGCAGTTCGCCGCCGAGCTGCGCGCGATCGTCCGGCGCACCGAGGCGGGGCTCGTGCTCGTCGTCGGCGACGACCAGGTTCGCCGCGTCGAGCAGTTTCCCGCCGGGCGCGGCGAGTGGCCGGCGATCGACTTTCGTGGCGGCGGAGGCACCGACTTCGCGCCGCTGCTGGAAGAGGCGGATCGGCACCGGCCGGACATCGGCGTCGTGCTCACCGACCTTGACGGTCCGGCCGGATTCGAGCCGCGCTGGCCGGTGATCTGGGCCGTTCCGGAAACCGCGCGCGACGCGGTGGCGCCGTTCGGCCGCCTGCTGTGGCTGAAATGAGGCCGCTACCCGACCGCCCGACCTGACAGCGCGCTAAGCGAACAGCAGCCCGCCATTGACGTGCACGACCTGGCCGGTCATGAAGCCGTTGGCCGCCGCCAGCAGCACCGCCTGCGCGACCTCCTCGGGCGTTCCGAGACGTCGCACCGGGATTCGCGAAGCGACGTCGCGCGGCAGCGAAAGCGCCATGTCCGTCTCGGTCGGCCCGGGCGCGATGGCATTCACCGTGATGCCCTCGGCCGCAAGTCGTGCCGCGTAACCGCGCGTCAGGCCCTCGAGTCCGGCCTTCGACGCGTTGTAGTGGACGCCGATGGCGCCGCCTCCGCGCGCCGCGACCGACGACATGTTGACGATCCGCCCCCAGCGGCGCGCGCGCATGCCCGGAAGCGCCGCCTGGATGCACAGGAAGGCCGATTTCAGGTTGACGGCGATCGTCTGGTCGAACGCGGATTCGTCGACATCGTCGATGCCGCGCGGGATCGCGATGCCAGCGTTGTTGACCAGGATGTCGACCGTCCCGAGTTCCGCTTCGATGCGGTTCATCATCCGCGCCACCTCGGCGCCCCGCGAGACGTCCGCCTGCACGGCCACTGCGCGGCGGCCCGCGGCGCGGACCGCCGCAGCGACCTCCTCGGCCGCGCTGGCGCTTTCGCGGTAGTTGATCGCGACGGACGCCCCGGCGCTGGCCAGCGCAACCGCGACCGTGCGGCCGATGCCGCGCGACGCGCCGGTGACCAGTGCGACGTGACCACCCAGGTCCACGAAGTCGGATTTCATCATCTCGCGGCCCTTCCACCCGACACGGGCGCCCCGCCGAGAACCGGGGGACGCGACGCGCCGATGATAGTCGGATGATCGAAACCCGGCCGCCGCGCCGCCTCAGGTGAACCGGTCGTAGTGGATCTGCTCGAACGGCACCTTGTGCCGGATCATCAGCATTTCCTGCACCGCGTCGATCATCGGCGCCGGACCGGCGAAATAGAAGTCGTACTGCGCCAGCGGCGCCGGCAGCGAACGTTCGACTTCGGCGTGCACGAGCCCGCTGGCGCCGGCCCAGGGCGCGCCGGGTTCCGGCGACGACAGCACGACGGTCGTCGCCAGCCGCGGTGCGGCGAGCGCATCGACGAGCGCCACCGCGCCGAGGTCGCCCTGCGACCGGAGGCCGGCGAAGAAGCGGACGCGACGTGCGCTGTCGCGCGCGATGGCCGCGCCCGCGATCGACAGCATCGGGCCGAGGCCGGAGCCGCCGGCGATGCAGACGACGTCGCGCCCGCTGTCCTGACGCAGGTAGGCGTGCCCGTAGGGACCGTCGACCTTCAGCGTATCGCCCGGCCGATAGCGCTCCAGCAGCGCGACACTGCCCGCGCCGCCGGCGACGCGCCGGATCACGAACGACCACGTCGCGTCGGCGCCGGGCAGGTTCGACATCGAGTAGGCGCGCGCGCCGGTGACGTGTTCCGGATAGAGCAGCGCGTACTGCCCCGGAAGGAACGTCGCGTCCCCCGGCACCTGCAGCACGATCTCGCTCATTTCCGGCGTCAGGTCGCGGCGGCCGAGCAGCGTCGCGATTCGCTGCCGCGGCGCGACCGGCGGGCGGTAGGCGTCGTCGCACCGCACGCGGATCGTGCAGTCGTCCAGGGGAAACGACTGGCAGGCGAGGTGCTTGCCGCGCTGCCGATCCCGCGCCGTCAGGCCGGGGGCCGCGTCCCAGAGCGTCGCGACGTGCCCGCTGACGAGATCGAAGCGGCACGCGCCGCAGCCGCCGACGCTGCATTCGTGAGGCATTCCGATGCCGGCGCGCAGCGCGCCGCGCAGCAGCGAGTCCTCGCCGTCGTCGATCCGGAAGCTGTCGCCGCCCTGGATCGTCACGCGCCGCCACGTCGCGGCCGCGCGGTCCCCGGTCGGCGACCGGTCGTTCACAGGCCCAGCGACGCGTGGAACTGCGCCAGCGCGGCGATGGCGCGCGGCGCCGCGGAGGGCGCGTCCGGCAGCGCCGCGGCGTAGGCCGCGACGGCGCGCTCGGCGAGCGGCTTCCACTTCTGCACCCAGCCGGCGAGCACCGCGCGGTTGGACGCCTGCGTCAGCGCCATGCGCACGACTTCGCCGGTCCACCGCCGGTGCCGCTGCGCATCGACGGCCTGCGCGTCGGTCAGCAGCCCCAGCAGCGTGTCGCCGTTGTGGCGCGCCGCTTCCCCGAGACTGCGCAGCACCGTTTCCTCGACCGCCGGGCGCACGACGAGGTTGAACGCCGCGAAGCTTTCGCCCCAATCCCACGCGACGAGCGCGCGCTCCACGAGCTCGCGCCAGCCTTGCCACGCGGCGTCGCTTTCCCAGTACGTGCGTTCGTCGCGGCCGATCCCGACGTCCGGGAAGCTGCTCGACAGCTCTTTCGTGCGGTAGGCCGTGTGGGTCAGCCAGCGCAGCGAGTCCGCCGTCTGGTACGCGGCGCAGTTCGACAGCGTCGACGACGGCGCGATCTGCGTCAGGTACGCCGAGCCCATCTGCAGCGCATGCACCAGGTAGCGGCCCGGCGTGTAGACGCGCGCCAGCGTGCCGACCCACGTCCGCTCCAGCATCTTGTCGTGGCCGCGCGCGGAAAATTGGTCGAAGAGCCCCAGGACGTAGGTCTCCTGGCCGTCCTGCTGCATGTTGTACGTCCGATAGACCATCTCGTCCGGATCGCGGAACGCGTTCCAGTCCGGATGCTGCAGCGGCGACTCGTTGCGATAGCGGCGGTACCACCGCGGCATGTCGAAATTCGGGTCCAGCTCGAAGGGCGCCGCCGGGTTGTCGGTCGAAAAATGCAGGTTCGTCGAGACGATCTCGTACTCGCTCGGCTTGCGTCGACGGTTCGCCAGGTGGCTCCACGTCTTCAACGGCTTGAGCACTTCCGCTTCGCTCATCATCTCCTCCGGTCAAAGCGTCTTTTCGTAGTAGAAGCGGACGTACTCGTCGCCCGTCTCGATGCGTCCGGCGAAGGACCCGAGGTCGACCTCCAGCTCGCTCATCTTGAAGGGGCGTCCCAGCGCCGCCTCCAGCGTCGCGCGCCGCAGGATCAACTCGCCTTCGGTGTCGATGCGCACGTAGGCGACCTTGTCGTCGACGCGGATCTCCTTGCCGGGGTTGTCCTCGCGCGCCGCCTCGATGACGCCCGCGGTGATCTCGCTGGCGCGCAGGACGGGTCCCACGCGGTTGTTCCTGTAGGCTTCCGCCGTCTTCCGGTCCGTCATCAGCGTCTCCTCATTCGTCACGTGTGGGCGAAGCGCGGGACGACCCCCTCGACGTCGACGAAGACGTCGTCGCCCTCGAGCTTCACCGGGTACTCCGCCAGGCTGCAGTCGCCCGGATTGATGCCGGCGCCGCTACGCGCATCGAACGACCACTGGTGCGCCCGGCAAACGAGGACGCGGCCGTCGAACTTGCCCTCGGCGAGCGGGATGTCCTGGTGCGGGCATACGCCCTGGTAGGCGCGCACGTCGCCGCCGTCCAGGCCGACGAGCAGCACGACGCGCCCGTCGACGTCGACCTCGAGCATGTCGCCTTCCCAGAGCTCGTCGCGCGTGCAGGCTTTCTTGAAGCTCATGCGGACCTCAGCTGTCGCAGAAGATGAACTCGAGCGCCTCCATCGGCTTGATGTCGGTCTCGTGCAGCCGCGCGGTGCGCGGAAAGAACTGCGCGGCGCCCTGGCGCCGGACGCGGACCACCTTGCCGGGGCGCGGGGCGACGCGCCGCCCGACCGAGTGGTGGGCCGCGGCGGCGGCCACCTCGTCCATCGTGTTCTCGGTGTCGACCGGGACGAGCAGAAGCACGAAGTCGTGCTGGAAGTTCGAAATGATCGGAAACAGGGCCATGGGATGCTCCGTGTCGGATGCTCCGTGTCGTTGTCGGTAGGCGGCGATGATCGGCGCGCGTCAGGCGTCGCGCTTCACGCCGCCTTCTTCGGGGTTTGCCGGCCGCGGTAGGCCTCGACCCAGGCGTACTTGTGCGCGTCGTCGCCGATCTCGCCCGGCGCCAGGCCCATGTACTTCAGCGCGCCGGTCAGGTCGGGCGGCTGGATCTGGCCCGCGAGGAACCGGTCGACCAGCGTCAGGTGGTCGCGATAGCGCTTCGGATCCTGCTGGAACACCCAGCGGTCGATTTCCGAATTGAAGTGGTACGTGCGCCCCTCGAAGTCGAGCGGGTAGTCCTTGACGTTCCAGCCGTCGCCCGGGATCGCGCAGATCGGCAGCTGGCTCATATTGCAGACGATCGGCAGCGTCTCCGGAACCGTGCGCTCCGGCTTGCCCGCGAGCAGGTTCTCGATGATGACGTCCCAGGCCTTGCCGAAGGTGTCGTTCCAGCCCGGATATTTCTCCTCGAGCCAGTCGCGACACTCCGGAGTCATCCCGGCTGCCGGGTTCCACCAGACCGTCGGACGCCAGAACCAGATCCCCAGCTGGTAGGCGTGATGCTGGTAGTCGAACTCCCTGATCATCGACTCCCAGTACCACGGCAGCTCGAGCCCGAGATCGATGAGCGTGCGCTCGAACTGGCCGACGATCCATTCCTGCATGAACTCCTTGAACGACTGCTTGCGGTGCGCGAGCGGCGTCGCGTAGTCCATCGAGCTGCCGGTCAGCAGGCTGAAGATCCGCCACGCGCGCGCGATCGCGACGTCGACGAGCGCCTGCGCTTCCTTCTTCCGCCCGTTGCCGATCAGCACCTGCAGCGCCGGGCCGCCGATCTGCGCATGGCGCGACTCGTCGGTCTGGATGCTGGAGATCAGGCTGGCGAACGTGAAGTCGCCGGTCTCGGCGGCGTCGGCCGCGAGGCCGAGGAACTGCATGTTCGTGAACCCGGTCTCGAAGGCGAACGTCAGCATGACCGCGATGTCGGTCGCGCTGCGCGCGAGGAACAGGTCGTCGAACGTGTGCCGCGCGGCGATGGCGCCCCACTCGTTCGTGTGGTACGCCTTGTGTGCCCAGTCGAACTGCCGATCGCGCGAACAGTAGCTGTGCGGAAAGTAGAGCTGCAGCTGCGCGTGGCGGTTCTCGTCGAGCATCCCGAACGTGGCCATGTTGCGCATGCCCGGCGCGCGCCCGAAGCGCGCCATCCGGGCCTCGGCGCTCATCGCGGCGTATTCGCCGAGCGCGATCGCGCCGTAGTGCGCCTTCAGGATCGACAGCCAGCCGGGATCCGCGTTCTCGAAGATCCGGCTGCGCTCCAGCGCCGCCTTGACCGAGTACGCGCCGGCGTCCTTCTCGCGCTGCACGCGGACGTATTCCGGATACGAGGTCTTGTACGGTTC
Source organism: Burkholderiaceae bacterium (assembly GCA_035524275.1). GTDB lineage: Bacteria > Pseudomonadota > Gammaproteobacteria > Burkholderiales > Burkholderiaceae_F > DATKPC01. Next base: position 61,634 of record DATKPC010000003.1, read on the forward strand.
GTCGTAGACCTCCCACGCCGCCATCGGCACGCCCTTCGCGCCGGTCATCGTGTCCGGGAACAGCTCCTCGTCCGTCACGTACCGCGGCGTCCAGTTCGTGCTTCGGGCAATGTCGTACCAATCACTCCGCTCGAGCAGGGGCATGGCGCAGGTCTCCTGTGGCCGATCGTCTCGTTGTCGTCCGCGCCCGCTTGCGGGGAGCGGCGTGCCGTCGACCCGATCCCGCGTGGCGGGTCGGGCGGCGACGTGCTGGTGTCGGCGCATGATGCGCAGGCCGCGCGCGCTGCGCTATTGAACTTTGGTTTAGCCGGCCTATCCGTTCCGCGCAGCAGTCCGGGGGGGGGGCTACGCGCGGCGCGGGGCACGCGGCGCGCGGTCGGCGTCAGCGCGGTCCGCGGTCGGCGTCCGGCAGCCGGAGCCGGGACACCATGTCGATGAGCGCCGGCAGCGATCCGGCGCGCATCTTCTCCATGACGTTGTGGCGATGCACCTTGACCGTGACCTCGCTGATGCCCAGCTGGTCGGCCGTCTGCTTGTTGCGCAGCCCCTTCATCAGCAGCGCGAGCACCTCGCGCTCGCGCCCCGTCAGCGTGTCGTAGCGCTCGCGGATTCCGGCGTCCGATTCCCGCTCGCGCCGCGCCTGCCGGTCGCGTTCGAGCGACTGGAAGATGGCGTCCAGCAGGTCCTGGTCGCGGAACGGCTTCGGCAGGAATTCGGCGGCGCCGGCCTTCATCGCGCGGACCGTCATCGGGATGTCGCCGTGGCCGGTGATGAAGATGACCGGGATGCGGCAGTGCAGCCGGTTCAGCTCCGCCTGAAGGTCGAGTCCGCTGAGGCCCGGCATCCGGACGTCGAGCACCAGGCACGCGGGGCCGCGGGCGGATTCGCCGAGCTGCTGCAGGAACTCGGCCGCCGAGCCGAACGTCTCGACGCGCAGCCCGACGGATCGCAACAGGCTGCTCAGGGCTTCGCGGACCGAGAGGTCGTCGTCGACGACGAAGACGACCGCCTCGCCGATGATCGGTGGGCGCCGCGTCGTCACGGCCGGACCGCCGGCAGCGTGAAGCGGAACACCGCGCCGCCGCGCTCGCCGGCGCGGGCCCACAGGCGACCGCCGTGAGCCTCGATGATCGAGCGGCAGATCGCGAGCCCCATCCCCATTCCGCCCGGCTTCGTCGTATGGAACGCCTCGAACAGGCGATCGGCGCGCGCCTCGTCGATCCCGATTCCGCTGTCGCGCACTTCGATGCAGACCCCCGACGCCTCCGGGTACGCCGCGACCTCGATCGTGCGCTCGTCGCCGCGCGCACTGGCGATCGACTCCAGCGCATTCATCACCAGGTTCAGGATGACCTGGCGCAACTGGACCGCGTCCGCGAACACCGGCGCCACGCGCTCGTCGACGCGTTGCCGCAGCACGATGCCTTCGACCTGGGCCTCGGCGCGCACGTGGCCGAGCACCTCCTGGATGGCCGGCTCGACGTCGACCGGGCGGCGGTGCGATTCGCCGCGTCGCAGGAATTCGCGGATCCGCGTGATCACGTCGCTCGCGCGGTTGGCGTCGCGGACGATCCGCTGGATCGCGGCCCGGGCCTCGCGCTCGTCCGGCGGTTGCGCGTCGAGCCAGCGCGAGCAGGCCTGCCCGTTGGCGACGATCGCCGCGAGCGGCTGGTTGACTTCGTGCGCGATCGACGCCGCGAGCTCGCCGAGCGTCGAGGCGCGGGCGACGCGGGCCAGTTCGTTCTGCGCCTTGGCGAGCGCCTCCTCCGCGAGCTTGCGCTCGGTCACGTCCTCCGCGACGATCACGAGCAGGTACGCGGCGGCGCTCGGGCCCGGGATCAGCGAGACGCTGGTATTGGCCCACGCGATCCCCTCGTCGCGGCGCAGGAAGCGGCGCTGGATGTGGTACTCGCGCACTTCGCCGCGCACCAGCATCGCGATGCGCTCCGCGGTCGAGGCGCGGTCTTCCGGCGGCGTCACGGCCTGGAGCGTGCACCGGTTCATCTCGTCGGCCGCGACGTCCAGCATCCGGCGGAAAGCCGGGTTGGCGGTCCGGAACCGCCCTTCCGGGTCGGCGACCGCGATGCCGACCGGCGAATGCTCGTAGATTGCCCACCAGCGGGATTCCGATTCGCGCAGCGCGTGCTGGATCGCGATCAGGTGCCGCGTCAGTTCGGTCACGTCCTTGCTTTGCGACGCGACCTCCGAGCTCAGGATGTCGCGCGCACGCTTCATCGCGACGAGGTTGCGGACGCGCGCCCGCAGCTCGTGCGCGGAGAAGGGCTTCGTGACGTAGTCCTGCACCGATTCCGCGAGCAGGCGCGCCCGCAGCGCCTCGTCCTGCTTGGCGGTCAGGACGAGGACCGGGATATCGGCCAGGTCGGGCCGGGCGCGCAGCGCGGCGACGAGCTGGTCGCCGCCGAGGCCCGGCAGCATCAGGTCGGTGACGACCAGGTCCGGCGCCGTCGCGATGGCGACGTCGAGCGCCCGGCGTCCGTCGGCCACCGCCGCGACGCGGTACTCCGCCTCCAGCGCTTCGCGCAGGAAGCGCCGCATCTCGAAGTTGTCCTCGACGACGAGGACGGTCGGGCGGTCGCCCGGCGGGTGCTCCGGCGGCATTTCCGATTCCAACAACGCCAGCTCCGCGAGGGCGCCTTCGGTCGCGTCGCCGCGCCGGGCGGCGTCGGCGGGCGCCGGAGCCGGCCGCACGTAGGCGCCCGAACGGGCGCGCAGCGGCAGCGAGACCTGGAACAGTGCGCCGCCGCCCGGCGCCGACGTCACGCCGATCGAGCCGCCATGCATCTGGACGAGCTCGCGGGCGATCGCAAGGCCGAGGCCCGTGCCGCCGAACTCGCGCGTCGTGCCCTCCTGCACCTGCCGGAAGCGCTCGAAGATCACGCTGCGCAACGGCGTCGGGACGCCCGGTCCGGAGTCCTGCACCAGCAGCCGCACGTGGTCCGCATCCGCGCGCTCGAGCGCACAGCGGATGCGCCCGCCCGCCGGCGTGAACTTGAAGGCGTTCGACAGGAGGTTCAGCAGGACGCGCTCGATCTTGTCGCTGTCGATGTCGGCTTCGATCGCGTCGGGCGTCGTCACGACATAGGACAGGTTGCGCTGTGGCGCGAGCGCGTGGAACTGTTCCGCGACCACGCGAACGAGCGCGGACAGGTCGACGCGCGAATAGCTGATCGACATCTTCCGCGCGTCCAGCCGCGCGAGATCGAGCAGGTCGTTCACGTGCTTCAGCAGCGTCGCCGCGCTGCGGTGGATCGTCGACAGGTTGCGCCGCTGCCGTTCCGTCAGGGCCTCGCCGGCCGCGAGCATCTCCTCGGTCGGGCCCAGGATCAGCGTGAGCGGCGTGCGCAGCTCGTGGCTGACGTTGGCGAAAAGGTCGCTCTTCAGCTTGTCGAGCTCCTGGACGCGGTCGAGCAGCGCCTGCAGCTCGGCGTTCTTTCGCGCGACCTCCGCCTCCGCGCGCTTCTTCTCGGTGACGTTGCGGCCCTCGGCGAGCAGGAAGACGACATGGCCGCCGTCGTCCTTGACCGGCAGCAGGGAGAAGTCGACGATGATGGTCTCTTCCCCGGCGGCTCGGCCGTAGACCTCGATGTCGCAGCGCACGAATTCGCCGTCGCGCGCACGCCGCACGAAGTCGCGCTGCGCCTCGACCGACTCGCGCGAGACCGCGAACCACCGGGCCTCCCAGAACGGCTTGCCCTTGATGTCGTCGAGGCGGAGCCCCGCGCCGTCCAGCGCTGCGCGATTGATTTCCAGCGTCGTCCCGTCGCGGTCCAGCAGCCCGACGAACTGGTACATCCCGTCCAGGACGATCCGCGCGAGCTTCTCGCGATACGTCTGCGGATCGACCCCGGCATCCAGCGTCACCGTGCCGACGCGCAGCGGTTCCAGCCCAGGCAGCATCGGACACGTCTCCCCGGTACGTTCTCGCGCGTGCAGGCCGCGTCCTCCGGTGGCACGACGAGGCTGCGCGGGCCGCGCAGCTCGTCGATTGTATTCAGGGGGCGGATTCGGGAAACTTCAGCGCGACGCGACGGTCGTCTGCAGCGCTTGCGTGGCCAGGGCCTGCGTGTCGTAGTGGACGGCAAGCGCGTTGATCGAGCCGGTCACGAGGATCGCGACGACGGCGGCCGCGGCGGCCGAAGCGATGCGCTGCAGCGGGGAGGAGGCTTGGAATTCGTTCGACATGTGAATCTCCTTCGGGGTTCGGGTCGCGTTCGACGGCGTCAACGCATGGGTGCATCGTGCGCGCCGGACCCCGCCGGCGTCCTTTAAAGTTATGAAAGACGCCTTAAACGTGCCTGAAACGTCGCGGGCGGCATGGCCGCCCGTTCGGGTCGCACCGGACGGCCGGATCCATTCAAACCGGGGGAAGAACGATGAAGCTCGAGAGGTTTGCCGCCTGGATGGCGGTCTCGCTGGTCGTCGCGCCGGTCGCGGTGGCCGCCAAGGACCATGTCACGGTCGATGTGACCTGGGATGCGGCCGCCGGGAAGCCGGCGGTCGGCGAAGAACCGATCAACTCCACGCCGGACGAGGAAGGCTTCGTGTGGAAGATCGCGACGCCCGGCTACCGCTTCGCGGACCAGGGCATCACGATCAAGCCCGGCGGCCGGCACGTCTGCCACCTGAAGAACCCCACCACGGTGCGGTGCGGCAAACTGGGTCACAAGGCCGGCGAGACCTATCACTACACGGTCCGGATCGTCCGGGACGGGCGATCGGAACCGGCGGCGGTGCTGGATCCGACGATCAAGTACTAGGGCGGCGCGGGCGCGCCGGATGCCGGGCGCGGGGGGCTACCCGCGCGAACAGGCTTTTCCCCAACCCCTCCCGCTCGCGCGGGCGAGGGGAGTCCCGGCATCAGCGGTGGGGACGACGTTTCAATATTCGACGATGAGACTCCCCTCGCCCGCGAACGACGCGGGAGAGGGGTGGGGGAGAGGGTGATCGCCTAGCCCACGTTCGCCACACCCGCACCCGACCCGCCGACGAGGTCGCCCACCTGCGCCACCGCCATGGCGAGCTCGGAATCCGACCCGACGCCCGCCTCGCGGGCAATCGCGGCGGCCCGCTCCAGCGCGCCGCGCGCGTTGCCGGCATCGCCGGCGAGGAATTCGCATTCGGCGCGAGCGCACAGCAGCACGCCGAGGCTGATGCGGTCGGCGAGTTCGTCGAGCAGCGCTTCGCCGCGTTCGAGGCAGGCCCGCGCCTGCTCGATGGCGTGCAGCCGCGCATGCGCTTGGCCGAGGTAGCCGAGCACTTGCCCCTCGGTGCGCCGGTCGCCGATCCGCCGCGCGACGTTCAGCGCGGCGTCGTACGACGCGATGGCCTGCGGCAGCCCCCCGGTCGTTCCGTGCACCATGCCGAGATTGCACAGCACGACGCACTCCAGCCGCGCATGGCCCGTTTCGCGGGCCACCTCGAGCGCGCCCTCCAGGTTGCGACGGGCTTCCTCGTGCCGCCCCTGCAGGAGCTGCAGCCATCCCAGGTTGCACAGCGAGTTGCCTTCGTGCACGCGATCGTGAAGTTCGCGGCCGATCCGTAGCGCCTGCTCGAACCTCTGCGCCGCCGCGTCGAGGCGACCCACGGCCAGGTGCAGGTTGCCGAGGTTGCCGAGGACGTTGCCCAGGAGTCGTCGGTCCCGGACACCGTCGGCGACCTGCAGCGCCTGCTCGAGAAGGGCGAGCGCCGCATCGGTCCGGCCTCGATCCGTCTCGATGAGGCCGAGGCCGATGAGCGCCGCGCACGCGAGGTCGACATCCTGCAGGGCCCGAGCCATGGCGAGCGCGCGTTCGTGCGCCGCCCACGCGTCGTCCGGCCGACCGGAGCGGTCCAGCGTCGTCGCGAGTTTTCCGGTCAACTGCGCGATGCGCGGCGCATCGCCTTCGGCTGCCGCCAGCGCCGCCTCGTAGTTCGCCAGCGCCTGCGCGTGTTGTCCGCACGCCGCTTGCGCGTCGCCCAGCACGGCCAGCGTGCGGACCCTCGACGCGGTCTGCAACCCGGGCATCGCGCTCACCGCCTCCGCGAGATCGGCGCCCGCCTTGAAGGGCCCTCGAAGGTTCAGCGCCGCCCACGCGCCCTCGAGCGCACCGACCGCGGAATCGACATCGCCGCCGGCTGCGCTGCGCTGGCACGCGACGACCAGGTTGTGGAGCTCGACGCCGAGCGTCTCGACGGCGCGGTCGGCGCCGAAGCGGGCGAACCACGACGCGTGGCGCTGCTGAGCCGCGCGCAGCGCAGCGACGCCGCTACCGGCAAACCGGTCTTCGGATCGCAGGTGTTCCGCGGCGTAGTCCTGGATGCTCGCCAGCATGTCGAAGCGGTCGTCGCGGCAGCGCAGCAGCGACTTCTCGACGAGGGACTGCACGACATCGACGATCCACGGCGCCGCCTCGACCGGCGACAGGTCGATCACGGCTTCCGCCGCTTCGAGCGTGAAGCCGCCCTCGAAGACGGCGCACTGCGCAAACGCGAGCTTTTCCGCCGGCCGCAGCAGGTCCCACGACCAGTCGAACGCCGCGCGAAGCGTCGCCTGGCGCGCCGTGCGTCCGCCGGTCGAGGACAGCAGCCGGAAGCGCTCGCCGATACGCGACAGCAGCGCCCGCGGCGCGAGCGTTCGAACCCTCGCTGCCGCCAGTTCGATCGCGAGCGGCAGCCCGTCGAGCAGAGCGACGAGCGGACGCACCGCCGCGCGTTCGTCGGACGCGGCATCGAACGTGCGACCAGCCGCCGCCGCGCGGCGCAGGAACAGATCCTCCGCTTCCGGCGGCGGCAGCGGTGCGACGGCCTGCACCTGCTCGCCGACGATGCCGAGCACCTCGCGCGTCGTCGCGAGGAATCGCGCGGCGGGCGCCCGCTCCAGCCAACGGCCCAGCGTGACCTCCGCGTGGCGGGCGACCTGCTCGAAGTTGTCGAGGATCACGAGGCACGCGCCGCGGCCGGCGATCGCATCGCCCAGCTGCGCCACCGGGTCGTCGCGACCCGGCGGCACGTCCAGCCCCAGCGCAACGGCGTTCAGCACGCCTTCGGCGCTGCGTGCCGGCGCCAGGTCGCAGAACCACACGCCGCCCGGGAAGTCGGCGGTCCGCGTCGCGCCGTAGCGGGTCGCGAGCCGGGTCTTCCCGGTGCCGCCGATGCCCAGCAGCGAAACCAGGCGCGCGCCCGCGGCGAACCGGTGCTGCAGCTCCTGCAGCGCCTCGTCGCGGCCAATGAAATCGTCACGCTCGGCCGGCAGCGTGTGTCGCGGCGCGCGCGCGGGGGCGTCGACGCGCGTGCCGTTCGCGGCCTCGTCGAGTTGGGCTGCCCACCGATAGCCGCGCCCCGGGATCGTCGCGATGACGTTCGGCCCGAAGAGCTTTCGCAGGCCGCTCACCTGCACCGCGAGATTGTTCTCCTCGACGACGAGCCCGGGCCAGGCGCGAGCCAGCAGCTCGTCCTTCGTCACGAGACGATCGCGATGCTCGACCAGCGCCAGCAGGACGTCGAATGCGCGCGCGCCGAGCGGCGACGGGACTCCCGCCTGCAGGATTTCCCGCGAGGCCGGTCGGACTTCGAAGTCGCCGAAGCGGATCGGAGCCTGCATGGCCCGATTCTGCACGTTTCGACGGTCGCCAGCGACGCGCGTCGAGCCGCCGCAGCGTCAGTCGTCGCGATCGGCGGAGGCGGACGGGGAGGAATGCGGCGCGGCGTTCCCGGGGGCGGTCTCGTCGGCCGTGGCCGGCTCGTCGCCGAGCCAGTGCACGAGACGGTGCTCGCAGGCCTTGAAGACGACGTATCCCGCCATGCTGGCGTAGCCGGTGACGACGAGCTCGACGAACTGCCGGGCCGCGCCGTCGGCCAGTGCCATCCAGCCGTTTTCCGCGACCAGCGTCAGGTTGGCGCGCAACAGGTAGAAGAGGTTCAGCGACCCGACCCCGAACACGGCGAAGCTCAGGCCCAGCGCGAGGAACGTCGCCCAACGGCGGGTCAGGACGGCTCTCTGGAACCATCGGCGCATCGCGTGACTTTCCTCGCGTCTCCGGCGAATTCGCCACGTTAGCATCGACGGGGCAGCCGGCACGGCGGCTGGCGCTCGCGCCAGGACGACGACCGCGTCGCCGCCGCCGCGCGTTCGATCAGTCGGCGTTCCGCCCCGCGACGTAGCGCGATGACCACGTCGCAAGCATGTCGGCGACGAATCGGGCGTCGGATGGATTGCGCAGGAAGTGGTCTGCCCCGTCGACCGACACGAAGCTTTTCGGGTGCCTGGCCGCCTGGTAGATCATCCGCGCGTTCTCCACGTCGACGGTCTCGTCCTGCGGCGCATGGAAGATCATCAACGGCACGTCCAGGTCGCGGACGAGATCGTGCATCTTCTGTGCGCTGATGTCCTCCAGGAACTGTCGCTTGATCGTGAAGGAGCGGCCGGCCAACGTGACCGCGGCCTCCCCGTGCTTCTCGATGTCGTCCAGCCGATGGCAAAAGAGATGTCGCACGTGCAGGGGCTCGAAGGGGCTGTTGATCGTCGCCACGGCTCTCAGGCCAGGCACTTTCGCCGACGCTGCCAGGACGGCCGTGCCGCCGAAGCTGTGACCGAACATCAGGCTAGGGCTCTCGAAATTCCGCGTGAGGTAATCGGCCGCCGCCACGATGTCCTGCACGTTGGACGTGAAGTTCGTGTCGGCGAACGCGCCTTCGCTTTCGCCAAGGCCGGTGAAATCGAAGCGCAGCACCGCGAAGTTGCGCGCCGTCAAAGCGCGCGTGAGCTGGACGGTCGTGCGGAAGTTCTTCGAGCACGTGAAGCAGTGCGCAAACAGCGCGTAGGCCAGCGGCGGCCCGCCTTCCGGCATGTCGAGCAAGCCGTGCAACGTCTGCGCCTGCGCGCCCGGGATCTCGATCGTCGTGCTCGTCATGTTTCTACTCGGCTCGGAGCCCGGGACGTGACGGGTCGTTCGATACGGACGCCGCATGGCCGAGCGCCTGCATGCGCGCCGCCGTGGCACTGCCATCCCCCGGATCTGCGGTCGGATAGAGTTCATTCAGCGGGCGGGACTTTCCGTCGACGCCCATGATGCGCACGTGGAAGCGCCGCAAGCGGCGCGGATGCGGCACGCCACAGCTGTGGGCGATCACCTCCACGTCATGCACCATGTTCCGGCAATAGTTGGCGACCCGCACGGCCTTGTCGGCGGGATTCAGGCCCTTCTGCAGCCGGGGGTCATGGGTTGTGATGCCCGTGGGGCAGGTGTTCTTGTTGCATTTGAGCGATTGAATGCATCCGAGTGCGAACATGAATCCGCGAGCCGAGTTGACGAAACTGGCACCGGCACACAGCGCCCACGCGACTTCCGCCGGAGTGATCAGCTTTCCCGCGGCGACAATCGGGATGCGTTCGTTCAGCCCGTGCTTCAGCAGGGTGTCCCTGACCAATGGCAGCGATTCCTTGATCGATAGCCCGACGTTGTCCATCAGCGCCAGCGGCGCGGCCCCGGTACCGCCGTCGCCGGAATCCAGCGTGAAGAAGTCCGGCGCCAGCGCGATGTCGCGCTGGTTGATGCGGGAGCAGAGATCCTCCAGCCAGCCATAGGCGCCCAAGACGGCCTTGATCCCCACCGGCTTGCCGGTGATGCGCTTGATGCGCGCAATGACCTCCAGGAGTTGCTCGTTGCTGTCGATCTCCGGGTGCCGGTTCGGGCTGATCGAATCCTTGCCCGCCTCGATGCCGCGTATCGCCGCGATTTCCGCCGTGACCTTCGCTCCGGGGAGGATGCCACCCTTTCCCGGCTTGGCCCCCTGCGACAGTTTCAGCTCGAACATCTTCACTTGCGGATGCGCCGCCACGGCGCGCAGCCGCTCCTCGCTGAGCGTTCCGTCCGCATGGCGGACACCATACTTCGCGGTGCCGATCTGGAAGACGATATCGGCGCCACCTTCCAGGTGTTGCGGGGCGAGGCCGCCCTCGCCCGTGTTCATCCAGCATCCGGCCATCGACGCGCCCCTCGATAGCGCAAGCACGGCCGGTGCCGACAACGCCCCAAAGCTCATGCCGGATATGTTGAAGATCGACTTGGCCTCGTAGGGATGTTGGGCATACGGCCCGACGATCAGGGTGGGCGTCGGCTCCTGATCCTTCTCCAGCGTGGGGTACGGGCAGTTCACGAACAGCGGCGTACCCGCCTCGCGGATCGGGCGCGTCGACCCGAAGGCGACCGTGCGCTCGCCGTTCCTTGACGCCTGCTCCACCCAGCCGCGTTCGGCGCGGTTGAACGGCAACTCCTCGCGATCCATCGCGAAGAAGTACTGCCGGAAAAACTCCCCGAGGTGGGACAGCACGTAGCGCAAATGTCCGACCACCGGGTAGTTGTACAGGATCGCATCCGCGCGCTGCGTCCGGTCGAGGACGAACAACGTCGCGACGGCGACCGCGAGTAGACCTGCGCCGATTGCAAATGCGATGTAGAAGAAAGCCGCCGCCTGCATCGCCGCTTGCGCAATCCAACTCATCCATCCCTCCCGTTGGCGTTTCGGGCGCCCCGTCGACCTCGGCCGATCGAGTCGGCTCTGGATCGAAGGCCCTGCCCGCGATCCTCCTTGCGGTATCCGGGAGCCAGTCGCTACGCGCCGAGGCCGAGGCGAACAAGGGCCGGGGTCCGGTCGATCCGGACTCGTCGTGCGCCTCCTCCATGCCGTCGCGGCCGCCGCTTCGTCCGGAACGAGCACGCCTTCGTTCGTCGCGCCGACCCACCTGCGCTTACATAAGGCGGCACGAATGGAAGATTGCCCTGAAATCGCTCGCCGGGGACATTGTCGATCGCGACCTCCGATCGACGAAGCGGGTGATGATCAGGGGCATGCAAGAGCGCCGTTCGCTCTTGCCACGGGGGCATGGCGCCGATGCCCTGAGCCTGCGGCGAGCCCTGGTCGATGAATGCCGCGAAGAAAAGATCGCGTCGAATATCGCTTCCGGCGCCAATTGATCGGCGCGAATTTCCGGCAATGACCGGGCACTCGATCCGCAATCAGGGTCATCTTTACATCGGCACCGACATCAACGAGGCCGCCGCCGAGGTTGACCCTATGACCGAGAGCGTCCTAATGCCCTCGCTGGCACCATCGCGCAGTTGATCGTAACGATGGCCGGATTCTTGATCGCTGATCGGCGGGGAATCGAAATGGCGCGCCCGGCAGGAATCGAACCTGCGACCCTTGGCTTCGGAGGCCAATACTCTATCCCCTGAGCTACGGGCGCGTTGTCGGCAGTCTCGCTGCGCCGCGCGGGTCGGCGCGCAACCTGCAAGGATACACGGGCTCG
>DATKPC010000004.1:0-8484 GCA_035524275.1 Burkholderiaceae bacterium
ATCCGGAGGCCTCCAAGGCTTGCGCTATCCGCCATTGTGCGTTGCGCCTTTGGACGAGCAGTCTACCCAGAAAGCGCCAGCACGCCCGTGTAGCATGCTAACGGGAGCCATGCTCCTAAAGTCAAATACTTTTGCTAACAATCAAGCACTTGGCGCGACTGATCGGTCAAGGTTCGATTCCGCCCTTGGCCACCACGACCTCTCGATCGGATCCGTCCATGCGTGCAGTTCCACGACTCCCGGGACGGGATTCGCGCCTTCGTCGTCCCTGACGCCGAGATCGATCCTCGGGTCGGCCGCGCGTCCCACATCGGTTTACTCCCCGCCGCGGGAAGCCTTAGTCCCACGGATCCGTATCGGATCCTGCACGCAACGCACGCGGCGAGGTTCCGGCGCGGGAGATCCTAGGCCGCGCCGATCACCCAGGCGAAGAGCACGCCGATGCCGACCACGGCAACGCCGACGTGGGCCAGCAGCGCCACATTCATCGTCGTGCGCGACCCGCGGCCGATCAGCGGCGCGACCAGCCCCGTGAACATGGCGGCCGCCAGCAAGCCCGCTGCGGTTCGCCCGGCCGAACCGATACTGAGGACCACCCCATCCGGCGCACCGCGTAGCAGGACGGCCAGCAATTCGAGGCCCCCCGCCCCGAGGATCAGGTGCAGCCCGATCAGCACCGGCGGCAGGCGCTGGCGCCGCAGGTACTGGATGCCGAGCAGGATTCCGAGGATCGCGGCGGCGCTCAGCAGCAGGACGATCGGAAGGATCTTCATCCGCGTATTAGACACACGCGACGGGGCGGGCCGCAACCACGGACGTCGGGGCGGGCATCCGGTGGCGAGGGCACGCCTTTATTTGATACAAATTTTCTGCAATTTCCGATTTTTTGTATCTAAAATACGTTCGTGAGCCTGGGCATCCCGCCCGGCGCCAACCGCCGCCGCACAGGAGGGGGACACGATGGCCATCCTCAAGGAACGTCTCTCCGACAAGATGGAATTCCCGCCGGAGACGCCGCAACCGAACATCTACCCGTTGTCCTGGCACTCGCAGACCCGGAAACTGCAGGAGGTCTGGGAAGCGGCGCTGCGGGAGAACTGGAACCCCGAAAAGCTGCCGTGGGACACGCTCGACGTCGACAGCTACAGCTGGGAAGAGCGCGAATCGATCGCCTACTGGTGGACGCTGCTGTCGGTCTTCGACGCGTCCGCGCCGCCCGTGTTCGCCGAGGCGCTGATCAAGACCTACGAGGTGCACGAGGAGGACCCGGTCCGCAAGTGCTTCTTCTCGGTCACGCGCGACGAACAGAACCACGAGATCATGTGCGGGCTCGCGATCCGGCGCCTCCTGGGGCATCCGGATCCGCTGAGCTACGAGCCAAAGACCGAGCTTGGCCGGCGCCTGCAGAAGAACGCGAAGTGGCTCTACTTCAACGGCGGGCGCTACTGGACCGGCTACAAGAGCGCGGTCCCGAAATACGATCTCGCCGTGCTGTTCAGCTCGTTCCTGATGGGCGAGATCGCCGCCGCGACGATCTTCAAGCAGATGTACGAGCACTCGCGCGAAGCGGTCTTCAAGGAGGCCTTCCGCCACATCGGGCGCGACGAAGGCCGCCACATGGCGATCTGCATGGCGGTGATGGAACGCGACTACCCGAAGATGGGTCCGGCGAACAAGTCGATCATTACGAAGCAGATCCGGGCCGGCTACCTCTTCCTGTCCGCCGTCCTGTTCGAGCCGCCGCCGGAATTCTGGGACCTGCCGTCGGACTTCATCGGCAACCAGCGCGAAGCGGAGGAGGTCGCGCGTGGCGCCGGATTCGGGATTCCGACGTTCGAGCAGAAGCGCGAGAATTGGCGCCAGGCGATCGTCAATCTGAAGGGCGTGCTCGATCGCTACGACATCCCGTTCCCTGCGATCCCGGAGGTCGGCATCACCGGCGAGGAGGTCTCGAATGTCGCGATGGAAGACATCATTCCGGTCTTCTGAGCGCCGGCGCGCTCGGCACGACGCGCGGATGCCGGGCCGGGCGGCATGACGCGCGTCGTCATCCAGCCGTCGGGCAAGACGGTCGACTGCGACTTCGGCGACACGGTCCTGATGGCGCTTGAGAAGGCCGGCTATGCGTTGCCGAACAACTGCCGGGCCGGCGCCTGCGGCGAGTGCAAGGTCAAGGTGCTCTCGGGCCAGTTCGACCAGGGCATCGTGCTCGACATGGCGCTGTCGCCGGAGGAGCGCCGCCAGGGCTTCGGCCTGATGTGCATGGCGAAGCCGATCTCCGACGAACTCGTCATCGAATGGGGCACGGTCGACGCGCGACCCAAGCTCTTTCCCCCACGCGAGAACGCGCTGTTCGTCGTCGTGGATCGCCGCGCGATCGCCGACCGCGTGGTCGAGCTGCGGCTGCGCCCCGTCGGCCAGCCGATCCGCTACTGGCCGGGGCAGTACGTCACGCTCGGCGACGCCTCGGCGAACGTCGCGCCGCGCGCCTATTCGATCGCCAACGCGCCGCGGCCGGACGGCGAGATCGTGCTGCAGGTCGCGCGCTCGGACGGCGGCGCCACCAGCGCGTGGATCCATGACGTGCTGCAGGCCGGCGCCAGCGTGAAGCTCGCCGGCGCCTACGGCACGTTCATCGGCGACCCGTCCGTCGACACGCCGGTGCTGTGCCTGGCGGCGGGCACCGGGCTCGCGCCCATCCTGTCGCTCACCGAAGCCGCGCTGCGACGCGGGTTCCGGCGCCCGGTGATGGTCGTCGTCTGGGCGCGCCGGCGCGTCGACGCCTACGGCCTGGGCATGCTCTCCTGGTGGCGGACGAAGCACCGCAACTTCGATTTCAAGTTCGCGCTGACGCAGGAGCGTGTCGACGGCTTTCTCGAAGGCCGCGTCGACGCCGTGTTGCCGGCGCTCCTGGCGGATCTCTCGAAGCACAGCGTCTTCGCCGCCGGCAGCCCGGGTTTCGTCGATGCCTGCGTCGCCGCGGCCCTGCAGCTCGGCGCCGATCGCTCGCGCATCCACACCGAAGGCTACTTCGCGCGCCAGACGCCGGTGGTCGCCGACGCCGCGCACTTGTTGCCGGCCTGAGCGGGCACGCGCGGCGCATGGCGGCTTTCCGGCGGATCGACGAGTTCCGCGGCCGGCAGCGGGTCCAGGCCGGCTCGCTGATCGTTTCGCTGTTCGGCGACGCGGCGCTGCCGCGCGGCGGACGCATCTGGCTCGGCAGCCTCATCCGCCTGCTCGAGCCGCTCGGCGTGAACGAGCGCCTCGTTCGCACCTCGGTGTTCCGGCTCGTCAAGGAGCGCTGGCTGCGGAGCGAAACGCTGGGACGCCGTGCGGACTACCTGCTCACCGACGCCGGACGCCGCCGCTTCGATGCCGCCTCGGCGCAGATCTATTCGTCACGGGCGCCCGACTGGGACCGGCGCTGGCGGCTGATCCTGCTGCTCGGACCGCTCGATACCCGGGAGCGCGAACGTTTGCGGCGCGCGCTCGCCTGGCAAGGCTACGGCGCCGTCGGTGGCGAGTGCTTCGTGCACCCGCGCGCCGATCTCGCCGCAACGCTCGATGCGCTCGCCGGCGACGGGCTCGAGGCTCAGCTGGAGTGCCTGATGCCGCTGCTCGCCGCCGATGCCGGCGCCGGCATGGCTTCCGGACATGCGGAGCTCGTGGCGCGCGCATGGAACCTGGACGCGATCGGGCACGCGTACCAGGCGTTCGTCGACGCCTACGAGCCGGCGCTCCGCGACCTGCGCGGCGCGCGACGCGACGAGCTCGCCGACGAGACCGCATTCCTGATGCGGCTTCTGTTGATCCACGACTATCGGCGGCTGTTCCTTCGCGACCCGGAACTGCCGGAGGCGCTGCTTCCCGAGGCATGGCCCGGACGCCGCGCGCGGCAATTGTGCCGCGAGATCTATCGCCGCCTCCTGGTGCCGTCGGAACGGCATCTCGATGCGCAATTCCAGCTCGCCGACGGCCGGCGCACGCGCTCCGACGAATCCCTCGACGCACGATTTCCCGCCGAAGACCCGCTGCAGGGCATCGACGCGCCGGTGGCGACCGCACGCCTGCCCGCGACGTGACATCCGTCAATGCATCTCGCGCGACGTGCGCGCAGCATGCCAACCGGGGTGGCGGGGAGTTGCGCGATGAAGACTCGGAGCTTGACCCGGCGCGCGTTCCTGGGCGGCACCGCGGTCGCGACCGCGGGCGCGTCGATGCGTGTCGCAGCCGCGACCGCCTCCGCGGTGGCGCCGCCATCCTTCGGACCGGACCCGGTGCCGATACGGCTCAACGTGAACGGTCACGACGTGGCGCTTCGCGTCGAACCGCGATCGACGCTCGCTGAAACGTTGCGCGGGGCGCTGGGCCTGACCGGAACGAAGATCGCCTGCAATCGCGGCGCCTGCGGCGCGTGCACCGTGTGGCTCGACGGCGTCGCCGTCTGCTCCTGCACGATCCTCGCGATCGACGTCGGGGAAGGTGCCGTGACGACGATCGAGGGCCTCGCGCCGGGCGGCGAGCTTCATCCGGTGCAGGCCGCTTTCGTGCAGCACGACGCGGTGCAATGCGGCTTCTGCACGCCGGGAATGATCATGAGCGCGGCGTGCCTGCTGCAACACGCCGCCGACCCCAGCGGCGACGACGTGCGCAGCGCCATCAGCGGGCACATCTGCCGCTGCGGCACCTATCCGCACGTCGTCGAAGCGACGCTCGCGGCGGCCAAAGTGCGGCCCTGACGCGACGGAACCCGGCATGGAAACGCGTCAAGCTCGCTTCCCGCGCGGAATCGCCGGCGTCGGCCTCGACGAGGTGGAGCGCGAGGTGCCCGCCGACGAGGCGCCGCCGCTCGCCCCGAATGCGGCGCTCGCCGTCATCGGCAAGCCGGTCGCGCGCCACAATGGCCGGGCGAAGGTGACCGGCGCGATCCGCTATACGGCGGACGTCCAGCTTCCAGGCATGCTCCACGCGCGGATCCTCCGGTCGCCGCTCGCGCATGCGCGCATCCGTGCGATCGACGCGCGCGACGCCGAGGCTCATCCGGGCGTGCGCGCCGTGCTGCGCGTCGCCGAACCCGGGACCACGTCGGGCACCGTCCGCCATGTCGGCGCCGCAGTGGCCGCCGTGGCGGCGACGTCGACGGCGGCGGCCGCCGAAGCGGCCGGGCGGATACGGGTCGACTACGAGCCGCTGCCTTTCGTCACGACGCTGGACGATGCGCGCGCCGCGGACGCGCCACGCGTGTTCGACGAGGCGTCGGCCCCCGCGGGCAACCCGGCCGGATTTCCGGCGCCCGCCGGGCTGCCGCTGCGGGGCAACGTGCGTGGACCGGGCCGGGACCAGCGCGGCGACGCCGCCGAGGCCCTGAAGCACGCCGCGATCGTCGTCGACGGCGAGTACCGCACGCAGGTGCAGACGCATTGCTGCCTGGAGCCGCACGGCATTGTCGCCGACTGGCGCGAGGACGGGCTCACGGTCTACATGTCGACGCAATTCACGGCCGGGGTTCGCCACGAGATCGCCGAGGCGTTCGCGCTGCCGCTCGCGCGCGTGAGGGTCGTCGTCGACGGCATGGGCGGCGGATTCGGCTCCAAGTCGTCGCTGGGGAACTATGGCCGCATCGCGATCGCGCTGTCGCGCGCGGCGCGGGCGCCGGTGCGGCTCGTGCTGGAAAGGCACGAGGAGCAGATGGACGCGGGGAATCGGCCCGGGACCTGGCAACGCCTTCGCATCGGTGCGAACCGCGACGGTTCGCTGGCCGCGATATCCGTCGTCAGCTTCGGGACCGCCGGCATCGCGCTGGGCGCCGGGATCGGCAACATGGCGCAGGCGCTCTACACGTGCGCGAACTTCGAATCGGCGCAACACGACGTGTTCACGAACGCCGGGCCCGGATGCGCGATGCGGGGGCCGGGCAACGTCCCGGGCGGATGGGCGCTGGAGCAGGCGATCGACGAACTCGCGCATCGGCTGGCGCTCGATCCGCTGGCGCTGCGCGATCGCATCGACCCGAGCCCGGTTCGGCGCGAAGAACGGCGCATCGGCGCGGAGCGCATCGGCTGGGGCCGCCGCCACGCGCCCGGGGCCAATCGTGGGCCGGATGGCGGGCCAATCCGGCGCGGCATCGGCGTCGCGCAATCGCTGTGGGGCGCCAACGTGCAGACCAACGCGGCCTGCGAAGTGCGGGTGATGCGCGACGGTTCGGTCGAAGTCGTCTCCAGCGTGCAGGACATCGGCACCGGCGTCACGACGGTGCTGGCGCAGGTCGTGGCCGAGGTGCTGGGGCTGGCGCCGGAGCAGATCACCGTGCGCATCGGAGACACCGAGTTTCCCGAGGGTCCGCCGTCGTACGGAAGCCGGACGACGGCTTCGATCACGCCCGCGGCGCGCAACGCAGCCTGGCTCGTCCTGCAGACGCTGCTGCGCGAGGCGTCGGCGACGCTCGAGACGGCGCCCTCGATGCTCGTCGCGCGCGATGGCCACATCGCACGACTCGACGAGCCGGCACGCCGGATTCCGCTGCGCGAAGTCGCCGCGAAGCTGCGGACCGACCGGATCAGCGCGGTGGCCTCGCGCGGCGACGACTACACCGGATTCAAGCGGCGCATGGGAGACGCCGCGCTGGCGCAACAGGATCTCGGCGGCGTTCAGTTCGCGGAGGTCGCGGTCGACACCGAGACCGGAGTCATCCGCGTCGAACGCGTGGTCGCGGTCCAGGACTGCGGTAGGCCGATCAATCCGCTGCAGATCGAAAGCCAGGTCCAGGGGG
This sequence comes from Burkholderiaceae bacterium, assembly GCA_035524275.1. Taxonomy (GTDB): domain Bacteria; phylum Pseudomonadota; class Gammaproteobacteria; order Burkholderiales; family Burkholderiaceae_F; genus DATKPC01. The sequence goes on from DATKPC010000004.1 coordinate 6,770, forward strand.
GCGTCCTGATGGGTATGTCGTTCGCGCTGTACGAGGACCGATTGCTGGATCCGGCCACCGGCCGGATGGTCAATCCGGACCTGGAGCACTACAAGGTGGCCGGCCCGCGCGAGGCGCCGCGGATCGACGTCGTCGTCCTGGAGAACTACCAGGGCAACAGTGCGACGGACGCCTACGGCATCGCGGAACCGGCAAACATCGCGACCGCGCCGGCGATCGCCAATGCGGTCTACAACGCGATCGGCGTCCGCCTGCGCGACTCGCCGATGACGCCGGCTGCCGTCCTCGCGGCGCTCGGCCGCGCACCGGCAGCGGGCCACCGCGAGTCGCCATGAACCGTTTCGGCTGGATCGAGGCACGCAGCGTCGCCCAGGCGGCTGGCGCCGCGACGACGGTCGTGGCCGACGTCATGGCGCAGCATCGGGCGGGCACCGAGGACGAGGCCAGCGTCGTGAAGGCAGGCGGCATCGACCTGATCGACCTGATGAAGGCCGACCTCCTCGCGCCGGCCCGGCTCGTCAACCTGCGCCATGCCGGCGGCCTCGACGGCATCGAGGAGGCGCGTGGCGGCGGCATGCGGATCGGCGCCCTGGCGACGCTCGCGATGCTTGCGGCCGACCCGGCGCTGAGGCAGCACGTACCGGCGCTGAGCGACGCGGCGCGCGCTTCGGCGAGCCCGCAGATCCGCGCCGTCGCGACGCTGGGCGGCAACCTGCTGCAAAGGCCGCGCTGCTGGTATTTCCGCGCCCAGGCGTTCCACTGCCTGCGCAAGGGCGGCGGCCACTGCTTCGCGCTGGGCGGGTTGAACCGCCACCACGCGATCTTCGACAATGGAACCTGCGCGATCGTGCACCCGTCGACCGTCGCGACCGTGCTCGTCGCGCTGGGGGCGTTCGTCGAACTGGCCGGGGCGGATGCGCCGACGCGCGTCGTGCTCCTTGAGGATTTCCTCGTCGGTCCGCAGCGCGACGTGCAGCGGGAGAACGACCTGCGGCCCCATGAGATCCTCACCGCGGTCGTGCTGCCGCCGCTGCCGGCCGGCCTTCGCATGGCGCACCGGAAGATCGCGGAGAAGGAATCCTTCGATTGGCCGCTCGCGGACGTGGCCGCGACCCTCGACCTCGACGCCCACGGCACGTGCCGGCGCGCCGCGATCGTGCTGGGCGCCGCGGCGCCCGCGCCGCGCCGCGCGCGCGCGGCCGAAGCCCTGCTCGACGGGCGCCGGATCGACGAGGAGGCGGCCGCAGGCGCGGCGCGCGCCGCGATTCGCGGCGCGACACCGTTGGCGGAGAACGGCTACAAGCTGGCGCTGTTCGAGACGCTGGTTCGGCGCACCGTGCTCGCCGCGGCCGGTCGGAGCATGGCTTAAGGGCGCGGAGGCTTGCGGCGGCCCTCTCCCCCACCCCTCTCCCGCTTCGCGGGCGAGGGGAGTTCCGGCGTCAGCCGTTGGGGCGGCGCTTCAATTCTCGACGACGAGGGGGAGAGGGTGAACGCCGAATCGCAACCGCCTGGATCTCCTCGAGCACCGCGTCGGTCGCCGCGAGGACATCGTTGTTCCAGAAACGAAGCACGACGAATCCGCGCGCCTCAAGATCGCGGTCGCGAATTGAATCGTAGCGAGCCGCCTCCCGATGCTGCGATCCGTCGACCTCGACGACCAGCCGGCACTCGAAACAGACGAAGTCGACGATGTAGGTGCCAATCGGATGTTGGCG
>DATKPC010000005.1:0-8272 GCA_035524275.1 Burkholderiaceae bacterium
CAGGCCGAGCCCGCGCCGACACGGTCGACGCTGGCGAAGAATGCGGCCGTCAATCCGCGCTGGATCAGCAGCGGCAGCGCGTACTGATAGTGGCTGGCCTGCGCGCCGTCGAAGGTCAGCACGACGCCGGGACGCGGCGGCGCCTCGGCGAGAAGCTTTCCGGGATCGATCACGGCGACGCCGGCGCCTGCGAGCGCATCGAGCTGCCGCGCGAACGTCTCGAGCGGGATCGCGCAGCGGCGATCCGCGGCGTCGAGCGCGTCGAATTCGCGCGGCGTCCGGTAGAGCGCGCGATAGCGCAGGATCACGAGCCGCGAGTCGACGGCGTGGATCGCCGCGTCGAAGTTCGTGAGGTCGCGCTTCATGGCTCGTGCGGTCGGCGGGCGGGATGGCCGCGATTCGGCGGGCTAGACGCCGTAGTGCTCGCGGTACCACGCGACGAAGCGCGGCAGGCCGACTTCGATCGGCGTCGTCGGCTTCCAGCCGTAGTCGCGTTCCAGCGGCTCGACGTCGGCGTACGTCGCGGCGACATCGCCCGGCTGCATCGGCAGCATGTTCATCACCGGCGTGCGACCGAGCGCCCGGGCGAGCACGTCGATGTAGCGCAGCAGCGGCTCCGGCTGGTGGTTGCCGATGTTGTAGACCCGGTAGGGCACGCCGCGCTCCGGGGGCGGCACGCGATCGAGGACGCGAACGACGCCGGTCGCGATGTCGTCGATGTAGGTGAAGTCGCGCTGCATCTCGCCGTGGTTGTAGACGTCGATCGGCTCGCCGGCGAGGATCGCGCGGACGAACTTGAACGCCGCCATGTCGGGGCGGCCCCACGGGCCATAGACGGTGAAGAAGCGCAGCGCTGTCGCCGGCACGCCGAACTGCAACGCGTAGATCCAGCCCATCAGCTCGGTCAGCCGCTTGGTCGCCGCATACAGGCTGACCGGATGGTCGACCCGGTCATCGGTCGAGAACGGCATCTTCGTGTTCGCGCCGTAGACGCTCGAGGTCGATGCGTAGACGAAATGCCCGACCGGGTTGGCGCGCACGGCTTCCAGCAGGTTGAGCGTCCCGGTGACGTTCGCATCGACGTAGGCGTGCGGGTTCGTGAGCGAGTAGCGCACGCCGGCCTGCGCGGCAAGATGCACGACGCGCACGATCCGGTGTCGCACGAACAGCGCCGCGACCGCGTCGCGGTCGACGATGTCGATCTTCTCGAAGACGAACTGCGGCCAGCGTGCCAGCCGCTCGAGCCGGGCCTGCTTCAGCTTCGGGTCGTAGTAGTCGTTGAGGTTGTCGATCCCGAGGACGCGCTCGCCGCGCGCCGCGAGCAACTGGGCCACGTGGAAGCCGATGAAGCCGGCCGCGCCGGTCACGAGCGTCGTCGCGGTGGCGGAGGTGGCGTGGGTCGTCATGGCCGGCCGATCCCGTGGTAAGCCAGGCCGGCGGCGCGGACCGTCGCCGGGTCGTAGAGGTTGCGCCCGTCGAACACCGCGCGCGAGCGCAGCACCTTCGCGAGCCCGTCGAAGTCGGGGCTGCGGAACTCCAGCCATTCGGTCACGACCGCGAGGACGTCGGCGCCATCGCAGGCCGCGTGGGCGCTCGAGGCGAAGGCGAGGCCCGGCGCATCCTTCAGGTAGCGGCGGGCATTGTCCTGCGCGACCGGGTCGTAGGCCTGGACCCGCGCGCCGGCCGCGAGCAGGCCCTCGATCACCGTCAGGCTGGACGCCTCGCGCATGTCGTCGGTATTCGCCTTGAACGCGAGCCCCCAGAGCGCGACGGTGCGACCCTTCAGGTCGCCGCCGAAAAACGCCGCGATCTTGTCGACGAGGACGCGGCGCTGCCGTCGGTTCACGTCGCTCGTCGCCTGCAGCAGCAGCCCCGGCTCGCCGACCGACTGCGCGGTGTGCAGCAGCGCCTGGACGTCCTTCGGGAAGCACGAACCGCCGTAGCCGACGCCGGCGTACAGGAAGTGCGGACCGATTCGCGGATCCGAACCGATGCCGTGGCGGACGTGCTCGATGTCGACGCCCAGGCGGTCGGCGAGGTTCGCCATCTCGTTCATGAACGAGATCCGGACCGCGAGCATCGCATTGGCCGCATATTTCGTGAATTCCGCCGAGCGGACATCCATCACGACGAGGCGGTCGCGGTTGCGGTTGAACGGCGCGTAGATCGCCCGCAGCACGTCGGCGGACCCGGGGTCGTCGACGCCGACGACGATCCGATCCGGTTTCATGAAGTCGTCGACCGCGAAGCCCTCCTTGAGGAACTCCGGATTCGACGCCGTCGTCGCCCGCAGCGACAAGCCGCGGCGCGCGATCTCGTCGCGCATCGCCGCGCGGACGAGATCGTTCGTGCCGACCGGGACCGTGGACTTGAGGACGACCAGCGTGTCGCGCGTCAGCAGGCGCCCGAGTTCGCGTGCGCAGGCGAGGACGTGCGACAGGTCCGCGGAACCATCCTCGCCCGGCGGCGTGCCCACGGCGATGAAGATGACGCCCGAGTGCGCGATCGCATCCTCGTAGCGCGTCGAGAAATGCAGGCGCCGGGCGGCGACACCGCGCGCCACCACGGCATCCAGGCCCGGTTCGTGGATCGGGATGGCGCCGGCCCGAAGGCGACCGACCTTGCCCTCGTCACTGTCGATGCACAGGACGTCGTTGCCGACGTCCGCGAGGCACGCCCCGGTGACGAGGCCGACGTAGCCCGTGCCGATGATCGCAATACGCATGGAACGCTCTTCCCGCCGTCAGATGGATTCGTTTCGTCGCGACCCGGATCCCCGGGGCGCAGAAAATTGCAATTGAGCCAATTTTCAGCGTGGATCGACGATTTTCGCGGGACTTTCCGCTCCGATGCAGATAGCCCCGGATTTTATCGCAGGATCGATGCAATAGCAAATTTACGGTACGTATTAATTTAAGGCGCCGGTTGTCAAAAGTGATGCTGGACCGTCACGGACTCGCCGGGACGCACTTCGACGGTCGTCACATAGCGTGGCGCGGCAGGATTGCGGATTTCGACGCGGTAGGTGCCCGGCGCGAAACTCAGGCGGTCGAGCGGTGGCGTCACGCCGCGCACGACGCCGTCGACCGTGACTTCGCCCCACGGGGAGATGGCGAAGCTGATCGTTCCCGGAACGCTCTCGGCGGCGGCCGCATCGGTGGCCGTCGCGACGACAAGTGGCGCCTTGCCGGCAGCCGCCGCGCGGCGATCCACCGTTGCGGCCGGCGCGGCATGGGAGTCGGCGGCGGACGCGGCGGCGGACGCGGCCGCGGCCGTCGGTGCCTCGCCGCCCGGCGGCGCCGCAGGATCCGACATCGCGACCGTCCGTTCGCCGGCGCCGCGCGTTCGAACCGGCGCGTCCGTGGCCCGTCCCTCGCGAGTTCCGGGCCCTGGCGGCGGCGCGTCGGTCGCCGACGGCAGCGCGACGTCGCCCCGCAGCACGAACCGATGGACGACTTCCAGGCGCGATGCGATGAAGAAGACGGCGCACGCCACCAGGGCCATGGCCGCCAGGTGGCTGCTCCATTCCGGCAGCCGTGCCTGCCGGTCCGCCGGTGCCGCCACGGCCGCCGCGATCGGCGCCGTCGCTTCCGCTCGCACTCCCGCCGGCAACGGGACGGTCGTCGTCGGCGCCGGCGCCGGCACGGCCGGCTCGTCACCGAGCGTCGCCGCATCGACGAACGCGCCGATCACTTCGACGCCTTCATCCGCTGCCGGCACCGGATCGCCGCGCTGGTTCGACACCGCGTCGGACGCGGCCGGGGCGGCCGGCGCACTGGGTCCGACGGCGGACCGTGGCGCGACGACGACGACCTGCTTCGCCGCGAGGCCCGGGGCCCGAGCCGCCTCCGCCGGGAGCCCGGCGACTCGTCGCCGGGCGTCGAAGAGACGGTCGATCATGCTCATGGCACGCAAGTGTGCCTGAACCGCAAAAGCCGCGGGATGCCGAACGCGGCGGCACCCGGTGCGATTCGCGCCCGATCCGCCCCCGGTTCGCGCCCGGTTCGGCGCGCTGCGCTCAGCGGCGTCGCGCCGGCGCGAGTTGCAGCAGGAACGCGAAGCCGACCGTCGCGACGAACAGCGCAACGATCGCGAAGACGCACAGCGTGGCGCAGGCGCCGACGGCGACGGGCGCCGCCTGCGCGGACTGCATCACGAGGCCGAGCCCGGCGAACATCAGGACGAAGGCGGCGTAGCGACGCATGTAGACCGGCAGGTAACGCAGCCCACGCTCGGTGTTGCGCGTCGCAATCGCGGTCTTCTCCCATATCGTGGCACGCGGCGGGACATCCTCGAACATCCAGTGGAAGTCGACGTAGCGAACCCAGAGATCCAGTGCCTCGCGCCATCCGAACGTCATCGTCACCTCCGTGCCCATACGCCGCGTCGACCGTGGCGCGCTTCCGCCGGCGGGCGGACGAGAGCCCAGGCGGGAAAAAGCCCAGGCGGACGAGCGCCCGACTGGCCCAGTCTAGGTCGAGCCCATCGCGTCCACTGCGTCGACTTGCGGCGCTTTGCCGCGGCTATTCGACGCCTGCAGCCGCCGCAACGCGGCCAGCGCCTGCTCGTAGTCGCAGTTCTGCAGGTGCCGCTCCAGTTCCAGCAGATCCTCGCCGTAGGCCGCGCGCAATGCCGGTGCGGCGTCGCGATACGCGGCCGCCGAACTGAAGTCCGACTCCGCGAGCAGCACCGCGATGCGCTCGAGCAGCGCGGGCGCCGCCTCGGGATCCTCGCGCCGCGGCGGCGTATCGGCCGGCGCAGGCAGCCGGTCGCGCAGCGCACGCACGAGTTCGCCGAGGCGCTCGCCGATCGCCGCGGCGGCCGCGGCGACCGCCTCGTCGGGGTGATGCGCCGACACGGCGCCTTCCAATGCCGCCGCGGCACCCGCCAGTTCGAAGGCCCCGACGGAGCCGCAGACGCCGCGCAGCGCGTGCGCCGCCCGGCCGAGCGCCGCGACATCGCCTCGGCGCCGGAATTCCTCGGCGCCGCGCCCGCCGTAGAAGTCGACGAACGACCGCAGCACGCGCGCATAGAGCGCCGGCTGGTAGCCGCAATGCGCCAGCCCCTGCGTGGGTTCGAGTCCGAGGATGCCATCGAGCGCCACGGCGAGCGGCTGCGCCGCGGCAGGCAGCGCCGTCGCGGGCACGGCATCGCCGCGCAGCGGCAGCCAGCGCAGCAGCGCCTCGTAGAGCACGCGCGGCTCGACCGGCTTGCTGACGTAGTCGTTCATTCCGGCCTGCAGGCAGGCCTCGCGGTCGCCGCCGAACGCGTGCGCGGTCATCGCGACGATCGGCGCACGGTAAGCGTCGGGCCCCTCGCGCAGCTGCCGCGCCGCCGCAATGCCATCCATCACGGGCATCACGACGTCCATCAATACCAGGTCATACGCGTTTCGCCGTGCCAGCTCGACGGCACGGACGCCGTCGGCGGCGACGTCGACCGCGAGCCCCGCGGCGCGCAGCAGTTCCACGGCGACCTGCTGGCTCGCGGGATTGTCCTCGGCGACGAGAATCCGCGCGCCCCCATGGCGATGGCGCAACGCGGCCTCCGCCGCCGAGGTCGGCATCAGCGCGGAATCCGTCGGCGCCGCATGCGGCGCTCCCTGCGCCGGCCGCATGCGCGCCGTGAACCAGAAGCGGCTGCCGACGCCGAGCGAGCTCTCGACGCCGACGTCGCCGCCCATCAGCATCGCGAGATGTCGGGTGACGGCGAGCCCGAGGCCCGTGCCGCTGAAGCGACGCGTCGTCGACGTATCGGCCTGCTGGAACGCGTCGAAAAGACGCGGCAGGTGGGCGGGAGGAACGCCGACCCCGGTGTCCTCGACCGTGAAGCGCGCCAGCACGCCGTCGGCGTCCTCGGCGAGACGTTCGACGTGCAGCGTCACGCGGCCGTGTTCCGTGAACTTGATCGCGTTGCCGAGCAGGTGCAGCAGCGCCTGCGACAACCGGGCCGCGTCGCCGCGCAGGCAAGGCGGCAGCCCGCTGCTCGAGACCTCCAGCTGCAGTCCCTTGACCCGCGCGCGGCTCACGACCTGCGCGCGCACCCGCGACAGCAGGTCGTCGAGCGCGAAGTCGACCTCCTCGAGGCGGATCCGGCCGGCTTCGATCTTCGACAGGTCCAGGATGTCGTTCAGGACGTCGAGAAGTTGGCGCGCGGCGCCGGCGACCCGATCGGCGCGCTCCTGCTGCACCGGGTCATGCGAATCGCGCCGCAGCAGATGGGCCAGCCCGAGGATCGCGTTCATCGGCGTGCGGATCTCGTGGCTCATGTTCGCGAGGAAGGCGTTCTTCGCGCGATCCGCAGCCTCCGTCTCGTCCGCGCGGCGGGCAAGGTCCTCGGTGCCGGCTGCCACGGCGGCGTTGCGCTGCGGCGAGCCGCGCCACGCGCGGCGGCCGAGCCGTGCGCCCAGGCCGAAGGAAACCGCTGCCACGACGAGAAGCAGCGCAAGGACAAGCAGCGCAGCGAAAACAGGAGACGACTCGATGGCCATGTGGCGACGGCGAACGCCGCAGGATCGCTGTCGTTGTAGCACGGCGCGTCGATCGAGGGGCGGCGGGGCCGCCGTCAAACGGACGATCGGCCGATAGCGCCGGAGCGGCACAAAAAAAACCCGGTCGTCGTGACCGACGACCGGGTGTAACCATCGCCCGCCCAAGGAACGATGGAGGAGACGCGTCGAGCCTACGTCACTGCAATGCAGCAATCCAATAGCGATTGCGAATAAGCCTCATCGCCATCGCCAATCGCGATGTCTCGAAGGCCCGGCCGGCGGCAAATCGAGACATCCGTCGACCGTGCGTCAGCTCCAGTCGTCCGAACCGCCGCCAAAGCCGCCATCGCCACCGCCTCCGCCACCGTCATCCCACGAGCCGGAATCCTGGATGCCGAAATCGCGGCCCCCGGCGTCCTCGTCGCGGGCGGCTGGCGCCGCCGCGTCCGTGCCCCACGACGACGCGTCGCGCGAGCGCGCGTGCCCCTCGATGACATCGCGGGCCAGCGCCTCGCCGGCCATCATCCCGGCGCCCACCGCCGCGCCCGTCGCGAGCCCACCAAGGATGCCGGATCCGAGGCCGCCGCCCATCGCACCGGTCGGCCCCATCGGCGCCGGACCGTACGGCCCCTGCGGACCCTGCGGACCATAAGGCGGCGCGCCGCCTCCGTAGGTCGCGTAGCCGGACCCCGGCGGACCGGACACGGCCGCACGGCGCCGCGCGCGGAAAAAGGCAACCAGAAGCACGATGGCACCGCCGGCGAGCAGCAGCGGCATCCAGGGGACGCCGGCCGCGGGGGGCGCCTGGACGACGCTCGCGCGACCCGGCGCGCCGCCCGCGATCATCCCGCGCAGCGCCTCGACGGACTCCGACTTGACGAACCGCAGTCCGGGCTCGATCGATTCCGCGCGTCGCAACTCCGCATTCGCCTCGGTGCGCCGCCCTTCGCGCGCCAGGACCTCGGCTTCGACGTAGTGCGCCTTCGCGCTGTTCGGATGGTCGCGAAGCACCTGCGCCATCATCGCCTCGGCATCGGCGAGCCGGCCGGCGTGCACCGCGTCGTAGACCTGGTCGAGCGTGGCATCGGCCGCATGGGCAGCCGCCACGAGCACCAGCCCGGACAGGAGCCCGGCGACGCCACGGCGTATCACAAGGAAACTCATCGTTTTGTTCCTCGAAATGGAAACCCCGTGCAGATCGGGGCGCCAGCGCGCGGATGCAACCCTGGCGAGGGTCGGCGCCCTGTTCGCGCGATGCACCGCGGCTCCTGACAAGGCCGCATCATCCGGGACCACGATGAAGCCGGGATTAGGGCCTCGAGCCTGCGCCCGCGGACGAGCGGCCGGACCCGGTCACGCAGGACGCGTTCGTCACATTCCGGTCACGTTGCCGTCACCGCGCAGACACCCCGCAAGCACGCGGTCGCGCCACCGGACGCCTGTTCCTTATGCTTGCACGCGGCGCCGGACATCGTCCGTGACGCCGCGAGCGAAGTCAGGACAACCACAAGACCGATACCGGCTTCAGGCCGTGCTGCGACGACGCGGCCGAGGGAGAAGAGACCGTGAATGAACCCCTGGCGGACCTGGGTCGCCGGCTTGCCGTCGAATCGAACGACGGGCGTGGCGCGACGTCCGCGACGACGGGACACGATGCGGCGGACGACGAGCCGCTCTTCGGGACGGCCTCCGCCATCGTCCTCGCTGTCTCGATCGGCGCGCTGTTCTGGGCCGCCCTCTTCGTCCTGGCGTCCTGAGGCATCCTGAGGCGTCCTAGCCCGC
>DATKPC010000006.1:0-60937 GCA_035524275.1 Burkholderiaceae bacterium
CGCGGGAGAGGGGTGGGGGAGAAACTCCCCTCGCCCGCGACGCGGGAGAGGGGTGGGGGAGAGGGCCGAGAAAAGGATCGAAGCTCTTCTTTGTAGAATCCGCCTCGGAAGACGCTCCCCGATGAACGATGACGCCAGAGCCGGGCCGGAGCGCGGAAGACGGGTGTTCAAGACATCCGGCCGCGCGATGCTCGTGTTCGCCTACGACCTGTGCGCCGTCGCCGTCGCGTGGCTGGCGGCGTTCTGGCTGCGCTTCAACCTGACGCTCCCCGACGACTTCACGCACGCGGCGCTGCTCGGCCTGCTCTGGGTCGTGCCGATCTATGGCGCAAGCTTCCTCGCCCATCGCCTCTACCGCGGGCTGTGGCAGTTCGCGAGCCTGCCCGACCTGTTTCGCCTGACGCGCGCGGTCGCGAGCGGCGGCGCGATCGTGCTGGCGGCGGCGTTCCTGGTGCGCGACCACGTCGTCGTGCCGCGTACCGTCCTCGTGCTGTCTCCCGTGCTGCTGATCCTGGCGATGGCCGGCGCGCGCATCACGTACCGCGCCTGGCGCGAGCACGGGCTGTCCGGCGGGCTGATTGCGCAAGGCGAGCCCGTGCTCGTCCTGGGCGCCGGCCGCACCGGCGCCGCGCTGGCGCGCGAATTCGCGCGCAGCCCGACGTGGCGCATCCTCGGGTTCCTCGACGACGACCGCAGCAAGGTGCGGCGGGAACTGCTTGGCCATCGGGTGCTCGGCCGGATCGAGGATGTCGAGCGGCTGGCGGTGGAGCGTGGCGTCCGTACGGTCATCATGGCCCTGCCGTCGGCCGACGCCGCGACGCAGCGCCGTATCGCGCAGACCTGCGTGCGAGCCGGCCTGCGCGTGCTGCGCGCGCCGCGGATCGACGAGCTCGCCGACGGCAGGACATCGGTCTCCAGCGTGCGCGGGATCGCGCTCGAGGACCTGCTCGGTCGCGAGACGGTGAGCATCGATACGCCGCACGTGGGGCGGATGCTTCAAGGCAAGGTGATTCTCGTGACCGGAGCCGGGGGGTCGATCGGCTCCGAGATCTGCCGCCAGGTCGCGCGTTTCGCGCCGGCCCGCATCGTGTTCCTGGAGAACAACGAGTTCGCGCTCTATCGCCTGGAGGAGGAATTCGCGTTGCGACACCCGCAGGTCGCGACCGTTGCGCTGATCGGCGACGTCAAGGATGCGCGCCGCGTCGACCAGGTCCTCGTGGACCACCAGCCGGCGGTGATCTTCCATGCGGCGGCCTACAAGCACGTGCCGCTGATGGAGAACCGCAATGCCTGGCAGGCGGTGCTCAACAACGTGGTCGGCACCACGATCCTGGCGCAGGCCGCCGTCGCGCGTGGCGTCGACGCGTTCGTGCTGGTCTCGACCGACAAGGCGGTCAACCCGGTCAACGTGATGGGCGCGACGAAACGCCTCGCGGAGATGGTGTGCCAGGCGCTGCAGCAGTCGGCGGCATGCCCGACACGCTTCGTGCTGGTCCGCTTCGGCAACGTCGTGGGCAGCGCCGGCAGCGTCGTACCGAAATTCCAGGAGCAGATCGAGCGCGGCGGGCCGTTGACCGTCACGCATCCGGAAGTCACCCGCTACTTCATGTCGATACCGGAGGCGGCGCAGCTCGTGCTGCAGGCGGCCTCGATGGGCCGCGGCGGCGAGATCTACGTGATGGACATGGGACAGCCGGTCCGCATCGCCGACCTGGCGCGCGACATGATCCGGCTCGCCGGGCACACCGAACAGGAGATCCGCATCGACTTCACCGGGCTGCGCCCAGGGGAGAAGCTGTTCGAGGAGGTGCTGGCTCCCGCCGAACAGACGCTGGCGACGCCGCACCCGAAACTTCGCATCGCGCGGGCGCGCCCCGTCGAGCCCGAGTGGCTGCTGGCGTTCATCGGCGGCCTGCGCGACCGGCCCGACCCCGGCGACGACGCGACGCGGCGCATGTTGAAGCGCATCGTCCCGGAATACGAGGAGCCGCCGGTGCCCGTCGTGGCCGCGCCGCCGCCGGCGGCGCCGAGCCTGGCGGCGCCAGGCGACTCGTCGGGCGCGACGTAGTGCAGGCGTCGAAGTTCAACGCGTCGCGACGACGGTCGCGGCATGCTCGTTGAGCGCCTGCTGTCGCACCCGCGATTCCGTTCGATCCAGGCCGGCGGCCACGAGGAGCGTCGCGACGAGCGCGGCGACCAGCGCGGCGGCGCGGACGGCGGGGGTGAGATAGTTCGCGGATTCGTTCGTCATGGTCAGCTCCTCGCAGCGGTTGCGGGCCGGCTCTTCGTTCGTCGTTCGCAGCCCATGGCGGGACTCTAGGCAGCCGGGGCGGCGGCCGCATCCGGTTTGCGACGGAGCGCGGAATCGGCGGGCTGGAATGCGGTTCCGCATCCTGCATGGCGACGGGACGTTCCCGATTAATCCTCGACTAACGCGCCCCTTTCGCGACCGGGGTAATGTGGCGTTCGTCCGCGCGCTCGTTCGCGCGCTTCCTTTCGCGCCACGGCGCGACCACCGCAGGAAGACCTGATGCACCGCAAACCGATCGCCGCCCTGTTCGCCGTCGTCGCTCTCGCCGCCTGCGAAGGGGCGATGGCATGGGACCTGAAGTCGGCTTGGGATTCGATCGTCGGCAGCGACAGCAAGCCGGCGCCGAGCGCACCGTCGAATCCCTCCTTGACGACGCCGCAGACGCCGCCCGCGGCTCCTGCGCCGGCGCCGGCAGTCGCCGAAGGCAGTGCGGCGCCGCCCTCGGGGGCGCGCATCGAGCCCGTCGCGGCTCCGAACTACCGTGCGATCGTCCAGCAGTTCGCGCCGGCCGTCGTCGGCGTGACGATCGACGGGACGCGAAAGATCGACAGCGAGTCCGGATCCCTCAACGTTCCGGACGATCCCTTCTTCCAGTTCTTCCGCGGCATGCCGGGCTTCCAGCTGCGGGGACCGCACGCCGAGGTGCCGATCCACGGCCAGGGGTCCGGCTTCATCGTGAGTTCCGACGGCCTGGTCCTGACGAATGCCCACGTCGTGCGCGAGGCATCGGAGGTCACCGTCCGGCTGCACGACCGGCGCGAGTTCCACGCCAAGGTCCTCGGCGTCGACCCGACGACCGACGTCGCCGTGCTGCGCATCGACGCCAAGGGGTTGCCGACGGTGCGCCTCGGCGACCCGAAGCAGTTGCAGGTCGGCGACTACGTCCTCGCGATCGGCGCGCCGTTCGGCTTCGAGAGCACCGCGACCTCCGGGATCGTCAGCGCGAAGGGTCGATCGCTGCCGGGTGACTCGTACGTCCCGTTCATACAGACCGATGCGGCGATCAATCCGGGCAATTCCGGCGGACCGCTGTTCGACGCATCGGGCGGCGTCGTCGGCATCAACGCGCAGATCTACTCCACCAGCGGCGGATTCCAGGGGCTCGCGTTCGCGGTGCCGATCGACGTCGCGCTGCAGGTGAAGGACCAGATCGTCGCGACGGGCCACGCCTCGCATGCGCGCCTGGGCGTCTACCTGCAGGATCTCGACCAGTCGCTCGCCGACTCGTTCGGCCTGGCGCGCCCGGACGGCGCGCTCGTCTCGAAGATCGAGGCCGACAGCGCCGCGGCCACGGCGGGGCTCAAGCCGGGCGACGTGATCACCGCGGTCGACGGGCAGGCCGTGCAGCGGTCGGGCGACGTGTCGAGCCGGATCGGGATGGCGGCGCCGGGCGAGAAGATCGCGCTGCAGGTCTGGCGCGACCGGGCGTCGCGCAACCTCACCGTCACGCTCGGCAAGGCAAAAGCCGAAGGCGCCGTCGAGGCGCGCGACAGCGGCGAGGAGCCGTCGCGCCTCGGCTTGGCGCTGCGGCCGCTCAACCGCGAGGAACGCTCGCAGGGGGGCGTCGACCACGGTCTCGTCGTCGAGCAGGTCGCCGGCGCGGCGCAGCGCGCCGGCATCGAGCCGGGCGACATCGTGCTGTCGATCAACGGCGTCCCGGCGCAGAGCGTCGACCAGCTGCGGCAGACGCTGAAGGGCAAGCCGAAGAGCGTCGCGCTGCTGATCCAGCGCGGGGACCAGCAGATCTTCATTCCGGTGAAGCTGGGGTGAGGGCGGGGGAGATCGCGTCGAGCGCCGGGCGCTCGCCCTCTCCCCCCGCCCCTCTCCCGCTACGCGGGCGAGGGGAGTTCTGTCGGCGCACATTGAGACGGCGCTCGCAAGGCTGACTCCGGATCGCCCCTCGCCCGCGTAGCGGGAGAGGGGAGTTTCGTCGTCGAGAATCGAGGCACCGCCTCAACGGCTGACGCCGAGACTCCCCTCGCCCGCGTAGCGGGAGAGGGGTGGGGGAGAGGGTCGGCCCCTACCCCTCCGCTCTATCTCGCCCGCCCTGCGGCGCCGCCCCCGCACCGTTGGCCGGCGGCGCGACACGACGCACGCGGACGTCGATCGGCTGCGGCAGGTCGCCCGCGGCCGCCACCGCGATCGCGACGACGGCGTCCAGACCGCTGGGCACCGACTGCACGACGAGCCGCTGTTCGCGGCCGCGCCACGCGAGCGAGACCGCGCGTTGCCCTTCATCCGCGCCGCACTCGAACGTGCGCGTATCGATGAAGAGCCCAGCGCCGACGGCCTTCAGGCACGCCTCCTTGCGGGTCCACACCTCGAGGAACGCGCGATCGCGCGCCGCGCCGGCAAGCCGCGACACCGCGTCGCGCTCCGCGCCGGTGAAATGATGCGCCGCCAGTGCCGCCGCGTCGTTCATCGGACGCAGGCATTCGATGTCGACGCCGATCGTGCCGCGCGCGACGCCGATCACCGCGAGATCGGCGCTGTGGCTGAGATTCCAGTCGAGTTCGGCGGCCGGCGTGCCGGCCAGCGCCGGCTTGCCGCTGTCCGCCGTCGCGAATTGCAGCCGGGCGGCCCCGGTCCGCACGTAACCCGCGAGGATTCGCCGCAACGCCGCATGCGCGTTCACATACCGGCGGCGATCGCGCTCGAAGACGAAGCGGATCGAGCGGCTGCGCTCCTGCGCATCCAGGATCAGGCTGTCGTCCGGCCGGTTCGGATGCCCGAGCGGAACGATCCAGAGGTCGACCCTCCCCTTTTCGATCATCCGGCGCGGCTCGTGCGATCACTCACTTACCTATTTTGCGCTAGATTCCGCGGTGATCGCAAGCCGGACGACCCCTCCGACACGGGGAGGCACGGCGGCGCCGGCTCCGCTGGCAGCCTCCGATTAAGGGTATCGTCCGCTGCCGTTCACTCGGCCCGCCAACGCAACGATGACGCCGGGACGCGCAGTTCGCGTCCCGCGGAAGGCACACGGACGTCCCGATGGTTTCACCGATTCTCGACACGACGCGCCAGCGCCCGCGAATCCTGGTCGTCGGCGACGTGATGCTCGACCGCTATTGGTTCGGCGACGTCGAGCGGATCTCGCCGGAAGCGCCGGTGCCGGTCGTCAAGATCGGGCGCCAGGACGAGCGCCTCGGAGGCGCCGCGAACGTGGCGCGCAACACGACCGCGCTCGGCGCGACGACGGTGCTCGTGTCCGCGGTCGGCGACGACGAGGCGGCGCGCAGCCTGCGCCGGATGCTGGAGGCCGAGGGCATCGGCACCGGCCTGCACGCGGACCCGAGCATCAGCACGACCGTCAAGCTGCGCGTGATCGGGCGCCAGCAGCAGTTGCTGCGGATCGACTTCGAAGCGCCGCCGTCGGAAAGCGTCCTGGAGGCGAAACTGGAGGACTTCAAGCAACGGCTTCCGGCGTGCGATGCCGTGATCCTGTCCGACTACGGCAAGGGCGGGCTCGCCTATATCGCGGAAATGATCGCGATCGCGCGCGCCGCGGGCAAGCCGGTGCTGGTCGACCCGAAGGGCGACCACTACGAGAACTACCGCGGGGCGACGGTCATCACGCCGAACCGCTCGGAACTGCGCCAGGTCGTCGGCCGCTGGAAGAGCGAGGAAGACCTCGTTGAGCGCGCGCAGGCGCTGCGCGGTCGTCTGGAACTGGAGGCCCTGCTGCTCACGCGCAGCGAGGAGGGAATGACGCTCTTCATGGCCGATCGCGTGATCCACCAGCCGGCGCAGGCCCGCGAGGTCTTCGACGTCTCCGGCGCGGGCGACACGGTCATCGCGGCGCTCGCGGTCGCGCGCGTCGCCGGCGCCGATTGGGCCGAATCGATCCGCATCGCCAACGTCGCCGCCGGCATCGTCGTCGGCAAGCTGGGCACCGCCGTCGTGACGCAGGCGGAGCTTGCCGCCCTACTCTAGGGCCGTTCGCGCCGGGCGGCCGTTCGTGCACAATCCCCGGATGACCCGGCTGCTCTTCGTCGTCTCGGAGGACTGGTACTTCTGGTCGCACCGGCTGTCGCTGGCTCGCGCCGCGCTGGCCGCCGGCTTCGAGGTCGGGCTCGCGACCCGGGCGGGCAAGTACGCCGACGCCGTCGCCGCGGAAGGCATCCGGCTGATCCCGCTGTCGTTCCTCAATCGCGGCAGCAAGAACCCGCTGCGCGAAGCGGCCGCGCTCTCCGAGCTCGTCGACGCCTATCGCGACTTCAAGCCGACCATCGCGCATCACGTCGCGATCAAGCCGGTCCTGTACGGAACGCTGGCGGCGAGGGCGACCCGCGTCCCGGTCGTCGTCAATGCGCTCGGCGGGCTCGGCTACGCGTTCCTGTCGCAGACACGGACCGCGCGGCTGATGCGCCCGTTCATCTTCGCCGCGATGCGCTTCGCGCTCGATGCTCCGCGTGCCGCCCTCATCGTGCAGAACAGCGAGGACGCGCGCACGCTGCTCGCCAACCGCCTCGTGCGCAACGAACGCCTCGTGCTGATCCGCGGCTCGGGCGTCGACACCGACATCTACCGTCCGACGCCGGAGCCGGATTGCGAGCCGGTGGTCGTGCTGCCGGCGCGCATGCTGTGGGACAAGGGCGTCGGCGAGTTTGCCGCCGCCGCGCGCATCCTGCGCGGCCGCGGCGTGCGCGCGCGCTTCGTGCTTGTCGGCCAGCCGGACCGCCACAACCCGCGCGCCGTGCCGCGCAGCCAGCTCGAAGCCTGGGCGCGGGAAGGCGTCGTCGAATGGTGGGGCCTGAAGCACGACATGGCGGAGGTCTACGCGAAGGCGCACATCGTCTGCCTTCCGACGTACTACGAGGGCCTGCCGAAGGCGCTGCTCGAGGCGGCCGCCTGCGGCAAACCGATCGTCGCCACCGACATTCCCGGCTGCCGCGAGATCGCGCGGCCGGGCGTCAACGCGCTGCTGGCGCCGGTGCGCGATGCGCAGTCGCTCGCGGCGGCGCTCGAGCGGCTGATCGCGGACCCCGCGCTGCGCCACGAACTGGGCGCGGCCGGCCGCCGGATCGCGGAGCAGGAATTCACGCACCAAGCCGTGGCCGACCAGACGCTCGGGCTGTACGCGAGGTTGCTGGCGCCGGTGGGGGCCCCGGCGACGGTGCCGCTCTGAGACAACGGGTCGCGACGCCCGCCGCCCCGGCGAAGCCGCCGGGACGTCATTGACCATGCGGCTTGCGGTCATCGGCGCCAGCGGCTTCGTCGGAAGGCACCTCGTCGAGCACGCTATCGCCGCCGACATCGACGTCGTGCGGATCGACCGGCGGCCCGACACTTCTCGAAGTCGCCCGCAACGCGAGCGCGCCACGCAGCGCGTCGTCCCGGAGAGCGCGTCCGAAGCGACGCTGCGCGCGGCACTCGAGGGCGTCGACACAGCGGTGCACTTGGCCGCCCGCGTGCACCAGACGGGCGAGCACGGACCCGATCTGGACGCGACGTACCTGCACGCGAATCGCGATCTGGCGCTGCGGTGGGCGGTTGCCGCCGCTTCGACCG
This sequence comes from Burkholderiaceae bacterium, assembly GCA_035524275.1. GTDB lineage: Bacteria > Pseudomonadota > Gammaproteobacteria > Burkholderiales > Burkholderiaceae_F > DATKPC01. The sequence continues at coordinate 7,826 of DATKPC010000006.1, forward strand.
GCGTCCGGCGATTCGTCTTCGTCAGTTCCGTCAAGGCGGTCGCCGAGCGATCGACGCGGCCGCTGGACGAAACCTGCGACGCGCGGCCGGAGGATGCCTACGGACGATCGAAGCTCGCCGCCGAGCGCGCGCTAGGCAGCGATCCACGCCTCGCGACGCTGGAGCGCGTGATCGTCCGCCCGCCGCTCGTCTACGGACCGGGCGTCGGCGCGAATTTCCTGCAGCTCATGCGCCTCGCGCAACTGCCGATACCGCTGCCGTTGGCCACCGCGACCGCGCCGCGCACGATGATTTCAGTCGCCAACCTCGCCGACGCGCTGCTCGCCTGCGCGCGCGATCCGCGCGCCGCGGGCGGCACCTATTTCGTCGGCGACCCGCGCGATGTCAGCGCGGCCTGGCTGATCCGCGAATTGCGCCGAATCTCGGGACGGCGCGCGCCGCTCTTTGCCGTGCCGCGCGCGGTGCTGCGCGCGGCCGCGAAGCTGCTCGGCCGCGCGGATGCCGTGGATCGCCTGTTCCAGCCGCTGCAGATCGACAGTTCGCGGATCCGCGCCGCGATCGGCTGGTCGCCGCCGCAGTCGACGGAAGGGGCGCTCGCCGAGACCTGGGCTTACTTCAACGCCGCGCAAGGCCGTGGATCGCGGGGATCCGGGATATCATGACCGCGACACCATCACGGCTGGACTGCAATGATCGTCGTCACGGGCGGGGCCGGCTTCATTGGCGCGAATTTCGTCCGCCAGTGCGTCGAAGAAGGTGACGAACCGGTGCTCGTCGTCGACAAGCTGACGTACGCCGGGAACCTCGAAAACCTGAAGACCCTCGATGCCGATCGACGCCTGTCGTTCGTGCGCGCCGACATCTGCGACGCGCCGGCGATGGCCGAACTGCTTCGGCCACACGCGCCGCGAGCCGTCGTCCATTTCGCGGCGGAAAGCCACGTCGACCGTTCGATCCACGACCCGGGACAGTTCGTCGTCACGAACGTCAATGGAACCTTCGCGCTGTTGGAGGCCGCGCGCAGCCATGTCGAGCGCCAGGGCGCGGCGCGAAGGGACGCTTTCCGATTCCTGCACGTGTCGACCGACGAGGTCTACGGCTCGCTGGACGACGACGACGCCCCGTTCAACGAATCGACGCCGTATGCGCCCAACAGCCCGTACGCCGCGTCGAAGGCGGCGTCGGACCACCTGGTACGCGCCTATCACCATACGTACGGGCTGCCGACGCTGACGACGAACTGCAGCAACAACTACGGCCCGTTCCAGTTCCCCGAGAAGCTCATCCCGCTGATGATCCTGAACGCGCTCGAGGGCAAGCCGCTTCCGGTCTACGGCGACGGGTTGAACGTCCGCGACTGGCTGTTCGTGGCCGACCACTGCCGCGGCATCCGTGACGTGCTGGCCCGCGGTCGGCCCGGCGAGACCTACAACATCGGCGGCCGGAACGAGATGCGCAACATCGACGTCGTGCGCACGATCTGCAGCATCCTCGACGAGCAGCGTCCCAAGCCCGCGGGCCGCTACGCGGACCAGATCACCCCGGTCAAGGACCGGCGCGGGCACGACCGGCGCTACGCCATCGACCCGCGAAGGATCGAAGCCGAGATCGGCTGGAAGCCGGCAGAAACCTTCGATACCGGTATCCGCCGCACCGTGGCGTGGTACCTGGCGCATCCGGAGTGGGTCGCGCACGTGCGCACCGGCGCGTACCGCGAGTGGATCGACCTGCAGTACGGCGCGGCGGGCGCGTCCTGATGGCCCCTTCCGCCGCAGCGACCGCCGCGAGGCGCAGGGGCATCGTGCTGGCGGGCGGATCGGGCACGCGCCTGTATCCGGTCACGCAGGTCGTCTCGAAGCAACTGCTGCCGATCTACGACAAGCCGATGATCTACTACCCGCTGACGACGCTGATGCTGGCGGGGATTCGCGACATCCTGGTCATCTCCACGCCGAAGGACACGCCGCGGTTCGCGGAGCTGCTGGGCGACGGCAGCCGTTGGGGCCTGTCGCTCCAGTATCGGGTGCAGCCGTCGCCGGACGGGCTGGCGCAGGCCTTCATCATCGGTCGCGATTTCATCGGGTCCGACGCCGCGGCACTGATCCTCGGCGACAACATCTTCTACGGCCACGAACTGGCCGAGCAGGTGCAGCGGGCCAACCGGCGCGGCGCGGGCGCGACCGTGTTCGCCTACCACGTCAATGACCCGCAGCGCTACGGCGTCGTCGAATTCGATGCGCAGCGGCGCGCGGTGCGCATCGAGGAGAAGCCGGCGGCGCCGCGCTCCAACTATGCCGTGACCGGACTCTACTTCTACGACAACCGCGTCGTGGACATCGCCGCCTCGGTCATGCCCTCGGCGCGCGGCGAACTCGAGATCACCGACGTCAACCGCGCCTATCTCGAGGCCGGCGCGCTGCAGGTCGAGATCCTCGGCCGCGGCATGGCGTGGCTCGACACCGGCACGCACTGGTCGCTGCTCGAAGCATCGCAGTTCATCGAGACCATCGAGAGGCGCCAGGGCCTGAAGATCGCCTGCCCGGAGGAGATCGCGTACCGGATGGGCTGGATCGGAGCCGGCGAGGTCGAGGCCCTGGCGCGCCCCCTGGCGAAGAACGACTACGGCCAGTACCTGCTGCGTCTCCTGGACGACCGCGGCGACCTGCCGCCGCCGGCGGCGCCGGCCGCGCCATGAAGGTCACGACGACGTCGCTGCCGGGCGTGCTCGTGCTGGAGCCGCGCATCTTCGGCGATGCGCGCGGGTACTTCCTCGAGAGCTGGAACGCGAGGGCGTTCGCGCAGGCCACCGGCCTGGACGTGAGCTTCGTCCAGGACAACCACTCGCGCTCGACGCGGGGCGTCCTACGCGGGATCCATTACCAGGTGCAGCGCCCGCAGGGCAAGCTGGTGCGGGTCGTTTCCGGCATGGTCTTCGACGTCGCCGTCGACCTGCGACGCTCGTCGCCGACCTTCGGGCGCTGGGAGGCCATCGAGCTCAGCGCGGAGAACCAGCGTCAGCTTTGGATCCCCCCGGGGTTCGGGCACGCGTTCCTCGTGCTCAGCGACGCGACCGACTTCCTCTACAAGACGACCGAATACTGGATCCAGGAATTCGACCGGGCACTGCGGTGGGACGACCCGGCGCTGGCGATCCGCTGGCCGCTGGAGCGGGCGCCCGTCCTCGCGGAGAAGGACGCCCACGCGGCGCTGCTGGGGCAAGCCGACGTCTTTCCCTGAGGCGCGCCGCGGAGACTTTTCCGCCGCGCGCCCTCGTTCAGGGCCTGAACAGGGTTGAAGGAACGGAACGCGCCGCACGATCCGCCCGGCCGTGCCGTCGTGACGCCGTCGGGCGCCTGCCCGTCGGACAGGCCCGCTGGCCTACCGACTCGCCCAATTCTCGAGAAAGTCGCGGTACGCGCCGACGAGACCGGCGTGCAGCTCGACGGTCGGTCGCCAACCGAGCGCCTTGATGCGCGAAACCTCCATGACCTTGCGGGGCGTGCCGTCCGGCTTCGACGTGTCGTAGACGAAGGAGCCGCGGTATCCGACCGCGCGCGCCACGGCCTCCGCAAGCTCGCGGATCGAGTACTCCTCGGCCGTGCCGATGTTGATGAGCGGACAGACGCCGGGATCGGTCAGCGCGGCGAAGCGGGCCTCGTCCAGGCTCGCGAGGAAGACGAGGGCGCGCGCGAGATCGTCGGCGTGCATGATCTCGCGCAGCGGCTTGCCGCTGCCCCAGATGACGACACTGTCGCGACCGGTGGTCCTGGCCTCGTGCATCTTGCGGATCAGCGCGGGCAGCACGTGGGAATTGTTGAGGTCGTAGTTGTCCCCGGGTCCATAAAGGTTCGTCGGCATCGCCGAGAGAAAGCGCGTGCCGTACTGGCGGTTGAACGACCAGCACAACTCGATTCCGGCGATCTTGGCGATCGCGTAGGGCCGGTTCGTCGCTTCGAGCGGGCCGGTCAGCAGGTATTCCTCCTTGATCGGCTGCGGCGCCTCGCGCGGGTAGATGCAGGAACTGCCGAGGAATACCAGGCGCTCGGTGCCGGCCAGCCGCGCGGAGTCGATCACGTTCACCTCGATCTTGAGGTTGCGAAGGACGAAATCCGCCGGGTAGCTGTTATTCGCGAGGATCCCGCCGACCTTCGCGGCAGCCAGGAAGACGAGTTGCGGCCGGACCTCCTGGAAGAACCGCTGCGTGGCGGCGGCATCCTCCAGGTCGAGTTCCGCATGCGTACGCGTGATGACATCGCGATATCCCTGGGCAGCCAGTTCGCGCACGATCGCACTGCCTGCGAGCCCCCGGTGTCCGGCGACGAAGATCCTGGCCGACTTGTCCATCGTCTACTCGTGATAGTTGAAGGCGCGGTACCCGTGCCGCTTGGCCAACTCGTCGCGCTCGGCACCCTTGAGGTCGGCCTGGACCATCTCCGCAACGAGCTGTTCGAACGTCGTCTTCGGCGTCCATCCGAGCTTCTGTCGCGCCTTCGAGGCGTCCCCGAGGAGGGTCTCGACCTCGGTCGGACGGAAATAGCGCGGGTCGACGCGGACGATGGCGCGTCCTGCCGGGTCGATCCCGGTCTCCTCGATGCCGGCGCCGCGCCAGGCGATCCGGAGATCGAGTCCGCGCGCCGCCGCGTCGACGAAATCCCGGACGCTGTACTGCACGCCGCTCGCGATGACGAAATCCTCCGGGCGCTCCTGCTGCAGCATCAGCCACTGCATCTCGACGTAGTCGCGGGCGTGGCCCCAGTCCCGCTTGGCGTCGAGATTGCCGAGGTACAGGCAGTCCTGGAGGCCGAGCTTGATGCGCGCCAGCGCACGGGTGATCTTCCGCGTGACGAACGTTTCGCCGCGAAGCGGGGACTCGTGGTTGAAGAGGATCCCGTTGCACGCGTAGATCCCGTAGGCTTCGCGATAGTTGACCGTTATCCAGTACGCATAGAGCTTCGCGACCGCGTAGGGACTGCGCGGATAGAACGGCGTCGTCTCGCGCTGCGGAACCTCCTGCACGAGGCCGTAGAGCTCGGACGTGCTGGCCTGGTAGAAGCGCGCCTTCCTCTCGAGACCGAGGATGCGTATCGCCTCGAGGATCCGCAGTGCACCGAGCGCGTCGGAATTGGCGGTGTACTCCGGCTCCTCGAACGAGACGCCGACATGGCTCTGCGCCGCGAGGTTGTAGATCTCGTCGGGCTGCACCGTCTGGATGATGCGTATCAGGCTTGTCGAATCGGTGAGGTCGCCGTGGTGCAGGATGAAGCGGCGGTTGGCGACATGCGGATCCTCGTACAGGTGATCGATACGATCGGTGTTGAACAACGACGTACGGCGCTTGATGCCGTGGACCTCGTAGCCCTTGCGCAGCAGGAACTCGGCGAGGTAGGCGCCGTCCTGACCGGTCACGCCCGTGATCAGAGCCTTCTTCATGGATGGAACATCCTCTTAGGCGCCGCTGGGGCGCAGTGAGTCAAACCGACGTGCGCGGCCCGGCTACCCATGGATCCGGCGCCCGCCGAGCGCCGACAAATGCGCGTCGACCATCTCGGCGATCGTGGCCTCGAAGGTGGACACCGGGCTCCATTGGAGTTCGCGCCGGGCCTTTTCGGCGTTCGCGACCGTGGCGCCGGTTTCGCTCGGCCTGACGAAGCGCGGATCGCTGACGACGAACCGGCGCCAATCGAGCCCGACATGCTCGAAGGCGACGCGGCACAGGTCGCGTACGCTACGCAGCTGCCCCGTTCCGATCACGTAGTCGTCCGGGGCCGGACGCTGCAGCATGGCCCACATCGCCTGGACATAGTCGCGCGCGTTGCCCCAGTCCCGCGCGGCGTCGAGGTTGCCTAGCGCGAGCTTGCCGTCACGGACGACCGGCTCCCCCTCCTCGTTCAGCAGCGGGGAGTCCGCGATGCCGAGCTTCGCGCAGGCCGCGCCGTACGCCACTTTCTGCGTCAGGAAGCGCATCCCGCGGTACGGGCTCTCGTGGTTGAACAGGATGCCGCAGGCGATATACATCCCGTAGCTGCGCCGGTAGACGCCTGCCATGTGGTGCGCATAGATCTTCGCGACCGCGTAGGGGTTGCTCGGGTTGAAGGGGGTGCGCTCGCTCTGCGGCGTCTCCAGCACGTTGCCGAACATCTCGGAGGACGACGCATGGTAGATGCGGCAGTCGGCCTTGAACCGCCGCGCCGCCTCGAACAGCCGGTGCGCGCCGAGCGCCGTGATCTCGCCCGTCTCCAGCGACTGCGCCCACGACATGCCCGGTGCGGACTGCGACGCGAGGTTGTAGATCTCGTCGGGCTGGTGGTGCTGGATCGCATCGGCGACATCGACGGAGTGCGCGAGGTCGCCGGGGAATACCCGAATGCGGGCCATGAGGCCGCGGAGATCGGTGCGCGCGAGCATCGACGCGCGCCGGCCGAAGCCGACGATCTCGTAGCCTTTCGCAAGGAGGAGTTCGGCAAGGAGGATGCCGTCCTGGCCCGTGATCCCGGTTATCAGCGCCTTGGGCATCGCTCGATCTCAGGCCGCTTTCGGCAATGCCAGCGACGCGGACTCGCACGCCGGCGCATGGCGCTTCGGCGTACGCGCCGCTTCGTCGTAGAGGGCGAGCAGCGCGCGCGAACTGCGCATCCAGTCGAAGCTCGCCGCACGGGACAGCGCCTGCCGACCCAACTGCTCGCGTTGGCGCGGATCGCGCGACAGCTGCAGCATGGCCGCCGCCCAGGCCGAGGTGTCTTCCGGGTCCAGGAGGATGGCCGCGTCCCCGGCCACTTCGGGTATCGAGGAGGATGCCGACGTGATGGTCGGCGCGCCGAACTGCATGCCCTCGAGCACGGGTAGGCCGAATCCCTCGAACAGCGACGGGTAGAGGTTGGCGTAGCAATGACGATAGAGCCAGACCAGTTCGTCGTCGCTCACGTAGCCGGTCAGGACGATACGCCCGGCGACCCCGAGGCGCTCGAGGTGGTGGCGGAAGTCGTCCATCAGCCAACCCTTGCCGCCGGCGAGGACCAGCGGCATCGGCTCGCCGCCGTCGGCCAGATAGCGGGCATAGGCCTCCGCGAGTCGCTTCTGGTTCTTGCGCGGTTCGATGGTGCCGACGTTGAGCCAGAATCGGCCGGCCACGGCCGCATCGACGGCCGACGGGCGCTGGCCTGCGCGATCGGTCGCGTCGAATCGCGAACACGGGTGGATGACGCGGATTCGATCCGCGGGAAACGCCGGGAAGGTGGCGAGGAAATCGCGCCGCGACGCCTCCGATATCGAGACGATCCAGTCGGCGGCCGTCGCGGCGCGAAACACCCCGTCCATGCAGCCCAGCCGATTCTCCTCGGTCGTCCACCACGGCTGCAGCAGGAATCCGAGGTCGTAAAGCGTGTAGATCACGCGCCCGGCGAGGCTCTGGACCGGGCACCAGAAATTGTTGGCGTGGACGATGTCGGGGTAGCCAAGCGCCGCGTCGAGCTCCGGGGCGGTCCAGAAGCGGGCGGCGCTCTCGCGCGTGAGGTGCGTCGGCCCGAACCGGACGTCCGCACCTCGCGCGGTGAAGGTATCGACCACCTCACGGTCGAAGAAGAAATCGCCGAAATCCGGATACACGTGGAAGGCGTGTCCGCTTCCGGATGCGATCAGCGCCCGGATCATGGCATCGGCAAAGTAGCCGCATCCCGCCTTCGTCCTGCCGGTCTGCGATACGTCGAAGCCTATCTTCATCGGGATCGGATACCTTGCCCGCGAACGCGGTGCCGTTTCCGGATGCTGTCCGGTGACGGCAGCGCTCCGGTCGCGTCAGCAGCGAAGGCTCGCGCGCGTCAGAAGCGGAAATAGAGGAATGTCGAGGTGCCCGAAGCCAGGACACTCGCCAAGGCTACCAAAAACAGGGCGGCGCCGCTTGCCCACCGAATTGCGTCGAACGCCTCCGAGTCCTTGATTGCCGCGACACGGCGAAGCACCGTCGGCAGGGGAACCAGCGCGAGCAGAAGGCCAACGCCGATCGCCGCCAGCCCGATCGGCTGGAAGATCAGCGCAAAAGGCTCAGGTGAAGGCCGCGACTGCGGCAACAGGCCGTACATCCGAGCGATCAGGCGCGCCGCATAGTCGAGCGAGTCGGCGCGGAATAGCACCCAGGCATTGACGACGACCAGGAATGTCAGTGCCTGTTTCACGACGCGAGGCACCGGAAGGTCCCAGCCGCGGCGTTCGCAGAACTTCTCGGCCGTCAGGAAGAATCCGTAATAGGCACCCCAGGCGATGAACGTCCATGCCGCTCCGTGCCAAAAACCGGAAACAAGGAAAACGATCCACAAGTTCAGGTAGAGACGCCAGGGCGCGACGCGATTGCCTCCTAGCGGGACATAGAGGTAGAGGCGCATCCAGTTCGACAGCGTCATGTGCCATCGGCGCCAGAAATCGGTCACGCTGCACGCGGTATAGGGCTGGTTGAAGTTCTCCGGGAAGCGGAATCCGACGATCCTGGCGAGGCCGATCGCCATGTCGGAGTAGCCGGAAAAATCGAAGTAGATCTGGATCGTGTAGCCGACGACGCCGATCCACGCGACATGGAATGGAAGCGACTCCGGGGGAAGCGCAAAGACCGAACTCGCGACGATACCGGCGGGATCGGCAATCAGCGCCTTGCGCGCGAGGCCGCGCGCGAAACGGACGAAACCGCCGAGCACGTCGTCGGGCCCCGTCGAGCGGGACTCGATCTGCTCGCGGATCTCGTGGTATCGGATGATCGGGCCCGCGACGAGCTGCGGGAAGAACAGAATGTAGAGAAGCGCTCCGACAAAGGACGCCGGTGGCGCGATCCTCTGCTTGTAGAGATCGACGAGGAAGCTGATCTTGTGGAAGGCGATGAACGAAATGCCAAGCGGCAGGACGACGGGATACCACGCCGGACGCGACCATCCCGTCGTGGCGAGCAGCGGCTGGAACTGGTCGACGAAGAAGTTGGCGTACTTGAAGAACAGCAAGGCGCCGACATTGATCGCGATGGCGACGGCGAGCCCGAGGCGCTTGGCTCCCTCGCCCAGGTCGCGGCGAAAGAACACCTGCTTGATGAAGACGTAGTCGATCGCCGTGCCGGCGACCACATACCAGACGAAGACCGGTTCGCCCCAGGCGAAGAAGAGCATGCTGAACGCGAGCGCGACGACATTGCGCAGCCGCGTACCACGGACGAGGAAATAGGCCAGCAGGAACGCCGGCAAGAAGGCGAGCAGAAAGAGCGGCGTGGTGAAGAGCATCGGCGTTTCGCGTCGACAGAACCTTGATTTCGCGCTCGATTTCGCGCTCGATTGCGCCCCCGATCGCCGCGCGGACTCGCGTCAATCCGCCAGTTCGAGCCCGAAGCGCATCACGGCCATCGCAAGGGGTCGCGGATCGCCGGGGACGTATTCGGCGCGCCCATGGTTCCAATCGCCGTAGTCGAACTCCAGCACGTTGACCCCCGCGCGGCAGTCAATCGTTTCGCGGACGTCGAGCGTGGCGGTGCTCGAGGCCGGCACGTCGGCGACGAGGTGGCGGACCGTCATGCCATTGAGCTTGACCGCGACCGACTGGCCCTTGATGGGCAGCGCATTCCTCAAGCCGAGGTCGAGCCGAACGCGCCGCCGCGCATCGCCGGCCGCCGGCTGCACATAGAAAAGAACGCGCGTCGTCGATCCGAGCGCCCAGCGCCAGCGTTCCGCGCCGTTGCCTTCGAGCGGCGCGAGCCCGGAAGTCGCCACGTCGTCGCGCCCGGCCGCCGCCAGGACGTCGACGGGCAGGCCCGCGCGGTCCGTCCACGCGTGCGGTCGGGCCGCCCCGCCGCCGTCCGCTCCGGGCGAGCCCGACACCCCGGCCGGCTCGCGCCCCACGGTGCCCGCCGCCTCGAGATGCAGATCGAGACGCGTGCCGTCCAAGGATTCGAACTGCAGTTCCCGCAGCGTGCCGTCGTCCCCAAGGACAAGGGCCGGCAACGGCACATCGATGTCGACCGGCGCCGTCCCCACGTCGAAGCGGGTCAGCACCGTCGCGCCCGACCGTACCTGGATCCGGTGCGGCGCTGCCGAATCCCGATCGTGGCCGGCAATCCTCATCACCAGACGGCTGCAATCCCCGCGCTGCGGGGCGCGCAGCGCAATGCTCGCCTTCGATCCCGCGGCGACCCAGGCGCCTGCGGCATCCGGCGTCCACCCGTCGACCACCAGCCGCCCCACGTCGATGGCTCGACAGTCGGCGCGAGCCAAGGTCGTTTCGAGGAGCGCCCGCGTCAATCCGAACTCGAGGTCATCCAGGTTGTTCGGGCTGCGATAGACGTCGCCGTCCGACTCCTCGATGACGAGGATGTCCGCCGACATGGCCTCCGACGCGGCATCGTCGCGCGTCGCCGGCGCGCCCGCGGATCGTTCGCCGTCGATCCGGATCGTTTCACGCCGGCTGAGCCGCGGATAGATCGCCAACCACCCCGGGGCCCAGGACAGCGGCGGCATCGCGTGGCCCATCGCGTAGACGAGCTGGTCGGAAAAGCTATCCCCGACGAGCACGACGCGCGGCAAGGCGTTGCCGCCACCGACGAGCGGGGAGATGTCGGGAAACGGTGCGGACCCCAGGAACCGGTCCCTCGAGACGATGTTCAGGATATCGACGATGTCGCGGTCGGCCCATTTCGCCGGGCCGACCGCGACATTCGAGCAGTCGATCGGGTAAAGCTGGCGACCGAGGAGATCGGCTGCGCGCCGGGCGAGCTCGCCCGCGATTTGGCAGCCGCCGAGATAGCTCCAATGGAAGCTCGTCGCGGTGAAGAATGGCCAGGCGGCCGACGCTCTTCGCTCGCGTAAGTAGCGCTGCGAATTGACGACATGGACACCTTCGCGCTCCAGGATGTCGCCGTAGGTCACCGCGCGGCCGACGGCCTCGGACGCCGGGGCCACCAGGTAGGGCGCGACGAATTCCGGGTAGACGCGCACCTTCGGCACGGCGGGCACGACGAGCAGGCGCACCCCCTTGCGTTCGAGCAGCACCTGCAGTACGCGGAGTCGACGTGCCGCCCTCGTGTACTCCGCCTCCACCTCGCCGCGGTGGAGGATGTCGAAGTTCAGCCTCTGGATCGAGTCGACCGGATAGAAGCCGAACGACTCGGTCCAGACGTAGTTCTCGTTCGGTCGCGTCGGGAAGAGGCGCAGCCGTGCCTCGTTGTAGGCCAGGATGAGCGCGCGTCGCGTGCGCCCGAGAGCGTCCAGGAAGCACTGCTCGAGGTACGCCTGCCAGCGGCGCTCGCGCACGTCGATCCACGCCGCCGCCGGCCGGGGCACGTCGCGTCGCCGCTCCTGGACGACGCCTGACCGGGTCCAGCGCTCGCCAATGACGCCGAGGGCGATCAGCCCGACCGCGACGCAAGCGAGCGCGAACGCCGATCCTTTCCCGGAGCGGGGTGCCGCGGCCACGCCGATCGGCTCCGTCGCGGCGGCTCGGCGGTTCAATCCGATCCCTCGAACTTCAGGTCCTGGACCATGAACTTCGCCTCGCGCGGGTCCGTGCCCGATAGCCTATGGGCCTCGCCGTCCACGGCGATCCGCACGACATAGGTCGCGTTTCCGCCGGCAAGCCGCACGCGCGGGTCGGCGAAATGCCCCCAGCCGCCTGGCACCGCCCTGTCGTATTCGGCAATGGTCTCCGTCTTGCCGTCGGCGATCCGCGAGATCGCGACACGCAGGTGGCGCGTATCGCTTACGGCGGCGAGGTAGTCGAAGCCCAGCGCGGCCGATGCAACCGACCCCACGACATGGAAGCGGTATTCCACGGCATCGCGAACCCAGTTCCATGTCTTGGTCCCATCGCTCTCGGCTTCATAGGCTCCGTCGATGCGGTCCAGCACCAGGGAAGCGAACGGCGCCGCGCGGATGTAAAAAGGGCCGACGCGAGCCAGCGGATTCTCGGTCCCGTCGCGCGCGCGCTTCAGTTCGACCAGCCAGTCCGCCACGCCGATCGGCACACGCCGTTCGTTGGGCGGCAGGGTGCCGGCGATGTAGCCGTCGTCATCGTACGAACTCGCGACCTTTCGGTCCCAGAGCACGTAGGCGACCATCTGCCGCAACTTGTGATGCTCGCCGCCGATGGCGAGGTAGACGGTCTTGTTCTTCGGGATGGCATCGAGTCTCGACCGCAGTTCCAGCATCTCGCTGAAGGGCGACCATGCGCGCATCGCCTCGTCCTGGAACTGCTTCGTGTAGAGCTCCGGGATGACCCCGACGTAGGCCACGGCACCGGCGGCGATTGCGGCAACCAGTGCCAACGCGGCAGCCCCGCCCACCCAGCGGCGGCGCATGATCAGCCATCCCAGGCACGCGGCCAGCAACGAGAGATTGAACAGGGTCGCCCATTTGGCAATCTTGAACTGCAGGAACGTGTAGCCGACCTCCCCGTCGTGGCCTGCCGTGAAGTACCGGAACTTCAGGAACGCGGCAGCGAAGACGGCATCGGCACAAAGCAGAAAGATCACCTGCAACCTGCAGCGCCGGCGCCGAAGGAGAATGGCGACGACGCCGATGATGACGAGGAGCACGACGGCGAAGACCCATCGACTCAGCAGGTCGTCGGCCGCAAGCCCGCCATCGAATGCCGACTTCATTCCGAAAGAGTGCGCCAGGAACTGAATCGGCGTCCATCTCACCGGCCATCCGAACCGCAAGTCGCCGCTCGAGGCACTAAATGCAGTCCCGACGACACTGCGAAGGATGCGGACGGACTCGACGTTGACAATCGCCGCGACTTCGACGGCCAGGATGATCAAGGTTCCGAGCATCGCGAGCCGGCGCTGCGCCTGCGTCACGCAGGTCACGACGACGAAGAGGCCGACGATCGCGACGACGACCGGCAGCATGTCGTTGTAGCAGACGAGAAACGCGGCCAGCACGACGGCCGCGGGAAACGCCCGGGCGATCCGAACGCGCATCAGCGCGGGCGCACGCAGTGCGTCGGCGCAGAGACCTGGCACCATCGCGACGATCGCGCCAAGGAATGTCAGGCCAAACGTCTGCGGCAGAAATCCGTATTCCGCGCCGAAGGCGTACCCGTTGAGCGTATACGCGGGGAGCAGGCACGTCGCGAGGCAGACAAGCGGCCGGAGCGGCAGGATCTGCCGCACGACGGCGCCGACGCCGAGGCAGCCGACTGCGAACACGAAACCCAGCGTCGGCAGGTACGCGTCATAGGACCAGTCCAGCGCGAAAAGCGACTGAACGAAGGCGAGAAAGAACGAGCCGCCCATCCGATAGCCGTGGATCTGGTAGACGAGAACCTGCGTTTCCGTCGGGTAGAATCCGCTCGCCCGTGCCGGTTCGGAGTACGCGTGCACCTGCAGCCACTGGCTGTGAACGAGGTAGGTGAACGTGTCATTGAACGGGTTGAAGGCGTCGAAACGAAGGGCGGGAGCGAGGATCGGCAGCGCGGCAAGAAGGCCAAACGCGCACAGGCGGGTCCAGTCGCGGATCAGTTCACGACGGCGGGGATCGGCGGCGATCCCCGCGACCAGCAGCGCAAGCGCGAGCGGGGCCGACGTGATCGGGTTGAACGCGAATAGCCAGCCATGCACCGTCGCGACCAGCACCCATACCGCCAGGCCCAACGCTGGCGCCAGGTAGAGGCCTGAATTGCGCCGAAGTACCCCGGGCAGCAGCCTCAGCAATCCACGACCGACCGCCGTCGCCAGGAGAAGCAGGATCGCGACGATAGGCAACGAAACGAGGAACATCATGCCCCGGCACCGTTGTCGCAGGCCGCGTCACGGAGGCTCCACGGATCGTCGGTCATGAGAACTTTCGAAACTCGCCTCGAAGGCGGCTTGCGCCTCGGCGCCCTGCCACGGCAGCGCCCGGTCCGCCGCCCGCCACGGTATCCGTGGCGCACCGGGCCGACTGCGACACGGGTTGGACGCGGCCCGCACAAGCGACCGGCGCTTGCTCGACGACGGATTGCGCCATTATATGCAACGCGTCGTATCTCCTCGAGGTCGACGCGTCCACGCCACGTCATACTTCGCAAGATGGGGACCAAGTCGTGCTGATCAGTTTCGTTTTCTCATTCCGCAACGAGGAGGAGAACATCCCCGAACTGGTTCGACGGGTGAGTGCGGCCGCGTCCCTGATCCCGGACAGCAGCTACGAATTGATCTTCGTCAACGATGCCTCGAGCGACCGCTCCGTGGAACTGTTGACGGAACTGCAGGCGCGGCAGCCGATCAGGATCATCACCATGTCGCGTCGTTTCGGCGTCACGCCGTGCGTCATGGCGGGCCTTGCGCACGCCAGGGGCGACGCCGTCGTCTACATGGATTCGGATCTTCAAGATCCGCCGGAACTCGTGCCGCAGATGGTCGAAAAGTTCCGCGACGGTGCCGACGTGGTCCATACGACGCGGACGCACCGCGACGGCGAGAGCGCGTTCAAGATGTGGCTGACCCGACGCGCCTACCGCGTCATCAATTTCTTCTCGGACATCAACCTTCCGGAGAACACCGGAGACTTCAAGCTGCTGTCGCGCAAGATCGTCGACCAGATCCTTGCGTTGCCGGAATACGATCCCTACATGCGCGGACTTTCGATCTGGGTCGGGTTCCGACAGGAATTCATCTACTATCGGCGTGAAGCGCGCTTCGGGGGCAGGACCAAGATGCCCTTGATTGGCAAGGGCCCGATCCGCGAATTCATCCGCGGGCTGACCGCCTTCTCGGCCGCGCCGCTCTACATCTCGTTCTTCCTCGGCCTCGCGACGAGCCTCGTCGCCGTCATCCTGATCGTCTACGCCCTGGCGACAAAACTTCTAGGCGTGGCGGCCGAGGGCGCGTCCAGCGTCCTGATCGCGGTCGCATTCTTCGGCGGCGTCATCCTGATGACGAACGGCATCATGGGTCTCTACCTGGCGCGCATCTACGACGAGTCGAAGGGGCGGCCGCGGTACATCATCCGCAACATCGCTGAACCGCCCGCGCGTTAGCTGCGCGCGCGGGCAGGGGAAAGGCCGGGCAGAGGAAAGGCCGGACAGGAAAGGCCGGACAGCCGGGCGGCCGACCGCGGCATCCGGCGCCGCCGCTTCAATTGCGCTCCGCGGATACCCCCTCCTCCCTGGCCGCGACCTCGGCGCGTCGCAGGCGATGCTGTACGGCCATCCAGATTGCGACAAGGCCCGTCGCCACGCACATCCCGGCGACGACGTACCCGTGGACGCGATGCAACATGACCGCCTCGCGGGCCATCGCCCCGCTCGTCACCAGGACCGCCTGCAGCGGGAGTGCGGCGAGGTAGGTCGTGACCAGGTAGGTTCGCGGATTCATCCCGGTCAGCCCGAAGACGTACCCGATGCTCGAGGCCGGGACGAGCGGATTGCCCTGCATGAGCAGCACCGACTTCCACCCCATCGAGAACACCCACTTCATCGCCTCGCTCGAGCGGCGAATGAACCGCGAGCGGGTGATGAAACGCGCCGCGTGGCCCGCCACGACGGTCCGACCGATGAAGAAGGTGGCCGCCGACGCCAGCAGCGCGGCGCCCGAGGAGATCGCCAGGCCCGGCCAGACTCCCCACAGCGCGCCCGCGATGACCGTGAACGGCGAGCACGGCAGGAAGAAGACGGCGAACGCCACGTGCAGGGCGACGTAGGCCGCGACGAGCAGCGGGCTGCCGTCATCGAAATTCGCGAGGAGCGACTGCACGAACTGCAGGGATGCTGCCATGTCGACGGCGGCCGGCCGGCGCGCCCCATGCCGCGCCGGAATCCGAGCCGCGCGCGCCTCAGACGTTGCCGTACTTCGCGTTGCGCAGGATCGTGTAGCCCTTGATCAACTCGCGGATCCCTTCATCCAGCGAATGCGCCGGGCGGTAGCCGGTCGCCTCGATCTTCGCGTTGGAGACGATGTAGTTGCGCTGGTCCGGGTCCTTACCCACCGGCGCCTCCAGGAACAGGAAGTCGGGAACCTGCTTCTTGATGTGCTCGCACAGTTCGCGCTTGGAGACATTGGCGTCCGAGAGGCCGACGTTGTAGATCTGCCCGCGCATGCGATCGCGGTTCTCCAGCGCGTGGAGGAAGGCCCGTGCGACATCGCGGACGTGGATGTAGTTGCGCTTGAAATGGCTCTCGAACAGCACCACGAAGCGGTCGGTGCATGCGCGATAGGTGAAATCGTTGACCAGGAGGTCGATCCGCATCCTCGGCGACATCCCGAAGACCGTCGCAAGGCGGAAGCTGACGGCATTCGGGTGCTGCATCAGCCGGTGCTCGACCTCGACCTTCTCCTTCGCGTAGAGCGAGATCGGGTTCAGCGGCGATTCCTCGGTGCAGAAATTGTCCTTGTCGCCCGAGCCGTAGGCGCTGTTGGTCGTCGGCATCAGGATCAGCTGGTCCTTGCTGACCAGGTCGAGCATGCTGACGATCGCATCCCGGTTCGTGGTCGTCGCGCCGACCGGATCCTTGGCGCACAACGGGGCGCCGACCAGCGCCGCGAGCGGAATGATGACGTCCGCGTCCTTGATCAGCCTCGACACGGCGGATGCCATGCGGACATCGCCGCGAACGACATTGAAATTCGGATCGGCGCAGACGTCCGCAAGGCTGTTCTGCCCGAACATGAAGCTGTCGATCACGGTGACCTTGTGGCCCGCCCGAAGCAGTTGCGGAACCAGGATGGAACCGAGATAGCCGGCACCGCCGGTGACGAGGATTCTTTGGCTCATATGCGCGTGGAGATCCGGTAGGGGGTTGGAAGGGTCAATCGAACAGGGCAAGCTCGACAGCCTCGCAGAGCGTATGCGCCAGCACGATGTGCAGTTCCTGGATCGTCGCCGTCGCGTGGCCGCAGGCGACGATGCAGACGTCCGCCAGCGATCGCACGGCGCCGCCGTCGTGGCCGCTGAACGCCACCGACGACATCCCGATCCGCCGGCTGGCGTGGAGCGCGGCGACGATGTTGGCCGAATTGCCGGACGTCGTGATCCCGAGGAAGACGTCCTTCGTGGTGGCCTTGCCCTCCAGCTGCCGCGCAAAGACCTTTTCGAAGCCGTAGTCGTTGCCGATGGCCGTCAGGACCGAACTGTCCACGGTCAGCGCCTCGGCCGGCAGCGGCGCCCGATCACGCGCCAGTTTGCTGACGAACTCCGCCGCCAGGTGCTGCGCATCGGCCGCGGAGCCGCCGTTGCCGGCGATGTAGAGCCGTCCACCCGCCCGGTACCGGTCGACGACGAGCCCGACCGCGCGAGCGAACTCGGCGCGGCGGTCCGCCATGCCGAGAAACGCTTCCTTTGCCGCGATCGAGGAGCGGAAGTTGCGTTCGAGAAGTGCGTCGTGGTCCATGGTCGTGCGCAGGTCAGGCGGCAAGCACCTCCGCGGCGCGGAGGTAGTCGGCGGGCACGCCGATATCGATGAATCGGCCGTCGATTTCCAGGCCGTAGAGCGCGCCACCGGCGGCGTCGACGGCGGGCATTATGTCGTCCTCCAGCGAAGCACGCGATCCGGCGCGCCACGGGAGCGCCGCGAGGCCGGCCGTATCGACGAGATAGACACCGCCGTTCGCGAGGCGGCCCGGGGTGCCGGCACCGGACTTCAGCGAGACGATGCGCATGTCGGCGTCCACTTCCATTCCCATGTAGCGCCCGGCCTCGTTCGCCCGGAACAACGCGACGGTCCAGGCCGCGCCCCGGCCGCGATGGAATTCCCGCAGGCGCGGCAACCCGACTTCGAAGAACGTGTCGCCATTGATCAGCAGGAACTCGCGCTCCGACGACAGCAGCGCCGCGGCGAGCAGCAGGCCGCCGCCCGTGCCGAGCGGCGTCTCCTCGACCGCATAGTCGACCCGGATCCCGCGATACGACGCGCCGAAGTGCCGCTCGATGATCTCGCGACGGTAACCGACGGAAAGCACGATTCGGTCGATTCCCTGCCCGATCCAGTAGTCGAGGAGCCATTCCAAGAACGGGCGGCCCGCCACCGGCGCCATCGGCTTCGGCAGGTCGGGGACCACGCTGCGCAATCGCGTGCCCAGCCCGCCAGCGAGAACGACGACCGCGGTCATCGCGAGCCCGCGCCGGCGGTACGCGCCGCTCCGACCCGAGGCGCCCGACGCATCAGGCCTCGTTCACGATGCGGCAGATCTCGTCGACCTCGTCGTCGCGCAGGTCGGGAAAATTGCCGATGTAGAAGCCGAAAAAATGGACGTGCTCGACCTGCGGCAGATCCTTCAGGATGTCGTCCGGGACGACGCCCTTCAGGTACGGCTGTCGCGCCTGGTTGCCGCCGCCGGCGCTGCCGCGACGGAACTCCACGCCGGCCTCCCGCATCCTCTGCATCAGGCGCTCGACCAGGTCGTGGTCCGCCTCCTTGAGCACGAGGTTGAAGGCGTAGTTGCTGCAGCCCTCGAGCTTGAAGTCGGTGCGGTACTTGCGCGAATCGATGCGCTCCAGGAACCGCACGAGGTTCTGGTTGCGCCGGACCACGTTCCGGTCGAGGCGCTTCAGCTGGCTGCGCCCGAGAATGCCGCCGATCTCGGTGTTGCGCATGTTGTAGGCCGGGTAGGCGAAGATGAAATCGGGATTCAGTTGCGGGAAGCGCTGCTGGTACGACAGGCGAAGGTCGGCATCGCTGGCCTCGCGCACCATGCCGTGCGAACGCAGCATCCGCACCTGTTCGTAGACGGTCCGGTCGTTGGTGCAGACCATCCCGCCCTCGATCGTGCTCATGTGGTGAGCGTAGTAGAACGAGAAGTTCGAGATCCACCCGAACCCGCCCAGCCGCCGCCCGTTGTGGGTCGCCCCGTGGGACTCGCAGACGTCCTCGATGAGCGGAATGCCGCGACGCTCCAGTTCGCCGAGGAGTTCGTCCGTCAGCCCGTCGAAGCCCTGCACGTGCGTCAGGAAGACGGCGCGCGTCCTGCCGCTGAGCTTCGCGATCACCTGGCCCGGGTCCATGCCCAGCGTCCGCGGATCGATGTCGACGAAGACCGGGGTGAACCCGTTCTGCAACACCGACGCGATGTCCGACACCCAGGCGAGAGGCGGCACGATCACTTCGCCGCCGTCCGGGTGCCGGATCTTGAGGACGGCCATCGTCAGCAGGTTCGCCGACGCCCCCGAATTGACGAAGACGCTGTGCTCGACCCCAAGCCATTTCGACCATTCCGCCTCGAACGCGCGGCAGTTCGCGCCGTTCGTGAGGATGGGATCGTCCTGCCGCAGGTGGGCGATGACCGCGTCCAGGTCCTCGCGCAGGATGTTGTTGCGCATCAGCGGGAATTTCATGCCTTGATCACCAATCGGGCTGGGTTGAGGAAGTGGGCGGGCCGCCGGCGCGCCGGCCGGGGGCCGACGCCGTTTCCCCGAGGCGGTCCCGGCGGCGGGGTACCTAGCCCGCCTGGCACTCGGGTTGCGCGCCGACCGCGGCGCGTACCTCGGCGGCGAAGGACGATACGCCGCGGCAGACGGCCTCGATGCCGATGCCGACCTGCTCGTGCAATTCGCCGCGCGTTCCCAATTCGAACCGGTAACCCGGCTCGACGCCGAAGTTCAGCATGCGCACGCCGAGGCCGCGCCGCGCCGCGAACTCGAACAGCATGGCATCCAGGCCGCCGCGGCCGCGAAAGCCTTCCTCCAGCGTCGCGATGCCGGCGTAGCGCGCGAGGACGGTGCGAAGGCGCTCGGCCGCGAATCCGCCGAGGTCGAACAGGTCGACGACGCCGACGGACAGGCCGGCCGCGGCCAGCCGCTCCGCGGCCTTCAGCGCCGTGTGGACCATGTAGCCGGTCGCCACCAGCACGACGTGCTCCCCCTGCCGCAGGACGTGGAAGCCCGCGCCCACGTCGGGCGGCGCCGCATCGTAGATCGGCGGCAGCACCTGCGCGTCGAGGCGGAGGTACTTGATGCCCCTTTCGCCGAGGCAGCGATCGAACAGCGCAGCCGTGGTCACGTGATCGGCGGGGGAGTAGACCGTCACGCTCGGCAACGCGCGCATGACGCTGAGGTCCTCGTAACACTGGTGCGTCGGGCCGGAGACAACGTAGCTGTAGCCGGCCCCGACGCCGATCAGGCTGACATTCATCGGGCGCACCTGCGACAGCAGCGCCAGGCTGACGCGCACCTGCTCGAAGCAGCGCATCGTGATGAACGGCGCGATCGCGTAGGCGAAGACCTTGTAGCCCTCGAGCGCGAGCCCGGCCGTGACATTGATCAGGTTCTGCTCCGCGATGCCCACGTTGACGAACCGATCCCCGAACTGTTCCCGGATGCGGTCGAGGACGGGCGATCCGAAGTCGGCACTGACAAAAAACACGCGGTCGTCCGTCGACATCGCGCGCCAGACGCGGTCGAGCAGGGCGTCGCGCATCGCGATCGGGCGAACGGCGCTCACGACCGCGCCTCCAGCAGCCTGTCGATCACCTCGGGCTTGGGATTCATGATGTGGCACAGATCCGCCCCTTCCAGGCCCGGCACGCCATGTCCCTTCAGGGTGTGCGCGACCAGCGCCTTCGGACGCCCGGCCGCCGCGATCTTCATCCGCTGCATCGCCGCCGTGACGGCCACGACGTCGTGGCCGTCGACCTCCGCGCAATCCCAGCCGAACGCCTCGAGGCGCTTGACGAGCGACACATGGCTGACGATCTGCGCGGTGCGACCCAGCATGCTGATCTCGTTGTCGTCGACCACCAGGTTGAGGTTGTCAAGGCGATGGTGCGACGCGAACATGATCGCCTCCCAATTCGCCCCTTCGTGCAGTTCCCCGTCGCCCGTGACGACGAAGACCGCGCGATCCTTGCCCTGCCGCTTCAGCGCCAGCGCGACGCCGCCGGCGACGCCGAGCCCATGGCCGAGCGATCCGTTGATCGTCTCATAGCCCGGTATGACCGGATCGGGTATGCCGCCCAGGAAGCTGCCGCTGTGGCAGACGCGCTGCAATTCCTCGACGGGAAAAAACCCGAGGTCGGCGAGGATCGGATACATGCAGATCGATCCGTGGCCCTTGCTGATGATGCAGCGGTCGCGCTCGTCGGCGAGCGGCGCCTTCGGATCGAAGCGAAGCACGCCGCCGTAGTAAAGGGCCGTGAAGATCTCGACCGAGGAAAGCGAGGAGGCGATGCGGGTCTCCGGTGCACGACGATGCACGGCCAGCGTCTCCAGCCACACCCAGTGGGCCTTGGCGCGCAGCACCTGCGCGAATTCTTCCGGGCTCATGGAATCATCCATCGGTAAAGCCTCGAGGCTGCCGGCCACGCCCTGCCGGCACGGAAAGGAATCGACGGATCATCGTCCGCGGCGACGCCTACCGGCGCCGTGCGGCAGGCGACGCAGGCCTGCCACGTCAGCCCGCATCGCGGCAGCGGCATGCAGCCGGCAGCCGACATCGAAAGTCATTCGTGCAAGGGAGTTATTGTAAGCGAGGCGGACCCGTTTCAAAACGGGCGGGTCCCGGGCATCGCGCGGCATGGACCCGGTCGGCAACCCGGGCATGACCTTACCCGAGGCCCGTCGGCTGATACAGCACGATGCGGCTCCCCGAGTTCTCGAACTTGAACGGAACCTGCACGAGTTGCTTCAGGCGCTCGACCACGGCCTGCCGGCTGCGCGGTTCGACGAAGAGCAGCATGAAGCCGCCTCCGCCCGCTCCGAGGAGCTTGCCGCCGATCGCCCCGGCCGCGCGCGCGGACTCGTAGATCCGGTCGATGTCCGGATTGGACACCTTGTCGGAAAGCGATCGCTTGTACTGCCAGCTCTCGTGCAGGAGGCGGCCGAAATCGGCTATCGGCACCCCGGGCGATTGCAGGATCCTGATCGACTCGTCGACCATGGCCTGCATTCGCTTCAACTCCGACTCCCGGTTGCGCAGGTTGTCGATCTTCGACTTCGCGACCTCGGACGCAATGCGGGAGAACCCGGTGAAGCAGAGGACCAGCGAGCCCTGCAGTTCCGCCAGTCGGCTTGCGGAAAGGATGATCGGCGCGACTTCGAATGAATCGTTGCGCCGGAATTCGATCCGGTTGAATCCGCCGAACGCGGCGGACACCTGGTCCTGCGACCCGACGTTCTCGCGGATGATGTCCTGCTCGATGTGGATCGCGCTCGCGGCGAGGTCGTCCTTCGAGACGTAGCGGCCGCGAAGCGCGCTCAGGGCATGGACCAGGCCGACCGTGAAGGACGAACTCGAACCCAGCCCCGACCGGGCCGGAAGATCGCCGTCGTGATGGATCTCGAGGCCATCCTCGATGCCCGACCATTTCAGCACCGCCCGCACCGCGGGATGTTCGATCTGGTCGATCGAGGCGACGTTTTCAATCCTCGAATAGACGATGCGATGCTTGTGCTCGAAGAAGGGGGGAAGGTAGCGGCAACTGATGTAGCAGTACTTGTCGATCGTCGTCGCGAGCACGACGCCGCCGTGGTCGCGGTACCAGGCCGGATAGTCCGTGCCACCGCCAAAGAACGAGATCCGGAAGGGTGTGCGCGCAATGATCATGGATCGAGGCTCCTTTGCCCGGTCGGGCGACGTCGACTCAGGCGCCGATGACCCAGCGCGCAACCTGGGTGCACATGCGCGGCGAGGGGATCCGGTTCCAGGTGATCGCGGCGCGCAGGGACTCCATGGCCACGGCACGCGCAAAACGCGCGGGTTCAGCCGAGCGATCGACACGTTCGTCGACGACGACATGCGCGTAGTTGCACAACCAGCGCTCCGGGACCTTGCCGAAAGCGCGCTTCATCATGTCGTTGATCTCGCGGTGCACTTTCATCCTCGCGCCGAGCGTCTTGTTCTCGCCGTACATCCGCGAGCCGGCAAGCTTGCGCGGCAGGTAGGCGAACCTCACGCCGGCGAGGCCCATCCGGATCCAATACTCGTAATCCATGCAGTAATGCAGGGCCTCGTCCAGCAGGCCGACGCGTTCGACGACGCGCCGGCGGAAGAAAAGGGCCGGCTGACAGATGAAGCACGTCTCCTTCAGGCGCTCGAAACGCCACGGCTCGGTCGGGTAGGCCTCGATGAAGTTGCCGTCGGCGTCGATGTGGTCGGCCATGCCGTAGACGACGTCGACGTCGGGATGCGCCGCGAGAAATCCGGCCACGGCGGCGATGGCGCCGGGATAGTAGACGTCGTCGGAATTGATCCACCCGATGACGTCGCCGTCGGTCGCGCGTATGCCCTTGTTGATGGCATCGGTCTGGCCACGATCGGGTTCCGACACCCAGCGCACGCGCGGCCCGAATTCCGCGAGCACCGAAGTGGTCTCGTCGGTGCTGCCGCCGTCCATCACGACGTGCTCGATGTCGGCCCCGCCCTGCCCGGCAACGCTTTCGAGCGTCATCCGGATGAAACGCCCCTGGTTGAACGAGGGCGTTACCATCGAGAATTTCATCGGGGCTCCGCTTCCGGGTAAAGCATCTCGACGCCGGCCTCCGGGCCGGCGACCGAACAACGGCGCAGCTGCAGGGACAGTTCGCGCGCATCCTCGCCGATACCGGCGCGGCGCGGCACGAACACGGGCGCCAGGTCGATTCTTATGCAGGCGCCGCCCGCGACGAGCGGAACCTCCAGCACCCTGCTTTCACCGGCCGGCACCGCGACGCGTATGTCGCCCGTGCCGCGCCCCGGATCGCGCGCCACGACGTTGACCGTCCTGGCGGGAAGCCAGTCCGGAGCGCTGAACTCGAGCTGAAGACGCCGCGAGGACGGCGCCGGGGCGACCTCGACATCGAGGCGTCTCCCTGCCCATCCGTCGGCGTAGACACCGACGACGCAATTCTCGACCCGCGCGCCGGAGAGCGCATCGGAGAAGGCGGACCAGTACTCGTCAGCCATCCGAACGGAATCGGCAAACTCGGCCGCTCGTCGCCGGCCAGCCTCCTTCAGCCGGGCCCGCAACGCGTCGTCGGCGTCAAGTCGCAGCAAGGCCTTGGCGATGTCGCCGGGCACGCGCGGATCGAACAACAGGGCCGCGTCGCCACTGACTTCCGGCAGCGATGTCACGTCGCTGCAAGCGACCGGCACGCCGGCGGCCATCGCCTCGACGAGCGGCAGCCCAAAGCCTTCGTAGAGCGACGGAAAGACCAAGCCGCGCGCATTGGCCAGCAGATGCCCGAGCTGCTCGTCCGTCACGTAGCCCGGGAACCGGATCCGGTCGCCGAGGCCGAGGGCGGCGGCGGCCTGCCGCAGCCACGTCATGCGTTCGCCCGGCGCCCCGGTGCACACGAGGACCCGCTCCCTGGCCAGTCCGCCATGGGCCGCGATGCCGAAGGCCGTCAGCAACATCTCGTGGTTCTTGTGGCGCCAGAAATTCGCAGGATAGAGAAGGTAGGCATCGCGTGCGAGACCCAGGCTTCGCAGCGTGGCTTCCGCGTCTGCGGTACCGGCTCCCTGGATGCGCAGCGCCATCCGCAGGTAGATCGTTCGCAGGCGATGCCCCTCGATGCGGCCGGCTTCGCCGGCGCTCCGTCGCGCGAAATCGGAGATCGCCACGAGCACGCTCGCATGCCGCGCGGCCGCCAGGAACGCCTGGTCGCGGTGCGCGACGTCCTCGGGCCTGAAGAACTGCGGGTAGGCGCGGTACTGCAGGTCGTAGATGGTGCAGACGACGGGCAGACCCGCCTCGCGGTAGACCGGGGCCGTGAACGGACAGAACAGGAGGTCGACGCCGCGGTCGCGCAGCGACGGCCCGGGCGGGCGCCGCCGCGCCAGGCGACTCGCAACCCTCGCGACGGCCATCGCGAGCCTCCTCGGGGCCACCGACGCACCACGGCGCAGGAGGCCCTTGGCAAGGGTCATGACCCGCCGCCGGGCCGGGGTCGCGCCGACGACGAGCAGGCGCTCGACATTCGGGGCATCGAGGGCGGACAGTTCGTCGTGCGACGTCCCCTGGGTCAGAAGCAGGAATCGCGTCGCCGGGTGCGCCGCGGCAAGCCGCCGGACCAGTTCGAGGACAAAGACCTTCGCGCCGCCGTTCTCGCCGCCGGGCAGGACGGGGGTCAGGTCCACCGCGATCAAATTCGGGTCGGGCATGCGCGCCTTCGTCCTTACGTCTGCTGCGCCACGAGCCGCGACTGCCACCAGACGGCGTAAGGCCACATCAGCCACCACTTGAAAGGCACGTGCCCGTGGTGCCGACGGACGACCTGGATGGCCTCGCCGTAGTGCAGTCGCCGCCGGGTGCGGGTCTTCGTCGCATCGTGGTTGCGGTTCACGGCGACCTCGGCATCGACGTAGCCCAGCGGGCCGAACCGCCGGTAGAGGCGCCACCAGAGGTCGTAGTCGAACGCCATCGTCATCGATTCGTCGACACCGCCCAGGGCGCGCCAGGCGGACCGGCGTATCAGGGTGGCCGGTTGAGAGACGACGTTGCGGACGGCGAGGCGCTGCGGATCGAAGGGTTCGGTCCAGACCGGGCCGGTTCGGCGCGAGTCCGCATCGACATTCGCGGCGCGCCCATACACGGCGGGCCACGCAGGATTCGCGTCAAGAGCGCGGCACAGCGCCAGGAGGCCGCCGTCGAGGTACGCGTCGTCGCTGTTCAGCCAGGCGACGCAGTCGGCCGAGCCCGCCGCGATGCCTTCGTTGATCGCTGCCGCCTGCCCGCCGTCGGCATGGCTGCGCCAGCCGGCCAACCTGTCCTGCCAGCGCCGGATGACGTCCAGCGAGCCGTCGGTCGAGCCGGCGTCGAGCACGTAGACCTCGACCGGCACGCCCTGCGCGAAGATCGAGCGCAGCGCGGCGTCCAGGAAGCGTCCCTGGTTGAGCGATGGCACGGCGATGGTGATCCGCGGGCGTTGCGTCGATGCGGGCATAGGGCCTTACTTTCCCCGCAGGAGCGAGCGCAATCCACGGTACGCCGGACCGCCGGCGCGCCACAGCAGGCTGTTCTTCATCTCGTCCAGTTCCGCGGCGGCGCGGTCGCACCGCTCGAGCGCGTCCCGCGCCAGGACCCGATGCGCATCGAGTTGCACCTGCAGCGCATCCCGCTCCTGGCGAACGCCCTGCGCGTCGCCGCGCAACGCCGCGAGCTCGGCGTCGAGCCGCGCGCGGGATCCCTCCGCGGCCGCAAACGCCTCGCGCAGGCGTTGCGCCTCGGCCTCCGCCCGGCCGGCGCGGTCGCCGGCCTCGCGACCCGCCGCCTCGGCCGCGGCGGCGCGCTGCTCCGCGGCGGCGAGACGCTGCGCGTGCGTCGCCGTCGTGGCGGCGCCGTCGCGCCGGATGCGTTCGATCGCCGTCGACACGGGCTCGGCCAAGGGATCCGCCGCCGAGGCGACGTTCAGCCCAATGACGGCGTAGTCCTGCGGCCCGAACAGCCGACGAATCGACTCCGCGACCGCGGGCGGCGTATCCGCCGACTCGCCGAGGGCCAGCTCCTCGTACGGATGCAACCTCAGCACGTCGACGAGGCCGAACCCGGCCTCCTGCACGATGAACGAGAGCAGGCCGGGGGGCAGCGGCCGGACATGCGTCGGGTCGAGATAGAACGTGTGGGCACCGACCTGCAGGTTTTCCGGATTCGGCGTTTCGAAGATTGCCAGCCCGCCGGGTCGCAGCACCCGCCGTGCCTCGGCAACGACGTCGAGCAGCACGTCAAGCGGCAGGTGCTCGACGACATGAAAGCCGCTCACGAGGTCGAGCGACGCCGCCGGCAGCGCGCGCAGGTGCGCGACCGCATCCTCGCGACGCACGTCCAGGCCGAGGGCCGTGCAGCGGGCGAGCATCTGGTCATCCAGATCGACGCCATGAGCGCGCCAGCCGCGATCGCGCAGGAGCTCGAGCCATTCGCCGCGGCCGCAACCGAGATCCACGGCGCTGGCGCCGTCGCGCTCGATGACCTGCAGCAGGGGAACATATTCCAGGAGGCGCGCGCAGATCACGGCCCGCGCCCCGCGGAATTTGTCCTCGAAGCGGGCATAGAAACTGGCGAAGCGGGCACTCATCGGGCGGTAGGCTCCTCGAGCGTGGCCGACGCCCGGCTGTCGTCCGGCGCCGGGCCCGACGCGGCCGCCGTGCGGTCCAGCGCAGCGACATGAATGACGGGTTCGAGCCAATTGCAGCCGACGAAGTGGCTGCGGCTCAGGTTCGCGACACTGAAGAGCAAGGCGAGGTCGCGCCACTCGAAGTTGTCGCCGAGGTGCGTTTCGGTGCTCGACAGGGAGGTCGTCACGGAATAGCTCCCGGGCCCGAAATTCGCCGGGAACTCGAAGCGGTACTCGTAGGCCGAGCCTGCGGCGACGTCGACCAGCGGGCGCTCCCTGAGGTGCGTGTTGGTGCCGAACATCGGCTGGCCGAGGCGATCCTTGACCATGTATCCCAGCACAAGGCGCGGCAGCGCGGCATGAACGCGCACGACGATCCGCAGGACGACCGGCTGGCCGACATCGACGACCTCGACCCGGCGCGAGTGCGCGTCGAGGATTTCGATGCACTCGACGGTCGCCGCGCGCGTGCCGGAGGTCGTTCGCGTGCGACCGTCCGACGCGCGGGACTGCTCGACGCTCCAGTGGCCGCGCTCGGCGATCAGCGCGTTGTAGAAGTCGGCGACTTCCTCGGGCGAGCCGTCCTTGATCAGCTCGCCCTTTTCAAGCAGCAACGCGCGGTCGCAGACGGACTGGATCGCGGTCTTGTCATGCGAGACGATCAGCAGCGACGTGCCGGCCTCGCGGAACTGCCGGATGCGGTCGAAGCTCTTGTGCTGGAAGTAGGCGTCGCCCACGGACAAGGCTTCGTCGACGATGAGGATGTCGGGCCGCACGGCGGTCGCGACCGCGAACGCAAGCCGAACCTGCATGCCGCTGGAGAGGATCCGGACGGGCTGGTCGATGTACGTGCCGATCTCCGCGAACCGTTCGATATCCGGCAGGAGAGCGGCCATCTCGCCTGCGGTGAAGCCCAGCAGCTGCCCGGCCATGACGACGTTCTGCCGCCCGGTGAAGTCGGGATGGAATCCCATGCCCAGTTCCAGCAGTGCGGCGACCCGGCCGGTCACCGAGACGGAGCCGCTCGTCGGCTGCGTCGTTCCCGCGATGAGCTTGAGCAGCGTGCTCTTGCCTGCGCCGTTGCCGCCGATGATTCCGATCGCTTCGCCGGGTTGCAGGCGGAACGTGACGTCGCGAACGACCCAGGTGGCCTCGTGCCGAGGGCCGCGCCAAGGCATGACCCATTCAAGCAGACGCGACCTGCGATCCGGATAGCGCCGATAGGCCTTGCCGAGGCGATTGACCGTGATCGCGCCCATCAGAGCTCGTCGACCATTTCGGCAGAACGACGCTGGAACAGGCGCAGTCCGACGGCGCAAAGCCCCGCGGCAAGCACGCCAACGACCGCGACGGCGGTCCATGCCGGCTCGCCGGTACGCAGCAGGACGCGCTGGTAGGACGCGACGAGCGGCGTCATCGGGTTCCAGGCGACGACGCGGGCGACCGCCTCGGGCAGCGTATCGAGCGTGTAGACGATGGGCGTGAGCCAGAACCAGAACTGCAGCGCGATCGAAAAGAACTGGCCGACATCGCGGAAGAACACGTTCAGGACGCCGAGGATCATCCCGAGGCCGATCGCGAAAAGGACCTCGACGATCAGCGGCGGGACGACGAGGACGAAGCGCCACCCGGGGAAGTTGCCGGTCGCCAGGAGGAACAGGGTGAACAGCGCAAAGACGATCGCAAAGCCCAGGCACGCGTTGATGACCACGATCGCGGGCAGGCAGATCCGCGGGAAGTTGAGCTTCTTCAGCAGGTTGGCGTGGTCGATGAAGACGTTCATGCCGCGGCCGACGATCTCGGCGAACAGGGCCCAGGTCAGCATCCCGGCGCACAGGTGGATGCTGTAGGCGAACGGGTTCTCGGACTGCCCGAGGCGCGCCTTCATGACCTGCGAGAAGACGAGCGTGAAGACGGCGATCGTCGACAGCGGCTGCAGGACCAGCCAGGCGGCGCCGAGCAGCGAGTTACGGTAGCGCGACGCGAACTCGCGCCTCACGCTGCCGGCGATGAACCCGCGGAAGCGGTACAGCGCATCGAGATGGGAATCCAGAACCAGGCTCATCGGGGCGTCGACTTGATCTCGCGGTGCGCACGCCACCGTCCCACCCGGGCGCGCGACTCACCGGGTCCGTCGGTTACGAAAGCGTGTCCCTTCAGCCCGCGTCGCGGAACGTCGACGTCATCCGGGAAAGGGCTGATTGCAGCTTACTTTCGGCATTGTAAAACGCCACGAGTGCGCCCGGGTCCGCGGGCGGGCCGCAGGCATCGCCACGACCTGGCGGGGCACAACTCGGCCGGCCGCACCCCGCACTTCAGGCAGGATGCCGGAGGCGCACGCCCTCGAACGCGGCTTTCTCGACCAGGTCCCGGTACTCGCCGACGTACATCGTGCCCATCCGCTCGGCCGTGAACCGCTCCTCGAAGCGACGGCGCGCCGCGCGGCCCATGCGTTCCCGCAACGACGGATCGGCGTCGAGCCGCTCCATCGCCGCGCGCAGCGCGACCGGGTCGCCCGGCGGCACGACGAGGCCCGTCTCGCCGTTGACGTTGATGTAGCTGGTGCCGGTGCCGATCTCGCTGGAGATCATCGGCTTGCCGAACATCGCGCCCTCGAGCAGCGTGACGCCGAACGCCTCGGAGCGCAGGTGCGACGGGAAGACGACGGCCGCGCACAGTTCCAGCAGCGCCACCTTGTCCTCCTCCGGCAGCATCCCGAGGAACTTGACGTGATCCAGCTTCTTCTCCTGCGCGTGGCGCCGCAGTTCCGCCTCGATCGGCCCGGCGCCGACGATGACCGTCGGCAGCTTCGTCCCGGTCACCGCGTCGAGCAGGATGTGCAGTCCCTTGTAGTAGCGGATGACGCCGATGAACAGGAAGAACTTTTCGCCCAGGACGTTGCGCCAGCGCGCGAGCGTTTCCGCCCGCGTCGCCGGGTAGCCCGCCGGCTCCAGGCCGATCGGGATGACCGAGGTCTTGTCGGTGTAGCGCCGCAGGACGTCGCTCGTCTGCACGTAGTTGGGCGACGTCGCGACGATGCGGTCGACGCTGCCCAGGAAGCGGTCCATCAGCGGCCGGTAGATCGTCATGAGGCGTCGCTGCCGCACGATGTCGGAGTGATACGTGACGAGGCTCGGCTTGCGCACGCGCCACATCAGGTGCAGCAGGTCCGCGAAGGGCCACGGGAAGTGGTAATGGATGACGTCGGCCCAGTCGACATGGCGGCCGAAATCGGCGGCGAGGCCGAGCGAGACCGAGTTGGATGCCAGCGACAGCGTCTCGCGGTAGCGGAAGTGCTCGGTGGCGCGGAAATGGCGCCGGTGCGGCACCGGGTTGCGCGACAGGCTCACGACCCGCGCCTCGACGCCATGGCGTCGCGTCGAGGTCACCATCTGCGCGATGGCCTGCTCCAGCCCGCCGACGCTGTCGGGAAAGAAGGTCTTGTAGACGTGCAGCACGCGCAACGGGCGCGCCCCGGCGGGACCCGCGACCGCGAGCGGCAGCTTCGACGCCTGGCGCCCGAGGTCGTCGAGGCGCTCGACGTCGTCGTCGGCGGCAGTGCCGCCGAAGTCGCCGCACTGGACCTCGACGACGACGAGCGGCGTCCGCCCCGGATTGTGCAGGCGATGGCGCGTGCCCATCGGCACGTAGCGCGATTCGTTCGGCCCGCTTTCGAACGTCGAGTCGCCGATCGTCATCCGCGCCAGCCCGTCGGCGACGACCCAGTGCTCGCTGCGGTCGCGGTGCGTACGGAATGCAAGCGCGGCGCCCGGCTTGATTTCCAGGCGCTTGATCCGCACGCCGGTCGCCTCGTGCAGCACGGTATCGGCGCCCCACGGATAACGCATCGTGCGATGGTGTTTGTACGCGTCCGCGCCCTTCTCGCGCAGCGCGCGCACGACCTCGCGGACATCCTGGCTGGCATTCTTGTGCGCGACGAGCAGCGCGTCCGGCGTGTCGACCACCACCAGGTCCTCGACGCCGACCGCGGCGATCAGGCGATCCTCGGAGCGCACGTAGGTGCGCTTCGACTTGACGAAGATCGCGTCGCCGTCGACGACGTTGCCGGCGGCGTCCGGCGCATGCGCGTTCGCCTCGGAGACCGCGGCCCAGCTGCCGACGTCGCTCCAGCCGAAGCCGCACGGGATCACCGCGACGTTGGACGAGCGCTCCAGCACCGCGTAGTCGAAGGAGATGTCCGGCAGCGCGGCAAAGGCCGTCGCATCGAACGCGAGCTGCGTGCCCTTGCGGGGGCTCGCGCGCCAGACCGCCTCGGCGGCGCGCAGCACCTCGGGTGCGCAGGCAGCGAGCGCATCGACGATCGCGTGGACCGTGAAGCAGGACATCCCGCTGTTCCACGCGAAGTTGCCGGCGAGGACGTAGCCGGTAGCCTGTTCAGCCGGCGGTTTCTCGATGAAGCGCAGGACGTGGTGGGCGCGCGTGTCGCCGATCGAGGAGCCCCATTCGATGTAGCCGAGGCTCGTGTCGGGCCGCGACGGGGTCACGCCGAAGAGCATCAGGTGGCCCGTCTCGCGGGCCAGCCGCGCGGCCGTGCGCGTCGCGGCGAAGAATTCGTCGGGACGCTCGATCGCATGGTCCGCCGGCAGCACCAGGAGCACCGCATCGTCGCCGAACCGCTCGCGGGCCCAGAGCGCGGCGAGCGCGACGGCCGGAGCCGTGCCGCGCCCGAACGGTTCCAGGAGCATCGTGATCGCCTCGGCCCCGCGGGAGTCCATCAACTCCTCGGCGACCTTGTACGAGTAGGCGACATTCGTCACGACCGCGGCGTCGGTGACGCCGGGTATCGCCGCGGCGCGTTCCCACGTGCTTTGCAGCAGGCTCCGCTCGCCGATGCGCATGAACGGCTTCGGTGTCGCCTCGCGCGAAACCGGCCACAGCCGTGCGCCGGCATCGCCGCTCAGGATGACCGGAACGAGTTTCATCGGCGATCGGTCAAGCCCGCGCGACGCTGCGTCTCGCCGCGTCCGCAATTCGGTTCAGCCTGCCAAGAAGGTAGGTCGCTCGCGCCTGGATCGCCAATTTCCACCCGCCGCATGACAACGTGGTGCGGTCGCCGCGGCACCTCGCGATCCAGCACGACGCTCGTCGATTTTGTTGCCTTGCACCAACGCTGCCGATTCTAGTTCGTGAAATGGGGAGTTGTCCCATGAATTACGAATTAAAGCGTTTCGCGGCGTAACCGGCGCTCCTATCCTGATTAGTTCGAACGGATGAGATACAAACTGCATCTTGATTTCATCGACCAATATATAGAAGTAATCGCACACTAACTAATATTTGGTCGATGCCATCAAGAAGAAAGGATGATTTGCCGAAATCTTCTGCAGGGCAAAAATCCATTTCGCGCTTAGCGACCGCATCCCGTTATCATGCTATCCCACTCCCATCCCTAGCTTCCGGGCGACCTGGAATCCCATCCTGATGAAAATCGTTCCCATCATCCTGTGCGGCGGTGCCGGTACCCGGCTGTGGCCCGTTTCGCGCGAAGCCATGCCGAAGCCCTTCATCAAGGTCGGCGGCCGCAGTCTCCTGCGCCGCACCTGGGACCGCGCGCAGGCGATTCCGGGCGTCGTCCACACCGCGGTGGTGACCAACGTCGCGTATTCGTACAAGGTCG
This sequence comes from Burkholderiaceae bacterium, assembly GCA_035524275.1. Taxonomy (GTDB): domain Bacteria; phylum Pseudomonadota; class Gammaproteobacteria; order Burkholderiales; family Burkholderiaceae_F; genus DATKPC01. The sequence goes on from DATKPC010000006.1 coordinate 40,421, forward strand.
CCGAGGAGCTGGGCGATGCGCCGGGCGCAAGTCCGACGACGCTGCTGCTCGAGCCCACCGGCCGCAACACGGCGCCGGCGATCGCGCTGGCCGCGCTCTGGGCGCGGGAACAACTCGGCGACGACGTCGCGCTGCTGGTGCTGCCCGCGGACCACCTGATCGACTCCGACGCGGAATTCGCCTCCGCGGTGGCCGCGGCGGCGCAGGTCGCGCAGCGGAATTCGCGCATCGTGCTGTTCGGCATCACGCCGACCTATGCGGACACCGGCTACGGCTACGTCGAGTGGGGCGCCGCGATCGACGGCACGCGCGCCCACGAGGTGGCGCGCTTCGTCGAGAAGCCGTCCGCCGAGAAGGCCGCCGAGTACCTCAAGGCGGGCAACTTCGCGTGGAACGGCGGCATGTTCTGCTTCACGCCGGCGGTGCTGCTGGAGACGATGCGCGAGAAGGCGCCCGAGGTCCTCGCCGCCGCGCAGGCGGTGATGGCCAGGACGAAGGCGAGCGCCAATACGGTCGCGTTCGACGCCGCGAGCTTCGAGACGCTGCCCAACATCTCCATCGACTACGCGGTGATGGAGAAGGCACGCAACACCGCGTTGGTCCCGTGCAAGTTCGGCTGGAGCGACATCGGCAGCTGGAAGGCCGTCTCCGAAGTGCACGAGGCCGACGAGGCCGGCAACGTCACCGAGGGCAACGCGATCCTGGTGAATTCGCGCGGCACCTACGTGCGCTCCGACGAGCGCGTCGTTGCCGCCGTCGGCGTCGACGACCTGGTCGTCATCGACACCGCCGACGCCCTGCTCGTGGCCCACAAGAGCGCGAGCCAGGACGTCAAGGAGGTCGTCAAGGCGCTGCGCGAGCGCGGCAACGAAGCCTACAAGCTCCACCGCACGGTCGAGCGCCCGTGGGGCGCCTACACGGTGCTGCAGGAGGGTCCGCGCTTCAAGATCAAGCGCATCGAGGTGAAGCCGGGCGCCTCGCTGTCGCTGCAGCTGCATCATCGGCGCAGCGAGCACTGGATCGTCGTCGACGGCCTGGCGCAGGTCACGATCGGCGAGACGACGACGACGGTGAAGCCGAACGAGTCGCGCTACGTCCCGGTCGGCGAGAAGCACCGGCTGGCCAACACCGGCACGGTGCCGCTCGTGATGATCGAGGTCCAGTGCGGCGACTACCTCGGGGAGGACGACATCGTCCGTTTCGAGGACCGCTACGGCCGGGTGCAGTAGCGCGGCGCGCGCGACCCTCTGCCTGAGGGTTCCATCTATCCCGCGGGCGCCGGCGAAGGACGATCGCGCGTTGCCGGTTTCATCGACGCCGGGAACGTCACGGTCACGCGCAGGCCGCCGAGCGGCGAATCGCCCAGCGCGATCGTCGCGCCGTGGCGGTCGGCGATTCCCTTGACGATCGCGAGGCCGAGGCCGCTGCCGGACTCCTCGGATTCGCCGCGGCGATAGAAGCGATCGAAGACCCTCTCGCGCTCGGCCGGAGGAATGCCGGGACCGGAATCGTCGACCACGAGCGCGGCGGCTCCCGGGCCGTCGGCGCGCGGCGCGACGCGCAGTTCGACCCGCGCCGCCGCCGGCGAATAGCGCACGGCGTTGTCGACGAGGTTGCGCGCGAGCAGGCGCAACAGCGCCGGGTCGCCACGCACCCGGACGCCGGGCGTCGTGCCGTCGGCCTCCGCATCCGGCATCTCGATCGTCGTGCCGCGCTGCAGCGCCAGCGGGACGACGTCGGCCGCCGCGAGCCGCGCGGCCTCGCCGAGGTCGACCTCGGTGGCGGGCGACGGCAGCCCGCCGGGCTCGGCGCGCGCGAGCGCCAGAAGCTGCTCGACGGTATGGATCGCGCGCTCGATGCCGGCCGACAGCGTCGCCAGCGCCTGCTGGCGTGACGCGTCGTCGGGCGCCCGACGGACAAGCTGCAGCTGCAGCTTCAGCGCCGTCAGCGGCGAGCGCAGCTCGTGGGCAGCATCGGAGACGAAGGCGCGTTGCGCATCGAACGCGCGGCCGAGGCGCGCCAGGAGCCCGTTCAGCGCGACGATCAGCGGCGCGACCTCCGCCGGCACGCCGTCCTGCGACAGCGGCTCGAGCGCCTCGTCGCGGCGCCGCTTGACGTCGGCCGCGAGCCGGTCGAGCGACGCGAGCGATGCGCCGACCTGCCACCAGATCGCGATCGCGAGCAGCGGCGCCAGCGCGAGCAGCGGCACGACGCTCTTGAGCGCCGCGTGCGCGGCGCGGTCGCGCCGCACGCGGATCGGCTGCGCGACCTGGATGACGCGATCGTGGGCCAGCGTGCTGAAGACGCGCCAGCGCGCGCCGGCGAGGTCGACGTCGCTGAAGCCGAGGATCGCGCGCTCGGGCAGCCGCAGGTAGGGCTGCGACGCGTAGATCGTCGTTCCGTCGGGCCCCCAGATCTGGACGACGAACTCGAGCTTCTCGTCGGCCAGCGCCGCGGCGTTGTCGGCGGAAATCGAACCCTGGTCGCGCAGCGACAGCGCCATCTGGCTCAGCTGGTAGTCGAACAGCGCCTCGGATTCGGCGATCACGTTGCGGTACGTCGTCGCGCCGAGTATCGCGGCGCCGGCGGCGAAGACCGCCAGCAGCGAGACCAGCAGCCGCGAGCGCACCGACGCCATGGCCCGCACGTCAGCCCTTGGGCTTGTCGACGAAATAGCCGACGCCGCGCACGTTCCGGATGAAGTCGGCGCCGAGCTTGCGCCGCAACTGGTGGATGAACACCGAGACGGCATTGCTCTCGATCGCGTCGCCCCAGCCGTAGAGGCGGTCCTCCAGCTGCGCGCGCGACAGCACGGCGCCCGGCCTCAGCAGCAGCGCCTCCAGGACCGCGTATTCGCGCGCCGACAGCACGACCGGCGCGCCGTCGCGCGTGACTTCGCGCGTCGCCGGGTCGATGCGGACGCCCAGGTGCTCGATCACCGGCGCCGCCCGCCCGCTGCGGCGCCGGACGACCGCGCGCATCCGCGCGAGCAGTTCATCGAGTTCGAAGGGCTTGACGACGTAGTCGTCGGCCCCGGCATCGAGCCCGGCAACGCGGTCGGGGACCGCGTCGCGCGCGGTCATCACGATCACCGGCGTGACCTCGCGGCCGTCGCGTCGCGCGCGCAGCCCGCGCAGCACCTCCAGTCCGTCGCGCCGCGGCAGGCCGAGGTCGAGCAGCGCGAGGTCGTAGCGCTCGGCCGCGAGCGACGCGTCCGCCGCCGCGCCGTCGCGCACCCAGTCGACGGCGTAGCCTTCCTGGCGCAGCGCCACGCGCACGCTGTCGCCGATCATCATGTCGTCTTCCGCCAGAAGGACGCGCATCGGGGGTCCGGCACGGTCGTGTCCGCCAGCCGCTACTCTATCGCGCGGCGCCGAGTCCTTCGCCTTTGCCACCGGCCGTGCGATGCGGGTAATCTTGCGCCGGGCCCCCCGCGTGCGTCGTGAAGGTCGGCGACCATGCGGCCCGGGCGAAGGCGACACGATCGGGGGCTTCACGCCGATCCGCCGCCGCCCGGCGACGCACCCGCTCGACGCGGCATTCGATGCCCTGGCCGCGGCGGGGCCCCCTCTGGAGAATTCGTCGATGATCGTCGTCACCGGCGCCGCGGGCTTCATCGGCGCGAACCTCGTCAAGGCCCTCAACGACCACGGCGAATCGAACATCCTGGCGGTCGACAACCTGACGCGGGCCGACAAGTTCCACAACCTCGTCGACTGCGAGATCGCCGATTACCTCGACAAACGCGACTTCCTCGAACGGGTGCGGCGCGGATCGCTGCAGCGCCCGCGGGTCGTGTTCCACCAGGGCGCCTGCAGCGACACGATGGAGCACGACGGTCGCTACATGCTCGATAACAACTACCGCTATTCGGTCGAGCTCTTCGAATGGTGCCGGGCGGTGCGCGCGCCGTTCATCTACGCCTCGTCGGCGGCGGTCTATGGGATGGGGCCGCGATTCGTCGAGGGGCGCGAAAACGAGCAGCCGCTCAACGTCTACGGCTACTCGAAGTTCCTGTTCGACCAGTACGTCCGCCGCACTCTCGCGGACAGCCGCTCGCCGGTGGTCGGCCTGCGCTACTTCAACGTCTACGGGCCGCGCGAGGCGCACAAGGAACGGATGGCCTCGGTCGCGTTCCACCACTTCCACCAGTTCCGGGCCGACGGGGCCGTGAAGTTGTTCGAAGGCAGCCACGGCTACGGCCACGGCGAGCAGCGACGGGACTTCATCCACGTCGACGACGTCGTCGCCTGCAACCTCCACTTCTGGCAGGCCGCCGGCACTGGAATCTTCAACGTCGGCACCGGGCGCGCCCAGTGCTTCAACGACGTCGCGCTCGCCGTGGTCAACACGCTGCGGGAGGCACAGGGCAAACCGGCGCTGCCGTTGCGCGACGCCGTGGCGGAGCAGTTGATCCGCTACGTGCCGTTCCCGGAGGCGCTGCGCGGCAAATACCAGGCCTACACGCAGGCGGACATCGGCGCGCTGCGAAGTGCGGGCTTCGGGGCCGCGATGCGGACGGTCGAACAGGGTACTTCACAGTACGTGCGATGGCTGCTAGAAAAGCGGGCTAGCTGAAATCGCCGGCAGCGGCCCGGCGACCGCCTGGGCGGAACCGGCCGCGGACCCTCCAGGATCCGCGGCGCGTTCCGGACCGAGGGCACCGCGAACGCCGGTCGATCGATGCCCGAAAGCCGCTATGGACTCGCTTGTCGCCGAATTGCCCGTAGTTCACGCGCCTTGGCCGAAGACGAACCCGACACCGGTGATCCGGCGTCGCCTCCATCCCACCCTCCTTTGCCCGGCCGTGGAACACGGGCTGAAGCGCACGAAGGAAGCGAAATCGCCGCTAACGCATCATCGATCCCGGAACGGCCGCGTACCCCCTCGCCTCGCGACGCGGCCCCGCGGCGCGCCGCCTTCCTCGATCGCGACGGCGTCATCAACGTCGATCACGGCTACGTCTGGCGGCAGGAGGACTTCGACTTCGTGCCCGGCGTGCTGCAGGCGGCGGCCGCGCTGCACGAACGGGGCTACCTGCTGGTGGTCGCGACCAACCAGTCGGGCATCGGTCGCGGGCGATACAGCGAAGCGCAATTCCACGCCCTTACCGGCTGGATGCGCGAGCGTTTCGCGGCGGCCGGCGCACCGCTTGCCGGCGTCTACTTCTGCCCGCATCACCCGACCGACGCCGTCGGCGCGTATCGCACGCCGTGCCCCTGCCGCAAGCCGGAACCGGGCATGCTGCTCGCCGCGGCGCGCGACCTCGACCTCGACCTGTCGCGGTCGGTGTTCTTCGGCGACACCGCGAACGACCTCGTCGCCGCGCGCGCGGCGGGCATCCCGGCGCGCGTCCTGCTCGGCAAGGACGGCGCGGCGATTCCGCCGGCGCCTGCCGAGCGCGGTCTCGCCACCGCGCTGTACCGGGATCTCGCCGCCGCGGTCTGCGCCGGAGACTTCGGCAGCATCGAGCCCGCGCGGCACGGCGCGGCGCGATGCGGCATCGAGTCGGCCGATGACTGATCGCGGCGACCTCGCCTCGCCGACCTGGGCAGCGCCGGCGTTCGGCGCCAAGATCGTCGGACGCGCCGCGCTCGCGCAGGCCGTTGCGCGACTGCCGCGCCCGGTCGTTCTCACGAACGGCGTCTTCGACATCCTGCATCGCGGACACGTCACCTACCTGGCTCAGGCGCGTGCGCTCGGCGCAAGCCTCGTCGTCGCGGTCAACGCCGACGCCTCGGTACGCACGCTCGGCAAGGGCCCGGACCGTCCGATCAATGCCGAGGACGACCGCGCGGCGGTCGTCGCCGCGCTCGAAAGCGTCTCGCTCGTGACGCTGTTCGCGGAAACGGTGCCGCTGCCGATCGTCGAACTCGTTCACCCGGACATCTATGTCAAGGGGGGCGATTACGCGATGGACGAGGTCCCGGAGGCCCGGCTCGCGCGCTCGCTCGGCGCGCGAACGATCGCCATCCCGTTCGAATTCCAGCGCTCGACGACCGCGCTGCTGGGCCGGATGAGGCAGGCCTGATGCCCGCGGCCCTGCTCGGCGCCCGCCGCCGCATGCTGGCCTTCGGCGCCGCCGTGGCCCTGCTGCCGGCGACGGCGCCGAAGGCCGCAGCGCCCGACGCGCTGAGCGCGGAGGAGCGCGCGTGGGTGCGATCGCACGGCGAGGTCGTCGTCGCGGCGCCGGAGTCGAGCGCCCCGCTCGCGTACGTCGACTCCGGCGGCCTGGCGCACGGGCTATCGATCGAGTACCTCGACCTCGTCGCCGAAGCGACCGGCATCCATTTCACGCTGGCGCGCCCCGCGCCCGCGGCCGAGAACCTGCGCCGTTCGCGCGACCACGAGGTCGACATCCTCGCGACGAGCACCGACGCCGAGGAGACGCAGGCGTACCTCGCGACCACGAGCCCGTACTATGCCGTGCCGGCCGTGCTCGTCGTCCGGCGCGACTCGGCGCTGCCGGACGGGATCGCGACGCTGCACGGTCGCATTGCGGTCGGCAGCGGCGATCCGGCCGGGACCTACCTCGCGCAGCACTTTCCCGCGCTCACCGTGATCCCGGCCGCCGATGACCAGGCCGCGCTGCGCGAGGTGGCCGCGGGCCGGGCCGATGGCGCGGTGGCGAATCGCGCGACCGCATCCGAAGCCCTGCGCGACGCCGCGCTACGCGACCTGCGCGTGGCCTCGCAGGTCGGCTATACGTACGAGTTCCGCTTCGCCTACCGCCGCGACTGGCCGGTCCTGGGACGCATCCTGGAAAAGGGCCTCGCGCGGATTCCGCAGGAGCAGCGCGTCGCCGTTGCCGAACGCTGGGTGCGCGGGGCCGGGATGGCGCTGCCGGGCCGCGCGTTCGGCTACGTGGCCGGCGGCGTCGGCGTGCTGGCGTCGATGATCGCGCTCGTCCTGCTGTCGCTGTACCACGGGTTCAATCGCCTCGTGTCGCTACGAACCCGCGAACTGCAGGCGGAACTCGTCGAGCGCCAGCGGATCCAGGACGAATTACGGCGGCTCGCGGACTGCGACGGTCTCACCGGCCTGCCCAACCGGATCGCGTTCGACCGCGAATTCGAACGCGCGCTCGCGCTGGCGCGCCGCAACAACGGCCTGCTCGCGGTCCTGTTCATCGACCTGGACGCCTTCAAGATCATCAACGACACGCACGGGCACGACACCGGCGACCGCGTGCTGCAGGCGGTCGCCGTGCGACTGCTCGCCTCGGTCCGCGCCAGCGACCTCGTGTCGCGCCGCGGCGGCGACGAATTCGTCGTGGCGCTCGTCGACGTCGGCACCGAATCGGCCGCTCTGGCCGTGGCGCACAAGATCCTCGCCGAGGTGGCGAGCGCGGCGGCCGATGCCGTGCCCGACTTCGATCTCGGTTGCAGCATCGGCATCAGCTTCTTCCCGTCGGCCGCCAACAGTGCCGAGGAACTGATACGCCGCGCCGACAGCGCGATGTACCACGGCAAGTCGCGCGGCAAGAACCGGGTCTGGCTGTTCCGCGACGGCTCGGAAGGCATTCCGGGCGAATACACCGCCGGCGGCGAAGCGATCGGCAAGGCGCGCCCGGCGCCCGACGTGGAGGCGTCGGAGCCGGCGGCGCGGCGCGCGCTGGCGCCCGCGCCGCTGGAGCCGACGCCGGCACGCAGCGCACCGGTCCAATGATCCTGGCGATCGGGGACATCCAAGGCTGCCTCGCCCCGCTGCAGGACCTGCTCGCACGGGCCCCGCCTTCGTCCAAGGTCGTCCTCGTCGGCGACATCGTGAACCGCGGCCCGCAATCCCTCGAGACGCTGCGGTTCGTGCGCAGCCTGGGCGACCGCGTGACGGTCGTGCTCGGAAACCACGACCTGCACCTGCTTGCCGTTGCCTGCGGCATCCGCCGCCTGCACGCCGACGACACGATCGACGAGATCCTGCAGGCGCCCGACCGCGACGAGCTGATCGACTGGGTCCGCGCGCGTCCGCTGGCGTGGCGTGAAGCTGGCGCCCTGTTCGTGCATGCCGGGCTCCTGCCGCCGTGGACCGCGGCGCGGGCGCTCGAGCTGGCGACCGAAGTCGAGCAGCAGCTGCGCGGGCGGCGCTACCGTGAATTCCTGGCGACGATGTACGGCAACGAGCCGTCGCGCTGGAGCGACGCGCTGCGCGGTGCCGAACGCGCGCGCTGCATCATCAATGCGCTGACGCGCCTTCGCCTCGTCGATGCGGACGGCGCGATGAACCTCGCGCTGAAGGAGGGCCTGGACGCCGCGCCGCCCGGCTGGATGCCCTGGTTCGACCACCCGCGACGCGCCAGCCGCGGCACGCCGATCGTGTTCGGTCACTGGGCCGCGCTGGGCCTGATGGTCCGCGACGATGCCGTCGGGCTCGATTCCGGGTGCGTGTGGGGGCGTTGCCTCACCGGAATGACGTGGCCGGATCGCGCGATCTTCCAGGTTTCCTGCGGAGGCATCCGCGACGCATGACGTGCGTCAAGCCGCGGAAGGGCCGTTCGTCTAGGTTTGTCGTCGTTCCTCGACTAACCCGATCCCTCCGTCGCGGAGGGCACGCGCCATGATCGACACCTTGAATCCGGAGACGGCCGACGTCCTGATCGTCGGCGCCGGGCCGGCCGGCCTGAGCCTCGCCACGGCGCTGGCCGACGCCGGGATGACCTGCACGCTCGTGGAGCGGCAGCCGCTCGACGAGATCGCCGCGCCGCGGCCCGACGGCCGCGAGATCGCGCTGACGCACCGCAGCCGCGCGATCCTTCGCCGCCTGGGCATCTGGGACCGGATTGCCGCGGAGGACATCTCGCCGATCCGCGAGGCCCGCGTCATCAACGGCGGCTCGCCGTTCGCGCTTCAGTTCGATGCGCGAACCGACCGTGACGGCGACTCCTCCGAGCCGCTCGGATTCCTGGTCCCCAATTCCGCGATACGGCGCGCCGCCTACGAGGCGACCGTCGGTCGCGGCGGGGTCTCGCTGGTCGCGGGCGTTCAGGCGACGTCGGTCTCGACCGACGGGCGCGACGGGACCGGCGGCGTCGCCGCGACGCTCGCCGACGGCAGCACGCGAAGCGCCCGCCTGCTCGTCGCCGCCGACAGCCGATTCTCGGAGACGCGCCGCAGGCTGGGCATCGGCGCCGAAATGCGCGACTTCGGCCGCAGCGCGATCGTCTGCCGCATGGCGCACGACACGCCGCACGGCGCCGCCGCGCAGGAATGCTTCCTCTACGGGTTGACGCTCGCGGTGCTGCCGCTCAATGGCGACGTCGCGTCCATCGTCGTCACGGCGCCGACGCACGAAGCCGCGGCGCTGATGCAGTCGACCCCGGAGGCGTTCGCCCGCCGGATCGAGGAGACGCTGCGCGGCCGGCTCGGCTCGATGCGCCTCGTCGGCGAACGCACCAGCTACCCGCTCGTCGCGGTGTACGCGCACCGCTTCGCGGCGCGCCGCAGCGTGCTCATCGGCGACAGCGCCGTCGGCATGCACCCGGTCACCGCGCACGGCTTCAATTTCGGGCTCTACGGCGTCGAGACGCTGGTCCGCGTCCTTCGCGAGGCGCGCCATCGCGGGCGCGACATCGGAGACGCCGCGGTCCTGCAGGCGTTTGAATCGGAGCACCGGCGCGCGACGCTGCCGATCTACCTCGGGACCAATGCGGTCGTCCGCCTCTTTACGGACGACCGGATGCCGGCGCGCGCGCTGCGCGCCGCGGTACTGCGGTTCGCGGAACACTTGCCGCCCCTGAAGGCGGGGATCACGCGGCAGCTGACCGGCAAGGGCGCGCCGCGGATGGCGGCGTAGCCGCGTCGGTGGGCTGACGACGGCCCTCTCCCCCCACCCCTCTCCCGCTACGAAGCGGGAGAGGGGAGTCCCGGCGTCAGCCGTTGAGGCGATGTCTCGAGTCGCGACGACGGATCGCCCCTCGCCCGCGGAGCGGGAGAGGGGTGGGGGAGAGGGTCTCGGCCCCGCGCCAGGCGGTCTCAGGCGTCGTCGAGCGGCGCGCCGATCGCCTCGGCAATCGCCAACCGGGCCGCGCGGGCCACGGCGTGGCGATTGCCGGTCGCGAGCGGGATCGGCGGCAGCCAGTCGAGGGTCACGACGAGACGCGGCGCGGTGATGACGCGCCACAGCGAAGCGACCAGCGTCGTGTCGCCGATGTAGGTCGCGGCCTGCGACCGGATGCCCGACTGCGAGTACGAGATCGCGACCGGCCTCACCTCGCTCGCCTCGTCCAGGGCCGGCTGGATCAGGTTCGCGTGGAAGCGCTGCAGCCGCGTTCCGTCGCTCGTCGTCCCCTCCGGGAATATCGCCAGCGTCTCGCCCCGCTTCAGGTGCCTTGCCAGCGAGCGATTGATGCTGGCCACCGCATGCCGGCGGCCGCGTTCGACGTAAAGCGTGCCCACGAGGGTCACGAGCCAGCCGACGACCGGCCAGCTCGTGATGTCCGCCTTTGCGATGAAACGGGACGGCACCAGCGCGTCGATCGCAAAGACGTCGAGCCAGGAGACGTGGTTGGCGACGACGAGGCAGCCGCCGGCATTCGCGCCGTCGATTCCGCACGCGGCGCGGTGCGCGTCGATCGGTTGGCCGCGCGGCTCGAGGCGCACGCCGACGATCGCGAGCAGCATCCGCGACCACAGCCGGATCGCACGATTGCGCGCCGGCAGCGGCAGCCATGGAAACGCGAGCGCCGCCCAGGCGAGGCCCCAGGCGAGATGCAGCGAGACCAGCACCAGGGCGACGGGAGCAAGCACCAGGCGCAACGCGCGGCCGGCGACGGGGGGCGCGCCGCCGATCGCCGCCGCTGCGGCGCGGATCGGGCCGGCGTCGATCCCATCGATGGCGTCGGCGTCGATCGCGTCGGCGACGACGCGACGATCAGGGCCGTGCATTCGCGCCGGTCACGAAGCGCCCCCGGGCTGACGCTCGTGGCGCACCTCCCCGGCGACGATCGTATAGCGGACACGGCCCTCCAACTCGTAGCCGATGAACGGCGTGATCTTGCCGTCGCTGACCAGCGTGTCGCCGGTGACGCGCCACGGCTCGCGCGGATCGAAGACGACGAGGTCGGCCTTCGCTCCGACCGCGATCCGGCCGACGTCCTCGCCGAGCACGCGGGCCGGACCGCTCGTCACGCAGCGCAGCGCGCGGTCGAGCGGAATGCCGGCCGAAGCGGCCCATCGCAGCGTGAGCGGCAGCAGCGTCTCGAGCCCCGTGGCGCCGGGCGCCGCCTCGCCGAAGGGCAGCAGCTTGTCGTCGGCTCCGAGCGGCGCGTGATCGGAACAGATCGCGTCGAGCGTGCCGTCGGCCAGCGCGGCGACGATCGCGTCGCGATCGCGCTGCGTGCGCAGCGGCGGGTCGAGGCGGAAGTTGGAATCGAAGTAGCCGATATCGACGTCGATCAGGTGCACGTGGTGGATGCCGACGTCGGCGCTGACCGGCAGGCCCTCGCGCTTGGCTGCCCGCACGAGCTCGATCCCGGGCGCGCTGGACAGGCGCCCGACGTGGATGCGGGCACCGGTGGCCCGCTGCAGCTCGAAGATCGTATGCAGCGCGACGGTCTCGGCGACGACCGGAATCGACGGCAGCCCGAGGCGCCCGGCCACCGCCCCGGCGCCCGCCACGCCCGAGCCGGCCAGCGACTCCTCGACCGGGACGAGCCAGAGCGCGAGGTCGAAAGTTCGCGCGTAGCGCATCGCCTGCAGCAGCACGGACTTGTCACGTGGCAGGCACCCGGTCTGCGCGAACGCGACGCAGCCGACGCCTGCCAGCGTCTCGATCTCCGCCAGGGCACTGCCCTGCAGCCCGGTCGTCAGCGCGCCGACCGGATAGAGGCGGGCGCCCTGCGCTTCGCGCGAGCGCTGGCGCAGCATCCGGACCAGCCCCGGCTCGTCGAGCGGCGGATCGGTGTCGGGCGGGCAGACGACGCCGGTCACCCCGCCGGCGAGCGCGGCGCGCATCTCGACACGCAACGCGCCCTCGACGCCCGGCTCGCGCATCCGCGCGCACAGGTCCACGAGACCCGGCGCGACGACGAGACCCGCGGCGTCGAGTCGGCGCTGCGCGACCCATCCCGCCGGCGCGTCGCCGAACGCGGCGATCCGGCCGTCGGAGACGAAGACGTCGACGACGCGATCGGTCCCGGATTCGGGATCGATGACGCGGCCACGAGCGATCTGCAGGTTCATGCGATGCCATCCACGGACATGGCGGTCATATCCTCGGCGACGACGACGCGATCGCCATGACGGCCATGCGGACCGCGATCCCGAACGTCACCTGCGGGAGGATCACGCTCTGCGGGCCGTCGGCAACGCTCGAATCGATCTCGACCCCGCGGTTCATCGGTCCCGGATGCATGACGATCGCGTCGGGCCGGGCGAGCCGCAGCTTCTCCGGCGTCAGCCCGTAGTTGCGGAAGTACTCGTGCGCCGAGGGCAGCAGTGCGCCGCGCATCCGCTCGTTCTGCAGCCGCAGCATGATGATGACGTCGGCGCCGCGGATGCCGTCGTCCAGGCGCGTGAAGACGCGCACGCCGAGCGACTCCAGGCCGGCCGGCAGCAGCGTCAGCGGGCCGACGGCCCGAACTTCCGGCACGCCGAGCGTCGTGAGCGCGTGGATCGCGGAGCGGGCGACGCGGGAGTGGAGGATGTCGCCGACGATCGCGACCGTCAGGTTGCGGAAGTCCTTCTTGTAGTGGCGGATCGTGTAGGCGTCGAGCAGCGCCTGCGTCGGGTGCGCGTGGCGGCCGTCGCCGGCGTTGATCACGTGCACGTGCGGCGCGACGTGGCGCGCGATCAGGAACGGGGCGCCACTGGTGGCGTGGCGCACGACGAACATGTCAGCCTGCATCGCGCTCAGGTTGTCGATCGTGTCGAGCAGCGATTCGCCCTTGCTCGTGCTCGACGCCGCGATGTTGAGGTTGAAGACGTCGGCGCTCAGGCGCCGCGCCGCGATCTCGAAGGTCGTGCGCGTCCGCGTCGAGTTCTCGAAGAACAGGTTGAACACCGAACGCCCACGCAGCAGCGGCACGCTCTTCACCTCGCGCGCGGCAACGTTGATGAAGCTGTCGGCCGTGTCGATGATCCGCTCGATGATCGGTCGCGGCAGCCCCTCGATCGTGATGAGGTGGTGCAGTTCCCCGTTGCGGTTGAGCTGCGGGTTGCGCCGGGGGAGCGCGTCGGCATCCGGGCTAGCCATGCGGCCGCTCCAGCGTGAGGTGCAGCCGGCCCGATCCGTCGCGCGACAGCGACACGTTGACCTCGGGCGGCAGCTCGACGGTGCAGCCCACGACGCCCGCCGCGATCGGCAGCTCGCGCCCCCCGCGGTCGACGAGGACCGCGAGATCGATCCGCGCCGGACGACCGTAGTCGAAGATCTCGTTCATCCCGGCGCGCACGGTCCGCCCGGTGTACAGGACGTCGTCGACCAGCAGCAGCGCGCGGCCGGCGACGTCGAACGGGATGCGCGAAGGGCGCACGGCGGGATTGAGCCCGGTGCGCGAAAAGTCGTCGCGGTAGAACGAGATGTCCAGCGCTCCGATCGGCGTCGCGATGCCGAGTTCCTCGCGCAGGCGTTCCGCGAGCCATACGCCGCCGGTATGGATGCCGACGAGCCCGACCTGCGACAGGTCGCGCCCGCGCATCAGGTCGCCGACGCGCCGCGCGAACGTCGCGTAGATGGCCTCGGCGTCGAGATCGATCATGTCCGAAGCTCCCGGCCGACCGCGGCGGCGGCCCGCCGCTCGTCGAGCCACTGCTGAAGGATCACGCACGCGGCGTAGTCGTCGCTCGCGCGTTCGGGGTGCAGGACCGCCGAGGAGTAGCGCTCGTCGACGCGCGCCACCGGGCGGCGGAAACGTCCCTCGAGCTGGCGCGCGAAACGCTCGCACGCGAACGTCATCTCGTGCGGCGCGCCGTCCGGATGGCGCGGGATGCCGACGACGAAGCTCGCCGGCAGCCAGTCGTGCACGAGGCGCTCGATCGCGGGCCAGCGCTGCACGGCCGCCGCCGCGACGACCGCCAGCGGCCGCGCGGCGCCGGTCAGCGGACTGCCGATGGCGACGCCGATGCGACGGCGGCCGAAATCGAACCCCAGCACGACGCCGTCGTCGGCCCGGACACCACCGGCCACGGCCGGCATCCGGCCCGCCTCAGGCATGGCCGACCTGGCCGCTCAACTGCAGGCTGTCGATGCCGAGCAGCGCCAGCGCAGCCGCGAAGCGCTCCTCGGCAGGCACTTCGAAGATCACGCGCTGGTCGGCGCCGACCGTGAGCCAGGCGTTCTGCGCGATCTCGTTCTCGAGCTGACCCTGCGCCCAGCCGGAGTATCCGAGCGTCACCAGCATGCGCTGCGGCCCGCTGCCTCCGGCGACCGCCTCGAGCACGTCCTTGGATGTCGTGAGCGCGATGCCTGCGGCGACCGACAGCGAGGACGTGTAGTCGCCTGCCGGCTCGTGCAGCACGAAGCCGCGCTCGGACTGCACCGGGCCGCCGAAGAAGACCGGCGTCGTTCGCCAGGGATCGATCTCGAGCTTCAGGTCGATCTTGTCGAAGAGGCGCTCGAGCGTCAGGTCGGTGGGGCGATTGATGACCAGCCCCAGCGCGCCCTTGTCCTCCGAGTGCTCGCAGACGTAGATGACGGTCCCGGTGAAGTTCGGGTCCGCCATCGTCGGCATCGCGATCAGGAACTGGTTGGTCAGGTTCATCGATACGCCTGTGCGAGCGCGTCCTGGACCGAACGGCGGGGGGCGCCATTGCGTCGCGTCCATTGTAGAACGCGGCCGCCGCGGGCGGGACGCCGGCGCGCGGCCTCCCGATGAGGATAAGATCCGGGCCGATGGACAGCGCCCTGGTCTGGTTCCGCCGCGACCTGCGTCTCGACGACCATGCGGCGCTGCATGCGGCGCTGCGCGGCGCGCGGCGCGTCCATTGCGCCTTCGTGTTCGACCGCGACATCCTCGATCCCCTGCTCGCCGAAGGGGCGCGGGCGGATCGCCGCGTCGAGTTCATCCACGGCAGCGTCGTCGAGCTCGATCGCACGCTGCGAGCGCACGGCGGCTGCCTGCTCGTGCGCCACGGCCGCGCCGTGGACGAGATCGTCCGGCTGGCCGACCGGCTGCGCGTCGACGCGGTATTCGCGAATCACGACGACGATCCATTCGCGCTCGCCCGGGATCGGCAGGTCGCGGCCGCGCTGCGCGCCGACGGCCGCTCGTTGCAGACGCGCAAGGACCATGTCGTCTTCGAGCGCGACGAGGTCATGACGGCGCAGGGCACGCCCTTCTCGGTCTTCACGCCGTACCGCAATGCCTGGCTGAAGAAGCTCGCGCCGTTCTACCTGAAGGCGTACCCGGTGGAGCGCCACCTCGCCGCGCTGGCGCCGCCGGCGGACGACGCCGCGGTGCCGGACCTCGGCACGCTCGGCTTCGCGCCGACCAATCTCGCGGAGCTGCAGATCGGCGCGGGCGAGCGCGCGGCGCGGCTGGCGCTCGAGGACTTCGCCGGGCGCATCGACCGCTACGCGGCGGCGCGCGACTTTCCGTCGCGCAAGGGACCGTCCTATCTTTCGGTGCACCTGCGGTTCGGCACGCTGTCGATCCGCCGCGCCGCGGCGCTGGCCGTCGACCGGATCGCGCACCACGGCCCGGACGCCGAAGCCGCGCGCGGTGCGCAGGCGTGGCTCGGGGAACTCGTCTGGCGCGACTTCTACCAGATGATCCTCGCGCATCATCCGCGCGTCGTCGAGCAGGCCTTCAAGCCGGAGTACGACCGGATCCGCTGGGCCGACCCGGCGCCGCTGCTCGACGCCTGGCGCGACGGGCGCACCGGCTACCCGCTCGTCGACGCGGCGATGCGGCAGATCAACCGTACCGGGTACATGCACAACCGGCTGCGGATGGTCGTCGCCAGCTTCCTGACGAAGGACCTCGGCATCGACTGGCGCCACGGCGAGAGGTATTTCGCCCGCCACCTGAACGACTACGACCTCGCCTCCAACAACGGCGGCTGGCAATGGGCCGCCTCGAGCGGCTGCGACGCGCAGCCGTACTTCCGGATCTTCAACCCGATGACGCAGTCGGAGCGGTTCGACCCGGACGGCGCGTTCATCCGCCGCTACCTGCCGCAGCTCGCGGGCTACACCGCGGCCGAGATTCACGCCCCGTGGCGCGCCTCGCCGGCGCGGCAGCGCGAGGCCGGCTGCGTGATCGGCGTCGACTATCCGGCGCCGGTCGTCGATCACGCCGCGGCGCGGGCGGCGACGCTTCAGCGGTACGCGGTCGCGCGCGATCGCGCGGACTGATGCCGGCCGGACCGCGGCGACCGGACGCTGATTCTGCGCAAGCGGAACAGCTTGCCACGCCGCTATCATCGAAGCTTTGACCACGCGACGAGCAAAAGATGCCGACGGGCGCCATCGATCGCTTCTGGCTGAAGAGCTACCCGCCGGGCGTGCCGGCGGACGTCGACTGCACGCGCTACCGCTCGCTCGCGCAGCTGCTGGAGGAGGCGTTCGCCACCTATGGCGCGCGTCCGGCCTATCGCGGCTTCGGCGTCGAGATGTCGTACGCGGAGCTGGATCGACGCTCCGCCGCGATCGCCGCCTGGCTGCAGGATGCCGGCGTCGGCCGCGGGGCGCGCGTCGCACTGATGCTTCCGAACGTCCTGGCGTTCCCGGTCGCGATGTGCGGCGCGCTGCGCGCCGGCTGCGCCGTCGTCAACGTGAATCCCCTCTACACGCCGCGCGAGCTGGAGCACCAGTTGCGCGATTCCGGCGCGGAGGTCATCTTCATCCTGGAGAACTTCGCTTCGACGCTGCAGGCGGTACGCGGGAAGACGCCGTTGCGGCACGTCGTGCTGTGCTCCACCGGAGACCTGCTGGGATTCCCGAAGGGAGTCGTCGTGAACTTCGTCGTCCGGCGGGTGCGCAAGCTCGTCCCGCCGTACGAGCTGCCAGGCGCCGAGCGCTTCGAGCGCGTGCTGGCGCGCGGACTGCGCCTGCCGCGGAAACCGGTCGACATCGGCCCGGACGACGTCGCGTTCCTGCAATACACGGGCGGCACCACCGGGGTCTCCAAGGGGGCCACGCTCCTTCATCGCAATCTCGTCGCCAACGTCCTGCAGTCGGAAGCCTGGTACCAGCCGGGGATGAAGCGCATGAAAGCGGGCGAGCAGGTGACAACCGTCGTCGCGCTGCCGCTCTACCACGTGTTCGCGCTGACGGCGTGCGCGCTGCTTGCGATGCGAAGCGGCGGCAAATGCATCCTGATCCCGAACCCGCGCGACCTGGCCGGCCTCGTGAAGGAACTCCAGGGGCAGGCGTTCCACGTGTTTCCGGCCGTCAACACGCTCTTCAACGCACTGGTCAACTTCGAGCCGTTCCGCAAGCTCGACTTCTCGCGGCTGCTGCTGTGCGTCGGCGGCGGGATGGCGGTCCAGGAAGCCGTCGCGCAACGGTGGCTGGCGGTCACCGGATGTCCGATCTGCGAGGGCTATGGCCTTTCGGAAACCTCGCCGTCGGCGATCTGCAACAGCACCGACACCGATCGCTACACCGGGACGATCGGGCTGCCGCTGCCCTCGACCGAAGTCGCGCTCCTGGACGACGGCGGGAATCCGGTCGAGCTCGGCGCGCCCGGCGAAATCGCGATCCGCGGGCCGCAGGTCATGGCCGGCTACTGGCAGCGTCCCGACGAGACCGCGCGCGTGATGACCGCGGACGGATTCCTGCGGACGGGCGACGTCGGCGTGATGGACGCCGAGGGCCGGATCCGCATCGTCGACAGGAAGAAGGACATGATCCTGGTTTCCGGCTTCAACGTGTATCCGAACGAGATCGAGAACGTGCTGATGATGCACCCCGGAATCCTCGAATGCGCCGCGGTCGGCGTCTCCGATTCGCACACCGGCGAAGCCGTGAAGGTCTTCGTGGTGCGTCGCGACCCGGAACTGACCGAACGCGCGATCCGCGACTTCTGCGCCGAGCGGCTGACGGGCTACAAGCGGCCGCGCTACATCGAATTCCGCCCTGCGCTGCCGAAGACCGGCGTCGGCAAGGTCCTGCGGCGCGAACTGCGGGACGGCGAACATCCCGCGAGATGATTCCAGGGCGCGGCGGGCGCGTCCCGTGGCCCGACACGAGGAGGAGTGCCCGATGAAGAAGGAATTCAAGCCACGCCCGAAACGGGATTTCGGCGAAGGCCGGCCGGCGCGCGCCGCAGGTCCGCCGCGCGGACGAGGTACGGCCCGGCCCGGCGCGGCGCCAGGGCCGCGAAGCGGTTCGCGCCCCGAACGCGGTCCGCGCCCCGAACGCAGTTCGCGCCCCGAACGCAGTTCGCGCCCCGAACGCGGGCCCCGCGAGCGTCCGGCGCGCGGATCCGACGAGGCTGCGCGCCCTTGGCGCGACGACGAGGAACGCGGCGTCCCGGGATTCCATGCGCCACGAGCGGGCTTCAGCGTCGTTCTCGATCCGGACGTGGCACGCGTGTTTCGGGGTGATGCCTCGGTCAACAAGGCGCTACGCCTGGTGATCGCGCTGACGCAGGTCGTCGAAGGTCCGGCAAGCGCGCGATCGCCCGCCGCCGGGCGGACGGCGCTGCGAGCGCCGCACGAGCGCGACACGGCCCCCGGCGCGGGCGCGTCGGCCGATCGCCCGCCTCGGCGCAGCCGCTACGAGGGCAGTCCGGAGGCGCGCGGCTTCACGCGCAAGCCGCGGCCGCAGGACGAGGACACGGAGTGAAGGCCGCCGGCCCGCGGCATGCGCGGCGCGGCGCGTAAGGACGACGGCGAGCCGTGCGCATCGCGACGCTGAACTGCCTCAACTTCACGCTTCCCGGTCGTGTCGCGTATGCGCAGGTCGCCCCCCTGACGGACGCGGAATATGCGGCGCGCGTCGAATGGCTGGCCGCGATGCTGCGGCGCCTCGACGCCGACCTCGTGCTGCTGCAGGAGATCTTCCACGAGCGCGCCCTCGCCGCCGCCGTCGCGCGTGTCGGCGACGAGCGTACGTTCTCCTCCGCGGCGCCGCTGGCGACGGATGACAACGACAAGCCACGCCTGGGGCTGGCCTGGCGCGCACCCTGGCAACCGACGATCGAGACGATCCGCGCGTTCCCGCCCGGGCTCGGCGTGCCCTTGCCCGACCTGCCGCCGCACGAGGCCTTCTCGCGCCCGATCCTGTGCGCGCGCGTCGCCATCGAGGATCGCGACGGGCGCAGGTCGCCGCTCGTCGTCTTCAACGTCCACCTGAAGTCGCGGCGGCCGATCCTCGCCGGCGGGGAGACCGACGAGGACGCGTCCGCGCGGGCCCGGGGCCGCCTGCGCGCGCTCGTCGCGCGAGGCGCCGAGGCGGCGGCGCTGCGCTCCCTCGTCGTCGCGAGCCTGTCCTCCGGGGCGGCCGTCGTCGTCGGCGGCGACTTCAACGACGGCATCGCGGCGGAAACGACGATGCTGGTCGGCGACCCCGTGCGCCCGGCCGACGCCGGCGTGGCGCCACCGGAATCGCTCGTCGACGTGCTGCAGGCCTGCGACGGGCCGGCGCCGTGGCGCACGGCGCCCGCGCCCACGCATATCGACGGCGGCGCCGCGGAACGGATCGACCACCTGCTGGTCTCGCGCCACTTCGATGCGCGCGCGGCCGGCGCCGACGAGGTGCGCGGACGCGTCCTGCTCGTCGAGACGCTGGGCGACCACCTGCTCGAACGCCGGCGCGGCGCCGGCGAGGACGGGCCGGACCCCGCCCGCATCGCGTCGGACCACGCCGCGGTGTGCGTGACCCTCGACGTCGGTCCGGCGCGCTGAACCGTGTCGCCGGGACCGGCGCCGACCTCCAGATGTACAAGATATGGCGCGAACGCGCCCGTCAGATCAATCTGTAGTACCCCGCGGGAGGCGCCCGGCCTTGCCGCCGAGCGCTCGCGACGCCGTTTCCCCTCTGAAAACGCGTGCGTCGCGGCAGATTTTTTTCGTTTTCCCCTCTGAAAACGCTTGATTCCCGGCGCGTTTCGCATAGTATTCGGCTCACGCAACGAGAGCGCTGCTCGACTGCGATCCATCACGAGAACGCTGTCGCTGTGATCGAGGTACCCGATCCACGAACCCAGGAGCACGATCGATGGCAACCGCCAAGAAGGCAAAGAAGGCAGCTAAGAAAGCCCCGGCCAAGAAGGCCGTGAAGAAGGCCGCCGCGCCGAAGAAGGCCGCGAAGAAGGTCGTCGCCAAGAAGGCGCCCGCCAAGAAGGCCGCGAAGAAGAAGGTCGCGCGCAAGCCGAACGCCGCGTTCATGAAGCCGCTGACGCCGGTCGGCCCGCTCGCCGCGATCGTCGGCTCCGCCGCGCTGCCGCGGACCGAGGTGACCAGCAAGATCTGGGCTTACATCAAGAAGAACAAGCTGCAGGACGCCGTGAACCGCCGGATGATCAATGCCGACGACAAGCTGAAGGCGCTGTTCGGCAAGGCGCAGGCGTCGATGTTCGAACTGACGAAGTTCGTCAGCAAGCACCTGAAGTAATTCGCGCGACGCGTCGCG
>DATKPC010000007.1:0-29662 GCA_035524275.1 Burkholderiaceae bacterium
GCTCGGCAGCAGCGTGACCGTCGAGAGCCGCTCGATCGTCGTGCTGCTGTCGGCCGCGCCGCGCGTGGCGCGTGACCACCTGCCGGTCGCGCAGTAGCCGGTCGTCGTGGCGCCGACGCGGCGAGCTTGCGCTTAAGGCCCGTCGATCCGCCATCGGGGTCCGGGGCGCCGCGTCCACCCGTCGGCGTTCGACGACCTCCCTTCCGAATTGCGGCGTCTTTGACGGCCATTCCGGACCCTCCCGGCGGCGCCCGGAGCCGCATACTGGAACGGCCCGCCATCCCTGTTCCGCGTTCGTAGCGGCCGGCGGCAGGTCCCGCGTGTCCACGAAGGACGCCCGGGCCCTTCGACACGACATCGCTGCTCACCTGCCATGGCTGCACATCCTCGATCCGCGAAACAACCCGCGGGCACGCCCAAGCGCACCTCGGGCCCGGTGCGGGCCGCCGCTGCCGCGTGGGTGCTCGCCGGCATCATCCTGGCGGCGCTGGCCGCCGCCGCCGTCGCCGGCCAGTTTCCGCCCGCGTGGGCCGGTGGCGCGGGCGGAGCCACGATCGCCGCCGGCGCCATCGCATGGAGTCTCCTCGTGCGGCGCGCCGATGCCGCGCGCCTGAGGCAACTGCGCGACGGCGTCAAGCGCATCGGCCAGCGCAACTTCTCGTCGCCGGTGCCGATCGACGGCAAGGACCTGATCGCCGAAGTCGGTGCATCGCTCAACGGCACCGCCTATGCCCTGGGCACCCAGCTCGCGACGCTGCAGGCGCTGCTGCAGATCGACCGCGCGATCCTCGACGAACGCGGGATCGAGACCGTCACCGACCTGGCAACGGCGTGTGTCGGCCGGATCGCCGACGCCGAGGTCGCCGTCGTGGCGCTCGTCGACCCGGCAGAGCCGCTGGCGATGGACTTCAAGGTCAACACGGCCGACGACCGCACACGCATCGATCGTGCTCGGCACCCGGTGGATCCATCCTGGCTGCCCCGCCTCGGCGACGCCGCGAACGTCGCGTGGGACGGCGAGCCTCCCGTCCCGCCGGCGATCACGGAGCAGATCCGTGCGTGTTGCGGAACCCATGCGGTCGCGGTGTTCCGGATCGGCGCGTCCCCGGCGCCACGCGGATTCATCGTGCTGGCGCGCCGCGACGGCACGCTGCCGCGCAGCGACCAGGCCGAGTGGGTCGAATCGCTCGCGGCACGTATCGACACCGCAGCCGCCGCGGCACAGCGCGCGCGCGACGATGCGGCGCATGCGCACCGCGACGCGCTGACCGGGCTGCCGAACCGGTCGGCCCTGCTGTCGGGTCTCGACGGCGAGCTTGCCGAAGCCCAGCGCAAGCGCACGCGCGTCGGCATCCTCGTGCTGGACCTGGATCGTTTCAAGCCGCTCAACGAGGCGCTCGGCCAGGCGGCGGGCGACGAAATGCTGAAGCTCGTCGCCGAGCGCGTCCGCCAGACCGTGCGCGAAGACGATCTCGTCGCGCGCTGCGGCGGCGACGAGTACGCGATCGTCGTCGCCGGGCTCGCGTCGGGGCGGGACAGCGGCAATGCGGCGCGCGACCTTATCCGCGCCCTCTCACGCCCGTTCGAGATCGCCGGGCAGTCCGTCTACGTCGGCGCCAGCGTCGGGATCTCGATCTTTCCGGACGACGGCGCGCAGGCGGAAGACCTGCTCAAGAAGGCCGACGCCGCGATGTACCGCGCCAAGGAGGAAGGGCGCAGCCGATTCGCCTACTACGAAGACAGCATGAACATCGAGACGCGCCGTCGCGTGCAGCTCGACCGCGAACTGCGCCAGGCTCTGGAGCGCAACGAATTCGTGCTGCACTATCAGCCGCAGTTCGATGTCCGCAGCGGCAACATCGCCGGCGTCGAAGCGCTCGTGCGCTGGGAGCACCCGGAACACGGCCTGCTGAAGCCTGCCGCCTTCGTCGATTTCGCCGACGAGATCGGGTTGGCGGATGCGGTCGGCGCGTGGGTGCTGCGGGAGGCGTGTCGCCAATTCGAGCGCTGGCGGGCGGCCGGTATCGCGATCCCGCGCATCGCGGTGAACGTCTCGATCGAGCAGCTGCAACGCTCGAGCTTCGTGCATGCGGTCAACCATGCGTTGCGCGCCGGCGGCATGCGCCACGACCAGCTCGAAATCGACGTCAAGGAATCGATGTTCCAGCGCGGCGGCAAGGCGGCGCAGCATGCCATCACGTCGCTGGCCCATGCCGGCGTCGACTTCGCGATCGACGATTTCGGCAGCGGGCTGGCTTCGCTCGCGATGCTCAAGTCGACCCACGCGCGCGTCGTCAAGCTCGACCCCGGATTCACGGCGGACGCGGCGACTCACGCGGACACGGGAATGATCGTCGGCGCCGTCGTCAAGATGGCGCATTCGCTGCGCAAGGAAGTGATCGCCGAGGGCGTCGAACGGCGCGACCAGCTCGATTTCCTGCGCGCCGTCGGCTGCGACCGTGCGCAGGGTTATGCGCTGTGCCGTCCGCTGCCCGCCGACGAGCTGGGGCGGTTCGTCGCGCAACGCATGGCGCCGGGCTCGGCACCGGCACCGGCCCCGGCGACGGAGACGCAGCAGGCGGTCGACCTGGCGCCGCCGGAAGACGAGTGGCTGACGGTTCCGTTCCTGGGGTCGGACGGGTAGCACGACGCGTTGCCGTCCTGGCGCCGCTTGTCGTCGCGCCGGCGCTTGCGATAATCCGGGTCATCCGCCACACGGGACGTTCCGCACCGGCTCGCCGCCGCGGCCGCGCCCCGCCGTCCGAGATGCCGACGCCCCAATTCGAGCACGCCCTTCGCGTTCGCTACCACGAGACGGACTCGCAGGGCATCGTCTATCACGCGCGGTACCTCGAGTACCTCGACGTCGCGATGACGGAATACTTCCGCGATCTCGGTTGGAGCTATCCGGAACTGCGCGCCGCGGGATGCGATCCCTCGCTCGTGCGCACGACGCTGGAATTCAAGCGGCCGGCGGCGTTCGACGAGGAAATCGCGATCCGTGTCGCGGCGACGCGGGTCGGCACGAGCAGTTTCACGCTCGGATTCCAGGTGCGGCGCGCCGGGGACGCCGAGTTGCTGCTCGTCGCCGAGACCGTCTACGTCAATTTCGATCCGGCGAACCGCCACGCGCGCCCGTTGCCCGATGCCGTGCGGGCGCGCCTCGCCGGCGCGATCGGCGACGCGCTGCAGGTTCCGGTCGCATGAAGTTCGACGAATTTTCGGCCGGGCAGGTCATCGAAGCCGGGCCCTACACGGTGGACCGGGACGAGGTCGTCCGCTTCGCGACCGCCTACGACCCGCAATGGTTCCACGTCGACGAGGAAGCGGCGGCGCATGGCCGTTTCGGCGGCCTGATCGCGAGCGGCTGGCACACCTGCAGCATCGCGATGCGCCTGCTTGCCGACGCCGTGCTTCGCGGTTCGGAGTCGTTTGCCTCGCCCGGCCTGTCCTACGTGAAATGGACGCATCCGGTGCGGCCGGGAGACCGGCTGCTGCTACGGGCCACCGTCATCGAAAAACGGCGCGCGCGGGAAAAGACGACGCTCGGGATACTGCGCTGGCGCTGGCAGATGCACAACGCGCACGGCACGGAGGTCCTGGATCTCGAGGCCACGAGCCTTTTCGATCTTTCGAGAAGCTGATACCGACCGCCGCTGCGCGAGACGCTCAACCCGCCGGCCGAATCGCGCCCTGCCCTGGCGGCGCCAGGCTACGCGTCACCAGCATGCCGCCGAGGATCAGAGGCAGTCCAATCCCGAAGGCCCAGCGCAGCCCGGCATGCTGTGCAACGAAACCCAGCAGCGGAGGCCCCAGCAGGAAGCTGGTGAACGAGATCTGCGCCAGCGCCGCGACATTGATCGCCGCATGCCGATCCGTCCGTTGCGCCGCTGCCGACATCGCCAAAGGAAATATCGCGCTCGTCCCGACGCCCATCAGCGCGAATCCCAGCAGCGCAGCCGGTGGCCACGGCGTGAAGCAGACGAGCGCGCAACCGACGCCCAGGATGGCCAGCAGCGTCCGCGCAACGGCCATCGCGCCATGCCGTTCGACGAACGGGTCGACGACATACCGCGTGCAGGCCTGCGCCAACGCGCCGGTCGCGACCGCCAGGCCGCCGATGAATGGCGGCTCGCCGAAGACGTCGCGCATGTAGATGGCCGACCAGTCGGCGCCGGCGCCTTCGAGCAGCAGTGCGGGCAGCGTCAGGGCGAACAGCGCGATGATGGCCGGCGTGGGTCGAGCCAGGTGGCTCGCGGCGTGCTGGCCCTGGCCCTGGCGGTGCGCGGCGGCCTCGAACCCGCCCAGGAAGACGTAGACCAGCACCCAGCTCAACGGAACGACGAGCGCGAGGTGCCATTGCGGACTGATCGCGAGGCGCGCCGCCCCCGAGCCGAGCAGGCCGGCGCCGAAGAAGCCGAAACTCCAGAAGGCGTGGGCCCGATTCATGATCCGGCGGCCGATCGCGTGCTCGACGCGATCGGCCTCCAGGTTGACGACGACCTCGATCGCGCCGATGAGGATCCCGGCGGGCAGCAGGCAGAGGAAGACGGCCATCGCGCCGCGCAGGTGTCCCAACAGCGCATACGGCAGCGGCACGAGCGGCAGCAGCGTCAGGACGACGCGACGATGTCCCAGCCGATCGAGCAGCGGGCCGGCGCACGTCAGCGAGATGAGGGTGCCGCAGGCCGTTCCGATGAGGCCGAGCCCGAGTTGCGCGTCGCTGACGCCGAGCGTGCGCTGCAATTCGGCGAGGCGCGGATAGAACCCGCCGAAACTGAACGCGTAGAGAAAGAAGGCGGCAAACACGCGCCGGTGCGCAGCCAAGGCCATGACGTACGGTCCGGTGGCGCCCCGGACGCGACGCCGTCGCAGGGCAAGCTGCGGATTCTAGTGTTCCGGCGGATCGGCGTTATCGCCCGCCCGGCTGCGGCGCGCCCGAGCGCACGTCGACCGCCACGATATCCGGCGC
Organism: Burkholderiaceae bacterium; assembly: GCA_035524275.1. Taxonomy (GTDB): domain Bacteria; phylum Pseudomonadota; class Gammaproteobacteria; order Burkholderiales; family Burkholderiaceae_F; genus DATKPC01. The sequence goes on from DATKPC010000007.1 coordinate 4,973, forward strand.
CGACGGGCCGACCGTCCAGCGCAGCCGGCGGTACGTCGTGCCGCCGGCGTCGGTGGCCAGCGTGCGTATGCCGCGCGAGGACAGCGCGTCGAGCGCCCAGCGGATATTCGCCTCGCCGACCGTATCGCCGGCGACGAGGCGCGGAAACATGTTGCCGCCGCCGATCACGTAGGCCTCGCACATCAGCGGATTCAGCGCGCATTCCCGCAGCAGCGCGAACATCCGCTGCAGCGCGGACTCGCCGTGCATCGTGCCGCTCGGGGAGCCGACGCTCATCGGTCCGGTATGGACGACGTGCGACATCGCGCCGACCGTGCGCGCCGGATCCGTGAGGATGATGGCGACGCAGGAACCGAGCAGCGTCTCGAGACGGTGGCCGCGCGTCGCGACGACGACGTCGCCCGGATGCAGCACGTGGGTCGGATGCGCCTCGCGCGCGTGCCGGCCGTGTCGTGCGTCCTGCTTGGCGTGGAGCTTGGCGTGAAGCTTCAAGGGCGTCCGCAACCGGTCGAAGGTCGGGGCCGGGCAAGTGGCAGGCCGCGGAAACATGCCGCGCGCGCCGTCCCCGGCGCCAGGGGAAACCATGCCAGCTTATCGAACACACCGCGCATCTCGTGCCGGAAGTGCACGCGGATGGCCCGCCAATTCCGCGATTTGACACGGTCCGGATACGTCGTCGAGCGCGGATCGGATTCAAGCGCGCGATGCTTCATCCGTCGCATGACGCATCCGCGCCGCGTGGGCGGCCGTATTACCCCACATGGACGATCTGCACGGCACGAAGCGGATCGAACACCAGGGCCCATCCTAATTTGAAGGGGAATCGATCATGAAAGCTTGGAATATCGCCACCATCCCGTTCGTCGCCGCGACGCTCTTCGCGGGCCAAGGCGCCCATGCGGACCAGGGCCTGACGCGCGAACAGGTGCGCCAGGACCTGCTTGCGGCGCAGGCGGCCGGGGACGTTCCCGCCGGGTTCGCGGCCTCGCGGACGATGGCCGACATCCATGGCCACCCTCCGGTCGCGCTCGGCGCGATGGGCGCCGTCGCAGCGCCAGCGCTGGCGCCACGCGAGGGAAAGACGCGTGAAGAGGTGCGGGACGAACTGTTTGCCGCGCAGCGCGCGGGCGACATGCCGCTCGGATTCGCGGCCGGCCTGACGTATCGCGACGTCTTCGCCGGGCGTTATCCGGAACGGGCCGAACGCGGCATGGCCGAGGTCTCGAACGCCGGCCATTCGGCCGGAGAATGACCGGAATCCGGCCTCGCCGGACCCGTCGACCGCCGGGCCTCGCGGCCACGGCGTCGACGGGTCACCGCGCGAGGACCGCCGTGCTTCAATTGCCGATCTTGCGGCTGTTGGCGTTCAACTGCTGGTTGAGCGCACGCTGGTCCGCCTTCGTGATGTGGCCGCCGTCCTGCGACGCCATCGCACGCTCTTCGGAGCGGATCGTGCGGTCGTTCGAACGCAGGTTCGCGGCCTTGGCCTTGGACATCTCGCCTTCCTTCACCTCCTGCGTGATGCGGCGGTTCTGGTTCGCCAGGCGGTCGTTGACCTGATCGCGCCGCGGGTGGTTCTTTTCCCATTGCGTTTCGGCCATCGCCGATGACGCGACGGTGGCGCCGAGCAGGGCTACGACGACGGCAGCGGTGATTCCGGCAAACTGACGCTTGGACATTTGGGGCTCCCTGAATGAGTCGATGAGACTGAGATGGAAAAGGTTGGACGATCTCGGATTCGCCGATCCTCGGTTCGTCGACCGGCGCCGCTCGTTGCTCGGCACATGAATTAAACGCCGCCTGCCGTCGTTCGTCGGCTACGCCGCCGTTAGATTTGTAACCAGCAATGAGCGTTGATCCGGGTCGGCGGCGGATGCGACGGTGCGCCGCCTGCGCACGCCCGATCGAACGAATTGGCGGCCAACGCCAGCCGCTATCCGGATCAATGGCCTGGCGCGTCCCGGTTTATCGTCGTTCCACGGCCGCGCGCGCGGCCGCCTCCTTGGCCTCCACGATTCCATCGACGGATTTCTCCGCCGGGCGCGGCCCGGCAGTCGGACATGAAGCGAACACTCGGTGCACGAATCGCCGCGCGCTGGCTCGAATTGCTGCTGCCAGCATGCTTGGGCATCGTCGCGTTGCCGGCCACGGCGGAACCGACACCGAGCGCTTCAGACGCGGTCGAGGGCCAGTTGCGGCACGCCCGCGACCTGATCGGGACCGATGCCGACCTGGCTCGCGGGCTACTCGCACGCATCCGGGAACAGGCCCGCGTCGCCGCGCGATGGGACTGGCGCCTCGCGGCGGACGAGATCGAATGCCGGCTGCTCGCCGACAGCGCCAACGACGAAGCGCAGAAGGTCGCGGAGGCGGGTCTTGCCGTCTATGCGAGAGCGGGACACCCGCCGGCGGCGCATGCCGCGGAGCTTCGGCTGCGCGCATGCCGGGCCGGGACGATGATCGAGGACGTCGACGTGGCGGCCGGCGAGACGGAACTGGAATCCATCCTTGCCGAGACCGGCCCGGACGTCGCCGCGGGCCACGCGCTGGCGCGGCTTGAACGCGGCGTGATGCGATCGCGCGCCGGCGACCTGGTCCGCGGGCAGGCGGACCTGCTGGAGGCGTGCGAATCGCTCTCGATGCTCGCGATGTCGCGGGACTTCGACCTGTGCCTCGGGCATCTCGCCAACCACTACCGCCGCATGGGCGACGTCGACGAAGCCTTGCGCCTTCTCTCCGGGCTCCTCGAGCGTGCCCGCGAGCGCGATGCGCGGATCGACGAAAGCGTCTACCTCTTCAGCATCGCGCAGGTACACGACGACAACGACGACTGGCCCGACGCGCTGAAGTTCTACGTCGATGCGGAACGGCTGAGCGAGGAACTCCGGGACGCCTCCGGCACGATCTATGCGGAAAGCGGGATCGGCTCGGTCCTCGTGCGCGCCGGGCGGCCGTCGGAAGCGATGCCGCATCTGAAGCACGCGCTCGATCTGCTTTCCGCCAACAGCGATCCGATCCAGCTCTTGCGGACGAGGCTTCAGATGGCCGCCGCGTTCAATGCGCTTCGCGAGCCGAGGCATGCCGCCGAAGCGTTGGCGGCGATCGACAAGGCGGTCCTCGGATCGCACAACGACATCCTGCGCGCGGCGTGGCTTGCCGCGGACGCCGATGCGCAGGCGCAGCTCGGCGACTGGGAGCATGCGTATCGCTCGCTCGACGCCTGGCGCAAGGTCGATTCCGCGCTGCAGGCGCAGCGGCTGTCGAAGCACGCCGGAATGCTGCGGATGAAGTTCAATCGCGAACGCGACGCGGCGGCGCTGCGATCGATGCAATTGTTGAACCATCAGGCCGAGCGCCTGCGGCAGGCGCAGGTCGTCGCATTGGGCCTATTCGTCGCGCTGCTGGTCGCGGCACTCGCCTATGCAGCCACGAAGGTCCGGCAGGCGCGCCGCCTGCGCGACCTCGCGACGACCGATGAGCTGACCGGGTTGCTCAATCGGCGCGCCACGCTCGCCTTTCTCGACGGGGCGCTCGCGGAAGGCCGCCGGGCCGGGGCCGCCCTGTCGGTCATGATGATCGACGCCGACCACTTCAAGCGCATCAACGACGGCCACGGTCATGCGGTCGGCGACGACGTGCTGCGCCACCTCGCACGAACGCTCGCGAGCGGGCTGCGCACGCAGGATCGGATCGGCCGGTTCGGGGGCGAAGAATTCCTCGCGATCCTGCCGTCGACATCGCTTGCGGAGGCAGCCGCCGTCGCCGAACGGATCCGCGAGCTCGTCTGCCGGCATGCGGCGCCGGTCGGCCGCGTCGCGCTGCAGCTCACCGTCAGCATCGGCGTGGCCGAGGCGGCGGGTTCGCGCGAATCGGGCTCGAACCTCATCGCCGTGGCGGATGCCGCGCTCTACGACGCCAAGGAGCGCGGACGCAACACCGTGTCGACGACACCCTCCTCGCCGCCGGCCGGCGATGCGGATGCGGTGCCGCCGATGACGCGCGCTCCCGCCACTCGCGGGTCACCGCCGGACGTGACGGCCGCGCGGGCCGCGGCAAGCCCGGCGTCGTCGAGTGCCGCTGCGCCTGCCACCTGAGCGAAACGCGCAACGGCGCCGCGTCATGTCGGGGCGCCCTCAACACCCTCGTGAACGACGGTGGAGCCGCGGTCAGGCGACGCCGCGAAGCAGCGCCCCTCGGACGGCCTCGAGCTGGCACCGCAGCGCAACGATTTCCTCGACCGGCGCACCGATCATCTGCGCCAGGCGGCCGGGAATATCCTTCGCGCTGCTGCGCAGCCGCCGGCCGGCCGGCGTCAGCGTCACGACGACCCGTCGTTCGTCGCCTTCTGCGCGCTGGCGCGCAACAAGGCCGGCCGCCTCGAGGCGCTTCAAGAGAGGCGTCAGCGTCGAGGAGTCGAGGGACAGTCGGTCGCCGATATCCGACACGGTCACGCCGTCGCCCTGCCAAAGGGCCAGCATGACCAGGTACTGCGGGTAGGTCAGGTCGAGGCTGCCGAGAAGGACGCGATAGACCTTGTTGAAGGCGAGCATCGTCGAATAGACCGCGAAGCAGAGCTGCTGCTCGAGGTCAACCGGGACCTCCGCGGATCTCGGCGCCGCGGACATTCTCGGCGATTTCGCTTTGGCCATGGTGTGGTCGCGCACGGTCACGAGCCGTCATTCCAGGTTCGATAGCAATATAGATCGCACGCGATCTCATTGCAAGCTATTCTTCTAACAGGCTAGCGTTGCGGCGCCGGCAGGCGCACCCAGGCTTCGAGTCGAAAGTTGACCGGCAGCGGCGCGACGCCCGGCTCCGGCGTGAAATCGCTCCAGGCCGGCCGCACCATGCTGTCGGCACGGATCTTCGCGTCGTCGGCACCGATCGAGCGTTTTTCGACCTGGGGCGCCATCCGCGTCACCTTGCCCCGCCCCACGACGGTATCGCGGCCCGGAAGCCGGAGCTCGACCGCCAGGCCGGGCACCACGTACGGTGCGAGCGACTCCTCGACCTCGAAGCGGACCTCGACGCGCGCCGGATCGACGATCCGGAACAGGGTCGGCGACGTCACGTTCGAGCCGATGATGTCGCCCGGATTGACGTTGCGTGCCATGACGATTCCGCCGACCGGCGCGACGATGCGGGTGCGCGAGAGGGCCACCTGCCCCTGCGACAGCGCCGCGTCGGCCGAGACGACCGCGTGGCGCGCCGCATCGACTTCAGCCGCCCGGCCACCGGCGCTCGCCGCCTCGGCACGCTCGCGCGCCTCTTGGGCACGCGCCGACGCCGCCTGCCACGCGCGTTCCGCCTCGACGACCGACTGGTCGGAGACGAAGCCCTGCTGCCGCAGGCGCTGCTGCCGCTCCCAACGATCGCGCGCCGAGTCCGCGTCCAGCCGCGCCGCGTCCGCCGCGTCCGCCAGCGCCGCGCGTTCTTCCGGTCTCACGCCCTCGCCGGTCAGGCTCAATCGCGCGGACGCGGAACCGAGGTCCGCCTTTCGCTGCTTGACGGCGGCCGACTCCAGGTCGCTTTCGATCTCCGCCAGCAGCTGACCGACCGCGACATGGTCGCCCGGCTGCACCAGGACGCGAAGGACCCTGCCCTCGGCGAGCGGCCGAACCTCGATGATGCCGTCGATGGGGACGATCTGCGCCTGCGCCACGACCCGCTGCAGCGCCGCGTGCGCGTCGGCCGGCGCGGCATCCGCGGTGTTCTTCCGCGACCCGAGGCCAAAGTACAAAACCGTCGCGCCGCCGGCCAGCACGACGACGGCAAGGGCCCCGATCGCCCGTCGCGCGCCCGAGGTCGTCATCGAAGCACTTCCACGTTGCGCTCCGACGGATCGACGGTTCGATTGCCGATCAACTGGCCGTCGTCGATCTCGATGATGCGGTCCGCATAGGGAACGAGGCGATGATCGTGAGTCACGAGAAGAACGCCGCGCCGTCCATTGACCTGCTCCTTCAGCAGGCCGACGATCTCCATGCCCGTATGGCGATCCAGCGCGGCAGTCGGCTCGTCGCCGAAGATGAGCGATGGATCGCCCGCGAGCGCGCGCGCAATGGCGACGCGCTGTCGCTCGCCCCCGGAAAGGTCGGCCGGACGCAGCCGCAGCCGGTGCCCGAGGCCGACGCGCGTCAGCGCCTCGGTCGCCAGTTCCGTTGCGCGTGAACGGGCAACGCCCTTCAGCACCAGGACCTCGCCCACGTTGTCCAACGCGGTCAGCGCCGGAAAGAGGTTGTAGGACTGGAAAATGAAGCCGAGATGGCGGCGTCGGACCTCGGCGGCGTCGCCACCCGACAGGCGCGACAGCGGCGCCCCACAGAGCGTCACCGTCCCGGAGCTAGGGAGCAGCAGGCCGGACAGCAGGCACAGCAGCGTCGACTTCCCGGATCCGGACGGACCCATCAGCAGCACGAACTCGCCGGCGCGGATGGTGAGCGTGACGTCCCGAAGCACCGTCGTCGCCAGCGCGCCTTCTCCAAACACCTTGGTCAGCCGGTCGGCCTGGACCAGGACCTGCGGATCGGGCCCCTCGACCGTGCGCATCGCGGCGATCAACGCAGCACCCTCGCCGCTTCGACGCGCAGCACGGCCGAGAGGCTCGCGACGCTGGCAATGCCGCACATCACGAGCGTCGCGAGAATGCCCAGCCCGACCGTTTCCGGGGAGACGACGACCGTGAGTCCGGCGTTCGTCAGCACCTTGCGCAGTCCGATCGTCAACAGCAAGCCGGAGACGACGCCGGAGGCGGCCAGAAAGGCGACCTGCCAGGCGACGAATCCCGCGAGTTCCAGCGGCCGCGCGCCGACCGCCTTCAGCGTTGCCAGTTCCAGGAGGTGTTCCTTGGTCATCGCGTACAAGGTCTGGCCGACGATGACGCCGCCGACCACGAGTCCCAGCAGCGCCGTAAAGGCGAGCGCCGCTCCGGCGCCCGAGCCCGTCACCCAGTACCTGCGCGTCTTTGCGCTCCACGCCGACGCGTCGATCAGTTCGACGTCCGGCGACCGCGCGAGCCAGGCCGCGAGCCGCGGGCCGCAAGCCTTGTCCGCAAGATCGACGACGTAGAACATCGCCTCGTTCTCGCCGACATTCAACAACCGGCGAGCGTTCGTCGGCGTCGTGAAGACGTAGGGATTCAGCGTGAACGACCGGATCCCGGCCGTGACGAGTGCCACGGTCACCTGCTGGCCGTTGATCTCCAGGTTCCGGCCATAGGGCCGCTCGGGCAGTTCCAGCTTGTCGAGGTCCGTGCGATCGACGCTGACGCGCAGCGGCCGGCCGAGTTCCACCGGATCACCCTGAAGGTCGCCCCACGGAATCTCGCGGCCGGCGCGCGGCTCGACCGCGACGATGATCCCCGTCGAGCGCGTGCCGCTGGCACGCTGGATGAACGAGAAACCGTACAACAGCGCGCGGACATCGGCAACGCAGGGATGCGACAGCAGCAGGTCGCGCGGCGCCACCGACATCACCTGCGAGAAATCGATGACGCCGATGCCGCGAGGAATCGCCCACAGGTCTCCGCCGACATGATCGATGACGGTCGAGGCGCTTTCCTCGAAGCCGCGGTACAGCCCGATCTGCGTGAAGCCGAGTGCCGAAGCGACCGCCACCCCCACGAGGGAGCCGATCAGCTTGCCGCGGTCGTGCAGGATCGAAAGGATCGCGATGCGTCTCATTCCGGGGAAAAACGCGAGGCGATTTCAATCATCGGTCCATCATAAGGCACGCCTCTTGCGCTCTTCGAGCGGCGTGTAGTCGAGCGTGACGAACGCGCCGCCCTGGTAGTCCTGCGCGACGGGATCGAGAGGATTGGGCCGCGCGAGGATCTCCGCCGCGAACGCCTCGGCGTTCTGCGACGGCCGGTAGCCGAGTCGCGCAGCTTGCGCATTGTCCCAGTAGCTTCGATCGTTGCCCGACACGCCCCAGGCGACGAGGAAGCCGATGTCGCGGGCGCGGAGGCAGCATTCGACGAGCTGTACGAGGTCGTCGTGTCCCAGCCAGGTGCTCAAGTGCCGGAATTCCGTCGGACGTGGCGCGCAGGTTCCGATTCGCAGGCAGATGGACTCGATGCCGTGCTTGTCCCAATACATCCGCGCGATGCCTTCGCCCCACATCTTGGACAGGCCGTAGAACCCGTCCGGCCTGAAGTCGCAGTCGAGCCGCAGGCGCGGGCCGCCACGCGACGGATGCATGCCGATTGCGTGGTTCGAACTCGCGAACACGATGCGCCGCGTGCCGTGGCGCCGCGCCCCTTCGTAGACGGACACCAGGGCCCGCAGGTTGTTCTCGATGATCTCGTCGAGCGGACGCTCGACGCTCGTGCCGGCGAGATGGACCAGGACGTCGGCGTCGCGCAGCAGGGCGTCGACGACGTTCGAGTCGCGCAGGTCGCCGTGGCAGACGTCCTCGTCGGCGCCCCGCGGCTGCAGCTGCCGCAGGTCCGCGCTGCGTAGCTTCCAGCCCCGCCGACGCAGCGCATCACGAAGGACCGCACCGATGCTCCCGGCGGCTCCTGACAAGGCGACTTTTCCTTCCATCGACGACCCCCGGCAAGCCCCGGCCGACACGACGTGACGACCGCGACGCCGCCCGCACATCGGCGCCGTGGACGAGCGTACACGCCGCGCCGCCGCCCGTTTTGAAGCGATACGGCAATCCGCAACAATGGCGGCCCTACGTTACCGGGTCATCGCCATGTTCAAAGCCGCGATAGCCTCATGGCCGATCGTCGCACCGCTGGCCGCGTGGCTCCTCTATGCCGCCGCTGCCGCCGATGCCGCGGGAATGCACGGCGCGCTCCGCTACCTGCTCGCGGCGGCTCTCGTCGCCAGCGCACTGGCGGCGGTCCATCACGCCGAAGTCGTCGCGCATCGGATCGGCGAGCCCTTCGGCACGCTGCTGTTGGCGATCGCCGTCACGGTGATCGAGGCGTCGCTCATCGTGACCTTGATGTTGGCCGGCGGACCGGCGACGGCTGCGCTCGCACGCGACTCCGTCTTCGCGGCCGTGATGTTGATCCTGAACGGCGTGATCGGGCTTTCGCTGCTGATCGGCGGCGTGCGACACCACGAGCAGGTCTTCGGGCAGCGTGGCGTGACCGCATCGCTCGCGAGCCTGGCCGCGATTTCGGTACTGACGCTCGTGCTGCCGAACTACACCGAGACGACGCCCGGACCGACCTACAGCCCCGTTCAATTGGCCTTCGTCTCGATCGTCTCCCTGCTGCTCTACGGAACGTTCATCCTGGTCCAGGCCGTGCGGCACCGGGACTACTTCCTGCCGATCGACGGACGTGGCGACGAGGACATCCATGCGGCACCCCCGTCGACCGCCAAGGCGATATCGAGTGCCGTGCTCCTGCTGACCAGCCTCGCGGCGGTCGTCGCGATCGCCAAGGCGCTCGCACCCGCGCTGGAGACAGCGGTCGATCGGCTCGGCGCGCCGAAATCGCTGGTCGGCGTGCTGATCGCGCTCCTCGTGCTCCTGCCGGAAGGCACGGCGGCACTGCGCGCAGCCCACGCGGACCGCCTGCAGACGAGCCTCAATCTCGCGCTGGGGTCCGCGCTGGCGAGCATCGGGCTGACGATCCCGGTCGTTGCCTGGGTATCGCTGGCCACGGGGTGGCCCCTCGCGCTCGGCCTGGACGCGAAATCGAGCGTGCTGCTGCTCTTGACGCTTTTTGTCTCGTCGTTGTCGCTCGGAACGGCCCGCACGACGATCCTGCAAGGCGTCATCCACCTCGTGGTTCTCGCGGTCTACCTGATGACCGCCGTCGTGCCCTGACGCGCGCCGGCGAGTGCCTCGCGCGCGGAATGCTAGGCTGATCGATCCTCCCGCCACCCGTCTCCGAAAGGCCTGTCGATGAAGTCGAAGATCGTTGGTACGACGCTGCCGGTGCTTGAAGTCGAGCTCGAACCGGGCGAGAAGATCATTTCGGAGCCGGGGCGCTTCTCGTGGATGAGCGCCCATGTCTCGCTCCAATCGACCGCGATGACGGCCGGGGCGCGCGGCATCTGGGGCGTGCTCGGGCGCGCGCTTTCGGGCGGCGGGCTGTTCATGAACGAGTACGAAGCCGGCGGCACGCCGGGACTCGTGGCCTTCGCGGCGAAGGTGCCCGGCGCGATCAAGGACGTGCGCCTCGACGGCCGGCAGGCCTACATGGTTCACCGCCACGGCTTCCTGTGCGGGACGCCGGGCGTCGAACTGTCGATCGGCTTCCAGCAGTCGCTTGGCGCCGGCATCTTCGGCGGTGACGGCTTCGTCCTGGAAAAGCTCTCGGGAAGCGGCGAGGCTTGGGTCGAACTCGGCGGAGAAATCGTGAGCTACGACCTCGCGCCCGGCCAGGCGGTCCACGTGCATCCGGGCCATGTCGGCATGTTCGACGCGAGCGTCACCTTCGATCTCACGTTGATTCGCGGCATCAAGAATTTCTTTTTCGGCGGGGACGGACTTTTCATCGCGCGCCTGACCGGGCCCGGCAAGGTCTGGCTGCAGACGCTGACCATGCCGAACCTCGCGCACGCGCTGATGCCGTACCTCGACCGCGAAGGTGCGCCAAGCGGGCCGACCGTGGCCGGCGCCGGCGTCGGGGGCGCACTCGCTGGAACGCGCGGGGCCGTCGCCGGAGGCGTGATCGGATCGGTCCTCGGCGGGCTGCTCAGCGGCGACGAATAGTTTCGCCTCGGGAGCGGCGCGGATGCGGCGCGCGCGGCCCCGTCCGATCGACGCAAGCGCATGCCGTCTTCTTGGAATGGCGCGGCCCGATGTCGGGCAACGCGACGTCGGCACCCTATCGTCGGGAGATTCCCGGCCCGTCCCATCGGGGGCGGACCCGGCCGATTCCGATCGCGACGGTGCGTTGTCGAGCGCGTCATGCCAGAACTCACATTCGAATGCCCCATCGTCGGCAAGATCGTGACGTTCTCGACGATCGAGCGTGTCGTCCATCCCGGCCTGCCGCCAGTCCAGCAGTACAAGTACTGCACGTCGATCGAGTCCTGTGGCATCGCCGATCGGTTCTTCTTCGGAGGCGGCTCGATCGACTGGGCGCGATGCCCGATGTACTCGCGGCTGAAATAGCCCGCAGCGACGGTCCGGCCCCGAACGGATGCCCGGTTACGGCCGATGACAAATGCGCCAGTGGGATACACGGCGTAACGATTTCGATCGATGACGGCATCGTCCGTTCATGGAATGCGGTGATCGTGATGCCTCGGCGACGCGATCCCCGCGGCGCCGGCGAATCCGCCTACGATCCCGCCTGCGGAGCCCACGATGCGATGTCCTGCCGCCGTCCACCACGCCGTGACCATCGGGTTGCTGCTCGCCTGCGCCACGGCCACCGCAGCCGACATTCCGCTGCAACAACGGATCGCCGCCGTGCAGGCGACGGCGCGAGACGCCGTCGCCTGCGTTGCCGCGCAGCCTTTCTACTGGGAAATGGGCGATGCGACGCAATCGCTCGCAAGTGGCGCGGCAGGACGCGACGCGCCACGCCGTGATACGACGATGGCGATCGCGTCGGCATCGAAATGGATCTACGCCGCATTCGTCGTCGAGCAGCGCCACGGCCTCCTCACGGACGTCGACGTGGCGTACCTGACGTTCCAGAGCGGCTATTCGAGATTCCGTTTCTGCCGGCCGTCGCAGACGGTCGCGGCGTGCCAGCAAAGCCCGCTCAACGGCTTCGGTCGCATCGACGCATCGACCGTCGGCCGCTTCGACTACAGCGGCGGGCACATGCAGAAGCACGCCTTGTCGATGGGGCTTGGCGCCCTCGACAACGACGGCCTCGGGCAGGCGATCCGCGGAGGGCTGGCGCCTCTGGGCATCACCTGGTCGTTCGACTACCGGCAGCCGCAACTCGCCGGCGGAGGTGCGACCAATGCCGCGGACTACGCGCGCTTCCTGCGCGCGTTGATGGACGGGACACTGAAGCTGGGCGGCCAGCTCGGGACGCATGCGGTTTGCACGAATCCGTCCGCCTGTCCGGACCAGGCGGTGAAGACGCCGATTCCATCGGTCGAGAACTGGCACTACTCGATCGGCCACTGGGTCGAGGATGACCCGCAGGTCGGCGACGGTTCGTTCAGCAGCCCCGGCGCGTTCGGGTTCTATCCATGGATCAGCGCTGACAAGCGAACGTACGGCCTTGTCGCGCGCGAGGACCATCGCGGCGTGCTCTCGACGGACGAGGCGCAGCGGCCGTCGATCGAGTCGGTGCAGTGCGGCCGGCAGATGCGCGCCGCATGGATGGACGGAGTCGCCAAGCCCTGAGGAGGCTGCGCCCCGGCGACAGGCGGGCGTCGATTCACCCTCGCCGCGGCGGTGACTCCCAAGCCGGCAGGCTCCAGCCGGTCCAGAGCGCGACCGCGCGTGCGAGCGTGACGACCGCCGTCGTCGCGACGAGGCCGATCCACGGCGGGGCTCCGGCGCGCTGTGCCAGCACCAAAGCCCATCCGCCTGCGAACGAGCAGATCGCGTACGGACGATGGTCGCTGAATGCGCTTGGAATCTCGTTGCAGACGATGTCGCGCAGCACACCGCCGAACACCGCGGTGACGACTCCCATCAGCACGGCCACGATGGCGGGGAGCGATGCGTCGAGCGCGATCTGCGTGCCGACTGCCGTGAACAGCCCGAGCCCGACCGCGTCGGGCCATTGCATCGCCCGTTCCGTCGGCTCGAAGTGGCGGGCGCGAAGCCACGCCATCGCGCCGATGCAGACAGCGAGCAGCACCCAGACCCACTCGGCGTGTTCGACCCAGAAGAACGGTCGGCGGTCGAGCAGCACGTCGCGTAGCGTCCCGCCGCCGAACGCGGTGACGCCGGCGACGAAGCAGACGCCCACCGCGTCCATCCGCTTTCGCGCTGCGGCGAGCAGGCCGGACACGGCGAACGCGCCCGTGGCCATCGCCTCGATGACGCGCTGCGCCTCGGACACCAGCAAGGTCTGCGTCGATGCCATCCGGTTCCTCGATGCGGAAGGGCACGATTATGGTGCAAGCCTCGGGCCGGACGGGAGCGCCTGGAAGGATGATGATTCGGCGTTCGTGACGAGGCCGTACCTCGGAGCATCTGGGACAGATCAACTTCGCAACATCGGGGTCCCCATATCGGGGGTCCGAGCGTGCGCGGTCGCATGGGGGTCCGTCGACGCGCCGGCCGTCGTCGACGTCAAAGGCACATCGGACGCGGCATGGGGGAGCACGGACTCAAACACGACCGCGCACGCTCCGACCCCAAACGTGCGCGCGGGATCTTCGCTCAGGCTGACGCAAGCTGAAACACGCTCATCGCCTCGGTGAGGCGCAGCGCTTGCGCCTTCAGGCTCTGCGCCGCCGCAGCGCCTTCCTCGACCAGCGCGGCATTCTGCTGCGTCACCGTGTCCATTTGCGTGATCGCCAGGCTGATCTGTCCGAGACCGCTCGATTGCTCCATGGTGGCGCTGGTGATCTCGCCGATGAGGTCGGTCACCCGCTTCACCCGGGACACGATCTCGGCCATCGCTGCGCCGGCCTCGTGGACTTGGCCTCCGGCCGCCTCGACCCGTTGGACGCTCTCGCTGATCAGGCTCTTGATCTCGCGGGCAGCCTGCGCGGAGCGCTGCGCCAGGTTGCGGACCTCGCTGGCAACGACCGCAAATCCGCGACCCTGCTCGCCGGCGCGTGCCGCTTCGACCGCGGCGTTCAGCGCCAGGATGTTGGTCTGGAATGCGATGCCGTCGATCACCGAGATGATGTCGGCGATCTTTCGACTGCTCGCGCTGATGCCTTCCATCGTCGCGACGAACTGACCGACCACCTCGCCGCCCTTCGTTGCCGCGTCGGTCGCGGAGGCGGCGAGCTCGTTGGCCTGCCTGGCGTTGTCGGCGTTGTGCTTGACCGTGGTCGTGAGTTCCTCCATCGAGGCAGCGGTCTCCTGCAATGAGCTCGCCTGCTCCTCGGTGCGCGACGACAGATCCTGGTTGCCCGAAGCGATTTGAGAACTTCCCGTCGCGACACCGTCCGCGCCCGTCCGGACCGTCAAGACCGCCTCGCTCAAGCCATGCTGCATGTTGCCCAGCATCGCGAGCACGCTGAGCGGCGCCGCGTCGGCGACGCCAGGAATCGGCCGAAGGTCGCCGGCCGCAAAGCGCGAGACGACGCCGCACAGAACGGACGGTTCCGTCCCGAGCTGACCCAGTATGGCGCGCATCGTCAACACGCCCATCGTGGCGATCGCGAGGAAGGTCAGCAATCCGAGGCCCGCCATCAGCGCAATCGCCTGGCGCTTGGTCGACTGCGCCTCGTCGGCGCCTGCCTTGCCGAGCGTCTCGTTGTACTTGCGGTGTTCGAGCATCAGCTCCCAGATCTTCGCGACCTTGGACTGGCCTCCAACAAGGAGGTCGCGCGCCTCCCCCTTCCTGCCCTGCTTGGACAGCGCAACGACGCCGTCCCTCAGGCGGTCGTACTCCTCGAGCGCCGCACGCTGCGCGTCGAGCAGCGACTTGTCCTTGTCGTCGGACAGCAAGGGCTCGTAGGCGTGCAGGGCGGCGGTGACGTTGGAGCGGGCTGCCGCAATCTGCTCTTCGATCTGCTGCTGTGCCTGGGGATCGGACTCGGCCAGGTGTTGCCAGACGAGGCTCCGGACCGATGCGATGCTGCTGAAGGCATCGTCGAGGACAAGGAGGCTCGGCACCGTGTTCTCGGTGCTGTAGCTGGCAGCCTCGAACATGTGCTCGCTCTTCCAGAGCGAAATACCGCTCGTCGCGACAATTCCAACCAGGGACAACGCAATCAGCAGTGCGAGACGGGCTTTGACGGACAGGGTGGACATGGCGAGGCGACCAGGGGTAGAGGCCTGGAGATTAGGGGGGACTCCGGGGTCGCAAACGCGGAAATTCGGGCAGATTGTCCGGGCAATCCGTGAATCGGATGGCGCTACCCTGCGCGTACTGATCGCCGTCGCAGGCCGGCCCCCGTCGTGGATCAGGGCCGGGGCCGGCAGGTCGCCGCTCCGGGGCAGCCCGCGCTACGCCGGCTGCCGCTCGACGAGTTCGAAGTGCGCCGGCTCGCGGTAGAAACAGCTCCCGTTGGTCGTCAGCAGGTCGACCGCAATGTCCCACTCGCAGGGCAGGCCTCCCTGCACCAGCGCCTCGACATACGCGTGCACCGACGGCAGGCCCAGGCGCGACGCGCGCATCTGAAGCCGGCTGGACACCAGCGTCTGCTTGCTCGGCCCGACCTGGATGCCGGAGAGATCCCGCAGTCGCCGACGCACCGACTCGTACGCCTTGTGCCCCAGCTGCAGCGGAACGGCGGAAGTTCCGAGGGGTGCCATCGCGAAGCCTTACCGCGCCACGGCGGCACCCACGCCCGGCGCCGTGCGCGCGCCCCCGCCGCGGTGCGCCAACTCTTCCATCGACAGCGCGCGACGTGTGTCCAGCAGCCGCAGAAAATGGTCGCCGTCGCGCACCAGGCCCGACAGGAAGTCCACTCGCATCCCGAGGCCGAGGCCCGGCACCGGCTCAATGGACCGCGCCTCCACCGAGCGCACCGCAGCCACCGAATCGACCATCAGTGCCACCAGCCGGTTGCCCGCCGGTTCGTCGAACGAGACGTCGACGATGATGATGCAGCCGCGCACGCTGCCGCGCGATTCGCCCACGTCGTCGGACAGCGAGCGCAGCCGTCCGGCCGAGGTCTTCAACTGCTCGACGGTCGCCAGCAGTTCGCGCTTGTCGTTAATCATCCGCTGAACCTGTGCCGCCAAGGGCGTCAGGCGCTGTTCGCACCCGGTCAGCAGTGTTGCCGCGTGCGGCTGCCGCTGCGCATCGACGTCGCCGCTGGCGAGCCCGGCCTGGTCCATGGCGTCGAGCATCGCGCGCAGGTCGGCGACGATCGGCAGCGTCCACGCGGCGGCCAGTCCGGCCGCCGAGGCCTGCGCGCCCCAGGCGCACAGCGCGGCGATGGACAGCAGCCACCGAAGTGGCTGCGTGCAAAGCACGACGGCCCGCCACGCGCGCAGCCGTCCGCGGGGGCCCGGCCCACCCGCGACCTGACCAATCTTCTTTAAAGATAGGGGGTACCCGGCGAGGCCGTTCAGGGGAAATGCCCGCATTTCCCCCCCTTCCTGAGGCCATCGACCCCGCCGGAAGCCGGCTGGTCCGGCGATCGACGGGAAGCCGGCCAACCCTGGGGGCCTGCCGCGCGGACGACGGTCCGGCCCACGGGTTTCGTGCCGGTCGTTCTGAGGTGGGCAGGTCGAAAGGTTGATCAAATGACATAAAGACGGTATCTTTTATATCGAACCTCCTTAAGAAAACTACCGTAAAGAAGGGGAAAAAGTGTCCTTTGCCTCCTGGTGCCGAATCGCCATCCGCCGCGCGCGCGCCGTTTCGTGGGCCGTTCTCGGCACGATGCCGTTCGCCGTGATCCTGGGCACGGCGGTGCCGGCGGCAGCCCAAACGCTGGATACGACGCCCACGTCGCTCGTCGACGTGAATAGTGGTTTGTGCGTGGCTGTCGCAGGCGCTTCGACGACGGCGGGCGCCGCCATCGTCCAGGCGAGCTGCAACGGCAGCACCGCCACCCTGTGGACTTTCCAGGCGGCGGGGTCGAACTACCGGCTGGTGTCTCAAGGCTCGGGCATGTGCCTGGACGTGCCGGGCTCGTCGAAGACCGCCGGGACGGCGCTGGTCCAGTTGCCCTGCGCCACATCGCCGGCGAACAATGAAATGTGGCAGGTCAGCAAGTCCGGCAACGCGTTCCAGGTTGCATCGGTCGCGAGCGGCATGTGCATCAATACGCAGTCCGCATCGAAGGCCGCCAGTGCACCGATGATCCAGTGGCCGTGCCAGACGCCGGTCGGCACGACGGCCACCAACGATCAGTTCATCATCACCAACGCGCTGCTGGCATCGCCGGCGACGGAACTCGTCTCGGTCGGCACCGGCCTGTGCGTCAGCGTTCCCGCGGCCTCGACGGCGAGCGGGACCGCCCTCGTCGAGTGGCCCTGCGGCGGCCAGGCGAGCGGCAGCTGGACCCTGGTTCCGGCTCCCGGCGTCGCCGGCGCCTATCGCCTCGCGGTCAAGAGCAGCGGCATGTGCCTCAATGTCCCTGGCAACTCGAAGGCGAGCGGCACGCAGCTGATCCAATGGCCATGCCAGACAAGCAGCGCGGCGCTGAACGATGTCTGGTACGTGAAGCCCTTCGACCAGGGCTACCACGTGGTCTCCGCGAGCAGCGGTCAATGCGTGAATGTCTCCGGCGACGCGGCCACGGCGGGCACCGCCATCGTCCAGTGGCCTTGCCAGCTTGCGGGCCAGCTCAATGACCAGTTCACCGTCAACATTCCCTCGAACCAGGTCGAAACGCTGCCGTCCACGTGGTCGTCGGTGATCCCGCTCGCCGTGACGCCTGTCGCCGCGGCCAACCTGCCGAACGGCAAGCTGATGATGTGGGCGTCCAACCAGCTCTTCTCCTTCCAGGGCGACGTCAGCAATGCGTTGACGCAGACGCAGACCGGCATCTTCGATCCCTCGACGAACGCCTCGTCGGTCGTCGTCGAGACCGCCGCCGGCTCCGACATGTTCTGCCCGGGCACGACGGTGCTCGCCGACGGCCGCCTCCTCGTGAACGGCGGCGACAGCAGCCCGAAGACGTCGATCTACGACTGGCGCACGAATGCGTGGACCGCCGATGCGACGATGAACGTCGCCCGCGGCTACGAGGCGAATACCCTGCTTTCGAACGGCTCGGCCATGACGTTCGGCGGGTCCTGGAGCGGCGGCCAAGGCAACAAGACGGCGGAAGTCTGGACGGCCGGCAGCGGCTGGCGCCTGCTGTCGGGCGTGCCGGCCACCAACGTCATCGGGCCGGATCCGCAGGGCGTCTACCGCGGCGACAACCATCTTTGGCTGTTTGCGCAGTCCAACGGCAGCGTCTTCCATGCCGGGCCGTCGGCGCAGATGAACTGGATCACGACGAGCGGTGCCGGCACGATCGCCTCCGCGGGGAACCGCGCCGACGACACCTACTCGATCAACGGCATCGCCGTCATGTACGCCCCGGGAAAGATCCTGAAGGCGGGCGGCGCGGCGTCGTACCAGCAGAACGGGTCGACGACGACGTACGCCAACACGCGCAGCTACCTCATCGACATCACCGGCGGCGTCGGTGCGACCCCGACCGTCACGAAGCTGAGTCCGATGAATTACGGTCGCTCGTTTGCCAACGGCGTCGTGCTGCCCGACGGCAGCGTCGTCGTCGTCGGCGGGCAGACGATTCCGCAGCCGTTCACCGATACGGCGGCCATCCTGACGCCGGAGATCTGGAACCCGAGCACGCAGCAGTTCAACCTCCTGGCACCGATGCAGGTTCCGCGTACCTATCACAGCACCGCGCTGCTTCTTCCCGACGCGCGCGTGTTCGTCGGTGGCGGCGGCCTGTGCGGCAACGGCTGCCCGCAAAACCACAGCGACGCCGAGATCCTGACACCGCCCTACCTGCTCAACATCGACGGAACCGCCGCCGCGCGGCCGGTGATCACGTCGGCGCCGCAGTCGGCGACCCGAGGCGCGACGATCGCCGTGACGACCGACCGGATCGTCGCGTCGTTTTCGCTCATGCGCCTGTCGGCAACGACGCATACCGTGAACAATGACCAGCGCCGGATCCCGCTGCAGGCATCGGCCGTGAGCGGCACCACGTACACGCTGCCGGTCCCCGCGGATCCCGGCGTCGTGTTGCCGGGCTACTACATGCTGTTTGCGCTCGATCCGAAGGGCGTGCCGAGCGTCGCGGCAACCCTGCAGATCCCCTGATGGAACGCCGTCGCGACCGCCGCCGCATCGCGACCGGCACGCGATGGCGCGGACCGTTGGCGGCTGCATGTCTCGTCGCGGGCGTCGTCGGTCCGCTCGTGGCCGGTGCGACCGGGCCGATGGACGTGAGGGCACAGGGCGGCGCGCTTTTTCGCGGTGAATTACCGCTGAAGGGGCGAATCGCGACGCATACCAGCGATCTGCCGACCGCGGTCATCCGCTGCGCGAACTGCCATCCGGTCGACGGCGGCGGGACGATTCGCGGCTCGCTCGCGCCGCGACTCGACGGTCGCAGCCTGACGGAGCTCGCCTCGCGCCGCGGCGGGCCCCCGGCGCGCTATGACGCGGCGTCCTTCTGCCGGCTGTTGCGCACGGGAATCGATCCGAATCGCATCCTCAACAATATGGAAATGCCCCGCTACGACCTCAGCGAGCCGCAGTGCGAGGCGCTGTGGGCGTTTCTCATCGGTGATGTGCACGGTTGATCGCAGCGCGCCGCCGCGCGTCGACCACGACGGCGACAACCTCCTGTCCCGCCGCCGCTTCCTGCGCACCGGCGCCGTCGCTGCCGCCGCAAGCGCAGCCGTCGGACTGCTCGCGCCGAGGACGGGAAGCGCAGCGCCGCCGGTGCGCGTGAACGACCACGGCGGGCCGGTCTATCCGCGCATCGAAGTCCCGAACCTCGCCGTGGGGTGTTCCGACGAGACCTCGACGGGGCTACAGGAACTGCTTCGCGGACATGTGACGGCCGTTCAGCTGGTGTGGGTCGGCTGCTCGACGACCTGCCCGATCCAGGGTGCGATCTTCGAGATGACCCAGCAGTTGCTCGGCGCGCGCGTCGGCAGCGACATCCGGTTGCTGTCGATCAGCATCAATCCGCTCGAGGACTCGGTCGCGGATCTGCATTCATGGCTCGCACGGTTCCACGCCGGCGCGGGCTGGCTTGCCGCCCGCCCGGCCGTCGAAGATCTCGACGTCCTGCAGTCCGCTTTCGGCAACACGCGAGATCCGCTGACGTCGCATTCGACGCAGGTGCAGATCGTCGACCGCACGGCGCGCCTCGTGTGGCGGACGAACGAACTGCCCTCGCCCGAGTCGATTGCCGATGTTCTGCTCGCCGCCGCGGGTCCGCGCTGAAGCCGGACCCGCCGTGGCGGGACGAAAGCTCCTTCGGGGCGGCCGACGCAGCGGCGTGGTGCGTTGCCTTGATCACGGATTCCCGTCGCGTCGCGACAACTCGCCAGCGAACGACAGCGCGTCGTTTCGTCATCAGGAAACCCGGGTTGCCCCGATAACCGACACCGATCCTCCGATGAATTGATTTCATTTCAGCCGGCGCCACCGCCTGCCTACAGTGGACTCCGTCGCAGGCCACCCGACCTGCACACGTTCCGCAAGGAGTCCACCGTGTTCATCGGCAAGACTGCGCTCGTTACCGGCTCCACCTCGGGCATAGGCCTGGGCATCGCACGCACCCTGGCCGCGCAGGGCGCAAACGTCATTCTCAACGGCTTCGGCGAAGCCGCTGCCGTCAGCCGCCTCACGCGGGAACTCGCCGAAACCCACGACGTCCAGGTGCGTTACGACGGGGCCGACATGAGCCAGCCCGACGCGATCGCCGCCATGATGGGCAAGGCGCTGTCGGAATTCGGCTGCATCGATCTGCTCGTCAACAATGCCGGCATCCAGCACGTCGCGCCGGTCGATGAATTCCCGGTCGACCGGTGGAATGCGATCCTCGCGATCAACCTGACGGCCAATTTTCATACCACGCGGCTCGCGCTTCCGGCGATGAAGCGAAAGGGCTCCGGTCGCATCGTCCATATCGCGTCCGCCCATGCCTTGGTGGCGAGCCCCTACAAATCGGCCTACGTCGCGGCCAAGCACGGCGTTGCCGGATTTACGAAGGCGGTCGCGCTCGAAGTTGCCGAGCTGGGAATAACCGTCAATGCCGTCTGCCCCGGCTATGTGCTGACGCCGCTGGTCGAAAAGCAGATTCCGGACACCGCAAAGGCGCGAGGCCTCAGCGCCGACGAAGTCGTTCGCAACGTCTTGCTGGCGGCGCAGCCGACGAAGAAATTCGTGACGGTCGAGCAGGTCGCCGCACTGACCGCCTACCTGTGCTCCGACGATGCCGCCTCGATCACGGGGGCGATCCTACCCATCGAGGGCGGCTGGACTGCGCATTGACCGGCGGGCTTTTTCGTGAGGCCGAACCGTTGCCACCGCCCCGTCCTTCGAGAAAAACCCGAGGAGAATGACGATGGAGAAGTTGGGGTAAAGGCCACGGCGTGCCGCCGATCACGGGCGCCGGCGCACCGGTGTCCCATTCAACCCGTATGGCACGGCGGAGACCGACAATGAGCTCGACATCGGCCAATCAGGCGGCAAGCCCACCCGAAGGCACGGCTCGCCGGATCGGCCTGTCCGGCCAGGTGGTGCTGGTGCTGCAGGGTGGCGGTGCGTTGGGCGCCTATCAGGTTGGCGTGTACGAGGCGATGCACGAGGCCGGTATCGAGCCCGATTGGGTCATCGGCACGTCGATCGGCGCCATCAACGCGGCGCTGATTGCCGGCAACGAACCCGGACTTCGCATGGAGCGCCTCAACGCGTTCTGGCGTCAGGTCGAGAAGCCGGCGACGATGGCCAACCCGCTGGATTGGTTCGGCTGGGGCAACTGGGCCGCGAACATGAGCACCGTGATGCGCGGCATCCCGGGTTTCTTCCAACCCAATTCGGGAGCCCTCCGCGGCGCACGTGCCCTCCTGGGCGTGGAATCCGCCGCGTACTACAGCACCGAACCGCTGCGGCACACGCTCGGCGATCTGGTGGATTTCAAGAGCCTCCAGCGCGGCTCCTCGCGGCTGACGGTCGGCGCGGTCAACGCCTGCACCGGAGCGATGCGCTACTTCGACAGCCTGAAGGAATCGCTTTGCGTCGAGCACGTCATGGCCTCGGGTGCACTGCCGCCCGCGTTTCCGGCGGTGCGCGTCGATGGCGAGCCGTATTGGGACGGCGGCCTGTATTCCAATACGCCGATCGAGGCCGTTCTCGACGACAATCCGCGGCGCGACTCGCTGATCTTTGCGGTCAATGTGTGGCACCAGACCGCGCCGGAACCCGAATCGATCTGGCAGGTGATGGGACGCCAGAAAGACATCCAGTTCGCCAGCCGCGCGGACAGTCATATTGCGCGGCAGAAACAGATCCATCGTCTTCGCCACGTCATTCGTCAGTTGACGCAGCATCTGCCGGCATCCCAGCGGGACGAGCCCGCCGTCAAGGAGTTGTCGTCGTGGGGCTGCGGAACGACGATGCACGTCGTGCACCTGCTTGCGCCGCGTCTCGAGGGCGAGGACCACACCAAGGACATCGACTTCACGGCCGCCGGCGTCAAGGCGCGTCGCGAGGCGGGCTACGCCGACACCCGGAACATGATCGAACGTTCGCCCTGGCGCGAACCGACCGATCCGATCGAGGGTGTGGTGGAACACCGGTAGTCGCGTTCACGTCCGCGACACAGCGACAAGACGTCCTCCAGAAGACTTTCGGGATCCAGGTGATCAAGGGCTCGGCCATACGCCCCGGGGCGCCTGGTGTCGGCAGGCAGGATTCTTGCATCCAGCATCGTCATCACGTGACGGTGCCGACATGACCGCGATCTGGCTGGCAGCCACGGCCTGTGTCGCGACGATGGGTCTTGCGATCCAGCGCGGCGCGACCTGCACGGTCGCGGCGGTCGATGAGGTGCTCACGCATCGACGAACTCGCCGCCTGCTGGCGATGCTTGAAGCGTCGCTTTGGGTCGCCGGAGGACTGGCGCTTGCACAGCGTGGACATCTGCCTGGCGCCATGCCCGACAGCTTTGCGCCCAGCGGGTGGACGGTCGCCGGCGGCGCCTTGCTGGGCCTGGGGGCCTGGATCAACCGGGCCTGCGTGTTCGGCGCGGTGGCGCGGCTTGGTTCCGGGGAGTGGGCTTATGCGATCACGCCCCTGGGATTTTTCGTCGGCTGCCTGAGCGAGATGACCCTTTTCCGTCGGCCTCACGCCGAGGCGCTCGGCGTCGCCTCGCCGCTTTTCCAGGCCATCGACATCTTTGTACCGGTTTTCGTGCTCTTCGTCCTTTGGCGCATCGGAGCCGGCCTGCGGTCACGAAGCGACCGCGATCCGGACGCCCGGCCCCATCAAATGATCTGGAACCCGCACTCCGCGACCGTGGTGATCGGCGTGAGTTTCGTGATCACGCTGCTGCTGGTGGGCCGCTGGGCCTACACCGATGTCCTGGCCGATCTTGCACAAGCGATGAGCGGCGCGCCGGGTGACCTGGCGTTGCCGGCCGTGCTGTTGCTGGCCTTGTATGGCGGCGCGTTGGTCGGCGGGTGGACCACGGGGCGCTGGCGCTCGACGGTCGTCTCGGCATCGCAACTGCTGCGATGCTTTGTGGGCGGCCTGGTGATGGCTTGGGGCAGCCTGATGATCCCCGGCTCGAATGACGGCCTGATTCTTATCGGCATTCCCCTGATTCGTCCCTACGCCTGGCTGGGCTTCGCCAGCATGTTCTGTGCAATTGCCGCCGCGATGCTGGCACAGCGCGCGTGGTCACGCAGCCGCCCGACCGCGCCAGCACCAGCGCAAGCGGGCATGGGCGCCCATCGCACGGCGGCCAAGGACGACTGAGCCGTGGAAGCAACCGGCGCGGGTGAGGATGATGCTGTAAATTTGAACGTCCTTGATCGACCCTACACACGATGGAGCTCTACCAGATTCGATATTTCCTGGCGGTCGCGGACACCTTGAACTTCACGCGCGCGTCGGAACGGTCGTTCGTGTCGCAGCCGGCGCTGACCAAGGCCATACAGCGCCTGGAGGAGGCGATCGGCGGGCGGTTGTTCGACCGTACGAAGAATTCGGTCCAGCTGACCGAATTGGGCCGCGGCATGTTGCCGAATTTCCGCCAGATCTATGAATCGGCCAACCATGCGCGCGAACAGGCGCGCCGGCTGATCGACGCGCACAAGGAAGTGGTACGTGTCGGGGTGATGTGTACGATCGATTTCGATCAAGTCTTGCCCGGACTCGTCGAGAGCCAGAACGGCCGCACCCAGGTGGAACTGAGCTTCCGCGAGGGCAATCTCGAAGCGCTGACCGAAACGCTCGACCAGGGCGACGTCGACGTTTGCTTGATGTGCTCGCCCTACGAGATACCGAAGCGTTTCGCCTCGACGCCGCTATTCAGCGAAGACTACGTGCTGGCGATCGGCGACGACCACCGGTTCGGCGACCGGAAGAGCGTCGAGATGAGCGAGCTGGACCGCGAGGGCTACTGCGAACGGGTGATGTGCGAGTTTTCGACGTATATCGAGCGCTTGCTGCGCGACCGCGGTGTCCGGCTGGAAGTGGTGCAGCGGTCAGCGCGCGAGGATTGGATACAGGCGATGGTCCGCGCGAACTTCGGCGTCGCTTTCATGCCGATTTCGATTGCCCAAGCGGCTGGGCTGAAATACGTGACCATGTCCGACGTTCCGATCGTTCGCGAAATCAGCGTGGTGACCCACGCCGAACGTCCTGCGACCACGGCCCAGCAGGCGGTCATCGATTCGCTGCGAGCGCATGCGTGGAAACCGGGTCGCGTGACGCCCTGATCCCAGGAGCCGACTCATGCACGCCGCGTCCCTTCCGGATGCGGCTGATCGATGACGATCGAGCGGCCGTTACGCAGTCGATGCGCCTGCGGGCCGGCGCGTCGGCGCGGTCCGTCTCGAGGCGCGGCTCATCGCCTGCTCGCGAAATATGCGTCCAGCGAGAACCGTCCGGCGCCGAACGCCGCGATCACGAGCAGGGACATGCCCCAGTCGATGTGTTGGCCGATCGCTGCCGGG
>DATKPC010000008.1:0-22807 GCA_035524275.1 Burkholderiaceae bacterium
CGCCAGAACCAGCCCAACCCGCTTCGTTGCCTTCATCTTTCGCTCCCATCCGTTGCCGTGGTTGACCGGTCGTGTCGACCCTTCGACACATCCGAGTTTCGATCAATCACCATGGAGCGAATCTTATTGATGACACCAACGGAGAAAAATAGGAAAAATGACAATGTATTGTTGACGAAATTCGCTCAATCACCAAGTTCGTCGTTCCGCGGTATGAAACGCCCGAAATGCAACGCGAGCGTCGGCAGCACGAGCAGGTTGAGCAGCATCGACGTCAACAGGCCGCCGAGGATCACGCGGGCCATCGCGCCCTGGATTTCGCGCCCCGCTTCCTCGCTGCCGACGACGAGCGGCAGCAGGCCGAGCGCCGTCACGAGCGACGTCATCAGGATCGGCGCCAGCCGGTCGGCCGCACCCTGCCGCGCGGCGTCCGGCCCCCAGCGCGCGTGCTCGCGCGTCACCATGTCCTCGTAGCGCGCCACGATCAGGATCGAGTTGCGCAGCGTGATGCCGAAGAGCGCGACGAAGCCGACCATCGAGCCGAGCGACAGGACACCGCCCTCGAGAAACACCGCCACGACGCCGCCGACGAACGCGAAGGGCAGGTTCGCCAGCACGAGCAGCAGGTTGTTCGCGCTGCCGGTGATGAACGACACGAGCACGACGATCCCGACGATGGCCAGCGCCGACGCATAGAGCAGGTCGTGGCGCGACTGCGACGCGGCCTGCGCCGCGCCGGCGAAGTCGACGTAGGTTCCGACCGGCAGGTGCACGTCGGCCGCGACGCGCTGCCGCACCTCGCCCACGAACGACTCCAGGTCGCGGCCCGCGACGTCCGCCGTCACGGTCTGCAGGCGCTGCGCGCCCTGGTGCAGGACCTCATAGCGGCCGGATTCCTGCTCGATGTCCGCGACGTCGCGCAACGCCACCATCGCGCCGCCCGGCGTCCGCAGCGGCAACGCGCCGACGCGCTCGACGCGGCCGCGGGCGTCGTCGTCGAGCGCCACGACCACCGCCAGCGGCCGGTTGCCCTCGAAGACCTGGGCCGCGGTCTCGCCCTGGTACGCGACGCGCACCGCGTCGAGCACGTCGGCCTGTGCCAGGCCCCAGCGGCGGCATGCGTCGCCGCGCACGCGGATCGTCAGTTGCGGCGCCCCCGGCGGCGACTGCACCTGGACATCCCGCGCCCCGGGGACCTGCGCGACGATGCGCGCGACGTGCGCCGCCTCGCGATCGAGCCGATCAAGATCCGGGCCGTAGAGGTTGATGACGACCGGCGCCGTGTACCCCGACAGCGTCTCCTCGATCCGCTCCGTCAGGAACGTCTGCAGCGAGAAGCCGACACCCGGAAAGTCGTCGAGCGCGGCGCGGATCTGCGCCTGCGCGGCGTCGATCTCCTGGCCCGCGAGCGGCTTCAAGTCGACGTCGAATTCGCTGTAGTGCGTTCCGAGGACGTCGTCGGCCATCTCGGCGCGCCCGACCCGCTGGGCGATCGAGCGCACGGCCGGGATCCGGTGCAGCGCCTGCGCGACTTCGGCGCCGAGGCGCAGCGATTCCGCGATCGACGTGCCGGGCACGGCCGACATGTGCAGGATGAAATGGCCCTCGCGCAGTTCCGGTATGAACGTCGCGCCGAAGCGCGCCAGCAACGCGGCGCCGCCGATCGTCGCGACGACGGTCGCAGCCAGCACGGCGCGCGGATGCGGCAGGAGGCGCACCAGCAGCCGCTCGTAGCGCTGCCGCGTCCATCGCACCGGCGGCGGATCGCGGTGCGCGAGGCGCGGGCCCGAGAGCAGCAAGGCGGCCAGCGCCGGGATGACCGTCAGGCTGACGAGCAGCGACGCGAGAATCGCCAGCACGAAGGCGGCGGCGAGCGGGCCGAAGAGCTGGCCGGCGAGGCCGCCAAGCGTCAGCACCGGGGCGACGACCAGGACGATCGCGAACGTCGCATAGACGACCGCGCTGCGGACCTCGAGGCAGGCGTCGAGGATGACGCGCGCCGCCGGCCGCGGCGACGCGAGCGCGCGGTTCTCGCGCAGCCGGCGAACGATGTTCTCGATGTCGATCACCGCGTCGTCGACGACGACGCCGATCGAGACGGCGAGGCCGCCCAGCGTCATCGTGTTGACGCTGACGCCGAAGGCCTGCAGCACGAGCAGCGCCGCGAGCAGCGACAGCGGGATCGCGATCGACGAGATCGCGGCGATGCGCAGGTCGAAGAGGAACAGCGCCAGCACGACGACGACGAGCACGGCGCCGATCGCGAGCGCGACCCAGACGTTGGACGTCGCGGCGTCGATGAAGTTGGCGGGCCGGAAGAGGTCCGCATGCAGTTCGATCCCTTCGCGCTCGAGGGCCGGGCGCAGGTCCTCGAGCGCGGCCTCGACGCGCCGCGTGACTTCGACGGTGTTCGCGCCGTACTGCTGCGAGACGACGAGCTGAATGCCCTCGCGGCCTTCGGTCGCCGCGCCGCCGGTGGCGGGTTCCGGCGCCACAACGACGCTCGCGACGTCGCCGATCGTCAGCCCCGTGACGACCGGTCCGTCCGCGGCACCCCCCGCGGCAAGCGGCGTCGCCGCGATGCGCCGCGGGTCCGGTGGCGTCCCGTGCGTCTGCAGCACGATGCGTTGGTTCGGCGTGTCGACGAACCCGGCGCCGCTGATGCCGGCGGCGCGCTGCGCCGCGGCCAGCACGTCGCCGAGCGCGACGCGGTAGCGAACCAGCGCGTCCGGATGCACGGCGACGCGGATCGAGCGCGCGCCGGAGCCGAAGATCGGCACCTTCGCGACACCGCGCAGCGCGAGGAGACGCGGGCGGATCGTCCATTCGGCGATCGCGCGCAGTTCCATCGGCGAACGCGCCGTCGACGTCAGGCCGACGACGAGCGCGGTGCTCGTCGAGGACGTGAGCGGCGTCATCGACGGCGGCCCGACCTGCCGCGGCAGTTGCCCTGCCACGGCGCTCAGGCGCTCCGCAATCACCCGCCGGTCGCCATAGACGTCGCTCGACGGATCGAACGTCGCGGTGATCAGCGACAGGCCCTGGATCGACGCGGAGCGCAGCGACTGCAGCCCCGGAGCGCCGTTCAGCGCGTTCTCGATCGGCTGCGTGACGAGGAGTTCGACCTGCTCCGGCGTCAGCCCCGGCGCCTCGGCCTGGATCGTCGCCTGCGGTGGCGCGAATTCCGGGAACACGTCGTACTTGGCGTGGCGCACGCTCGTCACGCCGGCGGCGAGCAGCAGCACGCCCAGCCCGATCACCGCGCCGCGGAAGCGGATCGCGAAGCGGACCAGCGTCGCTTGCAGCCCGCCGCGCGGAATCATCGACCGCCCGTCTCGTCGAGCTGGATCTGCGTCCGCTGCGCTTCCGACAGCAGCGCCTGGGCGCCCTGCACGACCACGGCGTCGTCGTCGTCGACTTCCGGCGCGATGTAGCCGCCGTCGACCGCGCTCGCCGCCGCATCCAGCGGATGGCGCGTGAACGTCGTCGGCTGGCTGCGCACGAAGAACCATGCGCGGCCCTGCGACCAGACCACCGCCGTGGGCGGAATGAGGCCACCGCGCAACGGGCGCCCGAGCGGAATCGCGGCAAGCCACGTGGCCCCGGGAACCAGGTCCTCGCGCGCCGCCGCGGCATAGATCAGCGAGGTGCCCGGCATCCGCGGGTCGGCGCGCGCAGCCCACGAGACGAACCGCAGCGGTACCCGCCGCGGTTCACCGCCGCCGGCTTCGAGCAGCAGTTCCGCGGTCCGTGGCGGCTTGTCGATGCGCTCGCCCGGCCGCAGGCTGCCTGCCGGCACCGTCAGCTGCACCAGCGTCTCGCGCCGCTCCAGCAGCCGCGTGGCCAAGTCGCCGCGGTCGGCGAGCGACTGCGCCAGCGGCGGGCCCCAGCCGCGCCCGGCGGCGGCACGCAGTGCGTCGAGATGCGCGGCCGCGGCCGCCACGGCCGCCTCCTCCGATTGCCGGTTCGCCTCCGCGGCCTCGAGCTGCGCGACGGTCGAGTTGGCGCCGGCCGCGACGAGCGCGCGATCGCGGTCGACCGCGGTTCGCGCCGCCTCGAGGCGGCCGCGTGCTGCCGCAAGTTGCGAGCGCGCCGCCGCCATCGCGTCGGCGAGCTCGATCAGGGGTTGCAGGTCGACGACCGCGGCGTAGGCGCGCGACGTCGTCGACAGGCTGCGGACCGGAACCGTCGACGTCGCGATCCCGGCGCGACGCTGCGCGGCTTCGTCGAGCGACACGGTGCCGGCTTCCGTCGCCGCGTCGGCCGCAGCGCCGTGCGCCGGCTTGCGCTCGTCGTCATCGTCCGCGTCCGCCTTGCGCGCACCAACACTCGCGCCCTGCGCCGCGGTTGCCGGCCGCGGTGCCAGCGAAACGGACAGCGCGCCGCCGGCGATCCAGGCGGCGAGGACGGCGACCATCGCGACTACGGCGCGGGCCTTCGGCACGGCTTCCCTCCCCCGATCGGCCGGCGGCGCGGATGGCGCCGGCCCGTCGTGCGCGCCGGAATGTAGCGCGAATCGGGACCCGTCCTCGCCGGGTGCCATGTCTCGGAAGCGTGACGCTTCGGAAGCGCGCGGCGCGCTTCCGGGACACGGCCCTCGTCAGGTCGTACCCGCCGAACCCGCCCAGAGTTCGTCGATGCCCTGCAGGCCGTGGCTCGCGGGATCCTCGCGCCCGACGATGCGGTCGCCGCTGGCGTCGTCGCCGAGGTCGAGCAGAAAGGGGACGATCGGCGCCCGCCGTTCCAGCGAATAGAAGACCTTGACGACCGGTTTCAGCAGCCGTTCGCTGTCGTGCTCGACGACGAGCGCGAGGCGCTGCGACTGCAGCCGGACCGTCGACCCGACCGGGTAGATCCCGATCGCCTTCACGAAGGCCTGGAACACGCTCTGGTCGAAGTGGCCGCGCCATTCGGCCATCTTGCGCACGGCGATCGCCGGCTGCCAGCCGCGCTTGTAGGGGCGTTCCGAGGTGATCGCGTCGTAGACGTCGCATACGGCGCCCATCCGCGACAACAGTTCGATCCGGTCGCCCGCCTGCCGATGCGGATAACCGCTGCCGTCGAACTTCTCGTGGTGATGCAACACGACGTCGAGCGCGGAAGCCGTGGCGCCGCGGGCCTCGGCGAGCATCTCGAAGCCGAGCTGCGGATGCTGCCGCATCTGCAGCCACTCCGCGTCGTCCAGCGCGCCCGGCTTGTTGAGCACGCGGTCCGGTATCGCGATCTTGCCGACGTCGTGAAGCAGGCCGGCGAGCCCGGCCTCGCGCACCTGCGCGTCGCTGCAGCCCAGGTGACGCGCCAGCGCCACCATCATCGCGCACACCGACATCGAATGCATGTAGGTGTAGTCGTCGATGCGCTTCAGCCGCGCGAGGCCGATCAGCGCGCCCGGATTGCGCGTGACCGAGTCGGTGATCTCCTCGACGACCGGGAGTGCCTGGGCGGTGTCCGCGATGCGGCCGAGGCGCGCCTCGCGAAAGAGGCCCTCGACGGCCGGCCGCGAGCGACGATGGATGCCGGCCGCGTTCTCCACTTCCACGGCCAGTTCGACGCGCGCCGGCGCCACCGGCAGTTCGTCGACCGATGCCGCCAGGCAGGCGTCGACGTCGTCGGCCACCTGCTCGACGCTCGCCGTCGCGGCCTCCGGCGCCGCGACGTCCACGCCGCGGTCGGTATCGATCCAGACTTCGGTGATTCCGCTCGAACGGAGGCGATCGATCTGCCGCGGATTGACGATCCGGAAGCGCGTGCGCCAGAACGGATGGTCCATCCACGAGCCGCACAGGTCGGCCAGGTACATGTCCAATCGCAGGTCGCTGACCGAGATCCGCTTGAGCATCGAGGTGGCGAACGGAAGGCGACGCGCGGGCGCGCGCGTCGATGGATTGTCACCCTAGGGAGCGGTCCGGCCGTCGCCGAAAATGCGGCTTTTTCCCGTTGCAGATCGCGGCAACGGGCTCGGGAACCGTCCGCCAGGCCGCGACGCCATGCCGCACGCAGGCGCGCCAAGAGGCGCGGGAAACTCGCGGGACGAGGCAAGCAAAAGGGGCCGTCGCTTCCGTCGAAGCCGCGGCCCCCTTCGGGAGAAAATGTACAGCGCCTTGGAGGCGCGCCGGTCAGAACGGCACGTCTTCGTCCATGTCGGCGATCGTGCCGGCCGGCTCGCGGCCAGCCGGCTTGGACG
This sequence comes from Burkholderiaceae bacterium, assembly GCA_035524275.1. Taxonomy (GTDB): domain Bacteria; phylum Pseudomonadota; class Gammaproteobacteria; order Burkholderiales; family Burkholderiaceae_F; genus DATKPC01. The sequence continues at coordinate 6,185 of DATKPC010000008.1, forward strand.
CCGGCTGCGAGCGCGGCGCCGAGGCGCGCGATCCGCCGCCACCGCCCTCATCGGGCGACGGCGCGCCCATGCCTTGGCGCGATCCGAGCATCTGCATCACGTCGGCGGTGATCTCGGTCGTGTACCGCTCCTGGCCTTCCTTGTCCTGCCATTTGCGCGTGCGCAGCCGCCCTTCGATATAGACCTGCGATCCCTTGCGCAGGTATTCGCCGGCGATCTCGGCCAGGCGGCCATAGAACGCGACCCGGTGCCATTCCGTCTCTTCGCGCCGCTCGCCGCTCGCCTTGTCCTTCCACTGCGATGTCGTGGCGACCGACACGTTGGCGATCGCCGCGCCGTCGGCGCTGTAGCGGACCTCCGGATCGCGCCCCAGGTTGCCGACGATGATGACCTTGTTGACCGAAGCCATGCCCCTCCTCCTTCCGACGCCGGAAAACTCGTTCCACCGCCGGCCGTCTCATTGGATGGACCCATGATACAGATCCGCGGACGCGAACCGCGCCCCGATCGACTGCGACGGCGCCCGCGTCGACCCGGAAGCGAACTCCGATATATTGGCCGGTTCGCCGCCGCAGGCGGCATCGGATGTGTGCAGTTACTTCGCGTGGGATCGGAGACGGATGGACAGTGACGGCAAGCGACGCGACGCGGGCGGCGGGCTCGCCGCCTCGATGGGCGAGGCGGGCGAGGCGGATCCGGCGCGTGGCGCGATTCGCGTTCGCGGGGCACGCACGCACAACCTGCGCAACGTCGACGTCGATCTGCCGAAGAACCGGCTCGTCGTCGTCACCGGGCTGTCGGGCTCCGGCAAGAGCTCGCTCGCGTTCGACACGATCTACGCCGAGGGCCAGCGGCGCTACGTCGAATCGCTTTCGGCGTACGCGCGCCAGTTCCTGGAGCTGATGGAAAAGCCCGACGTCGACCACATCGACGGCCTGTCACCGGCGATCGCGATCGAGCAGAAGGCGTCGTCGCACAATCCACGCTCCACCGTCGGCACGGTCACCGAGATCCACGACTACCTGCGGCTCCTCTATGCGCGCGTCGGCGTGCCGCATTGCCCCGACCACCCGGGGCGGCCGCTGGCGTCGCAAAGCGTCGCGCAGATGGTTGACGCCACGCTCGCGCTGCCGCAGGACAGCCGCGTCCTGGTGCTGGCCCCGGTCGTGCGCGACCGCAAGGGATCGTTCGAGGAGCTCTTCGACGACCTGCGCGCGCAGGGTTTCGTCCGCCTTCGGATCGACGGCCAGGTCGTCGAGCAGGACCGCGTCCCGGCGCTGGCGCGCAACGAGCGCCACGACATCGACGTCGTGGTCGACCGCCTGAAGGTGCGGCCCGAAGCGCGACAGCGCCTGGCCGAGAGCCTGGAGGTCGCGCTGCGGCTCGCCGACGGCCGCGCGCTCCTCCTCGACGCGGACCGCGGCGACGGGACGCTCTACTCCAGTCGCTATGCCTGCCCCGAATGCGGCTACGCGCTGGCGGAACTGGAGCCGCGCCTGTTCTCGTTCAACAATCCGGCCGGCGCCTGCGCCGCCTGCGGCGGGTTGGGCACGCAGGAATTCTTCGATGAGCGCCGCCTCGTCGCGCACCCGGAGCTCACGCTGGCCAGCGGCGCGATCCGCGGCTGGGACGCACGCAATCCGGATTTCCACCGGCTGCTCGTCGCGCTCGCGCGCCATGCCGGCGTCGACATCGACGTGCCGTGGGAACGCCTGCCGGAGGGATTCCGCCAGCAGGTGCTGCACGGCACCGGAACCGAGGCGGTCGCGTTTCCCTATACCGGTGCGAAAGGCCGCCAGGTCGTCCGCCGCCATCCGTTCGAGGGCATCCTGCCGGCCTGCGAGCGGCGCTGGCGCGAGACCGACTCCGCCGCGGTGCGCGAAGAGCTTGCGAAGCTGCGGCAGCTTCGCGCGTGTCCGGAATGCGACGGCACGCGCCTGCGGCGCGAGGCGCGCTTCGTCTTCGTCGGCGACGGCGCGTCGCGCAAGGCGATCTACGAGCTGGAGCGGATGACGCTGGCGCAGTCGGCGGGCTATTTCGGCAGCCTCGCGCTGGATGGCGCGCGACGCCAGATCGGCGAGCGCATCCTGCGCGAGATTGCCTCGCGGCTGCGGTTCCTGAACGACGTCGGGCTCGACTACCTGTCGCTCGATCGCGCCGCGGACACGTTGTCCGGCGGCGAGTCGCAGCGTATCCGCCTCGCCTCGCAGATCGGTTCCGGACTGACCGGCGTCGTCTACGTGCTCGACGAGCCGTCGATCGGCCTGCACCAGCGCGACAACGACCGCCTGATCGCGACGCTGCGCCACCTGCGCGACCTCGGCAATTCGGTGCTGGTCGTCGAGCACGACGAGGACGCGATCCGCAGCGCCGATCACGTCGTCGACATGGGTCCGGGTGCCGGCGTGCACGGCGGCTGCGTCGTCGCCCAGGGCACGCCGGCGCAGATCGAGGACGATGCGGCGTCGCTCACCGGCGCCTACCTCGCCGGCCGGCGACGCATTGCCGTTCCGGCGCGGCGCACGCCACCCGGCGCCGACTGGCTCCACGTGCGCGGGGCGCGCGGCAACAACCTGCGACACGTCGACCTCGCGCTGCCGGTCGGCCTCTTCGTCTGTGTCACCGGCGTTTCCGGATCCGGCAAGTCGACGCTGGTCAACGACACGCTCGCCGCCGCGCTGGCGCAGCGCCTCCATGGCGGCGCCACGGAACCGGCGCCGCACGACGCGATCGAGGGCCTGGAGCATTTCGACAAGATCATCTGCGTCGACCAGAGCCCGATCGGCCGCACGCCGCGCAGCAATCCGGCGACGTACACCGGGCTCTTCACGCCGATCCGCGAGCTCTTTGCGCAGACCAGCGTCGCCCGCGAGCGCGGCTACGAGGCCGGCCGGTTCTCGTTCAACGTCCGCGGCGGACGCTGCGAAGCCTGCCAGGGCGACGGGGTGCTGAAGGTCGAGATGCATTTCCTGCCGGACCTCTACGTCACCTGCGACACCTGCCAGGGCCGGCGCTACAACCGCGAAACGCTCGAGGTGCAGTACAAGGGGCGCCACATCGCCGAGGTCCTCGGGATGACGGTCGACCAGGCGCGCGAATTCTTCGACGCGGTACCGGCGATCGCGAAACGCCTGCAGACGCTCGCCGACGTCGGCCTCGGCTACATCCGTCTCGGGCAGAGCGCGACGACGCTGTCGGGCGGCGAGGCGCAACGGGTCAAGCTGTCGCAGGAGCTCGCCCGCCGCGACACCGGGCGCACGCTGTACGTCCTGGACGAACCGACGACCGGGCTGCACTTCCAGGACATCGCGCTGCTGCTGGGGGTGTTGCAGCCGCTGCGCGACGCCGGCAACACGATCGTCGTGATCGAGCACAACCTGGACGTCATCAAGACCGCGGACTGGATCGTCGACCTCGGGCCGGAAGGCGGCGAGGGCGGCGGCCTGATCATCGCGTCCGGGACACCGGAAGACGTCGCGGCGACTCCGGGCAGCTACACCGGCCGGCACCTGGCGCCGGCCCTGCAGCGGGCGCGGCGCCCGCCGCCGGCAGAGCGCGTCGCGCCGGCGGCTCAATCGTCGCCGAAGATGTCCACGTAGGCGGCGTAGGTCGACAGGTACAGCAGCGGCAGCAGCACCAACCAGCCGAGGCCCAGCAGCGCGCTGGCGACGAGCGCCAGCCCGATGAAGACGAGGCCGTAGAGGGTCAGCGCGCCGCTGTTGGCCCAGGCCGCCCGCAGGCTCGCCTTCAGGGCTTCGACCGGCTCCATCTCGCGCAGCATGATCAGCGCCGGCGCGAGCCATGCCGCCATGCCGATCGGGACGAATCCCAGCAGGAGAACCAGCATCAGCAGCAGCCACGCCGGCAGCGCGCCGAGGCCGCCGGCGTAGCCCGGCGTGTCGCCGTGGACGATGACGCCGAGGAAGCCGCCGAACCCGACGACCGCGACGAGCAATCCGAGCACGACGCCGGCGACGCCCAGGACCAGGCCCGCGATCGACAGCTCGCGCAACCGGGACCGGAAGCCGGCGAACAGGTCCTCCAGGCTCGGGGTCGATGCGTCGCTCGTCCTGCGCGCCGCCACCGCGAGCCCGCCGCCCAGCACGACGCCGAGCCATCCCTGCGCCAGCGTGCCGACGAGCGGGACGAACGACGCCACGAGCAGGACGACCGTCGCCACGAAGCCGATCAGGACCCACGGCAGGAACTGGCCTGAGGCGAACATCCCGCGCATCGCGGTGCGCCACCAGTCGATCCCCGCGCCCCAGTCGCGGACCTCGAAACGCTGCGACGCGTCCGTCGCCGACGATTCCATGACCCCTCCGTCTGCTCGACACGCGTCGGCCGCCGTCGCGCCGTGGTCGGTGCGTGGCGAGCGCCGCGAATCACCCTTCATCCATCGGGGATCGTGGCAGAGGCGATGCCCTGGCGCAAGCCAGCGACCCTTCGGGTCGGCGACGGCAGCCGGCCCGCGCGGCGATCGCCCGAATACGGGGCGTCGCGGACGTCGGGGCCGGAACGTATCATTCGCTGAAGAGCGACCCGCGCCGCCCGATTGCCCCACCGGGCCCACCACGAACATGCCGCCCCCCACCCCGACCGACCTGACCGCGTCGGAACGCCCCGATGAACCGGTGCTGGTCGTCGACGACAATGCGGTCAATCAACTCGTCACCTGCGAATTCCTGCGCACGCTGGGCTACCAGGTCGAGACGGCCGACGACGGCCACGCCGCGCTTCAGCGCCTGGAGCGTGGCCGCTTCTGCGCGGTGCTGATGGACGTGCAGATGCCGGGGATGGACGGGATCGAGGCGACGCAGGAGTTGCGCCGTCGCGAGGCGAAATCCGGCCGTCCGCGCAACATCGTCATCGCGCTGACGGCCAACGCGTTCGACAGCGACCGCGAACGCGCGCTCGCGGCCGGCATGGACGATTTCATCACGAAGCCCGTGCGCCTGGACCAGCTCGCGAAGACGCTGGAACAGAGCCTCAAGGCCGGCGGGCGCTGAACCGCGCGCGCGGTGGCGTGCGTCAGCCGCGGAAACTGCCCATGTTCGCGAGGACGCGCGGCACGTAGTCGATCGTTTCCGGAAACGGCGGTATCCGGCGTCCGTAGCGCAACACGGCATCCTCGCCGGCGTTGTAGGCGGCCAGCGCCAGCCTGACGTCGCCGCGGAAATCGTCGAGGAGCCACCTCAGGTAGCGACCGCCGGCACGCACGTTCTGCTGCGGATCGAACAGGTTCCAGGCGCCGAAGCGCTGTGCCGTGTCCGGCATCAGCTGCATCAGGCCCTTGGCCCCCTTCGGCGATACCGCGCGCGGGTCGTATCCGGACTCGACGGTGATCACCGCGTGCAGCAGCCGCGGGGACACCGCGACCTCGCGCGCCACCCGGCGGACGATCGGTGCGAACTGCCTCGCGCGCGGCGCCAGTGCCTCGGGGGAGGGCGGCCGAATCGGCATCGCGAGCGGCGCGTCCGGTAGCGCGAGCACCGGGCTCGGTGGCGGCGCCTCGACGAGCAGGTCGGGCGTCTCGGCGGTCCGGTCGTTCGACAGCACGATCGTGCCGTTCTCGTCGGATCCGGCATAGACCTGCGCCTGCGCCGGCGCGGCGAGGAATCGCGGCAGCGCCACGCCAACCAGCGACATTCGCAGCAGCGCGCGGATCGCGGAACGGCGGCAGGGCGACTGGGGGTCGAGCATCTTGGGGTCCCGGAGCGCTCTCATTGTGCGTGATTCCCGTGACACGCGACAGAGACCGACGCTTGCGGCCGGGTCGCGCGGCGTCGAGCCGCCCTCTCCCCCGCCTCCCCCGCTCGCGCGGGCGAGGGGAGTTCCGGCCTCGGCCGTTGTCCCGACGTCACAGTTCTCGACGGCGAGACTCGATGAACACCCCCCTAACCACCCATATCAGCAATTCTTGTGCCAGCCGCAATTGCGCAAGAGTATCATCGGTGCGATGTCCTACGGTTCGGTACGCGAAATCCCCGCCGCGCGCTCGCCCGCGCGACCGGACGCGCCTGGGCGCACGGCGCTGGCGCTGGCGCGCGAAGTGATCGCCGCGGAATCGCAGGCCATCGCCGGCCTGGCGGACCGTCTCGACGAGTCGTTCCTGCGGGCCATCGACCTGATTCTCGGCTGCCGCGGCCGCGTCGTCGTGAGTGGCGTGGGCAAGAGCGGCCACATCGCGCGCAAGATCGCCGCCACGTTCGCATCGACGGGCACGCCGGCGCTGTTCGTGCACGCCGCCGAGGCGGCTCACGGCGACCTCGGGATGGTGACGCCGGCCGACGTCCTGGTCGCGCTGTCCTATTCCGGCGAGAGCGACGAACTGATGACGATCGTGCCGATCGTCAAGCGCGAGGGCACGCCGATGATCGTGATCAGCGGCGCGGCCGACTCCTCGCTCGCGCGGCACGCCGACGTCCATCTCGACTGCAGGGTCGATCGCGAGGCGTGTCCCCTGAACCTCGCGCCGACGTCCTCGACCGCGGCGATGCTGGCGCTGGGCGATGCGCTGGCGATCGCCTGCCTCGATGCGCGCGGCTTCGGCCCGCAGGACTTTGCGCGGTCGCATCCCGGCGGCGCGCTCGGGCGCCGGCTGCTCACGCGCGTCGCCGACGTCATGCGCACAGGCGCCGCGGTCCCGACCGTCCCGCTGGGTGCGACGGTGATCGACGCGGTCCACGTGATCTCGCAGCGGCAGCTCGGCATGACCGCGATCGTCGCCGCCGACGGCCGCCTCGCCGGGATATTCACCGACGGCGACCTGCGCCGCCTGCTGGAGCGCGGCGGCGATGTCCGCGCGACGCCGGTCGCCGACGTGATGACGCGCGAACCGCTGACGATCGGAGCCGACGCGCTGGCCGCGGAAGCCGCGCAGCTGCTCGACCGCGGCCGCAAGAGCCAGCTCCTCGTGGTCGATGCGCAGCGCCGGGTCGTCGGCGCGCTGCACATGCATGACCTGATGGCGGCGAAGGTGATCTGATGGCCGCGGATCCGCAGCAGCTCGCGCGCGGCGTGCGCGGCGTCGTGCTGGACGTCGACGGCGTCCTCACCGACGGCCGTCTCGCCTACGGTCCCGACGGCGAGACGACGAAGACGTTCGACGTCCGCGACGGCCTGGGGATCCGGTTGCTGCAGCAGGCCGGCATCCGCGTCGCGATCCTGTCGTCGCGGCGCAGCGCCGCGGTGGACGTTCGAGGTCGCGAGCTCGGCATCGATCCGGTGCTGCAGGGCCGCGCGGACAAGCGGGCCGGGCTGCGCGAGATCCTTTCGGCGTGGAACCTGGACGCGACGCAGTGCGCCATGGTCGGCGACGACTGGCCCGACCTGGCGCCGTTCGCGCAGGTCGGCCTCGCCGCCACCGTCGCCGACGCCGACGACGCCGTGCGGGCCGCGGCCCACTGGTGCGCGCGCGCCGGCGGCGGGCGCGGGGCCGTGCGCGAGTTCGCTCATTTCGTGCTCGCGGCGCAGGGGCGACTCGAGGACCTGCTCGCGCGCGCCCGCGCGGGCGGCGTCGCCCCCATCGAACCGCAGGCGGGTCCGCATGCGTGACCGCGTCACGACGCTGATCGCGATCGTCCTGCTCGCCGCCGTCACCGTGACGAGCTACTTCTACTCGCGCCAGTTGCGCTGGAGCACCCGCATCGTCGCGACGCCGGCGGAGGCGCCGGACCTGGTCGCGAACCGCATCGCGCTGACCGAATTCGATTCGCTCGGCCGCGCGCGGCTGACGCTGTTCGCCGACTCGATGGTCCATCGCTCCGATACCGATGTCGCGATGCTGCAGGCGCCGCGCCTCGTCAGCCGGCGTCCGGACCAGCCGCAGCTCGAGGCCCGCGCGCGCGTGGCCCGCGTCGAGGAGGGCGGCGCGACGATCGACCTGGAGGACGACGTCGTGCTGACCCGCGACGGCGCCGCGGGCCAGCCGCCGCTGCGACTCACGACCGAGTTCCTGCAGGTCCTGCCGGACGACGACCGCTATCGAACCGATCGACCGGTGCTGCTGGAGCGCGGCGCGTCGCGCGAAAGCGCGCGTGGCATGGACCTGGACAACGTCGCCCGCACCGTGGTGTTCGACGCCGACGTCCACGGCACGTTCGAGGCCGCGCCGCACCGATGAAAACGCCCGGTCCCTGCCGCGCCGGCGCGCGGGCGCCTGTCGTGCCTGTCGTGCCGGTCGCGCTTGTTGCGCTCATGGCGCTCGTGGCGCTCGCGATGCTCGGCGCCGTCGCGCCGGCGCGCGCCGAGCGCGCCGATCGCGGCAAGCCGATGACGATCGACGCCGATCACCAGACGCTCGACGACCTGAACCAGGTGTCGGTGTTCACCGGCGCGGTGGTGCTGACGAAGGGGACGCTGCGCCTCACCGGCGACCGCGTCGAATACCGCGAGGATCCGGAGGGGTACCAGCACGCCGTCGTCACGGTCGCACCCGGCGGGCACGCGACGTTCAACGAGCGGCGCGACGCCGAGCGCCCGGGCATCGATGAGACGGTCGGCGGCGAAGCCGACCGCGTCGAATACGACGGCAAGCTCGACACGGTGCGCCTCGTCTCCAACGCCGTCGTGCGCCGCTACGAGAACGGCGTGCAGCGGGACGAGATCAGCGGGGCGCTGATCGTCTACGACGGGATCAACTCCACGTACGACGTCCGGGCCGCGGATGCGGCCGACGCCGGGCGCGGCGCGACGCGGGTGCATTCGGTGCTCGCCCCGCGCAATGCCGGCGCGGTGGCCGGCGCGGCGCCACCGGCGGCGGTCAAGCTGGAGCCGACGGTGCCGCCGGCGATGCGCCAGGAACGCCAGCCATGAACCCGCGGGACGCACCCACCGTCACCGCGCAGGCGCCGGCCGCCACGCCCGTCGACGGCTCCGGCCGCCTGAAGGTGGACAACCTCGCGAAGCGGTTCGGCAGCCGGCTCGTCGTGCGCGACGTCTCGTTGAGCGTCGACGCCGGCGAGGTCGTCGGGCTGCTGGGGCCGAACGGCGCCGGCAAGACGACCTGTTTCTACATGGTCGTCGGGCTCGTCCCGATGGACGGCGGCACGATCACCCTCGACGGCCGCTCGATCGCGCACCTGCCGATCCACCGGCGCGCCCGCCTCGGGCTGTCGTACCTGCCGCAGGAAGCATCGGTGTTCCGGCGCCTGACGGTCGAGGAGAACATCCGCGCGGTGCTGGAACTGCAGCTCGACGAGCACGGCCGCGACCTTTCGCCGGCGGCGATCGACCAGCGGCTCGACGAGCTGCTGCGCGAGCTGCAGATCGAGCACCTGCGGACCAATCCGGCGCAGAGCCTCTCCGGCGGCGAGCGTCGCCGCGTCGAGATCGCGCGCGCCCTCGCGTCGCGTCCGCGCTTCGTGCTGCTCGACGAACCCTTCGCCGGCGTCGACCCGATCGCGGTGATCGAGATCCAGCGCATCGTGCGCTTCCTGAAGGAGCGCGGCATCGGCGTGCTGATCACGGACCATAACGTGCGCGAGACGCTCGGCATCTGCGACCACGCCTACATCATCAATGACGGTCGCGTGCTTGCGGCGGGCCGCCCGGAAGACATCATCGTCGACGAGTCGGTGCGGCGGGTCTACCTGGGCGAGCACTTCCGGATGTGAGCGCGACGGGATCACGCGCTTGAAGGCCTCCCTCCAGTTCCGCCTGTCGCAGCAGCTCGCGCTGACGCCGCAGCTGCAGCAGTCGATCCGCCTGCTGCAGCTTTCGACGCTCGAGCTGAACCAGGAGATCGAGCAGGCGCTCACCGACAACCCGTTGCTGGAGCGCATCGACGATCCGCTCGCGTCCTCGATGCGCATCGCCTCCGACGGCGCGATCCTGCCGAACGCGCCGAGCACGACGCTGGCGCCGGGCGATCCGGAGCGCGGCGCCGAGGGCGGCGAGCCCGGCGATGCGGCGGGCGAGCACGGCGACCGCGCGGCCGACGGCGGCGGCGAGGACTTCGACGGGCGCGCGGCAGCGCAGGATCTCGACATCGACTGGAGTTCCGGCAGCCGCGGCAACGCGTCGGGCGACGATGACGCGGAACCGCTGGCGTGGGCCGCCGCCACCACGACGCTGCACGAGCACCTGCGCCGCCAGCTGTCGGAAACCCGCGTCTCGGCGCGCGACCGGGCCCTCATCGAATTCCTGATCGAGGCCGTCGACGACAACGGCTACCTGGACACGACGATCGAGGAGCTGATGGCGATGCTGCCCGCCGCGGCAGGCATCGAGCCGGAGGAAGTCACGACCGCGCTGCGGCTCCTGCAGAGCTTCGATCCGCCCGGAGTCGGCGCGCGCTCGGCGGCGGAATGCCTGTCGATCCAGCTCGCCGCCTTGCAGAAGGGCGCGTCGCCGCCGCCTGCGGCGACGCTCGCTCTCGCCCGCGCGATAGTAAGCGAGCACTTGCAGCTGCTGGCGGCCCGCGACTTCGGCAAGCTGCGCCGGATGCTGGAGACGACAGACGCCGAACTTGCCGCAGCGCACCAGCTGATCCGTGGACTGAATCCGCGTCCGGGCGTAGGCTTCGGAAACGCCCGTGCCGACTATGTCGTGCCGGACCTGTTCGTACGCAAGGTCAAGGGCCGGTGGATAGCGCAGTTGAACCCCGACGTGATGCCGAAGCTGCGGCTCAACCAAGCCTACGTGAGCGCAGTGCGAAGGGAGCGCGGCGCCGAGGGGCGGGCGGCGTGGAGCACGCGCCTGCAGGAAGCGCGCTGGCTGATCCGCAACCTTCAGCAGCGCTTCGACACGATCCAGCGCGTCGCGCAGGCGATCGTCGAGCGCCAGCACACGTTCTTCACCCACGGCGACATCGCGATGCGCCCGCTCGTGCTGCGCGAGATCGCCGACACCGTGTCGCTGCACGAATCCACGATCTCGCGGGTCACCGCGAACAAGTACATCGCGACCCCGTTCGGGGTCTTCGAGCTCAAGCATTTCTTCGGCAGCCACGTGGCGACCGAGACCGGGGGCGCGGCGTCGAGCACGGCGATCCGCGCGTTGATCAAGCAACTCGTAGGAGCGGAGAACCCGAAGGAACCACTATCCGACAGCCGCATCGCGGAACTGCTCGGGGACCAGGGCATCGTCGTGGCGCGGCGCACGGTCGCCAAGTACCGCGAGCTGCTGCAGATTCCCCCGGTCGCGATGCGAAAGGTCTTGTAGCGCTCGCCCGGCACCGCAGGCGAGTTCGATCCAGTTCCTGTCGCTGCTGCCAGCGGGCCCGGCCCGGACACGGCGACCGCACATCCAGGGGTGCTGCATGAATCTGATCATCCACGGCCATCATCTCGAAGTGACGCCTGCGCTTCGTGCCTATGTCGAAGGCAAGATCGAGCGCATACGACGACATTTCGACCAGGTGATCGAGGCCAACGTGCTGCTGACCGTGGACAAGCTCAGGCAAAAGGCCGAGATCACGCTGCGGGTGCGCGGCAGCAGCCTGCACGCCGATGCGATCGACGAGGACCTCTACGCGGCGATCGACCGGCTGATGGACAAGCTCGATCGCCAGGTGCTCCGACACAAGGACCGGATGCAGAACCACGGCCACGAGCCGCTGAAGTACCAGGCCGCCGAAAGCCAGCCTTAGCGCCCATCCGCAGTCGCCGGGACGCGCGTCGTATACTGCCCTGTCGTCGACGCGCGCCGCCCGCCACCCCGAGAAGCGGCGCCGCAGCGCGCCTGCCTCGCATCGCCCATCCGGGCCATGAACCATATCTCCCGCCTGCTGCCTGCACGCAATGTCCTCCTCGACCTGCAGGCATCGAGCAAGAAACGCGTCTTCGAGCAGGCCGGGCTGCTCTTCGAGAACCACCAGGGGATCGCGCGCGCCAAGGTCTTCGACAGCCTGCTGGCGCGCGAGCGCCTGGGCTCCACCGGCCTCGGGCACGGCGTCGCGATCCCGCACGGACGCATCAAGGGCCTGAAGGAGGCCGTCGCCGCGCTCGTCCGGCTCGCGGAGCCCGTGCCCTTCGATGCCCCGGACGGGCAACCGGTCCGGCTGCTGGTCTTCCTTCTGGTTCCCGAGCAGGCGACGCAGCAGCACCTCGAGGTGCTTTCCGAATTCGCGCAGCTGCTGTCGGACCGCTCGCTGCGCGAGCAACTGTTCAACGTCGCCGATCCGGCCGCGCTGCACGCCCTCGTCGCGGGCTGGCAGCCGGCTCCCACATGACCCGCGACACCTGGCACCGGAGCGCGCGCCTTCCATGGTCACGATGCAATCGATGTTCGACGACAACCGCGAGAGCCTGGCGCTGCGCTGGGTCGCGGGGCATGCCGGCGCGCAGCGCACGCTGCCGGAAACCGTCGAGGACAACGTCCCGGCGGCCGACCTCGTCGGGCACCTGAACCTGATCCACCCGAACCGCATCCACGTCCTGGGCGGCGCCGAGGTCACGTACATCGAGCGCATGGAGGCGGCGCGGCGGACCCACTACAGCCAGGAGCTCGTCGGCGGCGCGCCGCTCGGCCTGATCATCGCGGAAAACCGCGCTGCCCCGCAGACGCTGATCGCCACCGCCGAGCAGGCCGGCCTGCCGGTCTTCGCGACGGCCGCCGGCACCGGCCAGGTGATCGACGTCCTCCGCATCTACCTGGCCAAGGCGCTCGCCCCGCATTGCACGATGCACGGCGTCTACATGGACGTGCTCGGGATGGGCGTGCTGATCGCCGGCCAGTCAGGCGTCGGCAAGAGCGAGCTCGGCCTCGAGCTGATCAGCCGCGGGCACGGGCTCGTCGCCGACGACGTCGTCGACTTCGCGCGCGTCGCGCCGGATGTCGTCGAGGGACGCTGCCCGCCGCTGCTCGCCAACATGCTCGAGGTCCGCGGCCTGGGGCTGCTCGACATCAAGTCGATCTTCGGCGAAACGGCGGTGCGGCGAAAGATGAAGCTTCGCCTCATCGTCGAGCTGCGGCGCCTCAACGCGACCGAGATCATGGAGCGGCTGCCGCTCGCGGGCACGACGCAGGAGGTGCTGGGCCTGCCGATCCAGAAGGTCGCGATCCCGGTCGCCGCCGGGCGCAACCTCGCGGTGCTGTTGGAAGCGGCGGTGCGCAACACGATCCTGAAGCTGCGCGGCGTCGACGCGATGCACACGTTCTTCGATCGCCAGCGGCAGGCGATCCGGTCCCAGGACGAGGACGCCGGGACGGCCTCCGACATGCCTACCGTCGACGGCGGTGTCCCGGCCAAGCGGGCGTGATGGAATCGGAAATGGGCTGGCCACCGGCAGCCGTCGAGCGCGACGGTTGCCTTCGGGTCGGCCGCAACGCCCGGCGCCGCTCACCGCGGTGGCACCGGTCCCCCGTGCCCATTTTCCGAGGACTCGCTGATGATCAAGCCCGTACCTGCCTTCGTGCGCCCTGCCGCCGCCGTGGCGTCGCTTGTTGCCGCGCTTCTTGCCACGCCGCTTTGCGCAGCGGCAGCCTCATCGACCGCGCCGGATGCGCCGGTCGCGACGAAGCCCGCCGGCGCCAAGCCGACGACGAAGCTCGGCCAGTGCAGCGCCGAGGCCAAGAAGAAAGGCCTCAAGGGCGCGGAGCGCAAGAAGTTCGTCTCCGATTGCGCCAAGGCCTGACGGCGCCTTCGGCCTGCGGCGGCGCGACGCGCGCCGCCGCGCCGCCGCCGCCCCGCCACTGAACGTCACCGAGCCGCCACGCCATGCGCATCGTCCTCGTCTCGGGCATGTCCGGATCCGGCAAATCGGTCGCGATCCGCCTGCTCGAGGATGCCGGCTACTACTGCATCGACAACCTGCCCGCGCAGTTCCTGGCGGAAGTCTGCGGCTTCCTTGCCGACACCGGCCATCCCAACGTCGCCGTCTCCATCGACGCGCGTTCCGAGGCCATCCTCGACGAACTCCCGACGAAGGTCGCGGCGCTGCGCGGGTTCGGGCACGACGTCAAGGTGCTGTTCCTCACCGCCTCGACCGACTCGCTCGTCCAGCGTTTCTCCGAGACGCGGCGGCGGCATCCGATGTCGCTTCGCGCGACGGCCGGCGCCGACGAACTGACCCTCGAGGAATCCATCGAGCAGGAGCGCGAACTGCTGTCGTCGCTCGACTCGCTGGGCCATGTGATCGATACGAGCCGCCTCAAGCCGAACACGCTGCGGCAGTGGGTCCGCGCGTTCGTCGACGGACCGCCGACGAGCCTGACGCTCGCGTTCGAATCCTTCGCGTTCAAGGACGGCATACCGGTTGCCGCCGACCTCGTCTTCGACGTCCGCAACCTGCCCAACCCGTTCTACGACAGCTCGCTGCGGCCGCTCACCGGCCTCGATGCGCCGGTCGCGCACTTCCTCGCCGCCTCGCCGCTCGTCGGCGGCATGATCGAGGACATCGGCCGCTTCGTCGATACGTGGCTGCCCAGCTACATCGACGACAGCCGCCACTACCTGACGGTCGCCATCGGCTGCACCGGGGGCCAGCATCGCTCGCCTTACGTCGTCGCGCGCCTCGCCGAACGATTCGCGAGCCGCGTGCTGGTCCTCGTGCGGCACCGGACGCTCGACCGCTGAAGCCGCCCGTCCGGCCGCGGAGCCAGCCGCGCGAGGGGCGCCGCAACGCCCGGTTCCGCGTTACGCTTCGCGGTCGACGCGCCTACGCATGGACATCCCGCTTTTTCTCCTCAACACCGTGCTCTTCCCCGGCGGAGCGCTGCCGTTGCGGATCTTCGAGACCCGCTACATGGACATGGCGCGCGGCTGCCTGCGCACGGGAACGCCGTTCGGCGTCTGCCTGATCGCCCGCGGGCAGGAGGTCGGCGAGGCCGCCGAGCCGGAGACGGTCGGCTGCCTGGCGACGATCGACCTTTGGGACATGCCGCAGCTGGGCCTGTTGCACGTCCGCGCCCGTGGCGGCGCGCGGTTTCGCGTCCAGGCCACGACGAGGCAGCCCGACGGGCTGCTGCGCGGCGAGGTCGAACTGATCGAGGACGATGACGACTGCCCCATCGGCGAGCAGCACCAGCCCTGCGCCGAACTGTTGCAGAGGATCATCGACGACCTCGAGATGAAGGTCGGCGCGCGCGACGAGGACGCGGGCTCCGGCATCCTCGACGGGATGCCGTTCCTCGAGCCTTATCGCCTGGAATCCAGCACCTGGGTCGGCAATCGCCTCTGCGAGGTGCTTCCGATCCCGCTGAAGGCCCGGCAGAAGCTGATGGAACTGGACGACGCGCGAACGCGACTGGACATCGTGTCGCAGTACCTGCGGCAGCACGCGGTCATCAAGTAGCCATTTCGCGCAGCCAGGCGTGGACCGGGGCCGGCAGCGGCGCCTCGTCGATGTCGTCGAATCGCAGCCAGCGGTGGTCGGGCTCTGCGCATCCGGGCGTCGGCGCCTGCAGGCGCGCGACATGCGGCGTGCAGTCGAGCGCCAGGTGCGTGAACTGCACGCGGCGCGACGGCATCACCTCGACGTCGCGGATCTCGCCGAGGCGCCGGAGCGCGCGGCGCAATGCGGCGGCGGATTCGAATTGCGGCGGGGCGAGCAGCCCGCCCCAGATCCCGGCACCCGGCCGCTGCTGCAGAAGCACGCGCCGGCGATGCACCGCGATCAGCATGTGCACCCGGCGCACGACCGTCTTTCGTGGCGCCCGGCGTCCGGGCAACTCGTCGATCCGCGCCGCGCTCCGCGCGTGGCAACTGTCGCGCACCGGGCAGGCCTCGCAGCGCGGGGCGCGGCGGGTGCAGACGAGGGCGCCGAGGTCCATGATGGCCTGCGTGTACGCCGGCATGTCGCGGCGATCGGCCGGCAGCAGCGCCTCCGCGCAGGCCCGCAGCCGGCGGTGTGTCGGCGCGCTCGCCGCGTCGCCGTCGATGCCGGCATGGCGCGCCAGCACGCGCTTCACGTTGCCGTCGAGTATCGCGGCGCGCTCCTGGAAGCAGAACGCGGCGATCGCCGCGGCGGTCGACGGTCCGATCCCCGGCAGCGTCGAAAGAGCCTCCGCGGACGACGGGAAGCGGCCGCCGTGCAGCTCGACGACGGCGCGCGCCGCGGCGTGCAGCGCGCGACCGCGGGCGTAGTAGCCCAGGCCCGCCCACAGCGCCATCACGTCGCTCTCGTCGGCACGCGCCAGCGCCGCCAGGTCCGGGAACCGCGCCAGGAAGCGTTCGTAATACGGGATCACGGTCGCGACCTGCGTCTGCTGCAGCATGACCTCGCTGAGCCAGACACGATACGGATCGGCCGACCGCTGCCACGGCAGGTCGTGGCGGCCATGGACGGCGTGCCAGCGGATCAGCGCGGCAGCGAATTCCGACATGGCCGGCATCGTACGCTGCCGCGCCGCGGCCGCCGTGCTGGACGCCGGGCCCCTACCCGCGCGCGGGCCGTCGGCTCCGCGATTCGGACGGCGCGGCAGCGGGCGCCGGCCCGCTCGCGGGCTCGTCGACCACAGCGGCCGTCGCTCCGGATTCGGACGCGAGAACGTCCTCGGAAAGGCCCGGTCCGGACCCGGCGACTGCGGCGGTCGCAGCGGTCGCGGGCGCGGGCGCCGGTGACGGGATCGGCGCGCCGCCCGGATCGACGGCCTCGGCCGCAACGCGCGCCGCGCTCGCCGAAGGCCGCGACACGCCGGGCTTGCTGGCGGTGCTGGCACGGCGAGCCGACGCCGGCG
>DATKPC010000009.1:0-10308 GCA_035524275.1 Burkholderiaceae bacterium
TCGGCGAGGTTCGCGCCCTTGCCGCCGAGGAGCGCCTTGACGTCATCCCAGCACGTCGGCTTGATTTCGGATTCGACCCGGTCGAGTTCGCTGAAGAGATACACCCAGGTCGTCGTCGTGGCGGTCGGTTCGCCGGTCGCCGGCGCGGTCGTCGTGTCCATTTTTTCCCTTTTCCCTGACGGGCAAGCGGATGCGGCGCTGCGGCCGGCCAAGCCCCTCAGGCCCTTCCGGCCGTCCGGATCTCGGGTCCCGGTTCCGCACGCTTGAACGCCATGTTGATCCGGCGCGCGGCGGCGGGCATGCGCTGCGTCAAGGCATCCCGCGCGGCGCGATCGCGTGGTCCAGCGATGCCGGCAGCGAAGGCGGCGCCGGTTGATCTTCCGCAATCGCGGCGGGGTGTGCCCCCGCATACTGGCCTTGTCGTCGTCGCGGGGCGACCCATGAACGCGAACGTCCAGGTCACGCACCCGGTCCTGTCGCAACTGCGCGCGCCGGGGATGGGAAAAATCGTCTCCGCGAGGGACGCGGTGCGGCTGATCCACGACGGCGACACCGTCGCGACCGGCGGTTTCGTCGGCATCGGCTTCGCCGAGAACATCGCCGTCGCGCTGGAGGACTATTTCCTCGGCAAGCGGGGCGAATACGCGCAGGCGCAGGGCTCGCCGCGCGACCTGACGCTCGTCTATGCCGCGGGCCAGGGCGACGGCAAGGATCGCGGGCTGAACCACCTCGGCCACGAGGGCCTGGTGAAGCGCGTCATCGGCGGCCATTGGGGCCTGGTGCCGCGACTGCAGGAACTCGCGATCGCGAACCGCATCGAGGCCTACAACCTTCCGCAGGGCGTGATCACGCATCTTTTCCGCGACATCGCTGCCGGCAAGCCGGGCACGATCACGCGCGTCGGCCTCGGCACCTTCGTCGACCCGCGCCACGGCGGCGGCCGGATGAACGAGGCGACGACGCAGGAGATCGTGCAGGTCATCGACCTCGACGGGGAGGAGTACCTCTTCTACAAGGCGCTGCCGATCCAGGTCGGGATCATCCGCGGCACGACCGCGGACCCCGACGGCAATGTCACGATGGAGAAGGAGGCGCTGACGCTGGAGGCCTTGTCGATCGCGATGGCCGCGCGAAATTCGCGTGGCATCGTCATCGTCCAGGTCGAACGGATCGCGGAACGCGGGACGCTCAATCCGCGGCAGGTGAAGATTCCGGGCGTCCTCGTCGACTGCGTCGTCGTCGCCGAGCGGCCGGAATACCACATGCAGACGTTCGTCGAGCCGTACAGCCCGGCATTCGCCGGCGAGCTGCGCGTTCCGGTGCACGCGCTGCCGCCGATGCCGATGTCGGAACGGAAGATCATCGCGCGCCGCGCCGCGCTGGAACTGCGCGCGAACGCGATCGTGAACCTCGGCATCGGGATGCCGGAGGGGGTCGCCGAGGTCGCCCACGAGGAGAAGGTGATCGAGCTCATCACGCTGACGGCCGAGCCGGGCATCGTCGGCGGCCTGCCGGCCGGCGGGCTCAATTTCGGCGCCGCGACGAACACGCAGGCCGTGATCGACCAGCCGTACCAGTTCGACTTCTACGACGGCGGGGGCCTCGACATCGCTTTCCTCGGCCTGGCGCAGGCCGATCGCCACGGCAACCTGAACGTCAGCAAGTTCGGCCCGCGCATCGCCGGCGCCGGCGGCTTCATCAACATCAGCCAGAACGCCCGCCGGGTCGTCTTCGTCGGTACGTTCACGGCCGGCGACCTGGACCTCGTGGTCGACGCGGGCCGGGTCCGCGTGGCGCAGGAGGGACGCACGCGGAAGTTCGTCGACGCGGTCGAGCACCGGACGTTCAGCGGCGAGGTCGCGGCGCGGCGCGGCCAACCCGTCCTCTACGTCACCGAACGCTGCGTCTTCCGGCTCTGCGAAGAGGGCCTGGAACTCGTCGAGATCGCGCCCGGCATCGATCTCGAACGCGACGTGCTGGCGCGGATGGACTTCAAGCCGGTGCTGCGCGGCACGCCGCGCACGATGGACCCGCGGATCTTCGCGCCGGGACGGATGGGCCTGTGCGACGACCTTCTGGCGCGGCCGCTGGAGGACCGCTTCGCGTACGACGCGCAGCAGAACATCTTCTTCGTCAACCTAGAGGCCTACGCCGTGCGCAGCGCCGCGGACGTCGACGCGGTCCGCGCCATCGTCGAGCGCCGGCTCGGACCGCTTGGCCGGCGCGTCTACGCGGTGGTCAACTACGACAACTTCTCGATCGACCCGGATCTCGTCGACGCCTACGCCGCGATGGTCCAGTCGCTCTGCGACCGCTACTACCTGCAGGTCACCCGCTACACCACGAGCGGCTTCATGCGGATGAAGCTCGGCGAAGCGCTCGCGTCGCGCCACCTTGCGCCGCACATCTACGAGAGCGCCGAGGAGGCGCGTTCCCACCTCCTGGATCCGGACGGCTCCTGAGGGCGTCCTCCTCCTCCGGCCGCGTGGCGCGGCCGGGCCACGCAAGAAAGGGTAACGGCGCCGGCGCGATCGGGCGCGTGCCCACGTAAGATCGCACCCGGCCGGGATCCCGCCCGGCCGAACCCGGCCGTATCCGACCCGCGGTCCCCGGCCGCGGGCCCGGCGCGCCACGACGAGGCGAGGAGATGGAGCCACTGAACAACCTGCTGCAGGCCGTCGCGGGCCCGCTCGGGCCCTACGCGCCGCGGATCCTCGGCGCGCTCGTGATCCTCCTCGTGGCGTGGATCGCCGCGCGAATCGCGCGCTCCGCGGTGCGCCGGCTCGCGGTCACGGCGAAGCTCGACGAGCGACTCAAGAGCCCGGAACTCGTCGACGTCCTGTCCAACCTCGGCTACTGGCTGGTCTGGCTGTTCGCGCTTCCGGCGCTGCTGGGCACGCTGCAGCTCGAAGGCCTGCTCGCCCCGGTCAACGCGATGATCTCGCGACTGCTCGGGTTCGTGCCGAACCTGATGGGCGCCGTCGTCATCTTCGGCGTCGGCTTCCTCGCGGCGCGGATCCTGCGCCAGGTCGTGAGCGGCATCCTGATGGCGGCCGGTTCCGAGAAGCTCGCCGACCGCCTCGGGATGGCGGGCGCGCTCGGCGAGCGGACGCTGGCAGGCGTCGGCGGATCGATCGTCTTCGCGCTGGTGCTGCTGCCGACGCTGACCGCGGCGCTGCAGGCGCTGGGCCTCGAGGCGATCGCGAAGCCGGTCGGGGGCCTGCTCGATTCGGTGATCGCGCTGGTGCCGAAGCTGATTTCGGCGCTGGTGATCTTCGGCATCGGCGCCATCCTGGGGCGTATCGTCGCCGGGATCGTCACGACGGCGCTCTCCGGCCTCGGCGTGAACGCGCTGCCTGCGCGCCTCGGGCTGGGCGACGGCTTTCGCCTCGGCGGCCGCGACCTGTCGGAGCTGGCCGGCGGCGTCGTGATGGCCGCCGCGTTGCTGACGTCCCTGATGCAGGCCCTGGAGATCATCGGCCTCGATGTGCTGACGCACGCCGCGGCGTCGCTCGCCACGCTGATGGCCGCGCTGTTCGGCGCCGCCATCGTCCTGGCCGCTGGCCTGTGGATGGCGACCGTCGCCGCCCGCCTCGTCGAGGGCAGCGCGATTCCGAATGCGCGCGTGCTGGGTCACGTCGTGCGCGCGGCGATCCTCTTCTTCGCTGCGGCGCTTGCGCTGCGCCAGGCCGGATTGCCGGGCGACATCGTCGCGATCGCGTTCGGGTCCGTGATCGGCGGCATCGGCATCGGCGTCGCGATCGCGCTGGGGCTGGGAGGTCGCAAGGTCGCGGCGCGCCTGCTCGAGGCCGCGGTCGCGTCGTTCGAGCGGAAGAAGAGCGGAAACGCCGTCGATGCCGGGTGATGGCGCCCGCGCCGTGACCGCATCGCACGCCGGCCGCGGTGGCGCCGTCAGGCGCGCGTTCGACGCCTGCAGCCTTCCGCTGCAGATCGGGATCGTCGGAGCGGTCGCGTCGCTGGCCATGGCCGGCGCGAGCTGGGCCTGGATCGCTCCGCGAGACGCCGGCGTCGCGGTGCTCGCGGCGGCCTCGGCGGTGGCGGCGACGCTGCTGGCGGCGGTCGCGGCGGCGCGCACGACGCGTGCCTTGCTGCAGGAGGCGGCGGCGGCGCACGCGATGGCGCAGCACGAATCGCTGCCCGACGTCGACATGCCGCTGCTGGAGGCGTGTCGCGAAATGCAGCGTGCGTCGTCGAACGTCAGGCGGCTGTTTGCGGCGGCGCGCCGGCGGCAGCGCGAGCTGATGGCGCAGAACGAGGCGCTCGCGGGGCGCCTGCAGGCCCGCACGCACCAGTTGACGACGCTGCAGGACCTGTCGATCGGCCTGGCGACGAAGTCGGACCTGCATGAACTCGTCGACGAGGCGCTGGAGGCGCTGGAGGAGACGATGGAATACGCCAGCGCGTCGATGTGGGCGCGAGGCGAGCGCGCCGAAGGCGGCGACGTCGTCCTGATGGGCTATCGGATCGGCGCCGGAAGCGAGCCGCCGACGGCGGACCTGACGGGGATGCGGCTGTCGCGCGGCAATATGCAGCGCTACGAGCAGATCGAGCGCGACCAGTTGCCGCTGATCGAGAACCACGCCAGCCAGGGCCTGCTGTCCTGGCTCTGGTCGAAGGTCGTCGACGACGCCCGCTCGTCCGCGCTGTATCGCGCCAGCCGCTCGTGGATGGCGGTGCCGCTGAAGGCGCGCGACTACGTGCTCGGCGTGATGCGCGTCGACCACCACGAGCCCGACTATTTCGACGACGAGCGGGCGCGCCTGCTCGCCGCGGTCGGCAGCCAGGCGGCGCTGGCGATGCGCCACGCGCAACTGCTCGCCCGCGAGCGCGACGTGGCGATCGTCGCGGAGCGCAACCGCATCGCGCGCGACCTGCACGACGCCGTTTCCCAGACGCTCTTCGCCGCCGGCGTGATCGCCGGCACGCTGGCGCGCGTCACGCAGCGCGAGACGCCGCCCGAGGTCGACCACATCGCGACGCAGGCGGCCGTTCTCGAAAGGCTGACACGCGGCGCGCTGGCGGAAATGCGACTCCTGATGTTCGAGCTGCGCCCGGACGCGCTGCAGGGAACGCCGCTCGCGGAACTGCTGCAGCACGCGATCGAGGGCATCGCCTGCCAGGGGCGGATCGAGATCGAGCACGCACTGGCCGACGATGACGGCTTCGCCGCGGCGGTGCGCGTCCCGCTCTATCGCATCGCGCAGGAAGCCCTGTCGAACGTCGCGCGCCACAGCGACGCGCGGCACGCCACGGTGCAGTGGATCGTCGGACCGGAGCGGGCCATGCTGCGCGTGGCCGACGACGGCAGGGGATTCGACGCGCAGGCACCTCGTCCGGGGCATTTCGGCGTCGAGAGCATGCGCAGCAGGGCGCGCGAGATCGGCGCCTCGATCGCGATCGCGAGCGAGGAGGGGGGCGGCACCGACATCCGCATCGAGTTGACGGCGGTCGGGTCGACGGCCGATTCGGCCGCCGACGCCGATGGCACCGCGATCGAGCGCGCGGCCTAGGGCCATGACAGACCGCAGGATCAGGCTGTTTCTCGTCGACGACCATCCGATGGTTCGCGCCGGCCTCGCCGCGATGATCGATGCGGAACGCGACCTGCTGCGCGTCGGCGAAGCCGGCAGCGGCGCCGACGCGGTGCGGCTCGTCCCGCCGGCGGGCCCGGATGTCGTGCTGATGGACCTCGTGATGCCCGACATGGACGGCATCACCGCGACCGCAAGGCTGAGCCGCGCCATGCCGGCGACGCGCTTCGTGATCCTGACCAGCATCGTCGATCCGGGTGAAATCGATCGCGCGATCGAGGCCGGGGCGGCGGGCTACATCCTCAAGACGGTCTCCTCGCAGGAGCTGGTGTCGGTGATCCGCGCGGTCCACGGGGGCCGTCGCGTGCTGGCGCCGGAGGTGACCGACGCGCTGGTCGCGAAGCGTCAGCGCCGCACGCCCGGGACGGACCTGACGCAGCGCGAACGCGAACTGTTGTCGCTGATGGCGCGCGGCCTCAACAACCAGGAAATCGCCGACGAGCTCGCGATCGCGGTCCCGACCGTGAAATTCCACATCACCAACATCCTCGCGAAACTGCAGGTCGACAACCGCACCGAGGCCGTGCTGCTGGCGATCAAGCACCGGATCGTCAGCGCGCCTTGACGGCCGCGACGCCGTCGGTGCGCTGAGCGCCCGGTCGTCGGCGCATCCCCGACCCGGGTATGGGTCCTGCCCCGGCCTGCGGCCGGTGTGCGACGCCGGCAGCGACCCTACGATTCCCCTCGAGTGTCGGTCGCGGAATGCCGGCGCGCCATGCCGGCGCGCCAAGCGCCTCGCCAACCCGCGCCTTCCACCTGGATCGAGGACTGGCCCGATGGGCATCGTGGACATGCATCAGGAGTTTTTCGGCGCGCCGCAGGACCCGGCGGCACGGCCCGCGCGGCGCTGGCTCCGACGCCAGGGCCCCGACCGGCAACCCGCCTGGCGCTGGCTCTTGCCGGCGGCGGCGCTCATGGCCGCGCTCGCGTACGCATCGTCGATTTTCGCCCGACACGAGGTCGAGGCCGTGGTGCTGGCCGAGACGCGCGCCGAGCTCGACGCGCGCGGCTATGGCTGGGTCACGCTGGCCGTCGACGGCCAGCGTGTCGAGTTGGGTGGCGTCGAGCCGTTCGCAGGCGCGGGCCACGAGGCGATCGTCGCGGCGCAGGCGGCCACGTGCCCGACATGGGCCGGGCGCCTTCCGTGCGCCTCGGTCGTCGCCGCGAACTTCATCGGGTTGGCGCCCGGAGCCGGCGCCGCGACGCCGACCGATCGCGGGAATGCGCCGTGAGCTTCCTGCTTGCCAAGATGGCCGCGCTGATGCTGGTCGCGATGGCCTCCGGCGGCCTGGTGACCCGCTGGTGGATCTTCCGGCGCTACGAGGACGTGACCGCGGACTACGGTCGGCTCGACCGGGCCTGGCGAGGATGGCGCCTGGCGCTGCAGGACGACGCCACGCGGCGCGCCGCCGCGCGACGTGCATCCGCGCTGCCGCGCCGCAGCGGCGCGCCGCCCGTGCCGCGCGCCCACGTCGCGCGACGACCGCAGCGGAACGGGGCGGACTGACGAAGCGCCCGCCGCGGTGCCCACGGAGGCGCTCGCGTTTGCCGCGATAAGTGATCCCTTTGCCGCGATGCCCGGATTGCCGTTCCGGCGCATCGCGCCGCGCGACCTCGACGCACCGCGGTCCGCGCGGCGACTCCCAACCGTGTCAATCACGCCGAACATGTCGCCCACCTTGCGTCAAGACGTCCATTACATGCTGCAGCGCTACCTCGACATCTTTCCGGGCGAGCGCCAGCCGTTACTGCGCCTCAACGCGCTGCTGCAGAGCAAGTTCCAGAGTTCCGCGGGGTGCTTCGACCGGACGAACATGGCCGGCCACGTGACGGTCAGCGCCGCGGTGCTCAGCCCCGACCGCTCGCGCATCCTGCTCGTCCACGACGCGGCGACCGACCTCTGGCAGCCGCCCGGTGGCCACTACGAAGCGCCCGGAAGCCTGTGGGACGCGGCGGCGTCCCATGTGCAGGACATGGCCAATGTCGGCGACGTCGCGCTGCACCCGTGGTGCGTCAGCCGCGGCATGCCGGTCGACATCCAGACGTACGTGATCCCGGAGAATCCGCAGGCCGGCGAAGGCTCGCACCCGCACCACGATTTCCGGTACCTCGCGGTGGCGCGCGACGCGGTCGTTCCGATCCCGAGCGACGAGGCAGCCCCGGCCGTCCGCTGGACCCCGCGGGAATACCTGGCCGGCTCGAGGGACGCGCGCCTCGTCGCGCTGGCGCGAAAGCTCGATGCCTTCGTTTGAAAGCGTCTCGCCTGTTCGCACGAGCCGAAGCG
This sequence comes from Burkholderiaceae bacterium, assembly GCA_035524275.1. Taxonomy (GTDB): domain Bacteria; phylum Pseudomonadota; class Gammaproteobacteria; order Burkholderiales; family Burkholderiaceae_F; genus DATKPC01. The sequence goes on from DATKPC010000009.1 coordinate 7,897, forward strand.
AGGAACTTCCCGGGCCGCGGCCCTGTCCAAACGGTCCTCTTTGCTCGGCGTCGGCACGATGAGCGGCGCCGCGTTGCTGCTGGCGCTGAGCGCGTGGCGGCGCGCCCCGGTCAGAACGGATAGTCGATCCCGCTGAAGACGGCCACGCCGTCCCGGCCGTAGCCGACGTCGAGATAGCCGACGACGAAAGGGCTCGCGACGATCCGCAACCCGATGCCTACCGCATGGTGCGCGTGCGCGACGGGGTTGTCGCCCATCCGCGCGAAGACCTTGCCGACGTCGACGAAGGGCGCCGGTTCGAAGCTCAGGTCGGTCGAGAACATGTGGAAGGCGAGGGCGCGCAGGCGCAACTCGATCGTTCCGTCGGCGGCATTGCGGTCCACGAAGCGTCCCGGTCCGAAGGCTCGCAGCGGCTGCGCCTCGCCGATCACGCTGCGATCGCCGCCGACGCTCGACAGCGCCCAGAACGGCGCGTCGCGGTCGTCGGGCATGTAGCGGACCGCGCCGTGCAACGCGAGCGTGAGGCCGTCGTCGAGCGGGCGGACCACGCTCGCGTCGACGCCGAGAAACGTGTAGGAGACGCTGCTCGCGAGGCCGCGCCGCGAAAATCCGGCGTACGCCGCGACGCGGCTCCCGTCGCGCGGAATCGTCGCGGCGTCGCGCGTGTCGTAGCTGGCGACGACGCGCTCCTGCAGTTCGTGCTCCCCGCCCAGTCCCGGCAGGCCCGGATAGCGGCTCTCGATCGACGGCAGCCCGGCGAGGACGCCGTGGTCGATCCGGACGACGTCGGCGCGGGCGCTGTACGCGACCTGCAGCCGCCGCCCGAAGTTGCGGCCGACGGTCGCTTCCAGGCGCGACTGCGCGTCGACGTAGGTCGTCGCGGCGGACTGCGACGCGTCGTTGCCGATCCCGAAGAAGCGGCCCGTGCCGCTGCGGTCGTACATCGCGTGCAGCGTCCAGGACCAGTCGCGGTCGCGGCGCAGGCCGCCGTCGAATTCGGCGTCGAACTCGCTCTCGACGCGCTGCTTCGCGCCGCCGACGACGGACCAGCGCTCGTCGTCGGACGGATTGCGGAACGTGCGCCAGCGCGCGCCCCAGCCGAAGTACGCGCTGCGGATGATGTCCGGCGCCAGGATGCGGTCGATCTCGCCGCGGTCGTTCGTCGTCAGCACGACCGGAATCAGCCCGAGCGTGACGCCGCTGAACGGCGAGGCGTCGATCTCCGGGATCGGGAGAAAAGGAGCGGTGTCCGGATCGAACCAGCGCGCGATCCCGCGCTCCTGCGCCGGCGGGGCGGCACGGGCGTCCGCGGTGTCGCCCCGGGCCGCCGGCGTCGCGGCGGCCGAGACGATCGCCGCGGCCATCGCGCCGCGCCGCATGCGCCGACGCGGCGCGGCGCCGCTCAAGGGCCTGCCGCGCTCACCGTCGCTTCTCGAAGCGGTAGGTCACCTCGACGCCGACGACGCGCGGCTGCCCGGGTATCTGCCAGGCGATCTGCGGCGGGCTCGACGGCTGGAAAGGATTGGCGCCGATCGAACCGCCGGTGAAGGCATATTTGCGGCCGGTGAGATTCGTGCCGTACAGCGCCACGTCCCAGGCCTCGTCCTCCGGCGTGAAGGTCGCCCGCGCATTCAGTGTCCCGTACGGCCCCTGGTTGTTGGCGTCGTTGATGACGTTGAACTGCACGCGGTCCTGCCACGCGTAGTCGGCGTGGAGGCGGACGCCCCCGCCGCGGACCGCGAAGGCGTAATCGCCGCCGACGCCGAGGTTGAAGCGCGGCGTCTGGTAGAAGTCGTTGCCGGCGAGATCCACGGTCGGGCCGCCCGGCGTCGGCGCATAGGCGAACTGCCGGTAGCGCGCATCGGTCCATCCGGCCGACGCCGACAGCGACAGCGGCGCCGTGACGCGCCAGCTCGCCTCCAGCTCGGCGCCGCTCACGACCGCCTTGCCGGCATTGATCACGAACGTCGTCGGCGTCCCGGCGACCAGGCGCGCGAGCAGGCGCTGCATCTGGTCGTAGTGGCCGTAGAAGACGTCGCCATTGACGAGCAGCGCGCCGCCCAGGAGGCTTGCCTTCGCGCCGAGTTCGTAGTCGGTCAGCTGCTCCGGCAGGAACGGCGCGTCCTGCAGCGTATTGACCGGCGCGTTCCAGCCGCCCGAGCGCTGCGCGCGGCCGCTGCGGAAATAGCCCGCCAGGCCGTCGTTGAAGCGGTAGCGGCTCGAGACCTCCCACGACCAGTACGAGAAGCTCGCCTGCTTGTCGATCGTCGGGCACGGGCCGCCGTTGTTGGCCGGCAGGCCCGTCGTCGCGTCGACGATCGTGCACGACGGACCGAAAGGCGTCGCGGCGTAGCTGTCTTCGATGAGCTCGCGCTTGTCCTCGGTGCGCCGTAGCCCTGCCGCGGCGGACCA
>DATKPC010000010.1:0-6087 GCA_035524275.1 Burkholderiaceae bacterium
CCCTCGCCCGCGAAGCGGGAGAGGGGTGGGGGAGAGGGCGCCCGCGCAACCCTCAATCGCTCTCGGCCAGCGTCCTTTCGAGCCGGTCCAGCGTCCGGTAGGCCGGCAGCACCTGCGCGACGCTGGAATTCGGCTCGCGGCCTTCGCGGATCGCCGAAAAGAACTCGCGGTCCTGCAACTCGATGCCGTTCATCGAGACGTCGACCCGGCTGACGTCGATCTTGTTGTCCTTGCCATCGACGAGGTCGTCGTAGCGCGCGATGAAGGTGCCGCTGTCGCCGATATAGCGGAAGAACGTCCCGAGCGGCCCGTCGTTGTTGAACGACAGCGACAGCGTGCAGATCGCGCCGCTCGCGGTCTTCATCTGGATCGACATGTCCATCGCGATCCCGAGCGTCGGATGCGTCGGTCCCTGCATCGCGTGCACGTGCGTCGCGACCTCGCCCGTCTGGTACTGGAACAGGTCGACCGTGTGGCAGGCGTGGTGCCACAGCAGGTGGTCGGTCCAGCTGCGCGGCTGGCCGAGCGCGTTCATGTTCGTGCGGCGGAAGAAATACGTCTGCACGTCCATCTGCTGGATATGGAATTCGCCGGCCGCGATGCGGCGGCGCACCCACTGGTGGCTCGGGTTGAAGCGCCGCGTGTGGCCCGCCATCGCGACGCGCCCGCTCTGCTTCTGCGCGCGGACGATCTCCTCCGCATCCGCGAGGCTGTCGGCCATCGGTATCTCGACCTGCACGTGCTTGCCCGCCTTCAGGCAGGCGATCGCCTGCGCCGCATGCATCTGCGTGGGCGTGCACAGGATCACCGCGTCGACGTCCGGCAGCGCCAGGCTCGCCTCGAGGTTGTCGGCGACGTGTCGCACGCCGAAGCGCTGCGCGACCTCGCGCGTCTTGTCCAGTTCGCGGCCGACGAGCGAAACGACCTGGGCGCCATCGATCTTCTGCATGGCCTCCAGGTGCTTGACGCCGAACGCGCCGGCTCCTGCCAACGCGACCTTGATGGGATTCATCGAACGTTCTCCAGGATCAGGTGGCCGACCGCGGTATTGCTGGCCGGCACGTGATAGAAACGGTGCGCGACGCGCGGCGGGCTGTCGCTCATCGCGCCGCGCGCGATCAGCCACATCACGAGCTCGATGCCTTCGGATCCGGCCTCGCGCACGTAGTCGATGTGCGGCATCGCCGCGAGGCCCTCCGGATCCGCGATCAGCCGGTCGAGGAAGGCCTGGTCGAATTCGCGGTTGATCAGCCCGGCGCGCGGACCCTGGAGTTGGTGGCTCATGCCACCCGTGCCCCAGACGTGGACGTTCAACGGCTCGTCGTAGGATTCGACGGCCTTGCGGAGCGCGCGACCGAGATTCCAGCAGCGGCGTCCCGACGGCGCCGGGTACTGCACGACGTTGACCGCGAACGGGATCACCGGGCAAGGCCACGCCGGCGGCTGGCCGCACATCAGCGACAACGGAACGGTCAGGCCGTGGTCGACATCCATCCGGTTGACGATCGTCAGGTCGAAGTCGTCCTGGATCACCGACTGGGCGATGTGGGACGCCAGCTCCGGGTGCCCGATGACCTTCGGGACCGGACGCGGCCCCCAGCCTTCGTCGGCCGGCGCGAACTCCGCGGCCGTGCCGATCGCGAAAGTCGGAATCAGTTCGAGGCTGAACGCGGTCGCGTGGTCGTTGTAGACGAGGAAGATGACGTCCGGACGGTGGCTGCGCATCCACTCGCGCGAGAATTCGTAGCCGCGGAACAGCGGCTTCCAGTACGCCTCCTCGGTCTTGCCCAGATCGATCGCCGCGCCGATCGCGGGCACGTGCGACGTGTAGACGCTGGCACCAATGCGGGCCACTATCGCTTCTCCCCGATGTAGCGGTTGCCCTCGATCGAGCGCCCGCCGTTGACCATCATCTGCCGGTACTCCTCCTCCGACATCCCGGTCATGCTGCCGGCCATCTGCTGGAAGCTTCGGCCGTCGGTGGCGCCGATCTTCGCCAGGAAGTAGATGTTCCCGCCGAGCCGGATGCATTCGTTGAGGTCGCGCGCCAGTACCGCCTGCTTCTGCGCCTCGGTCATCGCCCACTCGTCGAGATACGCACGCTCGCCCGCCTTGAACCGGGCGCGGTTCTCGGCCTTCATCAGCGACATGCAGAACTGGTTCAGCCAGTAGCCCTTGCGCGACTGCTCCGCGTCGAAGATCGTCGTGCCGGGAATGTCCTTGTACGGCTTGTCCAGCGCCATGTCACGCCTCCTGCGGCCAGTACAGCCGCATCGGATTGTCGACGAGCAGCTTGCGCTGCAGCTCCGCGGTCGGCGCGACGTGCGGGATGAAGTCGACGAGCAGCCCGTCGTCCGGCATGTGTCCCTTGAGGTTCGGGTGCGGCCAGTCGGTGCCCCACAGCACGCGGTCGGGGAACGTCTCGACGACGCGACGGGCGAACGGGACCACGTCGCGATACGCCGCCCGTTCGCCGTCGAGAGCCGGCGGCCCGGAGACGCTGAGGCGCTCCGGGCAGCTCACCTTGGACCAGACGTTCGGGTGCCGGCGCAGGAAATCGAGGAACAGCGCGAACTGCGGACCGTCGACCGGCTTCGTCACGTCGGGCCGCCCCATGTGGTCGACGACGACCGTCGTCGGCAGCGCCGTGAAGAAGTCCCACAGTTCCGGCAGGTCCTGCGCCTCGAAGTAGATGACGACGTGCCACCCGAGGCGCTGGATGCGCCCGGCGATCTCCATCAGTTCGTCGCGCGGCGTGAAGTCGACGAGGCGCCTGACGAAGTTGAAGCGCACGCCGCGGACACCGGCCGCATGCAGCGCCTCGAGTTCCGCGTCGGTGACCGACCGCTTCACGGTCGCGACGCCGCGCGCCCGTCCCCCGCTCGCCCGCAGCGCGTCGACCAGCGCCCGATTGTCGGCGCCGTGGCAGGTCGCCTGGACGACGACGTTGCGCGCGAAGCCGAGGCGGTCGCGCAGCGCGAAAAGCTGGTCCTTCGACGCGTCGCACGGCGTGTACTTGCGCTCCGGCGCAAAGGGAAACTCGTCGCCGGGGCCGAACACGTGGCAGTGCGCATCGACCGCGCCGGCCGGCACGGCGAACCGCGGCTTCGAGGGGTTGGGATGGAACGGAAGCCATCCGGGCGTGACGTCGAACTTCATCGTTTTCCTTCGTCCTTGAGTTCCCGCAGGATCCGGTCGGCCTCGGCGCGCCAGTTGCCGCGCGGCGCCGACCTGTCGCCGAAGACCCCGCGGTCCGCGAGATCCGCCATCCACGCCTGCCGCTCGGCCGTGCCGCTCGCGGACCAGGGCGCAAGGCCGATCTCGCGCACGGTCTGGGCGACCTCGCGGACTTCCTCGGCACGCCGCCGGCCATGCTGGATGACGCGCTGGAAGAAATAGCTTCCCTGCTTTTCCCAGTCGATGCCGGGAAACGTCTCGGCAAGGGACGCCAGCACCTCGTCCTCGACGCCGTAGGCGCGTGCGGTCGTGAACGATTCGATCACCATCGCCTCGAGGCCCTTGATCATCACGCTGCGGCACATCTTCGTGGCCGAGGCCACGCCGAGCCGCTCCGAAGCGACCTTGGCATCGAAACCGAGCGCCTCCAGCCGCGGCGCCAGCGTCGACGCGCCGCGCCCACCGAGCAGCAGCGGGACGCGGATCCGGTACGGCGGCACCGACGTCATCACCGCGCCCTCGACGTAGGTCGCGCCGGCGCCGTCGATGAACTCCGCTGCGCGGCGCTTCGCGCCCGGCGACGCCGAATTGAAGTCGAGGAACCATGCGTCGCGACGCATGGCCGGCGCGCACGCCCGCGCGACGTCCACGGCCTGGCTCGCGGTTACCGCGGAGACGACGAGGTCGGCGCGCTGCGCCAGGTCCCGATGGTCGGCGGCGAGGGCGACGCCGTGCCGGGCCGCGTGCGCGCGCAGCGGGGTCTCGGCGGGCGTGCCGAGCTGGATGTCGTAGGCCGTGACCTGCGCGCTGCCGCGCGCCTTCAGGTCCTCGGCCAGGATGCGCCCGACCTCGCCGTAGCCGACGAGGCCAATGCTCCAGGTGCGCGGGTCGGTGGTCGTCATCGGTACGGGCTCGTCCACGGGACCTCAGTCGATGTACTTCAGGCCGGCCTTCTCCAGCCCTTCGCGCATGTTGTACATGTCGAGCCCGAGGACGCCGGCGGCGAGCTTCGCGCGCTTCCCGGCCTCGTTGCTTTCGCGCGCCGCCGCGGCGTCGGCGGCCTGCTGCGCGACCGCGGCCGGCACGACGACGACGCCGTCGTCGTCGGCGACGACGACGTCGCCCGGATGGACGAGCGCGCCGGCGCAGACCACGGGCACGTTGACCGAACCGAGCGTCGCCTTGATCGTTCCCTTCGCGCTGATCGCGCGGCTGAAGACCGGGAAGTTCATCGCCGTGAGGTCCTTGACGTCGCGTACGCCGCCGTCGATCACGAGGCCGCGCGCACCGCGGGCGCGGAAGCTGGTCGCGAGCAGGTCGCCGAAGAAGCCGTCGGTGCACTCGGCGGTGCAGGCGGCCACGACGACGTCGCCCTCGCGGATCTGCTCCGCGACCACGTGCATCATCCAGTTGTCGCCCGGATGCAGCAGCACGGTGACCGCGGGGCCGCACAGGTGGGCGCCGGCATAGATCGGGCGCATGTAGGGCTTCATCAGCCCGACGCGCCCCATCGCCTCGTGGATCGTCGCGACGCCGAATCCGGCGAGCCGGTCGACGGCCGCGCGGTCGGCGCGCGCGATGTGGCGCTTGACGATTCCCAGGTTGTTCATCGGCATGCTCTTTGCTCCATGGGTGGGCGGCGGTCCGACGCGGGCGCGGCCGCCGCGCGCGGCCTAGCCGCTACCGGCCGCGCCGCTTCAGTTCGGCGTCGAGCCGCGGATAGACGCGCCGCGCGTTGCCCTCGTAGATCTTGTGGCGGTCGGCGGCGGTGAGGATCGTCGAAGCCTCGATGTAGCGCTTCGTGTCGTCGTAGTGGAAACCGGTCTCCGGATCGATGCCGCGGACCGCCCCGATCATTTCCGACGCGAAAAGGATGTTGTCGACGGGGATCACCTTCGTCAGCAGGTCGATTCCCGGCTGGTGGTAGACGCAGGTGTCGAAGTGGATGTTGTTGAGCAGGTGGTCCTTCAGCAGCGGCTTCTTCAGTTCCTGCGCCAGCCCGCGGAAACGCCCCCAGTGGTACGGCACCGCGCCGCCGCCGTGCGGGATCACGAACTTCAGCGTCGGGAAGTCCTTGAAGAGGTCGGCGGTCAGGCACTGCATGAACGCGGTCGTGTCGGCGTTCAGGTAGTGCGCGCCGGTCGTGTGGAAGCACGCGTTGCAGCTCGTGCTGACGTGGATCATCGCCGGGATGTCGTACTCGACCATCTTCTCGTAGATCGGGTACCAGTGCCGATCCGACAGCGGCGGCTCCTTCCAGTGCCCGCCCGACGGGTCCGGATTGAGGTTGATCGCGACGAAGCCGTAGTCGCGCACGCACGTATCGATTTCCGCGATGCAGGTGCGGGGGTCGACGCCCGGCGACTGCGGCAGCATGGCGGCGCCGATGAAATGGTCGGGAAACAGCTTCGAGACGCGATGGCACAACTCGTTGCAGATCGCCGCCCAGGTCGAGCTCACCTGGAAGTCGCCGATGTGGTGCGCCATGAAGCTCGCGCGCGGCGAGAAGATCGTCAGGTCGCTGCCGCGCTCCCTCATCTTCGCGAGCTGGTTGGCCTCGATCGACTCGCGCAGTTCGTCGTCGCTGATCACGAGTTCCGAGGCGCGCGGCATCTGCGACGGATCCTTGATCGCGGCGATCTGGCGGTTTCGCCACGCCTCCAGCGCCTTCGGCGCCGTCGTGTAGTGGCCGTGGCAGTCGATGATCATCGGTCGGTCTCCTCCGCACGCTTCCTGATGTCGTGGGATGCATTCTCGCGCCCGGGCCGCAGGCCCGGTAGCGAGGCTCACCGATAGCAGGTATTCGATTCCGGCATGTCGGGGCGGAACCGGGGCGGCGCGGTGCCATGCGCCGGCCCTCTCCCCCGCCCCTCTCCCGCTGGCGCGGGCGAGGGGAGTTCCGGCGTCAGC
>DATKPC010000011.1:0-53168 GCA_035524275.1 Burkholderiaceae bacterium
TCCGACAACGGACGGTCGCAGCGCGCCGGGCGGCCGGACCAGATCTGGCCGCTCGCGACCTCGGTGCCCGGCTCGGTGATCGACCCGGCGGCGACGCAGCCGCCCGCCCTGACGATCGTGCCGGCACCGATGACCGCCGCCATGCCGACGATCGCGCCTTCCTCGATCGTGCTGGGAAAAATCTGCACGTTGTGGCCGATCAGCACGCGCGGACCGATGCGGATGTCCTGGCCCGGTCCACCGGCGTAAAGCCGCGAGTTGTCCTGCACATTGGTTTCCTCGCCGATCTCGACGACCGCGTCGCCGGCGTCGATCTCGACGCCGAACCAGATGCTGGAGCGGGCGCCGAGCGTCACGCGACCCGCGATGCTCGCGGTCGGCGCGACGTAGGCATCGGTCGGGAAACCGCCGACACCCGTTCCGGGCGCATGCCGAAGCGCTGGGACCGGCGGCGCCGCGAGAACGTGCGCCGCCGACCCCGCGCCATGCCGAATCGCATCGTGCAGCTGCGCCAGCAGCATCGACGACACCCGTTCCACGGGGCGCGCCGGCACTCCGGCGTAAAGCCAGCCGCCCTCGAGTTTCTTGCCGGGCGGCACGACGCTGCGCGCCGCGATCACGGACCCGGCTCCGACAACCGAGCCGTCCATCACGGCCGCCTGCTCGCCGACCACGCAGTCGTCGCCGACGATGCAGGCATGCACCAGGCCGTAGCGCCCCACCGTGACGTGCGAGCCGATCACGGCAGGCAGGATGCGATCGGCGATGTGCACGGTGCTCGCCTCGCCGAACCAGCAGCCGGCGCCCACGCGCACGTCCTCGCCATCGGCACGCAGCAGCGTCAATTCGCCCAGCGTGCAGTCGGCATCGAGCTCGGTCCGGCCGATGACGGCCGCTGACGGGTGCGCGTGGACGCGCAATCCGATCCGCGGCGTCGAGGCCAGGTAGGGCAAGACGATCATCGCGCCCCGACGACGTCCGTCGTCACGCCTTCTGCAGCACGTAACGCCCCGGCGCAGGCTCGATCGGCTCGTACTTGCGACTGCCGAGTTCGGAGCGCGCCGCGACGCGGTCACCCGCGAACTTCTCGAGCCAGCGCGCCCAGGCCGGCCACCAGCTTCCGGGAATGTTCGTGGCGGTCTCCAGCCAGCGCATCGGGTCCGGTCCCTTGGCGCCGTCGATCCAGTAGTTGCGCTTGGTCTTTCGCGGCGAATTGATGACGCCGGCGATGTGCCCGCTCGCACCGAGCACGAACGTCGTCTCGCCGCCGAGCAGGTCGTTCGACAGATAGGCCGTCCGCCACGGCACGATGTGGTCTTCGCGCGAGGCGTACAGGAAGGTCGGCACGTCGACCCGCGAGAGGTCGACCGGCTCGCCGCAGAGCGTCGTCTTGCCGGCGACGCGCAGGTTGTTCTCAAGGTAGCAGTTGCGAACGTACCAGCAGAACATCGGCCCCGGGAGGTTCGTCTGGTCCGCGTTCCAGTGCAGCATGTCGAACGCCGGCGGGCCCTTGCCTTTCAGGTAGCCGTTCACGACGTATTGCCACATCAGGTCGTTGGCGCGCAGCGACGTGAACGCGAAGGACAGCTCCCTGCCCTCCATGAGGCCGCCGCGACCGATCGTCTGCTCGCGCCCCGCGACGCTCTGCTCGGTCACCAGCGCGCCGATCTCGCCGGTATCGCTGAAGTCGAGCAGCGTCGTCAGGAGCGTCATGCTCGCGGCGCGCTCGTCGCCGCGCGCGCCCAGCACCGCCAGCGCGCTCGACAGCAGCGTGCCGCCGACGCAGAAGCCCAGCGTGTTGACGCGATCGACGCCGCAGATCTCGCGCGCGACGTCGATCGCGCGCATCACGCCCTGCTCCAGATAATCGTCCCAGCGAAGCCGGCCGAGCTCCGGTCCGACGTTGCGCCACGACACCATGAACACCGTGTGGCCCTGATCCCGCACGTACCCGACCAGAGAGTTCTCCGGCTGCAGGTCCATGATGTAGTACTTGTTGATGCACGGCGGAATCATCACGATCGGCCGCTCGTGCACGTCGCCGGTGACCGGCGCGTACTGGATCAGCTGGACCAGGTCGTTCTCGAACACGACCGCGCCGGGCGACGTGGCGATGTTGCGTCCGACCTCGAACGCCTCCTCGTCGGTCGTCGTGACGCGCCCCTTCGCCAGGTCCTGGAAGAACAGGTTCATGCCGTCCAGCACGCTTTGGCCGCCGCTTTCCTGGGCCAGCTGCATCGCATCCGGATTGGTCATGAAGAAGTTCGACGGGCTCATCGCATCGACGAACTGGCGCATCCCGTAGCGAGCCTGGGCCCGGGTCTTGTCGTCGACCGGCAGGCGCTCGACGCTCCCCTGCAACAGGTCGGCATAGGCGAGGTAGCTCTTGCGCAGCACATCGAAGCGCGGGTCGCTGCGCCACGCGTCGGACGCGAAACGCTTGTCGCTATCGGACTTCGCTGCGGCGTCGCCCGGGCCGCCGGTCATCATCGTCGGCCAGTTGGCCCAGAAGGCAGTGGCCTGCCTCATCCATTCCTGCTGGAAGCTTGCCGCCTGCGCCACCATCGTCGCCAACGCGCCCTGCAGGCTCTCGGGCGCCGCCGCGGGGTCGGCCTCCGCTGCCGGCGATCCGTCGGCCGCCTGCCGCAGCGGGCCTCCCCCCAGCAGGTTGGCCATCCAGCCGGCCGGATCGAACTGCGATGCGCTCATTTGCCTCCCCCCGGAAGACCCCATCGTCCCGCCATCAGAATACCGGCACCTCGCGGTACGCACCCCAGATCGTCTTCAGCCGCTCGATGATGTCACCCATCGATGCACCGTGCTTCACCAGCTCGATCGTGATCGGCATGAGGTTCCGATTCTCGTCGCGCGCGACCGTGAGCAGCTCGTCGAGCAGATTCTCGACCTTCGCCGCGTCGCGCTCGCGGCGCACGCGGTTCAGGCGCGCGATCTGGCGTTCGGCGGTGCTCGGATCGTACTTGTGCGTCTCGATGTCGAACTTCTCGTTCGGCTCGACGAACTTGTTGACGCCGAGCACGACCTTCTCCCCCTTGGCCTTCCTGATCGCCTGCTCGTAGGCGAAGTCCGCGATCCGCCGCTGGAACCAACCCTCTTCGATCAGCTTGATCGTGCCGCCGCGCCGGTCGACCTCGTCGATGATCTCGAACACCGCCTTCTCCATCGTCGTCGTCAGCGCCTCGACGTAGTAGGAGCCGCCGAGCGGATCGACGACATTGGCCGCGCCGGACTCGTCGGCGATCACCTGCTGCGTGCGCAGCGCGACTTTCATCGCGAGTTCGGTCGGGATCGTGAACGCCTCGTCCATCCCATTGGTGTGCAGGCTCTGCGTGCCCCCCAGCACGGCCGAGAGGGCCTGCAGCGTCGTGCGCACGATGTTCGTGACGTACTGCGGCTTGGTCAGCGTCGCGGCTGCGGTCTGGGTATGGAAGCGCAGGCGCATCGACTCCGGATTGCGGGCGCCGAAGCGCTCCTTCATGATCTTCGCGTAGCAGCGGCGCACCGCGCGGAACTTGGCGACTTCCTCGAAGAAATCGGCCTGCGAGACGAAGAAGAACGCGAGGCGCGGCGCGAACTCGTCGACATGCATGCCGGTCTTCGTGACCGCCTCGACGTAGGTGATCAGGTTGCACAGCGGGAACGCGATCTCGTCGAGCGGCGAGGAGCCGGCTTCCGAGATGTGGTAGCCGGAGATGTTGATCGGGTTGTAGCGCTTCATGTGGCGCGCGCAGTACGCAATGCAGTCGCGCACGATGCGCACCGACGGCTTGATCGGGAACGCGAATTCCTTCTGCGCCATGTACTCCTTCAGGATGTCCGCCTGGATCGTCCCCGACAGCTTGTTCATGTCCAGGCCGCGTTTCTGCGCGACCGCGATGTACATCGCGAGCAGGATCCACGCCGACGGATTGATCGTCATCGACACCGAGATGTTCTCCAGGTCGATGCCTTCGAACAGCAACTCCATGTCGGCCATCGTGTCGATCGCCACGCCCTCGCGCCCGACCTCGCCTTCGCTCATCGGATGGTCGGAGTCGAAGCCCATCAGCGTCGGCATGTCGAAGTCGATCGACAGTCCGGTCTGCCCCTGCCCGATCAGGTAGTGGAATCGCTTGTTCGTGTCCTCGGCGGTGCCGAATCCGGCGATCTGTCGCATCGTCCAGATGCGCCCGCGGTACATCGTCGGGTACGGGCCGCGGGTGAACGGATACTGCCCCGGCAGGCCAATGTCTTCGGGTGGCGTGTCCGCGACATCCAGCGGCGTGTAGACGCGGTTGACCGGGAACCCGGTGAGCGTCCGGAATTCCTTTTGCCGCTCCGGCGCTTTCTTCAGGAAGCTCGCGAGTTCGTCCTTTTCCCACAATTCAAGTTGCCGGGCGGCGTCTTCCAGGTTGCTGCTGCGCTTCGTCGTCATTCGGTGACCTCCATGCCGATGTGCGCGAGCAGTCGTCGCGCGGCCGTTTGCGGAGAAATGCGCCCGGTGGCAAGCGCCCCGAGCAGCGGCGCCATCCGCCCCTCGCGGTGCTGCTCGAACTCGTCGCGCAGGATGTGCTCGGCCGCCTTCAGCATGCGCCGCTCGCGGATCGCCTGCCGCCGCTGCGGGAATTCCTGCGACGCCACCAGGCGCTCGCGATGCGCGTCGATCTCGGCCGCCAGTTCCGCGATGCCTTCGTCGCGCGGCGAACACGTCTTCAGCACCGGCACGCGTCGCACGTGTTCACCCTCGACGACGCCGGCCAGCCCGAGCATCCCTTTCAGGTCCGCCACCGTCTTGTCGGCCTCGGGCTTGTCGCCCTTGCTGACGGCGTGGATGTCGGCGATCTCGAGGATCCCCGCCTTGATCGCCTGGATGTCGTCGCCCAACCCCGGCGCCGACACGACGACCGTGGTGTATGCCGCGCGCACGATGTCGACTTCGTCCTGCCCGACGCCGACGGTCTCGATGACGACCACCTCGAAGCCCGCCGCATCGAGGACGTCGACCGCCTCGAGCGTTCCGCGCGCGAGGCCGCCCAGCGCGCCGCGCGTGGCCATGCTGCGGACGAAGACCCCCGGATCGCCCGACAACTCGCCCATCCGGATCCGGTCGCCGAGGATCGAGCCGCCGGAAAATGGACTCGACGGATCGACCGCGACGATGGCGACCTTGCGTCCGCTCTTGCGGAACTGCGCCGCGAGCTTGGCGACCAGCGTCGACTTGCCGCTCCCCGGTACGCCGGTGATTCCGACCACGTGCGCCCGACCGCCGCGCTCGTACAGGAGATCGAGCGCCGCGCGCGCCTCGGCGGTGCCGGATTCGGCGCGCGACAGCATCCGCGCGATGGCCCGCACGTCGCCGGCGCACACCGGATCGACCAGGTCCAACGACGAAGGAGGTGCGCTCATGCCGATCTCGCCAGCGTTGTGCTCGTCTGCCGCAGGACGGACCGGGTTCGCGTCGGATGCAAGGCGCCGCGCTTCCCTCGCCCCGCCCTGCCCCGTCGAGCCGATCGCGACCGGCCGTTACTTCGGCCCGCGCTCGGCGACCAGCCGGCGGATCGCGCTCACGATCGCGTCCGGAGGCGTGTCCTGAAGCAGGATCTCCTTCACGCCCATTTTTTTCAGCGCCTCCGCATCGTCGTCGGGCATGACCCCGCCGCCGACGACGATGATGTCGGTTGCGTTCTTCTGCCTCAGCAAATTGAGGATCTTCGGGAAGATCGTCATGTGGGCGCCGGACAGCAGGCTCACGCCCAGGACGTCCACGTCTTCCTGGATTGCCGCGTCGACGACTTCGTCGGCCGTGCGATGCAGGCCCGTATAGATGACGTCCATGCCAGCGTCGCGCAACGCGCGGGCCACGATCTTCACGCCGCGGTCGTGGCCATCGAGACCGACCTTGGCGATGATGACTCGAATCGTCTCCGTCTTGGCTTCCACGGATCCCTCCCCGGCGGCCCCTCGTTTCAGGATACCGTATTCCGGAATTGCGAACAATGCAGCAACAGGCCCGGCGCCATCATCGGATGCGGCGTCGCGCCGGTGTCGACGTTCGACGGCGATCCTGGCGTCAGTCGTCGTCGAGCTCCGCGAGGGCCGCGGGCACGATTTTCGACGAGACCTGCACATGCTGCACGGCGAGTGTCTTCGCCTTGCGCCCGTCGCCATCGGCGATCGCCTTGCCGATCGCGGCGTGCTCCTTCCAGATGTCGCCGCGACGACGCTGCGTTCGATAGATCGCGACCATCCCCCGGCGCAGGTGATTCCAGTAGAGCTCCATCGCCTCGCTGATCAGCGGGTTTCCCGACAGGCGATAGATGAACATGTGGAATTCCATGTCCGCCGCCACAAGCCGTGCAACGTTGCCGGAACTGCTGGCTCGCTGGCCCGCGGCCACGAGCCGTCCGAGCTCGGCGATCGAGCCCGGGTTCGCATTCGTCACCGCAAGCTGTGCCGCAAGCGGATCGAGCGCCGAACGCAGTTCGTAGATTGCCCTGAAGAAATCATGGTCCAGCGGGCTGACCGACAGGCTGCGGCCGCCGTTCTGCCGCACGAACGCCTGGTGCTTCAGCGTCATCAGCGCCTGGCCGACCGGCATCCGCGAGATCTTCAGCCGATCGGCGATGACCTCCTGGGTCAGCTTTTCTCCAGGACGCAGCCGCCCCTCGCAGATGGCCTCGAGAATCGCGTGATACGCCTTCTCGGCCAGGGTCGTCGAGCGCTCGATGGTCTGCATGCTTCCGCTCCGCGATGTGAGCACGGTCACTTCCGACTGACGATACCGAATCCGCGCTGCGTTGCAAATGACAAGGCGAGCGCGCGATCGAGGCGGCGACGCCTTGGCGAGTCGATCGGGTTCGGCGCGGGTCGGTTGAATTCGGCATGTCGTATACTGAAAAAAACAAAATGGTCGGCGCAAAAGCACGCAATCCGGGGTGCCGCCGGCAGCTTCGACGCATCGAGGAGACGAAGCGAATGGATGCGGCGACACCTCCCGCGATCACCGCACACAGCGGTGCCGGCGTCATCGCGCGCTTCCTCCGCGCGCGCGGCGTCGATCGCGTCTTCGGCCTCTGCGGCGGCCACATCATGCCGATCTGGATGCGCATCGACGCCGAAGGCATCCGGATCATCGACGTGCGCGACGAACGGGCTGCCGTCTACATGGCTCACGCTCACGCGGAGCTGACCGGCGGCCTGGGCGTCGCGCTGATCACCGCCGGACCGGGGGTCACGAACGGGATGACGGGAATCGCCAACGCGCATGTCGCACGCGCGCCGGTGCTCGTCCTGTCCGGCGTGCCGCCGCGCGCGCAGGAGAATCGCGGCGCGCTGCAGGACATGAACCATGTCGAGTTCGTCAGGCCCCTGACGCGCTACGCGCGAACGGTGCGCGAGCCGTCGCTCGTGCTGCAGGAGCTCGACGAGGCGGTCGCGCGCGCCTTCGGCCAGGGCGGCGACCCCGGCCCGGTCTATCTGGACTTTCCGGTCGACACGCTGCGCGCGCCCGTGCCGGCGGCGGTGCAGCTTGCGGAGCACTTCGCCGCCAGGCCGCGGCCCCGGATCGTGCCCGATCCGGAGCAGGTGCAGAAGGCGGTCGATGTGCTGTGGTCTGCGCGTCGCCCTCTCGTCATCAGCGGCCGCGGCGCGCGCGGGTCCCGATCGGCGCTGATGAGGCTGCTCGAGCGGCTGCCGGCGGCGTACCTCGATACCGGCGAAAGCCGCGGCCTGATCCCGGACGACCATCCGAGCGTCGTGGCCGCGATGCGCGGCGCGGTGATGGGGGAAGTCGACGCGGTCGTGACCGTCGGGCGCCGGCTCGATTTTCAGCTCGCGTACGGATCGCCGGCCGTCTTCGGCGCGGCGACGTTCGTCCGCATCGCCGACACGCCGCTCGAACTGCGCGACAACCGCCGCGGCGCCGTCGAGTTGCTCGCGACGCCGGCCTTGGCGATCGACGCGATCGTCGATGCGGCGCAAGGGCGACAGCCCAACGCGGAGCGCGAGTGGCTCGCTTCGCTGCGCGCGAAGCATGTCCAGCGCAGCGACAAGCTGCTGGCGTCGATGCGCGCGGCCGCCGCCGGCGGCGACGGTCGAATGCACCCGAACCGGCTGCTCGCCGCGGTGCGCGACGCGTTGCCGGCCGACGCGATCATCGTCGCCGACGGAGGCGATTTCCTGAGCTTCGCGCGCGTCGGCGTACCGGCCAGCACGTACCTCGATCCGGGCTCGCTGGGCTGCATCGGCATCGGTACGCCGTTCGGTGTCGCCGCCAGCCTCGCGTATCCGGAACGTGTCGTCGCCGTGCTGACCGGCGACGGCGCGTTCGGATTCAACGCGATGGAGATCGACACCGCCGTGCGACATGGCGCGCGGCCGCTGATCGTCGTCGCCAACAACGGCGGATGGGCGATCGAGGTTCGTGACCAGCAGGAAACGCACGGCAAGGTCGTCGGCACGCGGCTTCAGTTTGCCGACCATGCGGCGATGGCACGCGCTTTCGGTATGTACGCGGAGCGCATCGAGCGCGCGGACGACCTGCCGGCCGCGATCGCGCGCGCGCTGGCCCATCGTCCGGCGCTGCTCGACGTGATCGTCACGCCCGAGGCCGCGTCCTCGGACGCCAAGTCCGGACTCGCGTGGGTGCCGGACCTGCAGGCCATCGCAGCCTGGGAGCAGGCCGAGGTCGCGTGGCGCGGCGCGCAAGGCACCGCCGGCTAGCTTCGATTCAGGACAAGACCGAGAAAGACCGAGGAGAACGATCCATGGATGGCGTGATCACGCTCGCGGCATTCCTCGTCGTCGGCGCCGCACTCGCGTTCACCGTTCCGGACCGGCGGGTGGATCGCTAGCGCGTTCGCGACGCTGCTTATGGTCGTTGCGCCACAGCACCTCGCTGCCGCCCTCGTCGCGCGCGAGTACGCGGCTCGCCACGAACAGGTAGTCCGAGAGCCGATTCACGTAGGCACGCGCGGCCTCGCCGACCTTCTCGTGGCGAGCGAGCGCAACCATGTGGCGTTCTGCGCGGCGGCAGACCGCCCTGGCCAGATGGGCCGCTGCGGCACCCGGGCCGCCGCCGGGCAGGATGAATTCCTTCAGCGGCGGCAGTTCGGCGTTGAGCTCGTCGAGCCGCTCCTCGAGCCACGCGACGTCGTTCGGATCGATCACCGACCACGTCGGCACCGCGATCTCGCTCCCCAGGTCGAACAGGCATTGCTGGATCTCGACCAGCGCATCGCGAATCGCGGTGCGCGGGCCGCAGGCGATCAGCATGCCGACGGCACTGTTGAGCTCGTCGATGTCGCCGATCACGTCGATGCGCAGGCTGTCCTTCGGCACCCGCGAACCGTCGCCCAAGCCGGTCTCGCCGGCGTCGCCGGTGCGTGTATAGATCTTCGAAAGACGGTGACCCATGAAGCACTCCGACATCGACGGCGCCGCGCGCGCGTCCCAGCGACAGGGATAGGCCCTTCGTGCTCCGCCGGGCCCGGTCCTGCGCCTCGCGAATCATGGACCATCTTCGGCGTCACGATCAAGCGAAAACCGTCGACGCGCTTGCGACGGATCCCATTCGGTCGTTGTCCTTGCTCAACGTGCGCGACCGCGAGTCGCGAGGGAGTCGAACGTGAGAAGCGCCTTGAACCTCGGAGAGATCGTCGCCGCCCATGCGCGATTGCAGCCGCAGAAGATCGGCGCGCGAGATTCCGCACGTGTCCTGACGTTCGCGGCGTGGAACTCGCGCGCCTGCCGGCTTGCCCATGCGCTTCTGGGGCTCGGACTGCGCAAAGGCGATCGGGTCGCGCTTTTGGCCTACAACCGCGTCGAATGGATGGAAATCTACGTCGCGCTCGCGAAGGCCGGGCTGGTGGCGGTGCCGGTGAATTTCCGGCTCGTCGGACCGGAGATCAGGTACATCGCGGAGCATTGTTCCGCGCGCGCATTCATCGTCGAGGACGAGCTGATCGACCGCGTGGAGGCCATCCGCGGCGAGCTCGCGATACCGGACGCGGCCTGGATTCGAATCGGGGACGGCAGCCGGGCCGGATGGACCGGTTATGAAGCCGCCATCGCGAAGGGCGCGGACAGCGAGCCCGACGCGAAGGTGATGGCTGCCGATACCTGGGCGCTGATGTACACGTCCGGAACGACAGGCAAGCCGAAAGGCGCGATCCGCAACCACCACGGCAGCGCGCTGATCTCGCTCGTCACCGCGCTCGACATGGGGCTGGCCTCGAGCGATACCGCCCTGCTCGTGATGCCGATGTGCCACGCGAATTCGCTGTACTTCGCGTTCACGTTCACCTATGTCGGCGCGACCGTCGTCGTCGACGATCGCAGGAGCTTCGACCCCGAGGCGCTCCTGTCGACGATGGCCACGCAGCAGGTCACGTTCACGTCGCTGGTACCGACGCACTACATCATGGCGCTCGGCCTGCCGGCGGCGGTCAAGGCACGCTACGACGTCCGCCGCGTCCGCAAGCTGATGATCTCCTCGGCTCCGGCGCGCAAGGACACGAAGCTGGCGATCCTCGAACACTTCTCGAATTCGCAGCTCTACGAGCTCTATGGCTCGACCGAGGCGGGCTGGGTGACCCTGCTGCGCCCGGACGAACAGATCGCGCACCTGGGTTCGGTCGGCCGTGAATGGACCGGATCCGGGCCGGTCCGGATCCTCGATCCGGACGGGCGCGAACTGCCCGACGGGGAGGTCGGCGAGCTCTTTTCGTGCACGCCCTACACGTTCGATGGCTACCTCAACGATCCGGCCAAGACGGCCGAATCGCTGCGCGACGGCTACTGCAGCGTCGGCGACATGGCGCGGCGCGACGAGCAGGGCTTCATCCATCTCGTCGACCGCAAGAGCAACATGATCATCAGCGGGGGCGAGAACGTCTACCCCAGCGAGGTCGAGAACGTGCTCGGCCGCTATCCCGGCGTCAAGGACGTTGCCGTCGTCGGCGTGCCGCACGAGAAATGGGGCGAGGTGGTGCATGCGGTCCTCGTGATGCACGAGGGCGAAACCGCGACCGAGGCCACCGTGCTCGCGTGGTGCCGCGACAAGATGGCCGGCTTCAAGCGCCCGCGCTCGGTGTCGTTCATGGCCGAGGCCGAGATGCCGCGCACCGCGACCGGCAAGATCCTGCACCGCGTGTTGCGCGCCCGGTTCCGCGGCAACCGCTGAGGCCGCTTCGTTCCGTCGGCGCAATATGGCGCGGCGCAGCACGCCGCATCGGCATGGCGCCTGCGCTCCTTGTTCGTGCGATTCAAAGACCCTGTCGACTCCGGCTATTGACACTGCCTTCGCTTTGGAGTGATTCTGCGCGCGCGGCTGCACTCGGCCGATTCGACGCGAAAACACGAAGAAATGGCGTCACGCCCGGTGGGCGACGCGAACCGAAGGGGTGCCACGATGAACGTTCGAGCGACCTGCATCGCGAGCGCGTCTCGCGCCGCGTTTCTGGCGACAGGCCTGGCCGCGTCGGTGGTGCTGCCGCGAGCCGCCTCCGCGGCGATGCCCAACTGCACCACCGATGCACTCAACGGTGCCGGCGTGGCGGGCGTCTCGATTGCCAGCGCGGTCGACGTGCCAGCTTCGCCGCCGACGCCCGAATTCTGCGACGTGCGCGGCGCCCTGGTCACGCAGGGCGACGGTGCACCCGACGGCTCGGCGCAATTCGAACTTCAACTGCCCGTGAACTGGAACCAGAAATTCCTCTTCTGGGGGGTCGGCGGAACGGCGGGGTCGACCTATGCCGATTTTGCGGCCAATCCGGTCGACTACGTGGAATCGCTCGCCAAAGGCTATGCGACCGCGATCACCGACGAGGGCCACGAGGCGCCGAACACGGCCGGTTCATGGGCCCTCGCCTCGCCCGGCGTGGCCGACGCCGCGGCACTCACCGACTACTACTTCCGCGCGACGCACCAGGTCACGGTCGCGGCGAAGGAACTGGTCAGCGCGTTCTACGGGGCCTCGAAAATCGCGTACGCCTATTTCGATGGCTGCTCGAATGGTGGTCGCCAAGCCATGGTCGAGGCGACGCAATACCCCGACGACTATGACGGCATCATTGCCGGCGCACCGTTCTTCGACATCCGCGCAATCGTCGCCGGCGACAAGTTCCAGAAGGTGCAGTTGCGTTCGCCGCAGGCCTACCTGCCCGCCTCGCTGCTGCCGATGATCGACCAGGCCGTCTATGCGGCCTGTGACGAAGCCGACGGCGTACGCGACGGCCTGATCCAGAACCCGGCACGCTGCAATTTCGACCCGGCGAGCCTGATCTGCGCCGCCGGCAGCAGCAGCAACTGCCTCACGCCCGACCAGGCCAACACGCTGCGCGCCTACATCAGCGCCCTGCGCAACGAGCGCGGCGAGCTGGTCTACACCGGCGCCTCGATCACGGACCTGGCCGGAGGTGCCGACGTGTGGTCGATCGGCGCCGTCCCGCCCTCGAACCTCACCGCGAACGAACCCTGGGGTGGAACCGGCTTCAGCCCGGCGCCGGTGTCCTGGCAATTCGTCGACCACATCCTTAAGTTCATCGTCGCCCGCGATCCGGACTACGACATCCGAAACTTTCCGGTCTCGATCCACGGCGTTGTCGGCGACCGGGCGCTGGAGTTCTTCGATTCGCGCACGCGCGCCGGCAATGGCGACGATCCGCGACGGCTCAAGCGCTTCCTCGAGCGCCAGGGCAAGCTCATCATGTTTCATGGCTTCAGCGATCCGGCGCTGCCGCCGTTCCGCACCGTGCACTATTACGAGCAGCTTGCGCGCGAGTACGGCGGCTACGAGCGCCTGCATGGTGGAGTCCGGCTGTTCATGGTGCCGGGCATGCAACATTGCGCCGGCGGGCCCGGCCCGAACCTGTTCGACACGCTGACGGCGCTGGAGGTATGGGTCGAGGCCGGGAAGGCTCCCGACGGGATTATCGCGGCCCACTACGTCAACAACGACACCACGCAGCCGATCGACCGCACGATGCCGCTGTGCAAGTTCCCCGAGGAGGCGCAGTACGCCGGCAGCGGCGACTACGCGAATGGGGCGAACTGGTCATGCAGCGCCAATCGCAAGCTTCTCGAGGTCGGATCGGACGGCGCGCAGGCCGGGCTGTAGCGCTGCGGACTCCGTCGCGGACCCATCTTCGGCACCCTCCACGGGCCGCTGCTCGCGGCATCGATCACGCGGGAGTCCGCCGCGAGCTTCGCAAGCGACGTGCGCCGTTTCGGCCATGTTCCGGCACAGGCAACAGTTCCGCCCGCGCGGCCATCGATCCGGGTGCCACCGCGATCGCGGAACCCTGGACCTTCCCGAAAGCCGGATCAACCCAGCCGATAGCTCGAGACCGACAGGGCTCCGAAGAAGCGGTCTTCGTGATAAACGCGCGTCGCCGCATCCCCTTCGGCGGCCCCAACGGCCACCATGACCGGAATCAGATGCTCTTCGCGAGGATGGGCCAGGCGCGCTGCCGGGGCCTGCTCCCAGGCCAGCAGCCGGTCGGTGCGATCACGACCCGTGTGCTGGACCATCGTCTCCGACAGCCAGGCGTCGAAGGCCGCCGACGCCGCCCGGCCTTGCGATCCAAACGCGCGCAGGTTGTGGTAGCTGAGGCCGCTTCCGACGATCAGGATGTCTTCGTCGCGCAGCGCGGCGATACTGCGTCCGAGGCGGACGTGGACGTCCGGCGCGAGGCCCTGCAACAGCGACAGCTGGACGACCGGCACGTCGGCCTCCGGAACCATCACCGCCATCGGAGAAAACATCCCGTGATCGTAGCCGCGCTCCGGATCGATGGCGCCCGGCAGGCCCGATGTCCGGATCAGGTCGAGTGCACGCGCGGCCAGTTGCGGGAAACCCGGGGACCCGTAGCGCACGTGATAGGTGTCCTCCGGAAAGCCGTCGTAGTCGTAGACCATCCCCGGCCGGGACGCGCCCTGCAGCGTGAAGGCAGGCGCCTCCCAATGCGCAGACACCATCAGGATGGCCTTCGGCCTGCGACCGATCTGCGGAAGCATGTCGGCCAGCGAGGCGGCCAATCGGGCATAGATGGTCTGCCGCTCGCGCGCCATCCACGGCCAGGGACCGCCGCCGTGAGAGATGAAATAGACGGGCATCCGTGAAGTGGCGGGCAGGTTCATGTCGAGGATCCCCACGTCAAGGTTCGTTTGGCATTCAGAACGACCGTGGCAGCCCGAGCACGTGCTCGGCCGCGTAAGCGTAGATCAGGTTCGTCGATACGGGCGCAACCTGGTAGAGGCGAGTCTCGCGGAACTTGCGCTCGATGTCGTATTCGCGCGCAAGGCCGAAGCCGCCGTGCGTCTGCATGCCGACGTTGGCAGCCTTCCGCGAGTCAACCCCAGCCCGGTGCCGCGGTATTCCTCCGGGATCATCGCGGCGAGCCACCCGGCCTTGATCAAGGCATCGACAAACGCCTCCGGATGGGCACGCTCCTCGTCGATCCGGCGGAAGTATTCAACGGAAAAACGGGAGCAAACTCCCGGTCCCGTCCGGTCCTTTGCATGACCGCCATTCGATGACCGCTTTCCCATGAACGCTCCCACGCACCCGCAACCCGCCAGCTGGACCAGCCCCTCCGGCCTACGCGTCGACGTCGAGGCGCACGGCGCCATTCGCAGCCTCGCCCTCGGCGACGTCGTCGTGAACCTGTTCATCGGCAGCGCCCTCGAAGGTGGCGCGGCCAACCTGCTGCTGCGCCGGCACGGCCGCGACGTGACGAGCACGCTGCTGCTGGGGCCGAACAGCCCGACGCGCTGGCATGCCGACGCCGCAGCGGGCCGCCTCGATGGCGCGGGCTTCTGGCAAGGAATCCGCTACCGCGTCTCGCTGCGGCTCGCGGCGGATGCACCGGCCTGGTTCTGGCACGTGCACGTCGAAAATGCCGGGGCGGAGCCGGTACGCATCGACCTGATCGCGTGGCAGGACCTGGCTCTGGCGTCCTATGGCGCGATTCGCATGAACGAGTATTACGTCAGCCAGTACCTCGACCACACGCCGCTGACGCATCCCGAGCGCGGTGTCGTGCTGGCGTCGCGCCAGAACCAGGCCGTCGGTGCCGGCCATCCCTGGTGCCTCATCGGGTCGCTCCATCGCGCCGTGGGCTACGCGACCGATGCGCTGCAGGTTCACGGCCTCGCGCGCCGCGCCGGCGCGGAGTCGCCGTGCCGGCGCGACGGCCTGCCGTCGAGCCGCCTGCAGCATGAGCATTCGATGGCCGCGCTGCAGGACCACCCCTGCGAACTCGCTCCCGGCGAAGCCGCGAATCTCGGCTGGTTCGGTTGCGTCGTCGCCGATCATCCGGCGGCAACCTCGGCGAGCGACCTGGCGCTCGTGAACCGGACGCTGGCGCTGCCGGAGGCGGCACCGCCCGACCGCGCTGTCCAACCCGCCGCGGACAAGGATCCTTCGGCGGTGTCGCCGGCGGCGAGCTTGTTCTCGACCGCGCCGCTGCTGCCTGCCGTCGACCTGGACGAGGCGGCGCTCGATGCCGTGTTCGGCAGCGAACGGCGTCACGTCGAACGCGATGCGAGCGGTCGCGTGCTCGGATTCTTTCGCGGTGTCGACGCCCACGTCGCATTGCGCGCCAAGGAACTCGCCGTATTGCGTCCGCATGGCCAGATCCTGCGCACCGGGACGCTCAGCGTGCCGGACGAAAGCGCACTGACCTCGACGGCATGGATGGGCGGCGTCTTCCACTCGATGCTCACGCAAGGGCATGTCAGCATCAATCGCTGCCTGTCGACCGTTCGCACGTACCTGGGCCTATTCCGCGCGCAGGGCCTGCGCGTGTTCATCGAAACCGACGCCGGCTGGAATCTGCTCGACCAGCCGTCCGCCTTCGAGATGCAGCCGGACGCGTGCCGCTGGATCTATCGGTTCCGGGGCGGTCGCGTCGACGTGGTCAGTTCCGCGCACAGCGAACCGCACGCGTTGCGCCTGGGCATCGAATTCGTCGATGGACCGGCCGCGCGTTGCCTGGTCTGCCTCCACGTGGCGCTCAATGGCGACGATGGCGCTGCGCCCGGCCGGGCCATCTGGACGCGCGAAGGCGACGATATCCTGCTGGTGCCGGCGGCCGCGACGGACCTGTCGCGGCGCTTCCCCGACGGCCATCTGCGCATCGCGCCATTCCGCGGAACGACCGTCGAACGCGTCGGCGGCGACGAAACGCTGTTCCTGGACGGCATGACGCGCGAGTTGCCCTACCTGACGCTGACGACGGCGCCGACGCGTTCGCTTCGATTCGATTTCACCGCCCGCTTCGTCACCGGCGGCCCCGACGTCCCGGCCGCGACCGCTCCGGGCGCGGCGTCGGCGCGCCTCACGCTGCTATCGCAAGGCGCCGTGACGCCGGCGCCGTGCGCATCGGCAACGCGCCTGGACGGCCTGCTGGAGCTGATGCCGTGGCTGCAGCAGAACGCGCTGGTCCACTACCTCGCGCCGCGCGGCCTGGAGCAGTTCTCCGGCGGCGGCTGGGGAACGCGCGACGTCTGCCAGGGCCCGATGGAATACCTGCTGGCCCAGGGCCAGCATGAAGCGATGCGCGAACTGCTGCTGCGCGTGATGAAGGCGCAGAACCCCGACGGCGATTGGCCGCAGTGGTTCATGTTCTTCGAGCGCGATGTCGCGATCCGTCCCGGCGACTCGCATGGCGATATCGTCTTCTGGCCCCTGCTCGCGCTCGGCCAATATCTGGTCGCCAGCGGAGACGCCTCGATCCTCGACGAGCGCGTCCCTTTCTACGCGCCGCGCCGCGCTGCTTCGCGATTCGGGAAGGGGCCGACGGTGTGGCAACATGCCTTGCGGGCGATCGCGCTGATCGGGCGCCGCGTGATTCCGGGCACGGCGCTGGCGACCTACGGCCATGGCGACTGGAACGATGCGCTGCAGCCGGTCGATCCGGCGATGCGCGACAACATGTGCAGCGCCTGGACCGTGACGCTGCATCACCAGGCGCTGACGACGCTGGCGCGCGGGTTGCGTCGCGTCGGTCGCCGGCTCCCGGCGGCGCGGCTCGATCGCCAGGCAGCGGTCGTCCATCGCGACTTCACGCGCCTGCTGGTTGTCGACGGCGTCCTCGCCGGATATGCCTTGTTCCGCGAAACGGGCGCCGCGCCGCGCATCGATTACCTGCTGCATCCGCGCGACGACACGACCGGTGTCCACTACAGCCTGCTGGCGATGATCCACGCGATCATCGAAGGCCTCTTCGAGCCGTCGCAGGTCCGCGAGCACCTCCGGCTGATCGACGAGCACCTGATGGGACCGGATGGCGCACGGCTTTTCGACCGGCCACTGACCTACCGCGGCGGCTTGCAGCGGCAATTCCAGCGCGCGGAAAGCGCGAGCTATTTCGGCCGCGAGATCGGCCTGATGTACATGCACGCGCACCTGCGCTACGCGCAGGCGCTGGCGCACGTCGGCGAGTCCGAACGCTTCTTCCACGCGCTCTGCCAGGCCAACCCGATCGGCATCGGCGCTCTCGTGCCGATGGCCGCGCCTCGACCCTCGAACGCCTACTACTCCAGCTCGGATGCGGCGTTCGCCGATCGCTACCAGGCGAGCGCGGAATACGAGCGGGTACGTGAAGGGACGATCAGGCTCGAGGGCGGCTGGCGGGTCTACTCCAGCGGCGCCGGGATCCTCGGCAGCCTCGTCGTCCGGCATTTCTTCGGCCTGCGGCTCGAGGCCGACGCGATCCTCATCGACCCGGTCATGCCCGCGGCCCTCGACGGCCTGCGCGTGCGGTTCGTCCTGCTGCAGCGGGAGATCGAGATCACCTACGAGATCCGGCCGCCCGGCTTCGGCGTGCACGCCGTGCTGCGCGACGATCATCCGCTGGCGTTCGACGAAGAGCCGCAGCCCTATCGCCGCGGCGCCGCGCGCGTGAGCCTGCGGGACCTGGACCCGGTCGACAAACGCCCGCTGCGCCTGCGGATCCGCGTCGGAGAATGACCGTCGATCGCGAGTGGCATTGAATGCGCGCCGGCGCTCAGCGAGCCTTGCGGGCCGGCGCCGGCGCGGGCACCGGCTCGGAGCCCTCGGCCGGCGACCGATTCGCCCACCATTCGCCGACGAAGTGCGCCTGCAGCGCCGTGATCAGGCTCGAGACCTTGAAGGGGAGCAGGCGCGGCGACGGGAATACCGCATGGATTTCCTGCGACGGCAACGACCAGTCCTGCAGCAGGACCTGCACGCTGCCCGCGCCGATCGATTCCTGCACCACGTATCGCGGCAGCGCGGCGATGCCCAATCCGGTGCGGACCGCCTCGAGGAGAACCGACAGGCTGTTGGATCGCAACGGTCCGCTCACCGGGACCGACGCGGTGCGGCCGTTCGCCCCGGTGAAATGCCAGCGGGCGTCCCCCTGGACGGTGCTGTAGATCAGCGCATCCCGCCGGCCCAGCTCCGCCGGCTTTTCAGGCGCCCCATGGGTCGCGATGTAGCGCGGAGACGCCACGAGCGCCCAGGGGTTCATGCCGAGATAGCGCGCACCCAGCGCGGAATCCGCCAGGCGGCCCATGCGAATCGCGACGTCGATCCCCTGCTCGATCAGGTCCACGTAGCGGTCGTCGACCGCCAGGTCGACCTGCAGTCCCGGATTGCCCTGCATGAACTGCATCACCAGCGGCGCCAGCACGCGCCGGCCGAACGCGACCGACGTGCTGATCCGCAACGTGCCGCTGGCCTGTGACTGCAGCAGGGCCGCCACGGATTCCGCCTCCGCGACATGGTGCGCGATCAGCCGGCACTTGTCGTAGTACAGCGTCCCGATCTCGGTCGGCGTGACGCGGTGCGTCGAGCGATGCAACAGACGCGCGCCGAGTTGGCGTTCCATGCGCGCGACCTGCTTCGTCGCGGCGGGCTGGCCGATGCCGAGCTCGGCGGCGGCCTTGCTGAACGATCCCAGCTCGACGACGCGCACGAAGAGACGCACGGCCTGGATTCGATCCATCGTCTTGTCCTGTCCCGAAAAATGGGTTCGAACCGCGGAGCGCCCCGTCGCGAAGATTCCATTTTGGAATAACCGTCATGCACGTCAAGTGGGTTCCGTTTGGCGCACCGAGGCGCAACCATGGCGGGGAATTCAACCTTCTGCGGAGACTGCAATGGCAAGGATGAAAGCCGCGATGGCCGCCGTGCTGGTGATGGAAAAGGAAGGCATCGCGCAGGCGTTCGGCGTTCCCGGCGCCGCGATCAATCCGCTCTACGCCGCGTTGCGCGAGCGGCAGTCGATCAGCCACGTTCTGGCGCGCCACGTCGAGGGCGCCTCGCACATGGCCGAGGGTTACACCCGCGCGCGTGCCGGCAACATCGGCGTCTGCATCGGGACGAGCGGCCCGGCGGGCACCGACATGATCACCGGGCTCTATTCCGCCAGTGCCGACAGCATCCCGATCCTGTGCATCACCGGGCAGGCGCCGAGGGCGCGGCTTTACAAGGAAGACTTCCAGGCCGTCGACATCGAGTCGATCGCGAAGCCGGTGACGAAATGGGCCGTGACGGTGCGCGAACCGGCCCTCGTGCCCCGCGTCTTCCAGCAGGCATTTCACCTGATGCGTTCCGGGCGTCCGGGCCCGGTGCTGATCGACCTGCCCTTCGACGTGCAGATGGGCGAGATCGAATTCGATATCGACACCTACGAGCCGCTCCCGGTCTACAAGCCGTCCGCGACGCGCGCCCAGATCGAACGCGCGCTGGACATGCTGGCGAGCGCCGAGAAGCCGCTGATCGTCGCTGGCGGCGGGATCATCAACGCCGATGCCGCCGACCTGCTCGTGGAATTTGCCGAGCTGACCGGCGTCCCGGTGATTCCCACGCTGATGGGCTGGGGCAGCATCCCCGACGATCACCCGTTGATGGCCGGGATGTGCGGGCTGCAGACGAGCCACCGGTACGGCAATGCGACGATGCTGGCGAGCGATTTCGTCCTTGGGATCGGGAACCGGTGGGCGAACCGGCACACCGGATCGATCGACGTCTACACGAAGGGCCGAACGTTCGTCCATGTCGACATCGAGCCGACCCAGATCGGGCGCGTGTTCAACCCGGAACTGGGTATTGTCAGCGATGCGAAGGCGGCGCTGGAATTGTTCGTGCAGGTCGCGCGGGAACGGCGGGCCGCGGGTCGCCTGAAGGATTACTCCGACTGGGCATCGCGTTGCGCCGAACGCAAGCGGCTGATGCGGCGCCGTTCGGATTTCCACGACGCGCCCATCAAGCCGCAACGGGTCTACCAGGAAATGAACGCGGCGTTCGGCAAGGACACGATCTACGTGACGACCATCGGGTTGAGCCAGATCGCCGGCGCGCAATTCCTGCACGTCTACGGGCCACGGCGCTGGATCAACTGCGGCCAGGCCGGACCGCTCGGCTGGACGATCCCGGCCGCGCTCGGCGTGGTCGCCGCGGATCCCACGCGAACCGTCGTCGGCCTGTCGGGCGACTACGACTTCCAGTTCATGATCGAGGAACTCGCGGTCGGGGCGCAGTTCCGGCTGCCGTATGTCCAGGTGCTGGTCAACAACAGCTACCTCGGCCTGATCCGCCAGTCGCAGCGCAACTTCGACATGGATTACTGCGTCCAGCTCGCCTTCGAGAACCAGAACGTGTCGGATCCGGCACTGCAAGGCTACGGCGTGGACCATCGCCAGGTCGTCGAGGGCCTCGGCTGCAAGGCGCTGCGGGTGACCGACCCCGAACAGTTGAACGCGACGCTGCGCGAGGCCCAGGTGCTCGCCCGTCGGCACAGCGTCCCGGTCGTCGTCGAAGTCATCCTGGAAAAAGTCACCAATATCGCGATGGGCACCGAAATCAGCGCGATCCAGGAGTTCGAGGACATCGAATGCCTGCATCCGGGAGGACGCGAAGGCCTCGTGGCCGCGGGCCTGCTGGACTGACCCCGAAGAACGCTAGCTGCCAAGGACCTCTCCAAGATGCCCCGATTCGCCGCCAACTTGACGATGCTTTTCAACGAGGTGCCATTCCTCGACCGATTCGAACTCGCCGCGAAGGCGGGCTTTTCCGCCGTCGAGTTCCTCTTCCCGTACGCGTGGCGGGCCGAGGAGATCAAGTCGCGACTCGACGCCCACCGGTTGTCCCTGGTGCTCCACAACCTGCCGGCCGGCGACTGGGACGCCGGCGAGCGCGGAATCGCCTGCCACCCGGACCGCGTCGAGGAATTCCGGGCGGGTGTCGACCGGGCCATCTCGTATGCCCGGGTGCTGGGCGTGAAGCAGCTCAATTGCCTCGCCGGAAAGGCGCCGACCGCGGTTGCGCCCGACGTGCTGCGGGCGACGTTCGTCGGTAACCTGCGGCACGCGGCGGAACGACTGAAACAGGCCGGCCTGCGCCTTCTGGTCGAGCCGATCAACAGCTACGACATTCCGGGCTTCTTCCTCAACCGGACCGACCAGGCCGTGGCGATCCTCGACGATGTCAAGGCCGACAATGCCTTCGTCCAATACGACATCTACCACGCGCAGCGGACCGAAGGCGAACTCGCCGCGACGATGAAGAAGTACCTGCCACGCATCGGGCATGTTCAGCTCGCCGACAACCCGGGCCGGAACGAGCCGGGGACCGGGGAGATCAATTACGCGTTCCTGTTCGACTGGATCGATCGGATCGGCTATCAGGGTTGGATCGGCTGCGAGTACAAGCCGAAGGCAGAGACCACCGCAGGCCTGGATTGGATCAGGCCGTATCGGCGCTGATCCCCGTCACGCCCGCCAGAACAACGCAACGGAACACGGCAAGGAGCAATCGCATGGCACGGATTGGATTCGTCGGCCTCGGCATCATGGGCACGCCGATGGCGGGACACCTGCTCAAGGGCGGGCACGAGCTTAACCTCTACAGCACGTCCCGTATTCCGGACGAGCTCGTCAAGGCCGGCGGACGCGGCTGCGCGAACGGCAAGGAAGTCGCCGCGCGCGCGGACATCATCATCACGATGGTCCCCGACACCCCGAACGTGGCGGCGGCGCTTTTCGACGCCCACGGCATCGCGGCGGGGCTGACGCCGGGCAAGATCGTCGTCGACATGTCGTCGATCTCGCCGGTCGAGACAAAGGTCTTCGCGCGCCGAATCAACGAGCTGGGCTGCGACTACCTGGATGCGCCGGTGTCCGGCGGCGAGGTCGGCGCTCGCAATGCGACGCTCTCGATCATGGTCGGAGGCCCCGAGGCGGCATTCGAAAAGGTCAAGCCGCTGTTCGACCTGATGGGCAAGAACATCACGCGGGTCGGCGAAAACGGCGACGGCCAGACGGCCAAGGTCGCGAACCAGATCATCGTCGCGCTCAACATCGAAGCGGTCGCCGAAGCGCTCCTGTTTGCGGCGCGCGCCGGCGCCGACCCGGCCAAGGTCCGCCAGGCGCTGATGGGCGGCTTCGCCTCGAGCAAGATCCTCGAAGTCCACGGCGAACGGATGATCAAGCGGACGTTCGATCCGGGCTTCCGGATCGAGTTGCACCAGAAGGACCTCAACCTGGCGCTCGCGAGCGCGCGGGCGCTGGGCGTCGCGCTGCCGAACACGGCCACCGCGCAGGAACTGTTCAACGCCTGCGCGGCGCACGGTGGCAAGGGGTGGGACCATTCAGCGATGGTGCGGGCGCTGGAGAAATTGGCGAACTTCGAGATCGGCCAACGGGCATGACGGACGCGGGCACCCTGCTTCGGCGCCTGTTCGAGGCGGCGATCGCGTCGGCGCAGCCGGCCGTGTGCGTGCCGCCGCACCTGCCGACGCGCCGGGAACTGGGCAACGGGCGACTGCTCGTCATCGGTGCCGGGAAGGCCTCGGCCGCGATGGCCCAGGCCGTCGAGCAGCACTGGGATGGCCCGTTGTCCGGCCTCGTCGTGACGCGCTACGGCTATGGCGTGGCGTGCGACCGGATCGAGATCGTCGAGGCGGCGCATCCGGTGCCCGACGCCGCCGGACTGCAAGCCGCGCGACGTATGCTCGCCACGGTCCGGGGACTGAGCCACGACGACGTCGTGCTCTGCCTGATTTCCGGGGGCGGCTCGGCGCTGCTGCCCTTGCCCCTGGAGGGACTGACGCTGGCCGACAAGCAGTCCGTGAACCGGTCGTTGCTCGCCAGCGGCGCGACGATCAGCGAGATGAACTGCGTCCGGCGGCACCTGTCGGCGATCAAGGGAGGACGGCTCGCCGCCGCCTGCCATCCGGCGCGGGTCGTGACGCTGCTGCTGTCGGACGTACCCGGAGACCGGCCGGTCGACATCGCTTCCGGTCCGACCGTCGCCGACCCGACGACGTGTGCCGACGCGCTCGCGATCGTCCGGCGCTACGGCATCGAGCTGCCTGGCGCAGCGGCCGCGCTGCTCGAGACGGGACGCGGCGAATCGGTGAAGCCGGGCGACGCCCGACTGGCCCGTGCCCAGACGCGGATGATCGCCACGCCGCAGATGGCGCTGGAAGCCGCGGCGCGCGTGGCCCGCGATGCGGGGTACGCCGCGCATATCCTGGGCGATGCGCTCGAAGGCGAGGCGCGAGATGTCGGCAAGGTCCTCGGCGGCATCGCGCTGCAGGTCGCGACACGCGGCCAGCCGTTCGAGCCGCCGTGCGTGCTGTTGTCGGGCGGCGAAACGACCGTGACCGTCCGCGGCCACGGTCGAGGCGGACGGAACGTCGAGTTCCTGCTGTCGCTGGGCCTCACCGTCGACGGCCACCCGCAGATCCATGCGATCGCCGGAGACACCGACGGGGTTGACGGCATGGAAGAGATCGCCGGGGCGATCCTCGCCCCGGATACGCTTGCGCGCGCCTGGGCAAAAGGGCTGCGTCCGCGCGATGCGCTCGATGACAACGATGGGCACGGCTTCTTCGGGGCGCTCGGCGATGCGGTCGTCACCGGCCCGACGCTCACGAACGTCAACGACTTCCGCGCCATCCTGATCGAGCGGCCGGCCAGCGCGTAGTCGGCGCGATGGGATGGCGCGGGGGTCGTGGCGTCGTCGTGATGCGGGTTCGGGCGGAGCCGATCGGCGCCCTGGCGGGCGCCCGGCGCGCTGGCTGCCTTGTGCCCTACGCGCGACCGTGCGGCGCGGGCCGGTCCGCCGGGTGTTCGGACTGCGCCGCGACCGGAAACCCCCCGGCGCGGACATGCGCGCGAAGCTCCGACTGGAATGCCTCGGCGGCCGGCGACAAGCCGATGTCGCGGCGCCGGAACACGCAGACGCGCCGCGGCATGACCGGCCGTACCAGCGGCCGCACGGCGACGCGGACCTTCGACGTCAACTGCCGGGCATTGAGCGGCAGTGCCGATACGCCCATTCCGTTCGCCACGAGGCTGATGACCGTCGACGAGAACGACACCTCGTAGGCCGGCGTGACGCCGGCGCCGATCGACGCGAAGGCGCGGTCGACGATCGAGCGCAGCGGACTGCCGCTGCCCAGCGCCACGAACGGCTGGCCCGCAAGGTCGCGCCAGGTCACCGAGCGCTTTTGCGCGAGCGCGTGATCCGGCGGCACCAGCGCGACGAGCCGGTCCTCCAGCAGCGGCTCGACAGCGAAATCCGCGTCGCCGTCGTCCGACATCGCGGTGCCGACGCCGAGGTCGACATCCCCGACCCTGACGAGGCGCCGGATTTCCTGTTCCGCGACGTCCTTGAGGACCACTTCGATGCCGGGGTTCGCCAGCGCGAATCGGCGTATCACCCACGGAACGAGGGTCGACGCCATGACGGTCGACGTGGCGACGGCGACGCGGCCGCGCCGCAGCGACGAGCGGTCGCGCGAGTGCGTGATCGCGACCTCGAGGTCCGCGATCACCTTCGACGCGGCCGGCAGGAACTCGGCCCCGATGTCGGTCAGGCGGACGAATCGCGTGTGGCGGTCGAACAGGCGCGCGCCGATCTGCTCCTCGAGCTGCCGGATCAGCATCGACAGGGCCGATGGCGATACGTGCAGGCGTTGGGCGCCGACCGAGAACTGACCGTGCTGCGCCACGGCAACAAAGGCCTCGATCTGCCGCAGAGTGACATTCATTCAGGTTACCTGATGAATTGTTCAAAACATACGGATTGTGTGATCAATCGCGGGCTGGTCAAATGCGCGCCTTGCAGTCCGCGCCGGGAACCCGCGGATGGCGTCGAAGGCCGGTTCCCGATCGTTCTCCCGACACTCCGGATGACGCACGGCAACGAGCCAGCGAGGCCCGCATGGAAGCTTACATCGTCGATTGGTTGAACCTCGCCGTCCGCTGGCTGCACTTCACCGCCGGCATCGCATGGATCGGCGCGTCGCTCTATTTCGTGATGCTCGACAATTCCCTGCGCAAGCCCGTCAAGGCCTCGGACGTCGCGCGCGGCGTGCACGGCGAGCTGTGGGCCGTCCATGGCGGCGGCTTCTACTGCAGCCAGAAGTTCCTCGCCGGCCCGCTCGGCGAGCCGCTGTCGGAACACCTGCACTGGTCGAAATGGGAGGCCTACACGACGTGGCTCTCCGGCATCGGCCTGCTGGCGATCATCTACTGGGCCGGAGCGGACGGCTACCTGATCGATCGCTCGGTACGCGAGATGAGCGCGCCGGTTGCCATAGCGATCTCGGCCGGTTCGCTCGTCGGCGGCTGGCTGGTCTACGACGCGCTGTGCCGCACGATCGCGGGCGACCGCGTGCTGGCGCTTCTCGTCTACGCGCTGCTGGTCGCGGCCGCCTGGGGCTATTCGCAGGTCTTCGGGGCACGCGCGGCCTACATCCACGTCGGTGCGCTGATCGGCACGATGATGGTCTGGAACGTCTTCTTCCACATCATTCCCGGGCAGAAGCGGATGGTGGCGGCGCTGCGCGCCGGGCAACCGGTCGATCCGCGGCCGGGCATCGTCGGCAAGCGTCGCAGCGTGCACAACACGTACTTCACGCTGCCGATCCTCTTCATCATGATCAGCAACCACTTCCCGATGACGTACGGCGCAAGCCATGCCTGGGCCGTGCTGGCGGCGATCATGCTGGCCGGCGCGCTGATCCGCCAGTTCTTCGTGCTGCGCCACGCCGGGCGCACGGTCTTCGCGCTGCCGGCCGCGGGCGTGGTCCTGATGCTGGTCGTCGTGATCGCGCTGGCACCGCGCCCGGCGCCGACGCAGTCGGCGGACGTGAGCTTCTCGCAGGTCGAGCCCATCGTCGCCGAACGCTGCTCGGTCTGCCACGCGCCGAAGCCGCGGTTCGCCGGCTTCACGCAACCGCCGGCCGGCGTCCTGCTCGATACGCCGGAACACATCCGCGCCGCGGCGGCGCGCATCCAGCAGCAGGCCGTCGCGACGCAGACGATGCCGCTCGGCAACCTGACGGGGATGACGCCGCAGGAGCGGGCCCTGCTCGGACGCTGGCTGGCGGCCGGCGCGCCCTGACGGGCTTCCATCCAACCCGCCGCGTGCCGGGCGCAAAGACCCGCACCGGCGTTCCCGTGGCACGACGATCCGATCACCAGGAGGAGACCCATGGCAAGCATCACCGCAGGCGCATCCGCAACACGAGGTGACGTGCATCCCGTCGACGAGCGGCTGCCGGTCACGAAGCTCCTGCCGCTGGGGCTGCAGCACGTGCTCGTCATGTATGCCGGGGCGATCGCCGTCCCGCTGATCGTCGGGCGCGCGCTGAAGCTCGCCCCCGAGCAGGTCGCGATGCTGATCAGCGCCGACCTCTTCTGCTGCGGCCTGGTCACGCTGATCCAGTCGCTCGGCGTGACGCGCTGGTTCGGGATCCGGATGCCGGTGATGATGGGCGTCACCTTCGCGGCGGTCGGGCCCATGATCGCGATGGCGTCGTCGAATCCGGGCGTCGCCGGTGCCCGGACGATCTTCGGCGCCATCATCGGCGCGGGCGTGCTCGCGATTCTCGTCGCCCCGCTGATGAGCCGCCTGCTGCGGTTCTTCCCGCCCGTCGTGACCGGAACCATCATCGCGATCATCGGGACCAGCCTGATGCGCGTCGGCGTCGGCTGGGCCATGGGCGGACCGGCGCCGCAGGCGCAGAACGTCGACGTCCCGAAGCTCATCGCGATGGTCGACCAGGCCAAGGCGGCACAGGCCGCCGCCGCGGCGCCCGTGGCGCAACTCGGCGGCCCGATACCGATGATCGACAACCCGGCCTACGGCGCGCTGGACAACATGGCGATCGCCGGCTTCGTGCTGCTGGTGATCCTCTTCCTCGTCAAGTACATGAAGGGATTCGTTGCCAACATCTCGGTGCTGGTCGGCATCGTGATCGGTTGCGCCATCGCGGCCGCGCTGGGCAAGATGCACTTCGAGAAGGTCGGGCTCGCGCCGTGGTTCGACGTCGTGACGCCCTTCGCCTTCGGCACGCCGACCTTCGAACTCGTGCCCATCCTCACGATGGCGCTGGTGATGATCGTCGTCATGATCGAGTCGACCGGCATGTTCCTCGCGCTCGGGGAGATCACCGGAAGGCGGATCGATCCGGCCTCGCTGACCGCCGGCCTGCGCACCGACGGCCTCGGCACAATCATCGGCGGCATCTTCAACACGTTCCCGTACACGAGCTTCTCGCAGAACGTCGGGCTGGTCGGCGTCACCGGCGTGCGCAGCCGCTTCGTCTGCGTCGCCGCCGGCCTCATCATGATCGTCCTGGGGACGATTCCGAAGATGGCGGCGTTCGTCGAGGCGATCCCGACTTTCGTGCTCGGCGGTGCCGGCCTGGTCATGTTCGGAATGGTCGCCGCGACCGGCATCCGGATCCTGTCGACGGTCGATTTCAAGTCCAACCGGAACAATCTCTACATCGTCGCGCTGTCGATCGGTTTCGGCCTGATTCCGCTCGTCGCGCCGCGATGGTCGCAGCAGATGCCGCACAGCCTCGGTCCGTTGCTCGAGTCCGGCATCCTGCTGACCGCCATCGCCGCGGTCCTGCTGAACGTGTACTTCAACGGCGCGCGCGGCGACGCCGGCGGCGCGGTCGAGGCGGCCAAGGCTGCCGAAGCGCATTGAGCCGGCGCCGCACGCCGATTCTCTGATGGCCTGACGAGGGGAGGTTTCACACCATGGGTCGCTTGTCCACGCACGTCCTGGATACCGCCAACGGCGTCCCGGCGCCCGGCGTCCGCGTCGAGCTCGACGCGCTCGTCGACGGCACCTGGTCCCGCATCAAGTCGCTGTCGACCAATTCGGATGGCCGTACCGACGAGCCGCTGCTGGCCGGGGCATCCCTGAAGGCGGGCCAGTACCGCCTCGAATTCCATGTCGGCGACTACTTCCGTCAGCGCGGCGCGAAGCTCCCGGACCCGGCGTTCCTCGATTGCATCGTGCTGCAGTTCGGCATCGCCGATCCCGACGGGCACTACCACGTTCCGCTGCTGTGCTCGCCGTGGAGCTATTCCACGTACCGCGGCAGCTGAGCGGCCGCCGATCGGCCCACCACCGCGCATCGCCTCACCGTCCACATTCCGGGAGCTCGCATGAACCCACCGCTGACCCTCGAACGGATCAACGCGGCCGACCTGGCGCAATTCGTCGAACTGCTCGCCGGAACGTACGAGCATTCGCCCTGGGTCGCGGAGCGGGGCTGGGCGCGGCGCCCGTTCCGGTCCGGGGCGCAATTGAAGCGCGCGCTGGCGAGCGTCGTGCGCGAAGCCAGCCGCGACGACCAGCTCGCGCTCATTCGGGCGCATCCGGAGCTTGCCGGCAAGGCGATGGTCGCGCAGTCGCTGACCGCCGAATCGACGCACGAGCAAGGCGCTTCCGGGCTGTCGGCCTGCTCGCCCGCCGAGTTCGCGCGTCTGCAGGAGCTCAATGGCGCCTACCGGACGAAATTCGGGTTTCCTTTCATCCTGGCCGTCCGCGGCCCGCGCGGAACGGGCCTCACGCGCGGCGAGATCATCGCGACGCTCGCCCGCCGCCTCGAAAACCCCGCGGACTTCGAGTTCGCCGAGGCCCTGCGCAACATCCATCGGATCGCGGAAATCCGCCTGAATGACAAGCTCGACATGCACCCGGACGACGGCAATCGCGTGCTCGACTGGGCCACCGAGCTGGCCCGCCACAGCGACCCCGGTTACGCCGAACGCGGCGAACTCACGGTGACCTACCTGACCGACGCGCATCGCGCGTGCGCGGCGCAGATCGCGGCCTGGATGCGAGACGACTGCGGGTTCGACACCGTGCGGATCGACGCCGTCGGCAACGTCGTCGGCGTCTATGAAGGCCGTGAACCGGGCGCGCAGCGCCTGCTGACCGGCAGCCATTACGACACGGTGCGCAACGGTGGCCGCTACGACGGCCGCCTCGGCATCTTCGCTCCGATGGCGTGCGTGCGCCGCCTGTCTCGCGCCGGCCGACGCCTGCCCTTTGGCCTCGAGGTGGTCGGTTTCGCCGAGGAGGAGGGGCAGCGCTACAAGGCGACGTTCCTCGGTTCCGGCGCGCTGGCCGGCACCTTCGATCCGGCGTGGCTGGACCAGAAGGACGCCGACGGCATTTCGATGCGGCAAGCCATGGCGGCGGCCGGGCTCGCGGTCGACGAGATACCGCGCCTGCGGCGCGACGTGTCCCGCTATCTCGGCTTCATCGAGGTCCACATCGAGCAGGGGCCGGTGCTCAACGACATGGATCTTCCGCTCGGCGTCGTGACGTCGATCAACGGAAGCGTGCGTTACGTCGGCGAGATCGTCGGGATGGCGAGCCACGCCGGGACGACGCCGATGGATCGACGACGCGACGCCGCCGCCGCGGCTGCCGAACTGTTGCTGTTCGTCGAGCGACGGGCTGCCGGGCGCCCCGGCCTCGTCGGCACGGTCGGCATCCTGGAGGTGCCCGGTGGCTCGATCAACGTCATTCCGGGCCGGTGTCGATTCAGCCTCGATATCCGCGCCACCGACGACGCCACGCGCGACGCCTGCGCCAGCGACGTGCTGGCCGAACTGCGGCGCATCGGCGAGCGGCGGCGCGTGCGCTTTTCCGTCGAGGAGACGATGCGCCAGCCGGCGGCGCCGAGTGCAGAGGCCTGGCAGCGGCGCTGGGAGCACGCCGTCGAATCGCTCGGCCTGGACGTGCACCGGATGCCGAGCGGCGCCGGGCACGATGCGATGAAACTCGCCGAAGTGCTGCCGCAGGCGATGCTGTTCGTGCGCGGGCTGAACGGCGGCATCAGCCACAACCCGCTGGAAGCGATCACCAATGACGACGCCGAACTGGGCGTGAGGGCTTTCCAGCACGTGCTCGACCAACTGACCGGGGAATTGACACGATGAACTACGCCGCGCTCGACGCCTGGGTCGACGAGCATTTCGACGAGGAGGTCCGGTTCCTGCAGCAGATGGTGCGGGTCCCGACGGACACGCCGCCGGGGAACAACGCGCCGCACGCCGAACACGTCAAGGACCGCCTGCGCGAGATCGGTTTCGACGCCGAGGCCCATCCGGTGCCGGCCGACGTCGTCCGCGAACATGGACTGCAATCGATCACGAACCTGATCGTGCGCCGGCGTTACGGCGACCGCGGCCCGGTCGTGGCGCTCAATGCCCATGGCGACGTCGTCCCCCCTGGCGAAGGCTGGACGCACGATCCCTACGGCGGCGAGATCGTCGACGGCCGTCTCTACGGGCGGGCCGCCGCCGTCAGCAAGAGCGACTTTGCGACCTACGCATTCGCGGTCCGTGCGCTGGAGGCAAGCGGCCTGCGCATCCGCGGTGGCGTCGAACTGCATTTCACGTACGACGAGGAATACGGCGGCGAGCTGGGCCCCGGATGGCTGCTGCAAAACGGGTTGACGCGGCCGGACTACGAAATCGGTGCCGGCTTCTCCTACCAGGTCGTCACCGCGCATAACGGTTGCCTGCAGTTGGAGGTCACGGTGCACGGCGTGATGGCCCACGCCGCGATTCCGGCGACCGGTGTCGATGCCCTGCAGGCCGCCGTCGGCATTCTGGCCGCGCTTTATCGCCAGAACGCCCTGTACGAAGCCCGGCGTTCGAAGGTTCCCGGAATCACGCATCCGTACTTGAATGTCGGCCGCATCGAGGGGGGAACGAACACGAACGTCGTGCCCGGCCGCGTCGTGTTCCGGCTCGATCGTCGCATGATTCCGGAAGAGGATCCGGCGGCGGTCGAAAGCGAAATCCGCGCGGTGATCCAGGAGGCGGCATCCGCATTTCGCGGCGTCACGGTCGACGTGCGACGGCTGTTGCTGTCCCGCGCGCTGAAGCCGCTCGCCGGCGTCAGGCCGCTCGTCGACGCCCTGCGCCGCCATGGCGAGATCGTGTTCGGCGAAGCGATCCCGGAGACGGGAACGCCGCTCTACACGGATGTCCGCCTCTACTCGGAGCACGGCGTCCCGGCGGTCCTTTACGGCGCCGGACCGCGCACGGTGCGCGAGAGCAATGCAAAGCGCGCCGACGAGCATATCGTCCTCGACGATCTGCGGCGCGCGACGAAAGTCATCGCACGGACGCTCGCCGACCTGCTCGCGGAAGACGGGGCCAGATAGGAAGAGGAAGGAGCCGCCAGGAAGGGACCCCTGGTACGCAAGGGTCCCGCTTGGCGCCCTCGTGCCCTCGTGCCCTCGCGCCTGCGGGCCGGCACGGCCGGCGCGCGCCGCGCCGCGCTAGTCCGAGCGTTCGATTGCTCTTCTTGCGGTAGACGGCAACACTTGCGCATTGCACAAACGTCGCGCACCGCGCGCGACGCGGCAATCTACAAGGTCTACGCATGCTCTCCTCGGTCCAGGATTCCACCCGAGCGGCCGCCGGTCGCTACCTCGCCAAGGCGCTGTTCGCTTGCGCCACGGTACCCCTGGTCGCGGCCTGTGGCGGCGGCAGTTCCGGGACCGGCACGTCGTCGACCGCGACGGCGGGCTCGCCGTCACCGACGCCGAGCCCAGCGCCCTCGCCGACGCCGGCACCGGCATCGATAGCCGGCCTCCACGTCGTCGGCAATGCGATCCAGAACGCTTCGGGACAGCCGATCGTGCTCCACGGCGTCGACAAGTCCGGCAGCGAGTTCGCCTGTATCCAGAACAACGGCTTCTTCGATCCGCCCGGCTCCGAAACCGACGGCACCGTCGCTGCGATCGCGTCGTGGACGGGCGTCAACGCGGTGCGCGTCCCGATGAACGAGGACTGCTGGCTCGCCATCAACGGCGCACCGGCGGCCTATTCCGGGACCGCCTACCAGAACGAAATCAAGGCCTTCGTCACGCGCCTGACGCAGGCCGGGCTGGTGGCGATCCTCGACCTGCACTGGAACGCCGCCGGCACGGCGCAGGCGACAGGCCAGCAGCCGATGCCGGACGCCGACCATTCGGTGACGTTCTGGTCGCAGGTGGCCGCGGCGTTCAAGGACAACGACTCGGTGATCTTCGATGCCTACAACGAGCCGTATCCGGACAGCAATTCCGACACCACCGAGGCGTGGCGCTGCTGGCGGGACGGCGGCACCTGCGCCGGCGTCTCCTACCAGGTCGCCGGGATGCAGCAGATCGTGACCGCGATCCGCGCCGCCGGCGCGAACAACGTGATCATGCTCGGCGGCGTGCAATATTCGAACGCGCTGTCGCAATGGCTGGCCTACAAGCCGCAGGATCCGGCAAACAACCTCGCCGCGTCCTGGCACATGTACGGCGGCAACGTCTGCTCCAGCACGACATGCTGGAACCAGGCCCCCGCAACGGTGATCGCTCAGGTTCCCGTCGTCGCCGGGGAATTCGGCGAAAGTACCAATGGCGGCGATTGTTCGACGACGGTCGTCACCGCATTCACCGACTGGATGGATGCCCACAAGGGCAGCTACCTCGCGTGGTCCTGGAACACGTGGGGCGGCTGCCTGTCGCTCGTCTCGGATACTGCGAAAGGGACGCCGACGTCGACCTGGGGCGCATTCATCAAGACGCGCGTCGCGCAGTAAAACCGCTCGCGTTCACGAGGCGGCGCCAGCCTGCATCCGGCCCGATGCGGACTGGAGCCCGCCCTTCGCCTCGACGAGTTCCCCGACCGCGCCGAGACCGAAGGCCGGCATGTTGACGTAGACGTTTTCGTAGGTGCCGGGCGATGCGGCGTAGGTCTCGTGCCAGATGCCGACGCTGCCGTCGGTGCCGACCGCCCGGTTGAACGCCTGCCAGGCCGGCAGGTGCGCCGAATCCTTCGCCTTGGCATAGGACATCAGCGCCTCCGTCGACCGCCAGTACTGGACGAGAATGATCGTCCGCGAGAACCACATCTGCGCACCGAGGAAGCCCAGCTCCGGGTGGGCGTAAAGCTCGCGCAGCATCCGCGGCATCGCCCGCGCGACCGGAAGCCATTTGTGGACCAGCCACGGCCGGTTGACGCGCATGCCGATGAGGAAGACGACGAACGGCCCCGGCATGCGCGCCGTCATTCGCTGGCGATGAATCATGGTGGCCCCTGTGCGACCTGCAGGTTCGGATTCCGGCACCAACGGCCGGATGCGGTCGGCAACTCTACGCCGTGCGCGGAGGGTCCGGGCTGTTGGGCGCCTCAGCGGCGCAGGTCGATCTGGACGCCGGCCTGGTTGAACAGGGCGTCGCCCGGGATCGTCGTGTAGTCGTCGACTTCGCGGACCTTGTCGACGAGGTCCGGGAGCAGCGACTTCTGGCGCCAGGCATGCAGCCAGTCGCTCACTTCGCCCGGCCCCATCGACGACACCATCCGGTCCGAGAAAAGAAGCGCGGAGCGGATCGCCGCGCACATCGACTTGTCGAGGGCTCGCTGCGCCGGCGTGAATCCGGCGCGCGCCAGGTCCGCGTCACGGTCGAACGTCGGCGTCTGGACTTCGCCGGTCACGCGGGCCTGCGACTCGGCGTCGAACAGCTTCACCCGCGCCGCTTCGTTGATCTCCTGGAACACCTGCGACAGCGGAGCCTGGAACGAATCGAGCCACTCGCCCGCCTTGCGCCGGATCTGCGACAGCGAGGCGAAGCGCATCGTTTCCCAGGCATTGATCGGGGTGTATTGCCGCCAGTAGACCGCGTACTGCACGACCGGCCAGGGCAAGGTCGACGGCAGCGCAGCCCGCATCTTTCCCGGATCGAAAGCGAGGTGCGTCAACGCCCAGCTCAACTCGTGGATGCTCGGCGGCGCTCCGAATGGGGAATCCGGCGGCCCCTCCTCGAGCTGTGACTGGAAATGCGGATCGATCTTGCCGATGTCGTGCAGGAAGCCGGCCAGCAGCGCACCGACGGACCAATCCGGCTTCCTGGGGTGGTGTGTTTCCAGGTGCTTGCGGGCCACCAGGCCGACCAACGCGCAATGCCCCGACAGCAGCTGCTTCGCCGCGTTGGCGTAGAGCGCCGGTTTGGCCGGCTCGGGGTCGTTGGCTTGCAATTCCGGCGTCGACATGCGCAACCCAGGCCAAGGGACAGATTGACCAGCCCTTGAGGTTACCCGTCGGGTTGCGCGAGAAAATTCACCAGAAGGGGCGGAACAGCCGGCCAATTCAAGAGCCGGCGATTGCGCGAACGCCGGTCGCAAATTTCATTTTGTAAAATTAGATCGGCAAAATCGATGGGTTTTGGTCAAAAAAGCGCCGATTTCTATCCCTTCGATAAGCCGCGAGGTTCGACGAGGCCTCGCGGTCTTCGATCGAGTCGCGCAACGGCCTGCTGCATCCGAAGGCCTGCGACCCGTGCGTGGCCTAGGCGCAGATCGGCGGCGCGGCTCCAGCATTCGCAGGCACGTTCCAGCTTCCGGCCCGCGCCGACGTGGCGCCGACCAGCGCGCCGCGGCTTTTTCGTGGGACGACGAAGGACTTCGGACCGCCCGCGCGCGCGCGGCGTCAGGGCACTTTCACGACGCCGGGCGCCGGCGCGGCGCCCGGCTCGCTCACCGTGATGCGGCGGCCCGGCTCCAGCCGTTCGCCGCCGCGGACGACGACGCGCTCGCCCGCAGCGAGGCCGCGCCGGATCTCGACGACGTCGCCCAGCGCTTCGCCGACCTCGACGTCGTCGCGCTCCACCGTCGCGTCGGGTTTCACGCGCATCACGTAGGTTGCCGACTGCCGGATCACGATCGCGTCCCGCGGCACGACGACCGCGGCGCGCGGCGCGCCGGTCGGCACGCTGACCTCGACGGCCGAGCCGACCGGCCAGCGTGGCTTCTGCAACGCGACGCGGATCTCGAACTGCCGCGCGCGATCGTCGCCGACCGGGATCACCGCACGTATCGTGGCCGGCTCCCGCTCATCGCCGATTCGGACCGTCGCCGGCTGGCCTTCCTTGATCGTCGCCGCATAGGCGAGCGGCGCCATCGCCTTCGCCTCGACCGCGTCGGTCCGGACGAGATGCGCCGCCGGCGCGCCGACCGCAAGATATTCGCCGCGCTGCGCCAGTCGTTCGGCAACGATGCCGGCAAACGGAGCGCGGATTTCCGTCTGCGTCACGTCGTATTCCGCCTCCTTGACCTGCGCCTCCAGGCGCGCCACGTCGTGCACGGCGGCATCGCTCTGGACGCGCGCCTCGTCCAGCTGGCTCGCGGAATTGAACTTCGCGTCGGTCAGGCTGCGCGAGCGCTGCAACTGGATCTGCGCGAGTTCCGCCTGCGCCTTGGCCCGCGCCAATTGCGCCTGCAATTCCACGACGCGCAAGCGGAACGACGTCGCGTCCAGCCGCACGACCGGGGCGCCGGCCGCGACCCGCTGGCCCACATCGGCAACCCAATCGACGCGGCCCCCCACGACGCCGGCGATCCTGGCGTCGTCGCGGCTCACGACGGATCCGGGTATCCAGGAGCGCGGCGCGACCTGCGCGACGCGCGCGGTCGCCACTTCGACTCGCTGCGGTCCGCCCTGCCCCGGTTCGTCCGCTGCCGCGGCGAGCATCCACGCGGCCAGACCCGACGCGGCCAGCGCATGGAACGGCGCCCGACGACGCGACGCGCTCATGCCGCGCGGCCTCCGGCGACCGCCGGCGCGATGCGCGCGGTCGCGGTGGTCAGGCGCACCATCGCCGGGATCAGGATCAGGCTGAACGCGAGGCTCAGGATCACGCCACCGATGTTCACCGCGGCGAGTCCGCGATAGATGACGCTCCCGGGTCCGGGATTGACGGCCATCGGCAAGGCCCCCAGCGCACCGGTCAGCGTGCTGGCGAGGATCGCGCGCAGCCGCTGGTTCAGGCCCTGCCGGATCGCCTCCTCGAGGCCGGAGGTG
Source organism: Burkholderiaceae bacterium (assembly GCA_035524275.1). GTDB lineage: Bacteria > Pseudomonadota > Gammaproteobacteria > Burkholderiales > Burkholderiaceae_F > DATKPC01. The sequence continues at coordinate 36,143 of DATKPC010000011.1, forward strand.
CCCCCCTGCGCACTGCGGATCGCCGCGACGAGCAGGATCGAATGATTGACGACGACGCCAATCATCATCACGAATCCGATCATCGACAGCAGGTCCAGCGACTGGAACGCGACGAGTCCGAGCGCCCTCAAGCCCAGGACGCCGCCTGCGAGCGCCAGCGGAACGGTGAACAGCACGATCGCGCTGTCGCGCGCCGAGCGGAAGAGCGCGGTCATCAGCAGGAACAGGACCACGAGGGCCATCGCAAAGACGCGTCCCATCGTCAACAGCGTCCGCGACAGCCCGTCGGCACTACCGGCCATCCGCAGTGCGCCGTCCGGCGGCATCCGCTCGCGCAAGGCGGGCAGCACGTCGCGATCGATCCGCGCCAGCGCCTCCTCGAGCGACAACGACGCGGGCGGGTCGATCGTCAGCGTGACCGTGCGCCGGTGATCGATCCGGCGGATTCCCGCGGGCCCGAGTTCCGTCGACAATTTCACGAGGTCGCCGAGCCGCGCGATGCGGCCCGCAGGCGTCTGCAGCGGCATGTCGGCAATCGTCTCCGGCGTGCCGCCGGCCTCGACGCGCAGCACGACCGGCAGACGTGCGTGGCCGTCGAAATACTCGCCGAGCCAAGCGCCCTCGCCGGCGGCAGCCACGATCGTCCCCAGCTTCGCCCGATCCCATCCGACCTCCGCGATGCGCCGATCGTCCGGCATGGCGCGCAGCTCGAGCGCGGTGACGTCGGCGTTCGGAAACGACTGGACCGCGACGCCGGCGAAGGTCTTCTCCAGCAGCTGCTCGCCGTAGCGCGCGACGCGCGTCAGCGTCGCGGCGTCCTCGCTCTGCAGGTGGATCCCGATCGAACGTGCCGAGCCGCCGATGCCCTGGAAGAGGTCGCCCTCGACCGCGAACGACCGCGTGTCCGGCAGGTCGGCAATCACGTGGTCGCGCACGAGGTTCTCGAGCTCGCCGATCCGCGTTTCGTCCTGCACGCGCGCGCCGAGCGTCCCGCCTCCCGGCCAGGCGAGCAGGTACCAGTTCTTCAGCCGCGGCTCGCGCTCCCCGTCCATGTACGGTTTCATCCGCCGCAGCATGATCGGCAGCAGTTCGCGATCGACGACCTCCGGACTCATGCCCGGCGGAAACTGGAAGAACGCGTCGATCGCCGCCCGCTTGACGGGCGGCAGGTAGTCCAGCGGCGGCAGCAGCCACGCGGCCAGCGCCAGCGGCGCGGCGAGCAGCGCGCCGACCCACGCCACCTGCCGCACGCGCGTCCGCGTCGCGCGCAGGATCCAGTCGGCGAGCGCGGGCCAGCCGCGACCGTACCCCGACGAGAACGACTTGCCCCTGAACACGTGGCTTGCCGCCGCCGGCAGGAGCGTCAACGCCAGCACGATCGACAAGGCCACCGCGATCGAAATCGTCAACGCGAGGTCGCCGAACAGCTGCCCTTCGACGTCCTTGAGGAACAGGACCGGCAGGAACACGGCGATCGTCGTGGCCGTCGAGGCGAAGAGCGCGCCCGCCACCTCGCGCGCCCCGTCCCGCGTCGCGCGGCCGATTTCCACGCCGCCCTCGATCAGGCGAACGATGTTCCCCGACACGACGATCGCGCCCTCGACGACCATGCCGACGGCGAAGGCGAGGCCGGCGAGCGAGACGACGTTGAGGCTCCGCCCCAAAAGGTCGAGCGCGATGAACGTGCCGAAGAGGCATAGCGGGATCGACGCCGCGATCAGCGACGTGACCCGGATGTCGCGCATGAACCACCAGACGATTCCGAGCGCGAGCACGGTGCCGACGACCAGGTTCTCCGACAGCAACTGGACCGCGCGCCGGATGAACAGCGACGCGTCGAAAGACTGCTCGATGCCGAGGCCGCGCGCCTTCAGCGGTCCGTCGCGCAACTGCGCCACCGCCTCCTTGACCGCGGTGAGCGTCGCGAGCACGTTGGCACCATTCGCGCGGCGAACCTCGATGCCGATCGCCGGATTGCCGTTCTGGTAGGCGAAGAAGAGTCGCTTCGGCGGGCTGACCTCGACGCGAGCGATGTCCGCCAGATGCACCGCGCGCCCGTCGCGCCAGGCCAGCACGAGTTCGCCGAGCTGCGACGGCTCGAAGCGGCCGGTGAAGCGCACGGCGTACTGGCGGCGGCCGACGTCGAGGCGCCCCGCCGAGATGTTGGTCGCGCGCGTCGCCTCCGCGGCGATGTCGGGGATCTCGATGCCGAGCGCCGCGGCGCGGTCCGGGTCGACCAGGATGTGCACGTTGTCCGGCGGCCCTGCGTTGACGATCACCGAGGAGACGCCGGGAATCGCCTCGAGCCGCGCCCGCACCGTGTCCTCGACGAAGCGGCGGTAGTCCTGGATCCGCCCCGGCGCTCCCGGGAGCAACTGCACGAAGAAGAAGGACAGCGATTCGTTGGAGTTGTCCTCGCCGCCCGGAATGACGACCGGACGGTCGGCGTCCCGCGGCAAGGGTTGCAGGCGATTCAGGCGTGCCAGCAACTCGACCAGCGCGTTGCGCATGTCCGTGCCGATCGCGAAGCGCAGCGTCACGGTCGCCCGGCCGACTTCGGCATTGCCTTCGAGCTCCTCGACGCCGGGCAGCCCCTGCAGCACCCGCTCCAGCGGCTCGAGAAGTTCGGATTCGATTTCCTCCGGGGACGCGGTTGCCCAGTCGGTGTTGATCGTGATCTGCGGCCGGTCGATATCCGGGAAGAGCTGCAACGGCAAGCGACCCAGGCTGACCAGCCCGGCCAGCATGACGAGAACCACCAGCACGACCATCGCGACGGGATTGCGGGTGGACAGGTCGAGCTTCTCCACGCGGGTGGACCTCGCAGGACGGGGACGGCAATAGACGCGGGCGGCAACAGAACGGCCGCTATCTTAACGACGCGGCGCCGCGCCGGGGCGGGCGAGGCCGTCGAGGACGGGGGACGCCGGAAACCTAACCGCGCCCCTCCGACCGCAGCCGCGTCGTCGCGTCGGAACTGCCGCAGACATAGATCGAATCCGCCGGCTGGATCCGGAACCCGATCGGGAACTCCACCAGCACCGCGTCGCCGCGCTCGACGGCGATCACGGTGCAGCCGGTCCGCTCGTGCAGTTCGCCGGCGCGCGGATGCTGTCCCTCGAAAGCCCGGCCCGAGGTCTTCACGACCTGCAGTTCCGGGGTCACCATCACGGATTCGTTGCCCAGCAGCCGGTACGCGAGAAGCTGCCCGGATACCTGGCTGACGGACAGCGCAAAGTCGGCCCCGGCCGCGTAGAGCCGCTCGACGTTCTCCGAGCGATTGACGCGCGCGATCACCGGGACGTCCGGCGCGAGGTCCTTGACGATGACCGTCGCGAAGATCGCCGTCGAGTCCGAATTCAGCGCCAGCACGACGGACTTCGCCTTGGCCAGCCCCGCCTCCTCCAGCACCTTGCGGTCCAGCACGTTGCCCACGAGGTCGACGCCGGGCGCCGCTTCGCAATCGATCGTGAAGGTCTTCTCGCCGGCCACCTCGAGCAGTTCGGCAACCTTCCGGCCGACCTCGCCGTGGCCGGCAATCAGGTACGTGCCGGACGCGGGCAGTCGCCGCGCGCCGGCACAGACCTGGATGCAGTGCTCGATCGCATCGTCGCTGCCGACAAGCACCAGGATGCCACCGGGCTCCAGGCGCATCCGCGGCGGAGGCGGCGAGATCAGCCGTCCCCCGACCCATTGGCCGATGACGCTGACGCCGGCATGCTCGCGCAGTCCGGCGTCTTCCAGGGTCCGGCCGCACAACTCGCTGTCGCGCACGATGCGCGCCTCGGCCACCTGCAGGTGCTCGCCCAGATGCTGGATGCCGCCGATCGTCGGACTGACGCGCTGGCTGGCGCGCGCCGCGAGCGCCGCCCCGAGGACATGGCGTGGCGTGTAGGCATCGCTCGCGCCGGCGAGCAGCATCGGGTGGCGATGGTACGGGTCCTCGACGAGCGCCAGGATATCCCCGCCGAATCCGAGTTGCCGCGCCGCGAGGATCGTCGCCGCATTGCGGTCGTCGCTGCTGTTGACGATCAGAGCGCGCGCCTTGCCGAGGCTGCAACGATCCAGGACGCCGCCGTCGAGGTTGCCGAAGACGACGCGATGGCCCTGTTCCATGAGCTGGCGAACCGCCTTTTCGTCCTCGTCGACGATGACGCTCGGAATGCCCGCCTGCTCCAGCTCGACCAGCAGCGTCGCGACGGTCGCGTCGTAGTCGAAGATCACGATGTGGCCTTTCGCGTCCTCGACAGACGTCGGCAGGCGGACTTCGAACCGCGCCTCGAGGTACGGGTTCAGGAACATCGGCAGAACGACGAAGAACACCGCGACGCCGACGAACTGCGCCAGCACGACGAAGATCACCATCATCGGGTGGGTCCATGCGGTGTCCGGACTGAATCCGCTGGTCGACGCGGCGCCCGCGGCCCACTGCAGCGCCTGCCAGAAATTGCGCGGCTTGTCCTCGAGCAGGGCCATGCCCAGCATGTAGACGAGCGCCATGCCGACGAGGACCGCGGCGAGCGCGCCGACGACCACGATGAAGGGATGTTTTTTTCGTCCGCTGGGCACGTTCTTTCCGTCGAATCGTGGAATCGCGAGGTCGCCCCGCCGAGGCGCCCGATCGATTATGAATCACGCGCACGCCGGGCGGCGTCGGCGCGGCGCGCGGCAAGCGGGACCCGGGTTCGCGTCAAGAGGGTCGCCGGACCGGCTGGCCGCCCTGGTCACGACGGCTTTCTCGTTGTGGACGTCCTGGCAGCTCGAGGGTGGCGCGGCCTCGGTCAACGAGGCCGGGCGCATGCTCATTCGTTCGCGGCGCCTCAACCCGCCGCCGCGCCACGACGAGCCGCGTCGCGCCATCTGAAGGACCGGGGGGTACCGCTCGCGTCGAACCCATGCGATCCTGCGGGTCCACCCCGGAGGCTGGCATGCCCTGTTATGCGATCGAAGGCGTCGTTCCCGTCGTGGCTGCGGGGGCCTACGTGCATCCGACGGCCGTCCTGATCGGCGACGTGATCGTCGGCGACGGCTGCTACATCGGTCCGTGCGCGTCGCTGCGCGGCGACTTCGGGCGGATCGTGCTCGCGCGGGGCGCGAACGTGCAGGACACCTGCGTCATCCACGGCTACCAGGAAGGCGACACCATCGTCGAGGAGAACGGGCATATCGGCCATGGTGCCGTGCTGCACGGCTGCGTCGTGCAGCGCGACGCCCTCGTCGGGATGAATGCCGTCGTCATGGACGATGCGCGGGTCGGCGAGCAATCGATCGTCGCTGCCGCCGCGTTCGTCCGCATCGGGATGCTGATACCACCACGCTCGCTGGTGGCCGGCGTGCCGGCCAAGCTCATTCGCGAACTGAGCGATTCCGAGATCGCAGGCAAGGCCTCCGGGACCCGGCTTTACCATCAACTCGCGCGGCGCTGCCTGGCATCGCTCGTCGAGGTGGAACCGCTGCGCGAGGTCGACGCGCAGCGCCCGCGTCTCGCGATCGCGGAACCGGGCCCGGGCGACTCGGCGCCGCGGCGCGACCGGTAGGACGGGTCGTCGCGCGCCGCGGCACCTGCGTTCAACGCATCGGCCAGGCCGCTCCCGCGGCCAATCCCAGGATGTACATCCACCCGAAGAGCCGGTTGTGCTCCAGGCACGCGCGGTGGTACCACAGCGGCCAACCCACGAATCCGGCGGGGGCCGACGTCGGGCGCGGGCGGACCATCCGCAACGCGGCACGAATCGCGCGCGGCAGCGAGACGACGACGATCGCCGCGAATGGCGTCAGGCGCCCGGCCAGTATCAGCGTTGCCACGATCGCATAAATGGCCGCCAGCGACGCGACATTCAACGCTCGCGCGCCGCGCGCGCCCAGCGCGACCGGCAGCGTCCGGATGCCGCGCCCGGCATCGAATTCCATCTGGTCGATGTGCTTGCCGACGAGGATCGTCATCACGCCGAGGCCGTACGGGATCGACGCCCAGAACACGTCGACGGAAACGCGCCCCGCGATCATCGCGTAGCCGCCCCCGATCATCAGCGGCCCCCAGACCAGGAGGACCGCGAGTTCGCCCAGGGCGATCTTCTTCAGCGGCGCCGGACCCGCGTCGTACGCGAGCAGCAGCGCGCCGCCGGCGCCGGCAAACGCGAGCGCGATGGGGCCGCGCTCGATCGCGAAGACGACGACGACCGCCAGACCGATCGCCACGAGGATCGCGATGCCGGTCCGCAGCGACCGGACGTCGAGGACGCCGCTGGCGATCGGGTGGACCGTGTAGCGCATGCGTGGCGAGTCCGGCGTGTCGTGCCCGGCGCGGAAACCGAAATAGTCATTGCTCAGGTTGCTCAACATGTGCGCCGCGACGAGGCCGACCAGCACGAGCAGGAAGTCGGCCGCGGCGAATCGCCGGTCGGCTGCGGCGAGCAGCCCGGCGATCACGGCGGCCTGCGCCGAGATCACGAGGATGATGCTGCGCGCCGCATAGAGGAACTTCGAGACCGGATCCAGTGTCCGGAATTCGTCGGCACCGGGGCGGTAGAAGCCGGTGAATGCATCGAGCCAGAGGCGCAGCGGCGACCGCCGCGCCCGCGCTGCGCGTTCCATGAAGGACGCCCTCCGTCGTCGATATCGATCATCGCGGGGGCCGGCGACGATGCTCCGGACGCCCCCACGGATCGGTGGCGCCGCTCGACCGGACAGCCGGTCGCCGGCGCGCGTTTTTTCCATTGTCCCATCGTTTCGATTGCCGGATCATCGTCCGCATACCGGCCACCGACCCGGCGTGGCCGGGCTGCCCGCTTCTCGGCGTCCTGCGGAGGCGATATGAGCACGACAACCGAGGATCGACCCGCACCGTCGACCTCGCGCATCAATCTCTTCGGTTCGGCGCTGCTTCGCTTCGCCGTCGGCTGCTTCGGCGGCGCGCTCGCGTCGTTCTTTCCGCGGCTGATGGCGGTCCTCGGTGGCGACCCGATGCGCCACGTGCAGCTGTTCAGCATCGAATACATCCGCGTCGGCATCATCGTGGCGCTCGTCGTTGGCCTCGTCATCGTCATCGTCGATTCCTCGCCGAATCGACGGATGCGCGACGTCTTCATGAACGCGCTGGGCATACCGACGCTGCTGATGGGTTCGCTGAGCACCAGCGCGACGAGTTCGAACCTGGAGTCGCTGCAGCAGCAGTTGACGAGCACGACGGCGTCGCTGCAGGCGGCCGCAAAGGTCCCGCTCGGCGACGCCGATGCCAGCATTCCGGCGCCGGATCCGGCACCGCAGAGCCGCTGGGACCCCGCGGGTTTCCTCGTCCGCGACAGCTACGCTCAGGATCGGCCCGGCGCCGACGCCGCCGTCGTCGCCGACAGCAACCTGGGCCTGTCGGCGCCGCAGCGAAACTACTACGTCATCTACGCCCGCGGGGCAACGCAGCAGGAGGTCGCACCCGTGCAGAAGGCCCTTGCGGACCGCGGCATCGCCAGCCGGATCGTCGAGGGCAGCCGGCACGACTACCTGGTCGTGCCGGGCGACGGCGCGCTCAAGCCCTATGCGGCCGCCGTCCAGAGCGCCGTGAAGGCACAGGGCACCGCGGGCGCGAAGCCGTACATCGTCCCGGCGCCCGGGAACTGACCGGAAATCCTTCCTGCAACGACGTGGGGGTTCGATTGTTGCAATTCTGGCAATGATCGATCTTGTTGCGCGCCGTTTATCTTGTTTTCGGAAAACGATAGAGTCGCGGGTGTTCCCGGCCGAGTCACCCGTTCGATGAATGACAGTCAGGTCGTCCGTGTCGTGCGCCGCCGCGCCAAGGCAGGGTGCGACGCGGCCTACGAGGCGCTGATCCGCGGCATGTTCGCGAGCGCCGCGACGTTTCCCGGATATGTCTCGGCGCAGATGATTCCCCCGGCGCAGCCCGGGGGCGAATACCAGCTCGTCCAGCGCTTCGCGTCGGAGGCCGACCTGGACCGCTGGAACGCCTCGACCGAGCGGACCACTTGGCTCGAGCGCCTTCGCACCGTCGCCGAGGGCGATCCGGAGTATCGCGTCCTCTCCGGCCTGGAGGCCTGGTTCGGTCCGACGGTCGTCCCTGCCACGGCGCCGCCGCCACGGTGGAAGATGACCGTCGTCAGCTGGATGGGCATCTTTCCCACCGTCGCGCTGTTACTGACGTTCGTCGCGCCGCTCATCGCGCCGCTGCATTTCCTGTTGCGCACGGCGATCTTCACGGCGCTCGTCGCGATCCTGATGTCGTACGTCGTGATGCCCCGCCTCAGTCGATGGATGCACTGGTGGCTTCGCCGTTCCGCATGACGCCGGGCTCCTGAGTGGCGCGTCGTGATTCGCCCAGGGCGAGTCGCGACGGACATCGCCTTGCACGCCGGGAATTGGCAGCCTTTGATCCAGCGCCACGGCCGATCGCCGTTTCGCCGCAGCGCGAGAATCCGCGGATGGCGCCGCCCAGCCGTCACCCGCAGGACCCGAGGCCGCCGCTCCTCGAAGACGACGCGAACCCGATAGACGATGCGAACCCGATACGCCGCTGACCTTTTCGCGACCGTCGAACGCGTCGGCGAGCCGCCACGTCAGCCCGAGGTCGAGCGCGTCGATCCGCCGCCGGCACCTCGCGGCCAGGACGCGTGGACGCGCCGGCGACTCCCCGTTTCGTCGCTGGAGAACACGCTCCACCTGGCGACGCGAATGTGGCTCGTCAGGCTTCCGCGCAACCACATGCCGACCCGGTTGGCGCAGTTCTACCCGCGCGTTGCAAATCGCCTGGCGCGACTATGGAATTCTCCGCCGGCGTGCATCGACTATTTCGACGACCTGCGCATTGACCGGCGTGGCGGACGACGCGGGTTCCCGCGCGAAGTGCAGCAGGAGATCGCGGCGCTCTACGGGCACTATCGCGATCGGTACCTGACATACTTGCGGCATCGCGACGAGCCACCGTCGGCCACGATCTGGGAAAACGAGCCGGATCGCGAGCGGCGCCGCCCCGACCCGCCACGGCCATCGTGGTGGCGGCGGTAGGCGCCTGAGCGACGGGCCGTTCGCCGATTACTTTGCCAACAGCGCGTCGTCGATCTGCGCGGCGCGGACCGCGGCGGGCCGCGATCGCAGCTTCGCGACGTAGTCGACGAACGTCGGGCGCCTGTCGATCGTCCCGAACTGCATCCCCCACCCGAGGTGCGAGCCGAGGTACAGGTCCGCGGCGGAAAACCGGCCGCCCGCCAGGTATTCGCCATCCTGGAGCGCCGACTCGATCGTGTCGAGCACGCGTTGCAGGCTCCCGTAGCCCAGCATGCGCTGCCTCTCGATCGGCGGCTCGGCGACGCCGAGCGCCTTGTTCGTTGCCGCGGCCTCGATGGGGCCCGCGGCGAAGAACAGCCAGCGGTAATACGGCCCCCGCGCGCGATCCCCGGGCGGCGGCGCCAGCCCTGCCTGCGGAAACGCATCCGCGAGATAGGCGCAAATCGCCGGCGCTTCGGTCACGACGACGCCGCCATGCCGCAGCGCCGGGACCTTGCCCATCGGATTGACCGCCAGGTACGCCGGCGCCTTCATCGTCGTTGCATAGTCGAGCACCTCCGTGCGGTACGGCTGCCCGACCTCCTCGAGCATCCAGCGCGCGATGCGTCCGCGCGACATCGGATGCGTATAGAAGACCAGATCTTCAGCCATCGACAACCTCCCGAATGCCCGGACAATACCGGCATTGTCGCCTGCCGGGGAAACGAGGACACCATGTCGGCCTACCATGCCGCGGCCGGACGCTACGAACGCGCCGCCCATCGCCGCTGCGGTCGCAGCGGACTGCTGCTTCCGCCGTTCTCGCTCGGGCTGTGGCACAACTTCGGGGACGCGACGCCGCTGTCGCTCCAGCGCGAAATGATCCGCACCGCGTTCGACCTCGGCATCACGCACTTCGATCTGGCGAACAACTACGGGCCACCGGCCGGCAGCGCGGAGATCAACTTCGGTCGCATCCTGCGCGAGGACTTCGGCGCCTATCGCGACGAGATCGTCGTATCGACCAAGGCGGGATGGGACATGTGGCCCGGGCCCTACGGCCAGGGCGGCGGCAGTCGCAAGCATCTGCTCGCGAGCCTGGACCAGAGCCTGCGACGCCTGCGGCTCGACTACGTCGACATCTTCTATTCGCATCGCTTCGACCCGCATACGCCCTTGGAGGAGACCGCAGGCGCGCTGGCGAGCGCCGTCCGCCAGGGCAAGGCCCTCTACGTCGGCCTGTCGTCGTATTCCGCCGGCAAGACGGCCGAGATGGCGCGCCTTTTGCGGAGCGAAGGGGTCGCCGGCGTGATCCACCAGCCCTCCTACAACCTGTTCAATCGCTGGATCGAGCGCGGGCTCCTGGATACGCTGGACACCGAAGGGATGGGCTGCATCACATTCACCGCGCTCGCACAAGGCCTGCTGACGGGCAAATATCTCGGGGGTATCCCCGCCGACTCGCGGATCCGGCGCCCTGGCGGCGATTCGCTGCAGCGCGCGCACCTCTCGGAAGACAATCTCGCGCGCGTCCGCGCGCTCGACGAGATCGCGAAGGCCCGCGGCCAGACGCTCGCGCAGATGGCGCTCGCCTGGGTGCTGCGTGACCCTCGGGTCACGTCGACGCTGATCGGCGCCAGCCAGCCGTCGCAGATCCGAGAAAACGTCGAAGCGCTCGAGGCGCCGGGATTCAGCGCCGACGAATTGGCGCGGATCGACCGCTACGCGCAGGAAGGCGGCGTCGACCTGTGGCGCGCGCCGAGCACCGATTGGGCGTCATGAACGTTACACGAACGCCCCTTACAAACGCGGTTTCCCTGTCACGGAATCGCCGCGGTGGCGCGCAACGCGAAACATTTCGACCTTGCCGTCGTTGGCGCCGGGATCTGCGGTCTGGCGCACGCACTGGCCGCCGCGAGGCGCGGAAAACGCGTTGTCGTGCTGGATCGCGATGCGCAAGCCAATGGCGCCTCGATCCGCAATTTCGGCTTCGTCACCGTCACCGGGCAGCAGGCGGGTGAGCACTGGTCGCGCGCGATGCGTTCGCGCGAGGTCTGGGCCGAAGTCGCCGCGCAAGCCGGGATACCCATCCTGCAGCGCGGGCTGCTCGTCGTCGCACGCCGCCCCGAAGCCCGCGCCGTGCTGGAGCAGTTTCTCTCGACGTCGATGGGCCAAGGCTGCGGCTTCCTCGAATCGCAGGAAATCCAGGTCCGATTTCCCGGCCTGCGTCGAGGCGCATTTGCCGGAGCGCTGCTGAGCCCCCACGAACTTCGGGTCGAGTCGCGCGAGGCCATACCGCGCCTTGCGGCGTTCCTCGAGGAATGCCACGGGGTCGAATTCCTGCGAAGCACCGTGGTGCATGCTGCGATGGCCCCGCGCGTCGAGACGAGCCGCGGGCTCGTGCATGCCGACGCGGTCGTGGCGTGCCCAGGGGACGACTTCCACGCGCTGCATGCCGATCGCATCGCGTCTTATCGCTTGACGCGGTGCCGCCTGCAGATGCTGCGGCTCGAGGCGCCGACCGTCGAGGTCCCTCGGCACGCCGTCATGTCGGACCTCGGGCTGGTCCGTTACCTCGGCTATGCCGCGCTGCCCGCGGCCGCCGCGCTTCGCGCGCGACTCGCCGATGAACAGGGCGAGCATCTTCGCCGCGGCGTCCACCTGATTGTCGTTCGCAGCGCCGACGGTTCCCTCGTCGTCGGCGACTCGCACGACGACGCCGCGACGCCGACCCCGTTCGGCGAGGTGACCGTCGATCGCCTGATCCTCGATGAATATGCGGCGGTCTTCGACGGCCCGCCACCGGCGATCCGCGAACACTGGACGGGCACCTATGCGACGAGCGCCGACCGGCTGGTCGTCGTCGACGAGCCTTCACCGGCCACGCGCGTCGTCCTTGTCACGAGCGGAACCGGTGCAAGCATCTCGTTTGCGCTGGCCGAGGACGTCATCGGCGGGCTCTTCGACTGAGCGGAATTCGACGATGCAAAGACTCCACGCCGTGATCTTCGACTGGGCCGGAACGATCATCGACCACGGATCGCTGGCGCCAATGGGCGCGTTCGTCGAGGCGTTCGCGGAGTTCGGCGTCGACATCACGATCGACGAGGCCCGAGGGCCGATGGGCATGGCGAAGCGGTCCCACATTGCGGCCATTCTCGCGACGCCGCGCGTGGCCGGAGCCTGGCGCGAGCGCCACGGCCGCGATGCGGGCGATGCGGACATCGACGCCCTTTACCGCGTCTTCGTGCCGCGCAACCGCGACGTCGTCGCCCAATTCGCCGACCTCATCGACGGCGCCGCGGACGTCGTGCGAACGCTGCGGTCCCGCGGACTGAAGATCGGCTCCAGCACCGGCTATACGCGCGACATCATGGAGCGGATCCTGCCGATCGCCGCCCGCCAGGGGTTCGCCCCGGACAGCCTCGTCTGCACCGGCGACACGCCGGAAGGGCGGCCGACTCCGCTGATGTTCTACAAAGGGCTGCTGGATCTTGGCACCTGGCCGGCGTCCAGCGTCATCAAGGTCGACGACACCGAGGTCGGCATCGCGGAGGGATTGAACGGCGGCGCGTGGACCGTCGGCGTCGCGGTCAGCGGAAACCTGTTCGGCCTGTCACGCGCCGATACGCTCGCACTGCCCGCGGACGAGTTCGCGGCGCGACGAGAGCGCGCCGTCGCGCGCCTCGTTGCCGCAGGCGCGCACTACGTCGTCGACAGTGTCGCCGACCTTCTTCCGATCGTGGCCCAGGTCGAAGGCCGGCTGGCACGCGCCGAGCGTCCCTGACCGCACCGGCCGCGGCCGGCGGGCGATCGATTCCCGAGCCGCGCGTCGCGCGGCGTTCTCGTATCACGCCGTCGCGTCACGTCATCCCGGCCATGTCATACCGACGTCGCCGACGCGGTCTAGCTTGCGGTCTTCCCCAGGGAGAGGAACCGTCACGATGAACAAGATCTTCGTCGCCGCCGCGATCGCCGCCGTAGCCTTCGCCGCGCCGGCTTTCGCGGATTCGGACGTGGTCACCGTCTATGCCGCCGACGGACTGCACGACGGCAAGGGCAGCTGGTTCGAGACGCAATTCGACGCCTTCACGAAGGCGACCGGAATCAAGGTCCAGTATGTCGAGGCCGGCTCCGGCGGCGTCGTCGAGCGGGTCGCCAAGGAGAGGACGAACCCGCAGGCCGACGTGCTCGTGACGCTCCCGCCCTTCATCCAGCGAGCACAGGCCGACGGCCTGCTCCAGGCCTACAAGCCGGACGCGGCATCGCAGATCGACGGCGCCGGCGATTTCTACACGCCGCTCGTCAACAACTACATGAACTTCATCTACAACGGCGCGGTCCTCAAGGATGCGCCGAAGTCGTACGCGGACCTTCTCGACCCGAAGTTCCACCACAAGATCCAGTACTCGACGCCGGGCCAGGCCGGCGACGGCACGGCCGTGATGCTGCAGGTGATCCACGCATTCGGCAATCGGGATGGCGGATTCGACTTCATGAAGAGGCTGCAGGACAACAATGTCGGACCCTCGGCGTCGACCGGCAAGCTCACGGCGCTCGTGAACAAAGGCGAACTCTTCGTCGCGAACGGCGACCTGCAGATGAACCTGTCGCAGATGGCCGACAATCCGAATATCCGGGTGTTCTTCCCCGCCGGGCCGAACGGCGAACGGTCGACGCTCGCCCTTCCCTACTACGTCGGGCTCGTCGCGGGCGCGCCGGATGGCGCCAACGGCAGGAAGCTGATCGATTTCCTGCTGGGCAAGGAGGCGCAGTCGACGGTGAGCTCGGTCGCTATCGGCGTCCCGGTACGCCGCGACGTCACGCCGTCGGACACGAATTTCAGCCGGCTGCGCGACGCGATGCGCGGCGTGACCGTCTGGACGCCCGACTGGAACGAGGTGCTCAAGGCGCTGCCGAACGACGTTGCGCGCTGGCGCGAAGTCACCGGCAGCTGAGCCGGCAACGGGATCGGCAGGCGGCCGGCACGAAAGGAAGACCATGGACAGCGCTCCCCCGGTCCGGGCGACGGAAGCCGGCGCGAACCCCGGCGCCGGCTCCCGCGTCGCCTACGAAGGCGTGACGGTCGCCTACCGTGGCCACGTCGTGCTGAAACCGTTGACGCTGGAAATCGCGGCGGGCGAGATCCTCGCGTTGATCGGGCCGTCCGGATCCGGAAAGACCACGGCGCTGCGCGCCGTGGCCGGATTCGTGCGCCCGTCCAGCGGGCGCATCCGGATCGGCGACACCGATGTCACCGACCTGCCGCCACACCAGCGCGGCATCGCGATGGTCGTGCAAAACTACGCGCTGTTTCCGCACATGCGCGTCGAAGACAACGTCGCTTTCGGCCTGCGGGCCCGCGGTGCCCCGAAGACCTTGATCGCCGAACGCGTCGCCGAGACGCTCGAAATCGTCGGCATGTCGAGCTACCGCAAGCGGTTCCCGCGAGAGCTGTCGGGGGGCCAGCAGCAACGGGTCGCGATTGCCCGCGCGCTCGCCGTCCGCCCCCGCGTGCTCCTGCTCGATGAACCGCTGTCGGCGCTGGACGCGCAGATCCGGCGCGGGATGGTGGAGGAGATCGCGCGGCTTCACCGCGAATTGCCGCAGCTGACGATCCTCTACGTCACGCACGACCAGACCGAGGCCCTGACCCTCGCCGATCGCATCGCGATCATGCGCGCCGGCGAGATCAGCGCGCTGGGTGCCAGCGGCGAACTCTATCGTCGCCCCCCCAACCGCTTTGCCGCCGAGTTCCTCGGGCGCGCGAACCTGCTGCCGGTCACGGTAACGCAAAAGGCGGCGAACGACGACATCGCGCGGGTTCGCCTCGGCGATCTCGACATGGCCTGCTGCGGCATCGACGCCGAGGTCGGTGCGCGACGCCTGCTGTGCCTCCGTCCGCAGCACGTCACGCTCGCGCCCGACGCGCACACGATCAATCGCATCGCCGGCACCCTCGACGAGATCCATTGGCAGGGCGAGTTGACGCACTTCGTCGTCAACGTCGACGGGCACCGGATGCGCGTCGTCGTGACGCGTCCGCCTGCGGCGACACCGCGAACCGGGGCGACGATCGAGGTCTATTTCGCGCCGACCGACGCCAGCCTGATTCCGGAGGAGGTGCTTGCCTGACGCGGCGGCGCTTCATGCCGCCGTCGACGCTCGTTCGCCGATCGCGCCGCGCATGCCGCGCGCCGCGTGGATCGTTCCGCCCGCGGCGTTCCTCGGACTGCTCTTCTTCTATCCGCTGGCGCTGATCGTCCGCCAGGCGTTCATCGCGGAGGACGGCGCGCCCAGCCTGGCGCCGGCCCTGCGCATCGTGCAGGCCGGCTACTTCGCCCACGCGATCGCCAACACCGTGGCGATCGCAGCCGCCTCGACGGCCGGCTGCCTCGCCATCGGATCCTGCCTCGCGCTGGTGCTGTCGTTCATTCCGTTTCCCGGCGCCTCGCTGGTCGCCCGCCTGGTCGATACGTTCATCGCGCTGCCGACCTTCCTGGTGACGATCGCGTTCACGTTCATCTACGGATCGGCCGGCATCCTCAACGGCATGATGATGAAATCGTTCGGCCTGGCGCTTCCGCCGATCGACTTCCTCTACACCGCCTGGGGGGTCATCCTCGCGGAAATCACCGTCTACACGCCCTTCGTGCTTCGGCCACTGCTCGCGGCCTTCTCGCTCGTCGACCGCTCGCTGATCGAAGCCGCCAGCCTGCTCGGCGCCCGTCCGGTGCAGATCATCCGCCGCATCATCCTTCCCGCCGCCGTTCCGGCGCTCGCGGCCGGCGGAAGCCTGTGCCTGCTGCTCACCGTCAACGAATTCGGCATCGTGCTCTTCATCGGCGCCAAGGGTGTCACCACGCTGCCGCTGCTCGTCTACGACAAGGCGATCCAGGAGTCCGACTACCCGACGGCCTGCGCGATCGCGCTGGTCAACGTCGCGCTGTCGCTCGCGCTGTTCGGCCTGTACCGGTTCGCCGCGGCTCGCCTGGAGAATCGCTAGCCGATGCTCATCTGGTCGCGCCGCGGAAGATACGCAGCCTGGAGCGGCGCACTGCTGCTCACGGCGGCGCTCTTCATGGCTCCCCTCGCGGTCATCCTCGTCGCGAGCCTCGCGGGCCAGTGGAACGGCATGCTGCCGAGCGCGCCGACGCTGGAGCACTACCGGCGCAGCCTCTCGGGCGACGCACTCTTGGCGATTCGCGCGAGCCTGGTGACCGGACTGCTGACGAGCGGCCTGGCGCTGGCGAGCGGGACCTGGGCCGCGCTGGCCTTGCGCGACGCCGGCGAGCGCGCCACGCGGGCATTCGGCTGGATCTTCTTCCTGCCCAGCGCGGTGCCCTCGGTCTCCGTCGGCCTCGGGCTCCTTGTCGCGTTCAGCCGTCCGCCGCTGGTGCTCAACGGCACCATCGTCATCGTGATGATGGCGCACTTCGTGCTCGTTTCGTCCTTTGCGTACGGAAATGTGGCCGCGGGCCTGTCACGACTGCCGGCCGATTTCGAGCAGGTCGCCGCGGTTCTTGGCGCGACGCCCGCCTATCGACTCCGGCACGTGACGCTGCCGCTGATCGCGCCGTACCTCCTGGCCGCGTTCGGCCTCAGTTTCGCGCTGTCGATGGGCGAGCTGGGCGCGACCGTGATGGTCTATCCGCCGCGCTGGGTCACGTTGCCGGTCACGATCTTCGGTCTGGGCGACCGCGGCGAGACGTTCACCGGAGCCGCGTTGACGATCATGCTCGTCGTCGCCACGCTGGCGCTGCTTCTCGTGCTCGAGCGCCTCGCGAAAGGGTCGGTCGGGTCTGCGCCCTAGGGGAACCTGCGCAGCGGACCACTTTCCTTTCACCGACCGGCCCGTCCCGCGTCGCCCATGCGGTCGTCACCTCGACCGCTTTTCGGTGGTCCGGCAACGCGACGGCCTCAACCGCCGCGGCGCTGCAGCCAGGGGCTCACGCGATAGCGCTCGCCGCGATAGCACGCGTCGAGTGAACGGATCACGCCGGCAACGCCACGCGGACTCCACGCGTGCAGC
>DATKPC010000012.1:0-20481 GCA_035524275.1 Burkholderiaceae bacterium
AACTCCGCGCCGGTAAGGACGCGCGGCCGCGGCGACGCATGCGGGTCGAGCCGGTGCAGCTCCAGCGAGCGCTGTCGCGACCGCGCGATCACGAGCGCGCTGTCGTGGCCGTCGCTTGCGACGAGCGCGCCGCGAATCGGCGCCAACGCCGAACCCCCGGCGCGGTCGTCGTGCTCAACGCTGTGCATGGCGTTCCCCCGTGACGTCAGTGCAGGAAGTGCCTCACGTCTTTATGCGTAGCCCCGGAAATCCGTGGTGTCGCGCTCGAGGCGACACCTGTCTGGATTCCGAATTCAAGAATTTTGCCTGATTCTTCATGCTACCTGCGCGGGCAACGCTGGCGCAACGACGGGAAGCGGGCGCTCGGGCGGTCATGCGATCCGCAGCGACAGTTGTCGCATCCCTGTCGCAGCCGGGAAGATCGACGCACCGCATCATCAGCGACACGAATCCGGATGCGCGCATCCGGCCTTGTTGATGGATTTTTCGCTGCCTACACTCGCCGGCGTCCGGTCCCGGACCCCATAGCCCAGATCGACAGGGAGGAGACATCGAATGAAGCTTCGTATCGCTATCGCAGCGGCCGCGGTTGCATCGGCGTTCGCGGTTGCCGCGCCGTCGGCGTTTGCCGACGACGCGCTCGAGACGCTCGGCGCGTTCCACCAGACGGCCCCCATCGACTGGCCGACGATCCCGCAAGGTGGCATCAAGGCCGACAAGATCAAGGAGACGCTGCAGAAGATCAAGCTGCCGCCGGGCTTCCACATCGACCTGTACGCGCTGGTCCCCGATGCGCGCCACATGGCGGTCGGCCCGCAGGGCGTCGTGACGTTCGTCGGCACGCGCAAGAACAAGATCTACGCGGTGACCGACCGCGCGCGCGCCGGCTTCGCGGAAGAGGTCAAGGAGTTCGCCCCGTCGCTGCCGAAGAAGATCCCGAACGGCCCGTGCTTCTCGAAGGACGGCTTCCTGTTCATCGCCGAACAGAACCGCGTGCTGATGTACCCGGCCGCCGAATTCTTCTACGAGAGCCAGGACGTCGTCGCGGTGCCGGTCGTCGCCCAGGGCGAACTGATCCCGCCGGCCGAGGAAAGCTACAACCACACGGCGCGCGTCTGCCGGATCGGCCCGGACAACAAGCTGTACATCCAGCTGGGCCAGCCGTACAACGTGCCCGCCAAGGAGAAGCTCGCGCTGTACAAGAAGGTCGGCATGGGCGGCATCATCCGGATGGACCGCGACGGCAAGAATCGCGAGGTCTATGCGACCGGCCTGCGCAACCCCGTCGGCATGGACTTCAATCCGAAGGACAAGTCGCTCTGGACGAACGACAACCAGGTCGACGGCATGGGCGACACGATCCCGCCGGGCGAAATGGACCGGATCGACAAGGCCGGCCTGGACTTCGGCTTCCCGTGGTACGGCGGCGGTCACACCCGCACCGACGAGTACAAGAGCGAAACGCCGCCGGCGGGCGTCGTGTTCCCGGAAGTCGAGCAGGCCGCGCACGCAGCCGACCTCGGCCTGGTGTTCTATACGGGCAAGATGTTCCCGGCCAAGTACCAGGGCGCGATCTTCTCGACGCAGCACGGTTCGTGGAACCGGACGGATCCGGTCGGCGCCCGCGTGATGGTCACGTACCTCAAGGATGACGGCCACGTCGCCGGTCCGTCGGTGCCGTTCGCCGAAGGCTGGAACGAGAGCGGCCACTACCTCGGCCGGCCGGTCGACGTCGCGGTCTCGTGGGACGGCTCGCTGCTGGTCTCCGATGACCTCGTCGGCGCGATCTATCGGATCACGTACGACGGCAAGTAAGGCGACACCGATCGCCTCGACGGCTCCGGCGCTCGCGCCGGAGCCGTTTCTACATGATGGACGCGGGAGGGTAATTCCATGGTCACGACGCGTGGTCCGATGCGGGGCTCGACGCGCCGCGTGCTGGCGGCAACCTTGGCCGCCACGCTCGCCGCGTCCACCACGGCAGCGCATGCCGACGGCAGCGCGAAGGCGGGGCGGGCGAAGGCGAAGACCTGCGAAGCCTGCCACGGCCTCGACGGCGTCTCGAAGATCCCGGAGGCGCCGAACCTCGCGGGCCAGGTCGAGGCCTACCTGGTCGAGCAGCTCAACTCGTTCAAGAGCGGTGCGCGGTCGAACGCCATGATGTCGGTCATTGGACCTACACTGTCGCCGCAGGACATCGCCGACCTTGCGGCCTATTACTCGTCGATCGAAATCACGGTCGGCAAGGTTCCCGGCGAATAGATAACCAGACCCATTCCAAGAGACAACCGCCGGCGGCTGCAGCAGAGCGCGACCGCGGCGTTGAGAGAGGCGACAACCCATGATCCACCAGATCCTGAAGCCCGTGGCCGACAGCTTGCCGCTGTCGTTCATCGTTGCGGCATTGCCGGTCGCGACGGTGCTCCTGATGCTTGGCGTCGTGAGGCGCCCGGCGTGGCAGTCGGCGCTTGCCGGCGTCATCGTCGCGCTGCTCCTCGCGATCGGCGTCTGGCAGATTCCGGCGCCGATGGCGCTCGACATGGTCGCGGCCGGCGCGGTCTTCGCGCTGTGGCCGGTGATGTGGATCGTCTTCAATGCGCTGCTGCTCTACAACATCGCGGTCATCTCCGGCCGCTTCGACGCCTTCCGCGACTGGATCCTGCAGCACCTGCCGAATGACCGGCGCATCGTGCTCGTCGTCATCGGCTTCTGCTTCGGCTGCCTGCTGGAGGGCGTCTCAGGGTTCGGCACGCCCGTCGCGATCACGAGCGCGCTGCTGATCCTGGTCGGCTACCCGCCGCTGGAGGCGCTGACCTTCACGCTGATCTTCAATACCGCGCCCGTCGCCTTCGGCGCGCTGGGCGTGCCGGTCACCGTGCTCGGGCAGGTCACCGGGCTGCCGGCGCCGGTGCTCGGCGCGATGATCGGGCGCCAGTTGCCCTTCATCGCGCTGCTGCTGCCGTTCTACGTCATGGGCATCTACGGCGGACGCCGCTCGATCGCGGCGCTGTGGCCCTTCCTGCTCGTGGCCGGCGGCAGCTTTGCCTTGGCGCAGTTCATCTCCTCGAACTATCTCGACTATGCGCTGACCGACGTGCTGTCGTCGCTCTCGAGCCTGATCGTCACGCTGCTGTTCCTGCGCGTCTGGAAGCCGGCGCCGGATGCGGCCTTCGCGGTGCAGGCGCGACAGGCGGCGCCGACCGACGTGAAGGGCAGCACGGCCTCCGCGGTCGTCTCGTCCGGCAGCGTCCCGGCGTGGCAGGGTTGGCTGCCGTGGCTGATCGTCTCGGTCATCGTCATCGCCTGGACGCACCTGAAGGTGTTCGCGAACTTCCAGCAGACGATTCCGTGGCCGGGCCTGCACAACCAGGTGTTCATCACGCTGTACAACAAGGCGTATGCGGCGAACTGGATCTTCCAGCCACTCGCCACCGGCACCGCGATCCTGATCGCGACGTGGGTGACGGCGGCGATCGTCGGCGTCGGGCCGGCGCGCTACGTCGCGGCCATCGGCGCGACATGGCGCCAGGCCCGGCTGGCGATCCTCGCGGTCGCGCTGATCGTCGGGCTGGCGTACCTGATGAACTACTCCGGGATGAACTACACGCTCGGCCTCGGCGTGGCGTCGGCCGGCAAGCTGTTCATCGTGCTTTCGGCGTTCCTCGGCTGGGTCGCCGTGTTCCTGTCCGGCAGCGACACGTCGGGCAATGCGCTGTTCGGCAACCTGCAGGTCGTCGCGGCCAACCAGCTCGGACTCAACCCGGTGCTGATCGCGGCGACCAACTCGTCCGGCGGCGTGATGGGCAAGATGATCTCGCCGCAGAACATCGCGACCGGCGTGTCGGTGACCGACCTGAAGGGGCAGGAGGGCGTCGTGCTGGCGCGGACCTTCAAGCACAGCATCATCCTGACGATCCTCCTCGGCGCGCTCGTCGCGCTGCAGCAGTACGTGATTCCGGGGATCATTCCGCACTGAGGCCGATGCGCCGGCGGTTCGGTCGCCGGCGTCGGCCCTCTCCCCCGCCCCTCTCCCGCTCGCGCGGGCGAGGGGAGATCCGGCGTCAGCCGGTGGTACGGCGTTTCAATTCTCGACGACGAGACTCCCCTCGCCCGCGAAGCGGGAGAGGGGTGGGGGAGAGGGTGCCCGCCAGGACGACGCGCCGCGCGTCGCCTGCCGCCGCGGCGGCTACTTCAGCGCATGCGTGATGACGACCGAGCGGTTTTTCGCGCGACACGGCGCCTCGTCGCAATGCACGCGCGGCGCGGTCGCGCCGAGATCGACGATGTCGATGCGTCGCGGATCGAGCCCCATCTGCACGAGGTGCCGCAGGACGTCGCGTGCCCTGCGCAGGCCCAGGTCGCGCTGCGGCGGGCTGTCCTCGCTGGCGTCGCGCCGTCCTTCGAGCTTCAGCCGATCGCCGGCGAAGTCCTGCGCCAGTTGCACGTGGTCGATGACCACCGAGGCCTGCTCGTCCTCGACGACGGCGTCGCCCGGATCGAACAGGACGACCTCGTCGGCCAGTTCCCGCGCCCGGCGCTCGAAGGCCGCATCCTGCGCGACGGCCGTCGATGCGCCGACGCACGTCGCGAGCAGGACCGCGATCGATGCCGCATGGCGCGGCACGGCAACATGAAGGGATGGCAGGATGGAGCGTCGCATCGCGCGATTCTCGCCGATGCGCGTCTCCTGGCGGGAGTGACGTCGCCCGCTCGCGGGACCGGGCGCCAGCGGGCCGGCAGCGGCGGCCGGGCCGGGCCGCCGCCGACGCCGGACGCGCGCGTCAATCCGCCGCGATGCCCTGCGCACCGTTGGGAATGCCGGCCGCCGCATTGACCGGCGTCAGGCTGCCGTCGCTTTCGATGCGGAAGCCGTTCACGGTGCCGGTGCCGCCGCGCACGTAGAGATAGGGGCCGCCGTGGGAAAGCGCCATGTCGAGGGGTATCGCCACGCCGCTCGCGGCCGATGCGCTGAGGAGCGTCAGCGCGCCGTCCGGCGCGATGCCGAGGCTGCTGATCGTGCCGGTGCCGGCGTTCGCGGTGTAGGCGTAGCGGCCGTCGTGGGTCGCCTCGAGCCAGCACGGCGCCTTCTGCCCTGTCAGCGCGACGGACGCGCTCAAGAGCGACAACGATCCATCGCGATCGATGTCGTACGACGAGGCCGCGGCGGCGCCGGCCTCGGAGACGATCGCATCGCCGCGCCGCGTGATCGCGAAGCCGAACGGCACCGCGCCGCTCGAAGGATGCGCGACGGGAGCCGTCGCGTAGCCGTAGCGATTGACGGCATAGGTGTCGATCGTCTGCGTTCCCTTCTCGGTGACCATCAGGACGGCGCCTCCGTCGGCAAAGCTGACCTGGGCCGGGGCGGCCTTGGCGCCGCCCGCGAGCGGACGCTGCGAATTCGGCAACGGCACGAGGCGATGGCGGATCGGATCGATGACGAATCCGCTGATGTTGGGCAACGCGCCGGCGGTGTTCGCCGCGGAATTCAGCACGTAGACGAGGAGGCCGTGCACGGCGATGCTGACGGGCTCGATGCCGCCGGACGGCTCCCGGTCGACCAGTTGAAGATGCGTGCCGTCGGCATCGAACACCGAGATGTCGTTGCTGCCGGCATTGACCGCGAGCAGCAGCCCGTGCGAATGGACCAGCGCGTGCTGCGATCCGAGCGGATCCGGCACCGGGTTGGATCCGTTGGCGACGAAGTACCCGTTGCCGCCCGTGGCCACGCTGCCCGACGGCGTCAATGTCCCGTCGGCGGCGCGCGCGTAGACGAGGATGGCGTTGCCCGCCGGCGCCGGCTGGTTGTCGAGCACGTAGACGGCTCCGGCCCGTTCGCCGGCGCCTGCCGTTGTCGCGGCGAGCGCGGCAAGCAGGGCGAGCCCGCCCGCCGCCAACGCATGGCGCAGGCCGCTCGCGGACGCGTGGGGAGCCGTATCGCACCTCAGGTTCTTCATCGTTCCTCCAGGTTGTCACCGATGGAATGGGACCTCGACGACATCGTCGAGTCCATCGCGACGATTACCGCACGCGGCGCGGCAGGGGTCTTGCAGAAAACGCTCGCCGACCGCGAAGCCCTGGGCGAGTCTGTAATGGCCCGCACGAATCCGCCGGGATGTAAGGCAACGCGCGGGTCGGACGACTGATCGCCACCTCGCCGCGCCGCGGCGCGTTCAGGGGGCTCCGATGCCTTCCGCGCAGCCATGTCCAGTTCGCACCATCCCGTCGCGCCGTCCGTCCGTGCGTACAGCCGCGTGCTGGCGCAGGCCGGAGGACAACTTGTCGACGCGACAACGCCGCGCGCGCCCGACGACCTGCGCGTGGCGCTCTACGAGTCGCCGCCCTACCGGCTGCGGATCGACGGTATCGACGTGCCGCGACTGTCGATCAACCTGCGGCCCGCGCCGGTGCGCGGCGGACTCGCCGGCGATCCGGAGCGGGATTTCGGAGGCCGGCGCTACTCGATGTTCCTGACGCCCGCAGGCGCCGGCGTCGTGTGGAGCAAGTCCCGTCCGAGCCGGCACCTCAACATCTATTTCCATCCGGCGGTGGTCGCGGAAGCCGTCGACGGCGCGCAGGCGTCGCTTTCGATCGACGAGCCGTTGTTCGACGCGCACCTTCCGCGCGTGCGCAGCTGGGTCGATGCGCTGGAACTGGCGATCGGCCGCGACGAAGCGTGTGCACAGGATGCCGCGCTGTCGCTCGCGCGCGTGATCCTGGCGGCGCTCGCGCAGCGGCCGGCAACCCCGGCCCCGACGCTGTCGCCGGCGGCGGTCGCCCTCATTCGAGACTACGTGATCGCGCACATCGATCGTCCGCAGCGCGTCGCCGAACTTGCCGCGGTCGTCCGGATGTCCCCGAGCCGTTTCGCGTTCGCGTTCGTCGCGACGACCGGCTGCACGCCGCATCGCTACGTCCTGCAGCAGCGGCTGCTGCGTGCCCGCGAGATGCTTCGCGTGTCGAGCGCGGACCTGGCGCAGGTCGCCGCCGCGTGCGGTTTTTCCAGCCAGCAGCACCTGACCACGACGATGCGGCGCCTGCAGGGAACGACGCCCGGCAGCCTGCGCCGCCGGGCGTCGGAGCTCATCGTGCCGTGAACCTCAGCTCCGGTCGCTGCCGTCGTGGACGTGGCGCGAACGGAACGGCGTCGCCTTGGCGTCGTCGAACACCTTGCGCTGTTCCGGCGACAGTTGCGCGTAGAGCGCCTTCATCGCCTCGAGCCGGGCGTGCGCGCGCTGCTCGCGCTGCTGCGCGTCGGCCAGCGCGCCTTCGAGGCGCTCCGGCGCCGTGGACGCGGCGCTTCCGGGTGCCGCTGCCGCGCCGTGGTCGCCGCCCGGCGATGCCAGCGTCGCGACGTACGCCTGCCAGCTCGCCTGCTGTTCCGGCTTCAGCTTCAACGCGTCGGCCAGGCGCTGCGGGTCGCGTTGCCCCGGCGCGGCCTCCAGCTGCCACGTATTTCTCATCGCCATGCGCATCTCGTGGCGGCCGGACCATGCGCCGCAGGTCTTGCCGGTCGCGGCAAAGGCCGCGACCGTTCCGAGGCCGAGGACGGCCGCCACCGCCAGGATGCGCTTCGTCGTGCTTTTCATCGTCTTGGACTCCATCGTGGGATCCGCTCCCGGACAGCCCGGGGGCGCATGCGACGCATTGTCGGCAGCGCATGTAGGCGCCGGATGTCGCTCCGGGAGCCGATTGTCGCGACGCGTATCGATTCGTATCGGCCGGGTTTCGGCCACGGCCGGGCGCCGGCCTTGCGCGACATAATCGGTGCCATGGAAAACGCCGCGGAGCACGCCCCGCACGTCCTCGTCGTCGATGACGATCGCGACATCCGCGAGCTGCTTGCCGGCTACCTCGTGCGACAGGGCATGCAGGTGGAAACCGCGGCCGATGGCGAGGGCCTGTGGCGCGGGTTGGACGGCGCCGCGATCGACATCGTCGTCCTCGACCTGAACCTTCCGGGCGCCGACGGCCTCGCGCTCTGCCGCGAGCTGCGCGCGCGTGGGCACGCCGTTCCGGTCATCATGCTGACGGCGCGCGGCGATCCGATCGATCGCGTCGTCGGGCTGGAGATCGGCGCCGACGACTACATGGCCAAACCCTTCGAGCCGCGCGAACTGGTCGCGCGGATCCGCACGGTGCTGCGCCGGGCCCGGATCGCAACCGCGAGCGAGGATCGTCCGCGTGCGCGTCCGGAGCCGCCGCGCGGTCGCCGCCTGCAGTTTGCCGGCTGGAAGCTCGACATCCCGGCGCGGGAACTGGTGTCGCCCGACGGCAGCGTCGTCGTCCTGACGTCGGGCGAGTTCGGCCTTCTGCGGGTGCTCGTCGAGAACGCGGGTCGGGTGCTGAGCCGCGACCAGCTCCTCAATCACACGCAGGGGCGCGACGCCTCGCCGTTCGACCGCTCGATCGACCTGCACGTCAGCCGGCTGCGGGCGAAGCTGCGCGACGACGCCCGCGTCCCGAGCCTGCTGAAGACGGTGCGCAACGAGGGCTATGTGCTCGTTGCGGACGTGAAGGCCGTGCCGTGAGCGCCGGGGAGGATGGCGGCGCGCGGCGTTGCGGGCCGGCGGCCCGGGCAACGGGGCACAGCATCGTGCTGCGTTTCTTCGCGATCCTCGTCGTCGGCCTCCTCGTCGCGGCGGCACTCACCGGCGCCCTGGCGCTGTGGCGAGCCGCCGACGAAGGCGCCGGCACGCCGCAGCGCGACGCGTGGGCGGCGCGCGTCGCCGCTTTCGTTCGCGCCGTCGACGACGCGCCGGCGTCGGCTCGCCCGTCGGTCCTCGCCGTCGGCGAGATGGCCGGTGTCCGCGTGTTCGCCGCCTCGGGCGCCGAGGCGCCGCCCACCGCCAACGCCGAGGCGCCGCGCGCAGCCGATGCCGAGACGCCCGACGAATCCGACGCCGCCTTGTCGCAGGCGCTGACGGCCGCGCTCGGTCGTCGCGCTGTCGTCGTCGAGGGTCGCGGCCCGCTCGCCTGCAGCGGGCGGCCGGAGTGGCCGGAGCGCGGCGACGATGGCCTGCACAACGGCCTGGCGGCCATGACGGCCCACGGTTCCGGATCCTGGCACTGCTATCTCGTCCAGGCCGGACTGGCCGACGGCTCGACACTCGCGTTCCGCGTCCCGGCGAACTCCGCGTGGAACGTCCGCAGCATCGAGCGCGCGAACCGCGGCGCCGGGGCTTGGGTGCTGCCGGCGACCCTGATGCTGGCCCTGTTCGCGCTCGCCGCGGTCCTGAGCCGCGTCGCCGTCGCGCCGCTGCTCACGCTGTCGCGGGCCGCCGAAACCTTCGCCGGCGACGTCGAGGCGCCGCCGCTGCCGGAGGAAGGCCCGCGCGAGATCCGCGCCGCGGTGGCCGCGTTCAACCGGATGCAATCGCGGATCCGCGCCCACGTCGGCGAGCGTACGTCGATGCTGGCGGCCATCGCGCACGACCTGCAGACGCCGCTCACGCGCCTGCGCCTGCGCCTGGAGCAGGTCGACGATGCCGCGTTGCGCTCGCAACTGGGCCATGACCTTGACGAGTGCCAGTTCCGCGTCCGCGAAGGCCTCGATCTCGCGCGCAGCCTCCAGGATGCCGGAGCGCTCGTCAGCGTGGACCTGGATGCGCTGCTGCGCAGCGCGTGCGACGAGGCGGCCGATACCGGGGCGGCCGCCGTCTACGAGGCAGGGCCGCGGTTGACGGTGCGCGCACGGCCGCAGGCGCTGCTGCGTTGCGTCGAGAACCTGCTGGGCAATGCGATCAAGTACGGACAGTCGGCCACCGTGAGCGCGGCGCGCGACGGCGATCGGGCGGTGATCCTGGTGCGCGACCGCGGACCGGGGATTCCCGACGCCGACCTCGAGCGGGTGTTCGAGCCCTTCGTCCGGCTGGAGGATTCGCGCTCGCGCGCGACCGGGGGCACCGGCCTCGGGCTCTACATCGTGCGCAACCTGATGCGCCAGCAGCACGGCGAGGTCACGCTGCGCAACGTGCGCGGCGACGGCCAGCACGGGCTCGAAGCCCGGCTCACCGTGCCGCTCGCCTGAGATCAGGCGAAGCCGGGCACCGGGTGCGCGATCTCGCCGAGGCGATCGACGACGCGGCGGTCGGCGTCCTCGGTGCGCGGCGTGCTCCCAACGGGCGTGGCCGGCTAGGCGAATGCGGCGGCCGCAGCGCGCCGAAGACTGCGTAACACGCGCTGCTCCGCGTGCATCGAGGTTTCGGCGCCGATGAACATGTTGACGCTGATCGCCCCGAGCAACTCGCTCCGAGCGCCATAGAGTGGAACCGCGACGCCGCGCACGTTGTCGTCGAGTTGCCCCTCCGAGATCGCGTAGCCGCGCTCGCGCGCCTGCGCGAGTGCGGCCTCGATTCGCGACCGTGCCCCGCTTTCGCCTCCGTCCCCGTCCGCGGCGCGCCGCTTGCGCAGGTATCGGTCGAGCAGCACCTGCACGTCGGGCGAGGGCAGCGCCGCCGCGATGCTCAAGCCGCCGGAGCAGACGAACAGCGGAAAATGCGCCCCGACGCCATGGCTGCGGTTCGTGATCCGGTTCGTCGTCGCCTTGGCGACGACCTGGGTCTCGTGCCCGTCGCGGACCCAGAGATAGGCGTTCTCGCCGGTTTCCGCCGTCAGCCGGTGCAGGACGGGCTGGACGCGGTAGACGAGCTCGGACGAGCCGAGGAAGACGGCACCCAGGCGCAGGACGCGATGCGTCAGGAAATACTCCTTCCGCTCGTTGCCGAGGTAGCCCATGTCCACGAGCGTGGCGAGGTAGCGACGCGCGGCGAAGCGGCTGATGCCGCACCGCCCGGCGATCTCGGCGAGGGTCAGGCGCGGGGCTTGCAGGTCGAACGCGCCGAGGACCGCGAGGCCGGTCCCGAAGCTCGTGACGCCGGCCGCGGCGCCGGTCGCGTCAGAGGAAGCCACGCAGCTCGCCCGCCGCTTCGCGCAGCAGCGGCAGGTAGCGCAGGACCATCGCGGACATGCCGAGGCGACATACCGGCATCGTGACGCTCAGTGCGGCCACGCACGCGTCGCGGCGATCGTGGACGGCGATCGCTAGGCCGCGCCAACCGAGTTCGAGCTGCTGCTCGGCGACCGCGTAGCCCAGTGCGCGCGCCTCGAGGATCGATCGTCGGAACGCATCCGGATCCCTCTCGGTGCAGGCCGTGAAGGCCGTGAAGCGGTGTTCCGCGATCCAGTCGTCGAGCGCGCCATCGGGCAGCGTGGACAACGCCGCGCGCCCGACCGAGACCGCGTGGGCCGCCACGCGCGAGCCGAGCCCGAACTCCGTTCGCGTGCCGCCGCGCCGGGCCAGGTAGACGACGTCGTGCCCGTCGAGGACGGCGAGGCTTGCGGTTTCGCCGCTGGCGGCCGCCATCCGCCGCAGCACAGGTTGCGCGAGCGTCGGCAACCGCGTCGACTCCAGGTAGGACTGACCCAGCCGCAACGCGCGCGCCTGCAGCCAGAAGGCGCGACCGTCCGTCTGCGCATAGCCGAAGTGGCAGAGGCTCAGCAGGTACCTGCGCGCCGCCGACCGGCTGATGCCGGTGCGCAGCGCGACGTCCGTCGGCGTCAGGCGCGGGTGTCGGGCATCGAAGCACTCGATGACCGCCAGCCCGCGACCGAGGCCCGCGACGAGGTCCTGCGGATCGATCGGGGTGGCGCGTCGTGGCGTGCTTCGTTGCTGTGCGACGGCGGCCGTGTCGCACGCGCCTGCCGTGATCACCATCGATGGCTCTCCTGTCGCTGTCGAAGTCCGCGGCGGGCCCCGGCAGGCCGATGAAGAGCGACGGCACGTCCCGCCTGGCGTCCTGCAGCGCTCGCCGGGCGAATGATTGTTGTTCTGATTTACCCGACAGCCGCGACTCTATTGAACGGTCCCTGTCGCGGGTAGATGCCACGATCTGAAACGCGATAACGAGCAGTTATCATGGCCCGATGAAGCTCTCCAGCCTCCGCGCACTGAAGGCCGCGATCGACGAGGGCAGCCTGCGCTCCGCGGCGCGCCGCCTTGGCGTCTCGCAGCCGGCCCTCACGAAGATGATTCGCGAACTGGAGCGCGAGCTGTCGGCGAAGCTGCTCGCGCGGTCGACGACGGGCGTGGTTCCGACGGCGCAGGGCCTGGTCCTTTACGAGCGCTCGGCGGCTGCCGAGCGCGAGCTCTCGCAGGCGGTCGAGCAGATCCAGCAGCTGGGCGGCAGCATGACCGGGTCGCTCACGATCGCCGCCGTGCCGCTGGCGGTCATGCTGCTCGTGCCGGAGACTGTCCGCACGTTCGGCCGCGAATTCCCGGAGATCCGGCTTCGCATCATCGAGGAGCTCTACATCGAGCAGCTGACCCGCCTGCGCAAGGGCGAGGTCGACATCGCCCTCGGTCCGCTGCCGGAGCACCTGCCGCATGGCGAGTTCGTCGTCGAGCGCCTGATGCCGATTTCGATGGTGATCGTCGTGCGCAAGGGAAATCCCCTGGGGCGGGCGCGGAACCTGCGCGACCTGGCCGAGGCGCGCTGGGTCTACACCGGCGCGACGCAGGACTCGGGCTACGCAAGGACGCTCTACGAACTCCACGGCATGCAGCCGCCGCCGGCCGGCGCGGTCGTCAACTCCACGCTCGGGCTGCTCTCGATCGTCGCCAGCGGCAACTGCGTCGGCCTCCTGCCGCAGCAGATCGCGGCCAACCCCTTCGCCGCCCAGCACCTGGACGTCGTGGACGTCGCCGAAGGGCCGCTGAGGCTGGCCCTTGGTGCGCTCGCCCGCGCCGATGCCGCCGTGAAACCGAGCGTTCGCCATTTCCTCGCGCACCTGCATCGTGCGGCGCATCAATTCACGTCCGGCTCGCCCGCCAACCGGTAATCGGACAAACCTGGCGCCGGGCGCTCCTTTTCTGCCATGACAGGGTTCCTGTCACGGGTCGCGGAACCTAAATTCGCGACCGCCGTGGCGCACGTTCGCGGCATGCGACAGCGGGAACAACGCCTGAAGGGGAGGGGAGTCGAGCATGAACGCAAAGTACGCGCATCTGCGCACGGCGGCGGTCGCCGGCATCGCGCTGGCGAGCGTGACCGCGGCGCGCGCGGGCGACGGGTCGATCGTCGTCTACGGCGTCGTCGACACGTTCGTCGGCCACATGGCCGCGAACGGGAAATCGATCACCGCGCTGGATGACAACGGGCTCCTCGTCAGTCGGATCGGATTCCGCGGATTCGAATCCCTGGGCGGCGACACCCGGGTCAAGTTCGCCCTGGAGAACGGCTTCAATCCGGTGACCGGCGCCCAGAAGGACGGCAATCGGTTGTTCGACCGCCAGGCCTGGGTCGGGTACGAGTCGTCGATCGGCGAGTTCCGTGCGGGCCGCCAGAACACCAAACTGTTCCTGATCGGCGACGACGTCGATGCGTCGCAACGGGCGACCTTCGCGTCCTTCATCAACAACACCGGCGTCGTTGCGCGCTACGACAACGACCTCGCCTACATCTCGCCGAAGTGGGCCGGTGTCGACGCCGAACTGCACCACGCGTTCGGCGGACAGGCCGGTTCGGCCAACGGCGGCACGATCAACCAGGCGGCGATCGAGTACCGCGGGCAGGCGGTTCCGCTGTACCTCGCCGCCTACGACCTGCAGGCAAAGCCCTTCAGCGGCCAGGCGTACACCTCGACCGTGAATGTCGAGACCATCGTCGCCAACCTCGACTACGGGCGCGGCAAGGTCTACTACGCCTGGGAGCGGACGAACAACATCACCGGCTTCGGCTCCGGGCAGGCGCTCAGCAACGTCGGCGGCTACGCGCCGGGAACATCGCCGGTCGCCGCGGCCGCGGCCAGCTACTACGACTTCAACCAGGCCTCGGTCGACTTTCGGCCGACGCCGGGTTCGTCGTTGGGCCTGATCTACGGCGTCGGCAAGGACAAGTCCGGGGGCGGCAATGGCGTGAGGGGCGGTGGACTCGTCGGCGAGTTCGACCTCAGCCGCCGTACCCGCATCTATGCGGCGTACGGATTCCTGAAGAACGATCACCTGGCGGCGTTCAAGCTTTCCGGCGGCGGGGCGCCGACGAAAAACCTTGCCACCGCGGACGTCGAGGGGCAAACGGTCCGCGGCTTCCAGGCGGGCGTTCGTTTCTTCTTTTGAGGAGCCGGGGCCATGAACGCATCGAGGGGAACGAGCGCCGCGGCGCAGGCCGCCGGCACCGTCGGCGGCAGCATCACGCTGCGGACCGGGGCGATCGCCGGACTCGCCGGCGGCGTCATCATCTGGATCTACGAAGCGCTCGTCTGGGTCGGCGCGCAGCATCTGATGCCGCTCGCGGGCATACCGCGCAACGCGACCGGACTCGTCTTCGGCAAGGCCGTCCAGGAGTCGCTCGGCGGGATCGCCTACGTCGTCGGCACGGGAATCCATTTCTTCTTCGCGATCGCCTGGGGCGTGCTGTTCGCGCTGATCTGGCCGTATTTCCGCCGCCGCGGCTTCGAGGCGACGTTCGTCGCGCTGTTCTATGCGGTCATCGCGTGGATCGTCATGCACGCGGCGATCATGGTGGCTTCCGACAACCATCCGAACTACACCGATCCCGTCATCATCATCGGCGGCTTCATGTCGCATTTCTTCTTCACGGTGCCGCTGGCCCTGATCGTCAAGCGCCGTCTCGAGCCGTACCTCGCCGCCTGAGGAGACGATCGGATGGCGACCATCATCGGCGGCCTGGCCGCTTCGCATACGCCGACGATCGGCTTCGCGCTCGATCGCGACAAACAAAGCGACCCGGTCTGGGCGCCGATCTTCGCCGCCTTCGAGCCGCTGCAGCGATGGCTCGGCGAGAAACGCCCGGACGTCCTGCTCATGATCTACAACGATCATGTGACGTCGTTCTTCTTCGACCACTACTCGCCGTTCGCGCTTGGCATCGGCGAGCGGTGGATCGTCGCGGACGAGGGCGGCGGGCCGCGCGATCTGCCGCCGATCGACGGGCATCCGGCACTCGCGGCGCACGTCGGCGCATCGCTGATGGCCGACGAATTCGACATCGCGTTCTTCCAGGACAAGCCGCTCGACCACGGCTGCTTCTCGCCGCTGTCGGTCATGTGCCCGCACGAGCCGGCCTGGCCAGCGAAACTGCTGCCGCTGCAGGTCGGCGTGCTGCAGTTTCCGATTCCGAGCGCGCGCCGCTGCTGGAAGCTCGGGCATGCGCTGCGGCGCGCCATCGAGAGCTACCCGGACGACCTGCGGGTCGCGATCGTCGCGACCGGCGGGCTGTCGCACCAGGTCCACGGCGAGCGGGCCGGATTCAACAATCCGGACTGGGACGCCCGCTTCCTCGATCTCCTCGAGCGGGATCCGGAGCAGCTTGCCCAGATGACGCACGCGGAATACGCGACGCTCGGCGGCCTCGAGGGCGCGGAGGTCATCATGTGGCTGGTCATGCGCGGCGCGCTCGCCGGCCAGGTGCGCTGCCTGCATCGCAGCTACTACCTGCCGTCGATGACGGGCATCGCGACCGCAATCTACGAGCCGGCCGAGCAGGGCGTCGCGGCATCCGTCGCCGCGCGGCACCGCGAGCGCATCGGCTTGCAGCTGGCCGGCGCCTCGCAGCTTGCAGGCACGTATCCTTTCGATCTCGAGCGCAGCGTGAAGGCCTATCGGTTGAACCGCTTCCTGCACGAACTGGTGCATCCCGGGCATCGGCAGCGCTTCCTCGCCGACGAGGAGGGTGCGATGCAGGCGGCAGGGCTCGACGCGGTCGAGCGCGACCTCGTGCGGCGCCGCGACTGGCGCGCGATGATCCATTTCGGCGTGATCTTCTTCATGCTGGAGAAGCTCGGCGCCGTCATCGGGGTCTCGAACCTGCACATCTACGCGGCGATGCGCGGCGAGTCGCTGGAGGCGTTCCAGAAGACGCGCAATGCCCCGGGGGCGCTTTACTCCGTCGCCGGAAAGGACGCCGGCCCGCTCGCCTGGGATCGGCGCACGACCTCGCCCGACGCGTGAAGGAAGCGCGTTCGGCGGCAACACGACAATAAGCGGGCCCGACCCGAAGGAGACACGACATGGCTGCCGCGAAGACGATCGACGTCAAGGCCTTCATCGACGACAGGCCGATCGCCCCCTACCAGTGGCTGCTGGTGGCCCTGTGCTTTCTCGTGGTCACCGCCGACGGCATGGACGTCGCGATCATGGGCTTCGTCGCGCCGCCGATCCTGCAGGAATGGGGCATCTCGCGTCCGGCCTTCGGCCTCGTGATGAGCGCGGCGCCGATCGGGCTGGTGATCGGCGCGCTGCTGGCCGGGCCATCCTCGGACCGGGTCGGGCGAAAGATCGTCCTGATCGCGTCGGTCATCCTCTTCGGTTTGTTCACGATCGCCACGGCCTACACCTCGACGCCGTCGCAGATGGCGCTGCTGCGCCTGCTCACCGGCGTCGGCCTCGGCGCCGCGATGCCCAACACGACGACGCTGCTGTCGGAATACGCGCCGAGCCGCAAGCGTTCGCTGATGATCACGATCATGTTCACCGGGTTCAATCTCGGCTCGGCGCTGATCGGCTTCGCGGCGGGCCAGCTCATTCCGACGCACGGCTGGCGCGCGGTGCTGCTGGTCGGCGGGACGCTGCCCCTGCTGCTGGTCCCGGTGCTCGCGTGGCTGCTGCCGGAATCGGCGCGCCTGATGGCAGTGCAGCACAAGCCGGCCGCGCGCATCGCCGCGTTGCTGGTGCGCGTCTGCGGCGCACGCTTCGAAGGCGACGAGCAGTTCGTCAGCAACGAGGCCGCGCTGCCGACGCGCAAGCCGATCCGCGTGCTCTTCATGCAGAACTTCGGACCCATGACCCTGGCGCTGTGGGTCACGTATTTCATGGGGCTGCTGGTGATCTACCTGCTGACCGGGTGGCTGCCGACGATGATGAAGGATGCCGGCCTGCCGATCGGCGTCGCCGCCAACGTCACGGCGATGTTCCAGCTCGGCGGCACGATCGGCGCCGTCCTCGTCGGCTTCACGATGGACAAGCTGCGGCCGGCGCTGGTGATCTGCGCCGCGTACCTCGGGGGCGCGCTATGCGCGATCGCCGTCGGCAGCGCCGGGGCGGTCTCGCCGCTGCTCACGCTGCTCGTCTTCTGCGCCGGCTTCTGCATGAGCGGCGCACAGACGGGGCTGAACGCCTACGCCCCGACCTGCTATCCGACCCTCGTGCGCGCGACCGGCGTCAGCTGGATGCTGGGCATGGGGCGATTCGGCAGCATCCTCGGGTCCGCGATCGGCGGCGCGCTGCTCGGGCTGGGCTGGGGCTTCGGCGCGATCGTGAGCCTGCTTGCCGTTCCCGCCACCTGCGCCGCGCTGGCCATCCTCCTGGCGCAGCGGGGGCGCGCCTCCGTCGTGATCGAACCGTCCGGCGTGATTCGCCCCTGATCCGGCGCTGCGCGCCCGCACGCCTTCCGGTCGGCGGCTGAAGGAGGAAAATAGCGCGTCGGGATTCCCCCGCTGGACGTCGACGATGAGGGCCCTGGCTTCGCTGTGGCGTGACGCGGACTTGCCGGACGACGCGCTCGCGGACATCGACCTGCCCGGCGACGAGCCGCTCGTCGCCTCGTCGTTTGCGATCGGCACCGCGGCGCAGGCGAGCCTTGCCGCCGCCGCGCTGGCCGCCGCCGAGATCTGGCATCGACGCGACCCACGCGGCAGGCGCCAGCGCGTCAGCGTCGCGATGCGCGATGCCGTGCTCGAGAGCAGCGCGCACTTCACGCTCGACGGCGTCGCACCGACGCTCTGGGACAAGCTTTCGGGGCTCTACCCCTGTGCCGACGGGCGCCAGTGGGTGCGGATCCATGCGAATTTCGCGCATCACCGCGACGGCGCCCTGCGCCTGCTCGGCTTGCCGGCCGGCCCGCAGGTCGAGCGAACGGACGTCGTCGCGGCGCTGCGCGCGTGGTCGGCGCAGGACGTCGAGGACGAAGCCGCCGCGCGCGGCCTGGTCGTCGCCGCCGCGCGCGACTTCGCGACCTGGGATGCGCACCCGCAGGCGGTCGCCTCGACCGCGATGGCGCCCGTCGCGATCGAGAGGATCGCCGCGGCGCCGCACGCCGATCCG
The DNA here is from genome assembly GCA_035524275.1 of Burkholderiaceae bacterium. Lineage (GTDB taxonomy): Bacteria > Pseudomonadota > Gammaproteobacteria > Burkholderiales > Burkholderiaceae_F > DATKPC01. Next base: position 18,059 of record DATKPC010000012.1, read on the forward strand.
CTGCCCTGGCCCGGTGCGAGCGGGGAGGCGCCGTTGCGCGGGGTTCGCGTTCTCGACCTCACGCGCATCCTCGCCGGCCCGGTCGCCGGCCGAACGCTCGCGGCCTACGGCGCCGAGGTCATGCTCGTCAATTCACCGTCGCTGCCCAACATCGAAGCCATCGCCGACACGAGTCGCGGCAAGCTGTCGGTCCACGTCGACCTGGCGCGCGACGAGGGACGCGCGACGCTGCGCGAACTGTCGCGGTCGGCGCGCGTCTTCCTGCAGGCCTACCGGCCCGGCGCGCTCGACGCGCTGGGATTCTCGCCGCTCGCGGTCGCGAGCCTGCGCCCCGGCATCGTCTATGTCTCGCTGTCGGCCTACGGGCCCGTCGGCCCGTGGGCCGCGCGGCGCGGCTTCGATTCGCTGGTGCAGACGGCCACCGGCTTCAACCTGGCGGAGGCGGCGGCCTTCGGCGCCGCCGAGCCGAAGCCGATGCCCTTGCAGATCCTGGACTACGCGGCGGGCTACCTGCTCGCGTTCGGCGCGCAGGCTGCGTTGCTGCGCCAGGCGCAGGAGGGCGGCAGCTGGCACGTCCAGGTGTCGCTCGCCGGCGTCGGCCGCTGGTTGCGCGCACTGGGCCGTGTTCACGGCGACACGACGGCGGTCCGACCCCCGTTCGAGGGCGCGCTCGAGGAGAGCGACAGCGGCTTCGGCCGCCTCGTGGCCGTGCGGCACGCGGCGCGGTTTTCGATCACGCCGGCGCGCTATGCACGCCCGTCGATGCCGCCGGGCACGCATGTCCCCGCCTGGCCGAAGAGATTCCACGCGATCTCCAACAACCGGTCCGTCCCGCCGTAACGGCGCCCGAGTGCGCAGGGCAGGGTCTCCTCCGGCAGGTCCCGCCCCGCAAGTTGCCGCGCCTGACGGGTGACCGCGACGGCGGCGTCCGCCATTGCTGATGAGGGTGCCGGCGCTGATCCGCGAGAAGTTGGCCGGCGCGACGGTCCGCGCGCGGCATGGGCGGCGCGGAACGAATCCGGGAGCGCTTGCCGGCAACGGTCAAGCTGGCGCGGTTTGCCGTCGTTGGCGCGCCGCGCGGGGGCGTGGAAGCCGGCTTCGGTGTCCGGCGCCGGGGGCGCTCGGCGCTCAGGTCGGCGGCTTGCCTCCGCGCTGCCGCGCGTCCAACGCCCGCCGCAACGATCGTCCGAATTCCTCGTGGAACGTCCTGGCGTCGTCCAGCGAGAAATGGAAGGCCGCTTCCACGAGCGCGCTGGTGCGCAGGAAGATCGCCACGCCGTCGTCGACGCCCGCGCTGTCGACGTTCCAATCGTGGACCGGATAGGCGATCAATGACGACGACAGGCTCGCCTCGTCGGCCAGCAGTGCTGCGTCGATGTTCGGCGCGATCTTCATCAGCAGCGTGACGGCGTCATGCGGGAGTTCGACGCTCGTCGCGCGCCCCTGCGCATCCTGGAACTCCAGCGCGAAGCCGCGGCGATCCGACAGGATGCGGGCCCCGCGCAGCATGCCGCGGAACGCCGTGTTCGGCGCCGCGCCTGTCGAACCCGGGGATTCCGAACCACCGTCCACCTGCCGCGTTGCCACGCTTCCCTCCCGCGCTTCGACGAGTCCGCGTCGGCCACCTGCCCGATCGACGATCCGGTGATTCGTCGTATTCAAGTGAATATAACGGAATCGTTTGCCGTTCGGTGGTTTCCCGCTCGGTGGCCGGGCCGCCGCGTCGGGTTGCCGCTTGGCGGCGTTTCCGGGTAACTTCGACGCGCCGACGACGGCCGTTGAGGCGGGGCCGGCCGGTAAGACGGCGATATCGCGCTGGACACTTCCGGGAGAATCCTCGATGGCCATCCGAGCCGTTGCCGCTACCGTTGCAGGGGTCGCGATCGTCCTCACGCTGACGTCCGTCGCGGCCTACGGCGACGACGCGAAGCCGCCGCAGAACGCCGCGCGCATCGACATACGGACGCCCGGCGGGCATGCCGCCAGCCTCACGCCCGAAGACCTGGCCCGGCTTCCACGTCTCGCCGTCCACACGACCGATCGCGGCGGTGCGCCGTCGACGTACGAAGGCCCGAAACTCGTCGACGCGCTGGCTCAGGCCGGGGTCGCCGTCGGCGCGAAGGCGCACGGACAGGACTTTGCGCGCGTCGTCGTCGTGATGGGCAGCGACGGGTACAAGGCCGTGTTCTCCCTGGCGGAACTCGACGACTCGTTCACGGATCACGCGGTCATCCTCGCGGACCGCAAGGACGGATCGACCCTCGACGCCAAGGACGGCATGTATCGGCTCATCGTGGGAGAGGACAAGCGCCCCACCCGCTGGGTGCGCGGCGTGACGTCGATCGACGTCCTCGCGCCCTGAGTCGTCGCACGAACGTGTCGCTCACGCAGGACGGTGGCGTAATATTCCTTGAAATACGTCG
>DATKPC010000013.1:0-7498 GCA_035524275.1 Burkholderiaceae bacterium
GGCTCCCCTCGCCCGCGAAGCGGGAGAGGGGTGGGCGAGAGGGCGACAGCGCCACGCGCCGACCCCCGCGGCACACGACGCGGCCGCCGCAGCCTAGATCGCGTCCAGCCGCCGGCGGATCGCCTCCAGGTAGTCGCCGAAATCCTGCAGGTCTCCATGGCCGGCACCGGCAATCATCGCCGTCTCCGGCCGCCGCGCGATGCGCGCGAGGCGCAGGCTGTGATCCGGCGGGATGACGGTATCGCGCTCCCCGTGGATCAGCAGCAGCGGCCCGTCGATCCGCGGGACATCGCGGTAGGTTTCCAGCGGGTATCGCAGCAGCCCGCCGGGTATCCACGGGTAGGCGCGGCGCGCCAGCTCCGCGATGCTCCAGTACGGCGACACGAGAACCGTGAGATCGGGCCGGACGCTCGCCGCGAGACCGGCAGCCAGCGCGGTGCCCAGGGAGCGTCCGACGATCACCCGGCGCCGTCCCTCGTAGCGCGGCGCGACGGAAGCCCACGCGCGCGCCGCGTCGTCGCGCAACTGCGCTTCGCCCTGGATGCGGCCGGTGCTGCGGCCGTAGCCGCGATAGTCGGGCATGAAGAGGTCGAAGTTCGCGCGCCGGTAGAAATCCGCGTTGACGAACCACGTCGAGAGGTTTCCGGCGTTGCCGTGGAGGAAGAAGACGATGCCTTTCGGTGCGGACAGTCGCAGGTGAAGCGCGTCGAGGACCGCGCCATCGACGGCGATCCGCTCTTCGTGCACGTCGCCGGCCGGCGACGCGCGCGACGCGAGCGGATAGTCGGCGGGAAGCGGTTCCGGATGGAAGAGCAGTCGCTCCTGGAAGTGCGAGACCGCCCCGAGCACCGCGCCATACGCGGCGCCGGCGGCCGCGAGGGTGCCTGCGGCCCCGACCAGCAACGTCCGCCGTCGCGGCAAGCGGTGCCCGGCGCCGGCTACCAACGCTCGACGAACCGGCGCACCGCGGGCGGCGCCAGCGCCACCAGCGTGCCGGCGTCGAGCCACCGCACCTGTTCCGCTGCCGGGACCGCGCCCCGCAGGAACAGCAGCGCGCCGCGATCCGAGGACAGCACGCCGTGGTGCCCGCCGGCGGGCGCGCGATGGTAGTCCCCCTGCTTCAGGTGGAGCGCGCCGATGCGGGCTTCGCCCTCGAGGACGACGCATTCCTCGTCCTGCGGGTGGCGATGCGGCACCACCGCGCCTCCGGGCTCGATGCGCAGCAGGTAGGACAGCGTGTCGCCGTCGCGGTGCAGCACCTTGATGTCGACCTTCGGAAGGAAACGCCGCCACTCGCCCTCGTCGGCGCGTAGCGTCACGAGTCCGTCGCGGTCCGGCCTCGAGGGTGGCGCCGCAGTGGCTGCGCCGCTCGCGTCGTGGCCGGCTCCCGGGTGGTCGTCGGGGCCGCTGCCGGCGCGCTCGGCATGCACGCGTTCGAGCACGCGCTGCTTGATCGCGGCCGCCCGTCCGGGTGGCGGGGCGAGCGGTTCGATGGCCTCCAGCAGCATCTCGCGCACGCGCGCCTCCGCCTCGTCATCATCCTCATTCATAGTCCGGTTCCCAGCCGTGGCCCGCGAGCGACCGCTTCAGTTGCTGGTAGGCCCGCGTCAGTGTCGTCTTGACGGTGCCCAGCGGCAGCTTGCACGTTTCGGCGATCTCCTCGTGCGTCATTCCGCGAAAGAACGCGAACGCGACGAGCTGTCGCGCCTGCGGCTTCAGTCCCTCGATGGCCCGCGCGATCGCGCCGTCGCGTTGCAGGGCCGAGAGTAGGCCGCACGGGTCCGCATTCGCATCGGCGAGCTCGTCGGCCAGCGTCTCGACGTCGGCGACCGATTCGGCGGGATCCCGCCGTCGCAGGGTGTCCAGCGCGCGCGAGCGGCAGATCGTGAGCAGCCAGGCCAGCGCGCGGCCGCGCGCGGGGTCGTAGCGCGGCGCCTCGCGCCACGCCTGCCAATAGGCATCCTCCAGCGCGTCCTCCGCGGTCTCGGTATGGCGCAGGATCCTCATTGCCACCGCATAGGCCTTTCCATGCGTCAGGTCGTAGAAGCACGCCAATGCCTTCTCGTCGCCGCCGGCCATCCTGGCGACGAGCCCGGCCAGATGCGAATCGGGGTCGCCTTCCGCTCCCGGCCGTGCGACGGTCGACACCTCGTTGATCACGCGACGCCCCCTTTTCGCACGATCATCGCCCCCCCGGGCGTACATCCCGCGGCCGCCACCCGCCGTCCCTGGCCGCCTGGCGGCCGGGACATGGGCGTTTGCGGCGCAACCGCTGGAAGTTATACGCGGGAAATCGATGCCCGGATGCGGCCGCTTTGGCGGCCGGCCCGGTCGATCGCGGCCGTCAGTGCGTCGTGGAGTGCGGGTGGGCGATCGTGATCGCGCGGATCAGGTCAGGAAGCGCCGGCGGCGCCATCATCCGCGTCCGGACGTACCTGCCGCTCGACAGGCGCGTCAGCACGACCGGCCGCAGCCTGCCGTCGTGTTGCGCGAGGCAGGTTTCGCCGGCGCCGATGCGCCCGTCGCCGCCGGGATACGGCCGCAGCCTCAGGGCCGCCGAATGCGGCTGCAGGCTGAGACGCGGCCCGTCGATGAACGGCGCGAGCAGGCGGTGCGAGGCGGCTGCCGCCGCGGCGTAGCGCCGCGACAGCGTCGTCGCCTGGCGCCCGCCGGTCGACGACCCCGCCGTTTCGCGTCCCGCGAGCTCGGATTCCATGGCCGCGGCGAAGTCGCGGGCCGCAACCTGCTCCGATTCCACGACGACGCGCACGAGATGGTCCAGGCCGGTCGCGGCGATCAGCGCGCGCAGCCACGCGCAGTACCGCTCGGTGTCCGCGAGCGCGACCGCGGAGACTTCCCAGGCGAAGAGATTGTCGACGACCAGGTTGAAACGGGCCCCGGGCGCGTAGGCCGGCGCAATCCGGTGGGCGCACCGCGCCAGCTGCGAGAGGAGGAACCATTCGCCGAGCCCGACCTCGAACGTCAGCGGCTCGCGCCCGGGCTTCAGGCTGGCGCGGTAGCCATGGCCGAGATCGACGAAGAACTCGACGGGCGCCGCGCGGGCGACCGCGGGCTCGATCGCGCTGATCGAGGCGGCTCGCAGGGACTGTTGCGCCGCGGGAGGCGACGCGCAGAGATCCGGATCGAGCAGCGTCTGGTAGATTGCGGCAGCCGTGTCGATCGCCGGGGATGCCGCGACCGGCCCGCGGAACGACTTCCAGGGTCGGGGTGCATGCTGCCGCAGGAATTCGTCGACGCGGTCTGCGTCGATCGCACTGCGCCGGTCGGCAACGGCCGGGGTACCGTGATTTTGGTGCGGGGCAGTGTCAAACATCTGCTCGACCTCCCATTTTCACGGGACGATACCGAGAGATACCGAGTTTGTCACTACCTTTTCAGGGGTTGACCCTGGATTTCCTACCTAGGTGTAACGGCTAAAGGGCACTCCTACCCCCGGGGTCTCGCGCCCCTTGCCGGGGCCGCCGGAACCTATTCTTGCGCCGTCACGCCGCCGATGCAGACGTACTTCGTGACCAGGTAGTCGTCGACGCCGTAGCTCGACCCCTCGCGCCCGAAGCCCGATTGCTTGACGCCGCCGAACGGCGCGACCTCGGTGGAGATCATCCCGGTATTGATGCCGACCATCCCGAATTCCAGCGCTTCGGCGACACGCAGGACGCGACCCACGTCGCGCGAATAGAAGTAGGCCGCCAGGCCCGATTCGACGCCGTTGGCCGCCGCCACCGCTTCGTCCTCGTGGTCGAAGCGGAATACCGGGGCGACCGGCCCGAAGGTCTCCTCGCGGGCGAGGCTCATGTCGCGGGTCGCGTCGGCGATCACCGTCGGCTCGTAGAAGGTCCCGCCGAGCGCATGGCGCTGGCCCCCGGTGACGATCCGTCCGCCCTTGGCCAGCGCATCGGCGACGTGAGCCTCGACCTTGGCGAGCGCTGCCTCGTCGATCAGCGGTCCCTGCATGACGCCGGCCTCGAAACCGGACCCGACCTTCAGTTGCGCCGCGCGCAGCGCGAGCTTGTCGACGAATTCGTCATAGATGGCGTTGGCGACGAAGAAGCGATTGGTGCAGATGCAGGTCTGGCCCGAGTTGCGGTACTTCGACTGGATCGCGCCGTCGACCGCGGCCTCGATGTCGGCGTCCTCGAAGACGACGAACGGCGCATTGCCGCCCAGTTCGAGCGACAGCCGCTTCAGCGTCGGGGCGCTCTGCTGCATCAGGATGCGGCCGACCGGCGTGGAACCGGTGAACGACAGCTTCCGGATCGCCGCCGAGTCGCACAGCAGGCGGCCGATGTTGATCGACTGGTCGGAATCGGCCGGCAGCACGTTCAGGACGCCCGGCGGGAAGCCGGCGCGACTGGCGAGTTCCGCGAGCGCGAGCGCCGACAGCGGCGTCTGTTCCGCCGGCTTGACGAGGACCGGGCAGCCGACGGCAAGCGCCGGCGACACCTTGCGCGTGATCATCGCGATCGGGAAGTTCCACGGCGTGATCGCCGCGCAGACGCCGATCGGCTCCTTCAGGACGAGGATGCGGCGATCGGCGGAGAACGTCGGGATCGTGTCGCCGTAGACCCGCTTGGCCTCCTCGGCGAACCATTCGACGAAGCTCGCGCCATAGGCCACCTCGGCGCGCGCTTCGGCGAGCGGCTTGCCCTGTTCGGCGGTCATCAGCCGCGCCAGGTCCTCGGCGTTGGCCCGGATCAGGTCGAACCAGCGGCGAAGGATCGCGGCGCGATCCTTCGCGGTGCGCGCCCGCCACGGTGCCGAGGCGCGCAGCGCGGCCTCGATCGCGCGCTGCGCGTCGCGCGGGCCGCAGTTGGCCACGTCGACCAGCCGTCCGCCGTCGGCCGGATTGAAGACGCTGAACTTTCCGATATCGCCATCCGACCACGAGCCGTCCACGTAAGCGTGGACCTTGATCAGCGCCGCGTCGTTGAGATTCGGCAGCGACGAGATCCGCTGCGACATAGCATGGCTCCGGCTGACGGGTTGTGAACCAAAAATCATAGCGCAGTGTCGGGCATCCGCTGTCGTGCGCGGTTCCGTGCGCCGCAAGATGCCGGGCCGCGTCCCGCCACCGTGTTCGGGCTATGCTTCCGCCGCGGCTGTTCGATGGCGCGCCGCTCGCGCGCCGACAGGGCGGAAGGCATGCGATTCGAAGACCTCGCGGAAGACCTCAGGACCTGGTTGCGGCAGTCCTACGACGCCGGCAATGCCTCCGAGGCGCTCGTGCAGTCGATGCGCGCCTCCGGCTACCAGGCGCAGTTCGCGAGCGCGGCCGTCGAGCTGGCCTATCGTCGATTCGGCGCTCCGGCGCCGGCTCCCGTTCAGGCCCTGGCCCCGGCCGCCGACGCGGGATCCGCGTCGCCGCCGGACCTCCCGACCGATTCGTCGCGCATCCTTGCCGGGTCGCCGAACACGATCCGTACGTCCGACCGTGAGGTCCACATCCTGCTGGCGCTCAACGCGCCGCGCGTCGTGCTCTTCGGCAACCTGCTGTCGCCGGAGGAATGCGATGAGATGATCCGCCTGTCGCGCGGCAAGCTGGAGCGTTCCAGCGTCGTCAATGCCGCCACCGGAGCCTACGACGTGCACCCGGACCGGACCAGCCAGGGCACGCATTTCCAGCGCGGCGAAAACCCGCTCGTCGCCCGGATCGAACGCCGGATCGCCGAGCTCATCAGCTACCCGGTCGAGCGCGGGGAGCCGATCCAGGTCCTCAACTACGGCCCGGGCGCGCAGTACCGGCCGCACTTCGACTACTTCGACCCGGCGCTGCCGGGCAACGAGAAGGTGCTGCAGATGGGAGGCCAGCGCATCGCCACGCTCGTGATGTACCTCAACGACGTCGACGCCGGCGGCTCGACGGTCTTCCCGGACATCGGCCTGGACGTGCTGCCGCGCCGCGGCAACGCCGTCTACTTCGCCTATGCCGCCGACGCGGGCGACCTCGACGCGCGCACGCTGCACGGAGGCAGCCCGGTCGCCGCCGGCGAGAAGTGGATCGCGACGAAATGGCTGCGGCAGCGCGACTACGTCGGCCCCAGCGCCTGAGGCGACGTCGGGGAGCCGGTCAAATCACGGGAACCGGCCGGTGACCGTCGTGACGGCGACAGCGTCGTTGCTCGCCGCCGCCGCGGCGCCACTCGCCGCGCCGACGGATCGGGTGTTCGACGCGCTGCCCGACGCGCTGCTTCGCTTCGATCGCGCGCTGCGGGTCGTCTACGCCAACGCCGCGCTGCAGAAGGCGACCGCGCTGCCGCGCCGCGACTTCCTCGGACGCCGGCTCGGCGAGATCGAGCGTTTCGAGCCGTTCGCGCGCCTGTGGGACGGCGCCGTCGAGGGCGTCTTCGAGACGCTCGAGGAGCGTTCCTTCAAGTTCACGTTCCCGCACCCGACCGGCCACAAGAGCTTCGACGTCCGCCTCGTGCTGGAGCTCGCGGGCGACGGCCAGCCGACGCACGTGACGGCGCTGATGCGCGACGTCACGGTGCCGCGCGTCGCGCTGCGCGCCTCGCGCGAGGCCGATGCCTTCGTCGACACCGTGATGGCATCGGCGCAGATCGGCATCGCGGTCCTCGACGCGAACCTGCGCCTGCGGGAATGGAACGCCTATCTCGAGCAGATGACCGGCGTGCCGGCGGCGGACGTGAGCGGGCGGTGCCTCGACGACGCGTTCGACTTCTCGCGCGAGCCGCAGATGCTGCAGACGCTGGCGCGCATGCGCGCGGGCGAGGTGCGCGGTTCGCAGCAGGCGGAGCTGCAGTTCCCGGCGGGCGCGCGGCCGTGGATCCGCGTGCGCACGTCGCCGCTGCACGACGGCCGCGGCCGCTTCAGCGGCGTGCTGCTCACGGCGGAGCGCATCGATCGCGAGCGCTTCGCCGAGACGTCGCTCGCGGCGCTGCGCCAGGCGCTCGATACGGCCGGTGAAATGGTCTTCGAGATCCAGCGCGACGGCCGCATCGTCGACGCCAACGAGACGGCGCTCGCCTGGCTCGGCTACAGCCGCGAGCAGCTGACCGACCTGCACCTCGCGGCGATCGACGTCGGCATCAGCGCGGAGCGGTTCGGCGATCTGCTGGAGGCGCTCGGCGTGCGCGGCGCCTACCAGGGCGAGGCGCGCTACCGGACCCGCTTCGGCTCGGAGTTCCCGGTCGACGTCGTGCTGCAGCGGGTCGAACATGCCGGCCGCGAGTTCATCTTCATGCTCGCGCGCGACATCTCCGACCGCAAGCGCATCGAGACCGCGCTGGCCGACAACGCGGAGCGGTTCTCGACGGTGTTCAACGAAAGCCCGGTCGGCAACTTGCTGCTCGACCGCGCGTTTCGCGTCGTGACGATCAATCCGGCGACGGCGGGGCTGACCGGATATCGCGAGCACGATCTCGCCGGTCGCGACCCGGTGCTGCTGGTCCACCCGGAGGACGTCGACGTCATGGCGCGACTGCGTGACCGGATCCGCGGCGGCGCGCCGGTCGCGAGC
>DATKPC010000014.1:0-86907 GCA_035524275.1 Burkholderiaceae bacterium
TGGGGGAGAGGGCGGGCGCCCTGGAACCCGCAGCCCGGAAATGCACGACGCCGCGCGAGGCGGCGTCGTGTGCGAGGACCCCGGCGCGGCCTACTTGGCCTTGCGATCCGCCTCGCGCATCGTGCGCGCGATGATCGCCGCCGGCGCCGGCTGCCCGAACAGAAAGCCTTGCGCCTCGACGCAGCCGGACTTGCGCGCCATTTCCAGCTGCGACTCGGTCTCGACCCCTTCGGCGATGACGCGCGCGCCGAAGCGCCGGCCGAGGCCGGCGATCGCCCTGACGACCGCCGCGGCGCCGATGTCTTCGCCCATCGCGCGGACGAAGCCGCCGTCGATCTTGAGCATGTCCACGCGGCAACGATGCAGCAGCGTCAGGCTGCAGGCGCCGCTGCCGAAATCGTCGAGGGCGACGCGCACGCCGCGGCCGCGCAGCTCGGCGATCGTCGCCAGGCTCGTCGCGACTTCGCTCACGCGGCGGCCGAGGCTCACTTCGGTGATGTCGACCTGCAGCCGGTGCGCCTCCAGGCCCGTCGAGGCCAGCACCTCGTCGACCGCGTCGAGCAGCGTCTCGCCGCGGAACTCGCGCGGCGACAGGTTGACCTGCACGCCGACCTTCTTCGGCCACGTCGTGGCGTCCTCGCAGGCGCGTCGCAGGACCTGCATCCCGATCGGCACGATCAGCCCGGTCTCCTCCGCGACGTCGAGGAACTCGACCGGCCCGAGCGGTCCGCGCTCCGGGTGGTACCAGCGCACGAGCGCCTCGTTGGCGACGATCCGGCGCGACCGGATGTTGACGCGCGGCAGGTACTGGACGCCGAACTGCCCTTCCTCGATCGCGGTGCGCAGTTCGGCTTCGATTCGCAGGCGGCGCAGCCCGCGTTCGCCGATCGCCGGATTGAAGAACTGGAACAGCCGCATCCCGTTCTCGCGCGCGAACTGCATCGCAGCACCGGCGCGGGCAAGCAGCGTGCCGGCCTCGCTTCCGTCCTCCGGCAGCACGGACACGCCGATCGCGGCCGTGACGCGCAGTTCCTTGCCGTCGACGCGCAGCGGCGCCTCGATCGCCTCGATCAGCTTGCGGGCGATCGGGCCGGCGTCGTTCGAGACGCGCAGGTGCGACAGCACGAGGCCGAATTCGTTGTCGCCGATGCGGGCGAGCACGTCCGTGCCGCGCAGCACCGCGCGCAGGCGTTCGCCGAGCTGGCGTGCGACGATGTCCGCCGCCGAAAGGCCGAGCGCGTCGCGGATCTTCGACAGCTTCTCGATGCCGATCGCGACGACGCCCGCGGCGGCGCCGGAGCTGGCGTGCTCCGCGGCCGCGCGCTCCAGCTTGCGCTCGAACGCGACCCGGTTCGGCAACCCGGTGACGGCGTCGGTCACGCGCAGCTGCGCCACGCTTTCCTCGGCCGCCTGCCGCTCGTACAACTCCGTGATGAGGCGTTCGTTGACCCACTGCAGTTCCTCGCCGCGATCCTCGATCACGCGTTCGAGCTGGGCGAGCCGGTTCAGGCGCCGGGCGATGTCGGCTGCCGGCAATCCAATGATGTCGGAAGGCGACAGCGGTTCCGACGAGTCGTCCCGCCCGCTGCTCCCGTTTTCTTCGTGTTCCATGCGTTCCTCTCAAGCCTTGGCGGCGCGTGAGACGCCTGCCCCAACGAGGTAACGGACGTTCCGCTGGCGCCTTGAGCGCGGGAAGCCCGTCCCGCGCCCGCGGGATCCAGAAAACTGGGGGCCATTTGCCGGCCAACTCCGGCGCTGGTCGCGCTCAATCGGCGCCGCCGCGCTGCCGATTTCCTGAGGATGCGGGGCATCGCGCCCCGAGCCGTCGAGACACCCGTTGACCGCCAAGCCGAGGCTTCCTTGATCCTGTTCCTGGATTTCGATGGCGTCCTGCACCCCGATCCGTGCATGGAGCCGCGCCGCCTGTTCGAGCACGCGCCTCGCCTCGCGCAGACGCTCTCGGGCTTCGCGGAGGTCGAGATCGTCCTGTCCACGGCCTGGCGAAACCTGATGTCGTTCGACCAGTTGCAGGCGCTGTTGCCGGAGGAGGTCGCCGCCCGCGTGATCGGCATCACGCCGACATTCGGCCAGTTCGACGCGGCCACGCCGCTGGTGCCGTACCGGCGCCAGGCGGAGTGCGCCCACTGGTTGCGGATGAACAACCGGCCGCCGGACGCCTGGGTCGCGCTCGACGACCGGCCGCACTGGTTCTCGCCGTACTGCGAAAACCTCATCGATTGCAATTCCGCGATCGGGCTCGAACCGGTCGTTGCCGCGCGCCTCACCGGCGCCCTGGTCACGGCCCGCGCGCGGCACGCCCGCGCCAGCCGCGGCGCGGCGACCGCGCGCGACGGATTCACCGTCCCGGCGGTGTTGCCAAAAACCGACGCCGCGCCAATCTGATCGTCCCGGCCGGTTCGCGCTGGCGGCGCCGGCAGCGTATCGTGCCGCCGCATTGCAACGCACGGACGCGCCGCGGCGCGGCGCATCCTCATGGCACAGCCCTCCCCTCGTGAACGCCTCGCGCCGCTCGTTCTCGGCGCGATCGGGGTCGTCTACGGCGACATCGGCACGAGCCCGCTGTATGCCCTGCAGCAGGCGTTCAATCCGGAGTTCGGGGTCAAGGTCGACCCGCAGAACATCCTGGGGGTCGTCTCGCTGACGACGTGGATGCTGGCGATCATCGTCGCCTTGAAGTACGTCGGCCTGATCCTGCGCGCCGACAACAACCACGAAGGCGGCGTGATGGCGCTGATCGCGCTCGCCGCCTCGTCGGTCGGCGAGCGCGTCAAGCTGCAGCGGTTCGCCGTGTTCATCGGCCTGTGCGGCGCGGCGCTGTTCTTCGGCGACGGCGTGATCACGCCGGCCGTCTCGGTGCTGAGCGCGGTCGAGGGGATCGAGATCGCGACGCCGACGTTCAAGCCCTACATCCTGCCGCTCGCCGTGGCGATCCTGACCGCGCTGTACATCGGCCAGAAGCATGGCACCGGGCGCATCGGCGTGCTCTTCGGCCCGGTGCTGGCGATCTGGTTCGTGGTGATCGCCCTGCTCGGCCTCGCGCAGATCATGCGCGCGCCGCAGATCCTCAATGCCCTGAATCCGCTGCACGGCCTGACCTTCATGTGGCGCAACGGCTGGATCGCGTTCGTTGCGCTCGGCGCGATCGTCCTGACGGTGACCGGCGCCGAGGCGCTCTATGCCGACCTGGGGCATTTCGGCAAGCGCGCGATCCGCACCGCGTGGTTCGCGCTCGTCTTCCCGGCGCTGCTGCTGGAGTACCTCGGGCAGGGCGCGCTGCTGCTCACGAACCCGGCCGCGGTCGACAATCCGTTCTACCGCCAGGTGCCCGACTGGGGCGTGATCCCGCTCGTCGTGCTGGCCACGGCGGCGACGGTGATCGCCTCGCAGGCGACGATATCCGGCACGTTCTCGCTCGTCCGGCAGGCGATCCAGCTCGGCTTCATGCCGCGGATGCACATCGTGCAGACGTCGGCCTCCTCGTTCGGCCAGATCTACGTGCCGGCCGTGAACTGGCTTCAATTCATCCTCGTGGTCGCGGTCGTCATCGGCTTCGGCTCCTCGGCGGCGCTGGCCTCGGCGTACGGGATCGCCGTGACCGGCACGATGTTCATCACGACGCTGCTCACCTTCTTCGTCGTCCGCTACGGATGGAAGTACCCGCTGTGGATCTCGATCGTCTCGACCGGCTTCTTCGCCGCGATCGACTTCGTGCTCTATGCGGCGAACAACCTCAAGATCCTGCAGGGCGGCTGGTTCCCTCTCGCGGTCGCCCTGGTCGTCTTCACGGTCATGACGACGTGGAAGCGCGGCCGCACGATCCTGCTCGCGAAGCTGCGCGCCGAGGCCGTCCCGCTGGAGGTGATCCTCGAGTCGCTGATGCGCTCGCCGCCGACGCGCGTGCCCGGCACCGCGGTCTTCCTGCGCGCGGAGAACGAAGGAGCGCCGCGCGCGCTGATGCACAACCTGCTGCACAACAAGGTCCTGCACGAGCGCGTGATCTTCCTCACGGTGCACGTCGCCTCGGTGCCGTGGATTCCGGCCGACCAGCGCGTCACCGTGACGCCGCTCGGCCACCACTGCTTCCAGATCGACGTGCACTACGGGTTCAAGAACGAGCCGGACCTGATGCGCGCGCTGGAGTTCGCGCGTTCGCACGGCCTGGCGATCGACCCGATGGAGACCTCTTTCTTCCTCAGCCGGCAGAAGGTGGTACCCGTGGCCTCGAGCAAGGCGATGGCCCACTGGCGCGAGCGGCTGTTCGCCGCGATGACCCGCAACGCGGCGGATTCGGCGGATTACTTCCGCCTGCCGCTCAATCGCGTCGCCGAGCTCGGCTCGCAGATCGAAATCTGAGCTCCGCGCGGCGCGGCCGCCATTCTTCGCTGCAGTGCAGCGACGGGGCTTTCCCGCGTCGCGGTGTACGATCGCCGGCCTGTTCCCTGCCACCACACCGGGTCCGATGAGCCTGCCGGAGCTTCTGAAGAATCGCCTGTCCCTGCCGGTCATCGGCTCCCCGCTCTTCATCGTCTCCAATCCGGACCTGGTGATTGCGCAGTGCAAGGCGGGGATCGTCGGTGCCTTCCCGGCGCTCAACGCGCGTCCGGCCGCCGAGCTGGAGAACTGGCTGCAGCGCATCGACGAGGCGCTGTCGCAGCACGCGGCGGAGCACCCCGGCTCGCGCGTCGCGCCCTACGCGGTCAACCAGATCATCCACGCCAGCAACGATCGACTGCGGCAGGACCTCGAGGCCTGCGGCAGGCACCGCGTGCCGATCATCATCACGAGCCTGCGCGCGCCCGACGAGGTCGTGCCGGTCGTCCATGGCTGGGGCGGACTGGTCTTCCATGACGTGATCAGCGTGCGCCACGCGAAGCGGGCCATCGACGCCGGCGTGGACGGCCTGATCCTCGTCTGCGCCGGCGCCGGCGGCCACGCCGGCGGCCTGAGCCCGTTCGCGCTCGTCTCGGAGGTGCGGCGCTTCTATGCCGGGACGATCATCCTGTCCGGCGCGATCACGCGCGGCGAGCACGTCCTCGCGGCGCAGGCGATGGGCGCGGACCTCGCCTACATCGGCACGCGCTTCATCGCGACGCCGGAGGCCCACGCGGACATCGCCTACAAGCAGATGATCGTCGACTCGACGGCGAGCGACATCGTCTATACGAACCTGTTCACCGGCGTGCTGGGCAATTACCTGCGCGGCAGCATCGTCAATGCCGGCCTGGACCCGGAAAACCTGCCGAGCGCGGACAAGAGCACGATGAGTTTCGGCTCCGGCGGATCGTCGCGCAGCAAGGCGTGGCGAGACATCTGGGGCGCGGGCCAGGGCGTCGGGAACATCGATGCGGTGAGGCCGGTTGCCGAGGTCGTCGCGACGATGCGCGCCGACTACGACGCGGCGCGGGCGCGTCTCCTGGCCGCGTCGGGTTGACCGCACCCGTGGCCGCGACGCACGCCGGGCGAACCCGCCGCGCAGCCGGCAGACCGTAACGAATCCCGGAATCGAAGCACGGAATCGAAACACCGACGCAGACCGACCCGCACGGAGACCGCACGATGTCAGCCGACTACACGATCCGCGACGGCGTCGCCGTCATCACGCTCAACAACCCGCCGGTCAACGGCCTCGGCCTCGCGACGCGGCTTGCGTTTGCCGCCGGCGTCGACAAGGCGCTGCTCGATCCGGACATCGTCGCGATCGTGGTCACCGGCGCCGGTCGCGTGTTTTCCGGCGGCGCCGACATCCGCGAGTTCGGCTCGCCGAAGTCGACGCAGGAACCCAACCTGCTCACGCTGATCCGCCTCGTGGAAAGCGCCACGAAGCCGGTCGTTGCCGCGATCAACGCGACCGCGATGGGTGGCGGCCTCGAACTGGCGATGGGCTGCCACTACCGCGTCGCCGCGCGCCACGCGGACGTCGGGTTGCCGGAAGTCAAGATCGGGCTGATCCCCGGGGCCGGCGGCACGCAGCGGCTGCCGCGCCTTGCCGGGCTCGAGGCCGCCGTGAACATGATCGTCAGCGGCGAACCGCTGAAGGCCGATGCGCTGGCCTCCACGCGCCTGTTCGACCGCGTCGTCGACGGCGACGTGGTGGCCGCGGCCGTCGAGTTCGCCCGCGACGCGGCGCGGCGCCCCGGCCCGCATCCGCGCGCACGCGACCTCAAGGTCGAGCACGACCAGGCGCAGGCGTTCCTGAAGTTCTCGCGCAACACGGTCGCCGCGATCGCGAAGAACTATCCGGCCCCCGTGAAGTGCGTCGACGCCGTCACCGCGTCGGTCACGATGCCGTTCGACGAGGCGATGCGCGCCGAGCGCGAGGCGTTCATCGGCCTGATGTTCACGCCGGAGTCGCGCGCGCTGCGCCACGCCTTCCTCGGCGAGCGCGCCGCCTCGAAGATCGCCGACGTGCCGGAGTCCACGCCGGTGCGCGAGATCCGCCGCGCCGCCGTCATCGGCGCCGGCACGATGGGCGGGGGCATCGCGATGAACTTCGCCAACGCCGGCATCCCGGTGACGGTGGTCGAGACAACCGGCGAGGCGCTCGAGCGGGGCCTCGGGACCGTGCGCAGGAACTACGAGAACTCCGCGCGCAAGGGCAAGCTCACGGAAGAGGCCCTGGCCAAGCGCATGTCGCTGATCCAGGGCACGCTGTCCTACGACGACATCCGCGACGCCGACATCGTCGTCGAGGCCGTATTCGAGGACATCGGCGTCAAGGAGAAGGTCTTCCGCCAGCTCGACGCCACGATGAAGCCGGGCGCGATCCTCGCGAGCAACACCTCGACGCTCGACGTCGACCGGATCGCGTCGTTCACGAAGCGACCGGGCGACGTCATCGGGCTGCATTTCTTCAGCCCGGCGAACGTCATGAAACTGCTGGAGGTCGTCCGCGGCGCCGCGACGTCGAAGGACGTGCTGGCCACGGCGATGAAGCTCGCGAAGACGATCCGCAAGACGGCCGTCGTCTCCGGCGTCTGCGACGGCTTCATCGGCAACCGGATGATCGAGCAGTACAGCCGCCAGGCCGGATTCCTGCTGGAGGAAGGCTGCCTGCCGGCGCAGGTCGACCGCGCGATCGAGAAGTTCGGCTTCGCGATGGGTCCGTTCCGGATGGGCGACCTGGCCGGCAACGACATCGGGTGGGCGATCCGCAAGCGGCGTTACGTCGAGAAGCCGGACGTGACCTACTCGAAGACGGCCGACCTGCTGTGCGAGATGGGCCGCTTCGGCCAGAAGACCGGCGCCGGCTGGTACGACTACGCGCCGGGCGACCGGACGCCGAAGCCGTCGAAGGTCGTCGACGACATGGTGGTCGCGCATTCGAAGGCGCTGCGGATCGAGCGGCGCCGGATCGGCGACGACGAGATCGTCGAGCGGCTCGTCTACGCCCTCGTCAACGAAGGCGCGCGGATCCTGGAGGAAGGCATCGCGAGCAAGGCGTCCGACATCGACATGGTCTACCTGACCGGCTACGGCTTCCCGCCGTGGCGTGGCGGTCCCATGTGCTACGCCGACACGGTCGGGCTGTTCAACGTCGTGGCGGCGATGCGGCGTTTCGCCGGCGCGCCGCACGCGGAACGGCAGGCCGGGGCCTGGGTGCCGGCGCCGCTGCTCGAGCGCCTGGCGTCCGAGGGCAAGAGCTTCACCGCCTGACCGCCGCGCGAACGCAAACCGAGAGGAGCACGAACATGACCGATGCCGTGATCGTATCGACGGCCCGCACCGGCCTCGCGAAGAGCTGGAAAGGCGCCTTCAACCTCACGCACGGCGCGACGCTCGGCGGGCACGCCGTCCGCCACGCGATCGCCCGCGCCCGCCTCGACCCGGCCGAAGTCGAGGACGTCGTGATGGGCTGCGCCAACCCGGAGGGCGCGACCGGCATGAACATCGCGCGGCAGGTCGCGCTCGCCGCCGACTGCCCCGTCACCGTGCCCGGGATGACCGTCAACCGCTTCTGTTCGTCCGGCCTGCAGACGATCGTGCTCGCGGCGCAGCGCGTGCTCAGCGGCGAAGGCGACGTGTTCGTCGCCGGCGGTGTCGAGAGCATCTCGTGCGTGCAGCAGGAGATGAACATGCACATGCTGGCCGACCCGGCCCTGGTCAAGCGCAAGCCGGAGCTCTATTGGCCGATGCTGCAGACGGCGGAGCAGGTCGCGAAGCGCTACGGGATCCCGCGCGAGCGCCAGGACCAGTACGGCGTGCAGAGCCAGCTGCGGGCCGCGGCGGCGCAGGCCGCCGGCCGCTTCGCGCAGGAGATCGTTCCGATGACGGTGACGATGGGCGTCGCGGACAAGGCGACGTCGCGCCTGGCGACGAAGCAGGTGACGATCGATGCCGACGAAGGCATCCGGCCCGACACGACCTACGAGGGCGTCGCGAAGATCCGGCCGGCGTTGCCGGGCGGCGTGATCGCCGCCGGCAACGCCAGCCAGTTCTCCGACGGCGCGGCCGCCGCGGTGGTCATGAACGCGAAGGTCGCGGAGCGGCGCGGGCTCGTCCCGCTCGGGATCTACCGCGGCTTCGCGGTCGCCGGGCTGGAACCGGACGAAATGGGCATCGGCCCCGTCTACGCGATCCCGAAGCTGCTCGCCCGCGCCGGGCTGCGCGTCGAGGACATCGGGCTGTGGGAGCTCAACGAGGCCTTCGCCGTCCAGGTCCTGTATTGCGCCGACAAGCTCGGCATCCCGATGGACCGCCTCAACGTCGACGGCGGCGCGATCGCGGTCGGGCATCCCTACGGCGTCTCCGGCGCGCGCCTCACGGGGCATGCGCTGATCGAGGGCAAGCGCCGCGGCGTCAAGCACGTCGTCGTGACGATGTGCATCGGCGGCGGCCAGGGCGCTGCCGCGCTCTTCGAAGTCGCGTAGGCGCAACACAACGACAGTGACATCGAGCGGAGGGTAGCGATGACGACCGACGCGTATGCCAACAGCCAGCTGCCGAAGCGCGCGCTGGCCCTCGTCCTGGCCGGCGGCCGGGGCAGCCGGCTCAAGCAGTTGACCGACAAGCGCTCGAAGCCGGCCGTGCACTTCGGCGGCAAGTTCCGCATCGTCGACTTCACGCTGTCGAACTGCCTGAACTCCGGCATACGGCGGATCGGCGTCGTCACGCAGTACAAGTCCCACAGCCTTCTGCGGCACCTGCAGCGCGGCTGGGCCTTCATGAAGGCGGAGCTGAACGAGTTCATCGACCTGCTGCCGGCGCAGCAGAGGATCAACGAGGAGTCGTGGTACCGCGGCACCGCGGATGCGGTGTTCCAGAACCTCGACATCATCGCCAGCGTCGACCCGGAATACATCGTCGTCCTGGCCGGCGACCATATCTACAAGATGGACTACGGCCGCATGCTGACGTTCCACGTCGCGCGCGGCGCGAAATGCACCGTCGGCTGCATCGAGGTGCCGATCAAGGAGGCCAGCGCCTTCGGCGTCATGGCGATCGAGCCCGACGGGCGCATCGTGAGCTTCGTCGAGAAGCCGGCCGATCCGCCGCCGATGCCGGGGCGGCCGGACACCGCGCTGGCCAGCATGGGGATCTACGTCTTCGACGCCAAGTACCTGTACGAGACGCTGCAGCGCGACATCGCGGATCCGACGTCGAGCCACGACTTCGGCAAGGACATCATTCCGCACGCCGTCGCCTCGCGCCTGGCCTGGGCGCAGCCGTTCAGCGAGGGCTGCGTCGTCAGCGAGCCGAACGAGACGCCCTACTGGCGCGATGTCGGGACGATCGACGCCTACTGGGAAGCGAACATCGACCTCACGGCGACGAAACCGGCGCTCAATCTCTACGACACGAACTGGCCGATCTGGACCTACCAGGAGCAGCTGCCGCCGGCGAAGTTCGTGCACAACCTGCCGGACCGCCGCGGTCTTGCGATCGAATCGATGGTCTCCGGTGGCTGCATCATCTCGGGCGCGCTGTTCCGTTCGCTGCTGTTCTCGAAGTGTCGCGTGCATTCGTACTCGACGGTGAACTGGTCCGTGCTGCTGCCGGAAGTGACGGTCGGACGCCATGCCCGCCTCAGCCGCGTCGTCGTCGACCGCGGCGTCACGATCCCCGACGGGCTCGTGATCGGCGAGGATGCCGAGGCGGATGCGCAGCGCTTCTACCGGACCGAAGGCGGCGTCACGCTCGTCACCGAAGACATGATCGCCAAGCTCGCTTGACGATGGCCGACGCGAACGCGCTTCGGGTCCTTCAGGTCGGCGCCGAGATCTACCCGTTCGTCAAGACCGGCGGCCTGGGCGACGTCATGGCCGCGCTGCCGCCGGCGCTCGTCGCGCGCGGGATCGACGCGCGCCTGCTGCTGCCGGGCTATCCGGCGATCCTGCGCCAGTTCGAATCGACGTCGGTGGTCGCGTACTTCGGCCCGGCATTTGGCGCCGCGACGATCGTCGTGCGCTTCGGCCGGCTGCAGGGCATCGAGGTGCCGGCCTACGTCATCGACGCGCCGTTCCTGTTCGAGCGGCCCGGCGGCCCCTATATCGGCCCCGATGGGCGCGACTGGCCGGACAATCCGCGCCGCTACGCGGCGCTCGGCTGGATCGCCGCGCACCTTGGAGCCGGCGACATCGACTGGCGGTGGCGGCCGCAGATCGTCCACGGCCACGACTGGCATTCGGGGCTCGCGCCGGCGTACCTCTCGCTGCATCCGGCGGCGCCGTGCCGCACGGCGTTCACGATCCACAACCTGGCTTTCCACGGGCTGTTCGAACGCGACGCGATGGCCGAGCTGAACCTGCCGGCGCGGCTGTTCTCGCCCGACGGCGTCGAGTTCCATGGCGCCGGTGCCTTCATGAAGGCGGGCCTGCGCTTCGCCGACCGGATCTCGACCGTCAGCCCGACCTACGCGCGCGAGATCCAGACCGAGGAGTTCGGCTGCGGCCTGGAGGGGTTGATCGCGCAGCGCCGCGCCGTGCTGCGCGGAATCCTGAACGGCGTGGACTATTCGGTCTGGAATCCGGCGACCGACGAGCACGTGGCGGCGCACTACGACGCCACGAACCTCGACGGCAAGCGGGCCGCGAAGGCGGCGCTCCAGGCGAGCCTCGGGCTGCAGCCGCGCGCCGACGCGATGGTCATCGGCATTGTCAGCCGGCTGACGCACCAGAAGGGCATCGACCTGCTGGCGCGCAACGTCGCCGACCTCGTCCGCGACGGCGTCCAGTTCGCGATCGTCGGCAGCGGCGACCGCGACATCGAGGCGGCGCTCAACGCCTGCGCCGCATCGCAGCCGCGATCGGTCGCGGTCCGCATCGGGTACGACGAACCCTTGGCGCACCAGGTGATCGCCGGTTCGGACATCATCTGCGTGCCCTCGCGCTTCGAGCCGTGCGGGCTGACGCAGCTCTACGGGTTGCGCTACGGCACGTTGCCGCTCGTGCGGCGCGTCGGAGGACTCGCGGATACCGTCGTCGACGCGGAGGCCGACGCGCTGGCGAGCCATCGCGCCACCGGCTTCGTCTTCGACCGTGCCGACAGCGCGAGCCTGGTGGCGGCGGTGCGCCGCGCGCTCGAGCTCTACCGCAGCGGGGCCGCCTGGACCCGCGTCGTGCAGTGCGCGATGAGCCAGGATTTCTCCTGGGACGGAGCCGCGGCCGCCTACATCGAGATGTACCGGGAACTCGTGCCCGCCACCTGACGCGAACGCGCGCGCCGGCGCGGGAACGCCGCCGCGACGTGCGGCCCGTGTTCAGCCCGCGGCGCGCTCGTAGAGCTCCAGCGGCAATCCGTCCGGATCGGCAAAGAACGTGAAGCGCCGCGACGTCAGCTCGTCGACGCGAATCGGCTCGACCTCGACGCCGTGCGCGCGCAGCCGATCAATCCAGGGCTCGAGCGACGGCACCTCGAACGCGAGGTGCCGCAGGCCGCGGGCTTCCGGGCGCGTCGGCCTCGGCGGCGGGTCCGGAAAGGAAAAAAGCTCGATCTGCGCGCCGTCGCCAAGCGCCAGATCGAGCTTGTAGGAGCCGCGCTCGGCGCGCCACGTCTCGGCAACGACGGTCAGGCGCAGCACGTCGACGTAGAAACGCTTCGAGCGCGCGTAGTCGGCGCAGATGATCGCGACGTGATGGATGCGCGGCAATTGCATGGCGTCCGGATCCTCCCCTTCGCTGCCCGTGTTCATGTTCGCGTTCGCGTCACGACGTGGCGGCCCGTGTAGCGCGAATGTAATCGCCCGCCACGGGTGGCCGGGCGTTTGACCAAGAGCAACAGCTTGGCCGGCCCGGCTCGATATGCTGCCTTAAGAATCCTGGGAAGCGAAGCCTCGGAAGCGCAACGATGCGGGTTTCCCTTTGGCGCGCCCGCCGTCCACCCGGAAGCGGGCGGCCCAGGCGCCTCCCCGGGCGAGATGCCATTCCGTGACCGGACAGATCCGCCTCGCGTTCAAGCTGCTCGTGAACGACCGCGCCAAGTTCGCGGCGCTGCTCGTCGGGATCACGTTCGCCGTGTTCCTGATGGTCGAGATGACGTCGATGTTCTCCGGTGTCCTGAACCGCTCGTCGTCGACCGTGATCAACGTGGGCGCCAAGGTCTGGGTCATGGATCCCGCGGTCAACACGGCGGCCAACAGCATACCGATACCCGACTACATCCTGGACGCGGTGCGCAGCATCGACGGGGTGCGCTATGCGGTACCGCTGTACTCCGGCGGCGCGCTCGTCAAGCTCAAGGACGGAACGTACCAGGCCGTCACGATCCTCGGGCTGGACGACAGCAGCCTCTTCGGCCGGCCGCAGCTCATCGAGGGCACGATCGAGGACATCTATGCGGAGAACGGCTTCATCGTCGTGAAGGACGCGGAGTTCCCGAAGCTCGGCAATCCGCGGCTGGGCACCGAATTCGAGATCAATGACAACCGCGCCGTCATCGTGGGAATCGCGAAAGTCTCGGTCGGCGGGCTGTTCGGCGTGCCGTCGCTCTATACGACGTACAACCGGGCGATCCAGTACCTGCCGACGACGCGCTTCACGGCCTCGTACATTCTCGTCGAGCCGAAGTCGGCCGCGGACGTGCCTCGCATCCAGGCCGAGGTCGCGCGGCTGGGCTACGTCGCGCGCACCGAGGAGCAATTCGTCGAGAAGATCTCCAATTTCTACAAGTACCAGACCGGCCTCGGCACGAACATCCTGCTGATGACGGTGATCAGCTTCATCGTCGGGCTGTCCATTTCCGGGCAGACGTTCTACACGTTCATCCTGGAGAACCTGGAGAAGTTCGGCGCGCTCAAGGCGATCGGCGCCAAGAGCCGCGAACTCGTCGCGATGATCCTGTTCCAGGCGAGCTTCACGGCGCTCACGGGCTACGGTCTCGGCATCGGGCTGTGCGCGGCCATGATCGGCGTCGCCAAGGCGCGGATCCCGGACTATGCGGCGATCATCACGTACTGGAACCTCGGCATCGCGCTGGCGATGGTCGTGGTCATCGCCGCGATCTCGAGCTACATCGGGATCCGCAAGGTGCTGCGCATCGAGCCGTTCGACATCTTCCGGGGCTGACGATGAGCGACGGAACGCTCGCGCCCGCCGCTGCCGTGGATGCGCAGACCGCCCCCGACGGCGTCGCGATCGCGGCGCGCGGCATCACGAAGGCGTTCGGGGTCGGCGCGGCGCGGACGCTGGCGTTGCGCGGCGTGAGCCTCGAGGCGCGACTGGGCGAGATGCTCTACATCGTCGGGCCGTCCGGCAGCGGCAAGACGACGCTGCTCAGCGTCATCTCCGGCATCCTGCGTCCGGACGCCGGCACGGTGCAGGTCGAAGGCCAGGACATCTGGAGCCTGGACAAGGACCGGATCGCGGAGTTCCGGCTCAACCGCATCGGCTTCGTGTTCCAGGACTACCACCTCTTTCCGCGGCTGACGACGGCGGAGAACGTCGCGATCCCGCTGATCCTGAAGAAGCGCGACTGGGACGAATCGATCGCCGAGGCGCTGAAGTACCTGAAGATCGTCGGCCTCGAGAGCCGCGCCGACCTTCCGCCGGTCAAGCTCTCCGGCGGCGAACAGCAGCGCGTCGCGATCGCGCGGGCGATCGTGAGCCAGCCCGACATCCTGATCCTGGACGAGCCGACCGCGTCGCTCGACGGCGACACCGGCAAGGCGATCGTCGGCTTCGTGCGCAACGAGATACTGACGGACAAGCGCAGCATCATCATCGTCACGCACGATGCGCGCATCTACGAATTCGCCCACCGGATCCTGCGGATGGAGGACGGCGAACTGAAAGGAATCGAAGATGGCCGTTCAGTGGTCGGGGACTAGGTGGCTTTTCGTCCTGGCCGCGGCCGGCCTGCTGGCCGGCGTCGTGGGGGCGATCTATTCGAACCAGCGGCAGGCGCCGCAGCCGCCGGTATTCAGCCCCGCTCCCAATCCGTATGCGCAGGGCATCTATGCCAACGGGATCGTCGAGAGCGACCAGCCGAACGGCTCCAACGTGAATCTCTACCCGGAGGTCGCGGGGACCGTCATCGACGTCCTGGTCGGCGAGGGACAGGCCGTGACGCGCGGCACGCCGCTGCTGAAGCTCGACGACACGATCCAGCGCGCGACCGTCGAGCAGCAGCACGCGCAGGCGCTCTCCGCGCAGGCGCTGCTGGACGAGCTCAAGGCGCAACCGCGTCCGGAGACGCTGTCGATCGCGCAGGCCCAGTTGGCCGCGGCGGAGGCCGCCGCGCGCTCGGCAAAGGACACCTACGACAAGCAGCAGCGCGCGTTCGACATCGATCCGCATGCGGTGAGCCGCGACGCGCTCGATTCGGCGCGCAACGCCTGGCAGCTTGCGGACGCCAACCGCACCACGGCACAACGGCAGCTGGAGCTGACGCGCGCGGGCGCCTGGAGCTACGATGTCCGCAACCAGGCGGCGCAGCGCGAAGCGCTGGAAAAGGCCTACCAGGCCTCGTCGGCGCTGCTCGCGAAGTACACGCTGCGCGCGCCGGCCGACGGCACGGTCCTGTCGATCAAGGCGGCGGCCGGCGCGTACATCACGCCGCAGGGCGTCTACGACGCCTATACGCAGTCGACGAACAATCCCGTCGTCGTCCTCGGCAGCCCGCCGGGCCACCTGAACGTCCGCTGCTACGTCGACGAGATCCTGATCCCGCGCCTGCCGGAACCCGCGCAGCTGAAGGCGCAGATGTTCATCCGCGGAACGTCGACCAGCGTGCCGCTGGAATTCGTCCGCATCGAGCCGTACGTGTCGCCGAAGATCGCGCTTTCCGACCAGCGCCAGGAGCGCGTCGATGTCCGCGTGCTGCCGGTGATCTTCCGGTTCTCCAACGTTGCCGCGCTGAAGCTCTACCCCGGGCAACTCGTCGACGTCTACGTCGGCAGGTAGGAGCGCCCTCGTGGATCGAATCGACGATCGCCACGGCCGCGCGAACCGGCGCGCGTATCCGGCCGCCCCGCTGACCGCGACGACCGCGGGCGCGCAGCGCCTCGCGGCGCTCGTCGCGGCCTGTCTCGCCGCCGCCCTCGCGTCCTGCGCGGTCGGCCCCGACTTCCGAAGGCCGCCGGCGCCGACGGCGGAACGCACCCTGCCGCCCGGCGCCTCCGACGAGGTCCCGGCGCCGGCGGAACTCGCGCCGCGATTCGGCGCCGCGAGCGACGTTCCCGCCGACTGGTGGACGCGCTTCCAGTGCCAGCCGCTCGACGCGCTCGTGCGTGACGCCGTGGACCGCAGCCCGAATCTGCGCGCCGCGACGGCGGCCCTGCGTGCCAGCGAGGACAGCCTGCGCGCCGGCTACGGCGTGTTCCTGCCGCAGGTCGGCGTCGCGGCCACGGCAGCGCGCCAGGATACGGTGACCGTCGTCGACCGCGCGCTGGTCGCGCGCGGCCCGTCCCGCCTCGGCACGCTGACGGCCAGCGTCAGCTACGCACCGGATCTTTTCGGCGGACAGCGGCGCGCCGTGGAGCAGCTGGGCGCGAAGGTCGATGCCCAGCGCTACGCGTACCTCGCCGCCTGGCTCGCGCTGACGACGAACGTCGCCAACACGGCCATTGCACGCTCCGGCTACCAGGCGCAGCGCGAAGCGCTCGCCGATGTCATCCGGATGCAGCAGGAGCAGATCCGCATCGCCGAAGTGCAGTTCGAGGCGGGTACCTCGTCCTACGCGCCGGTCGCCGCGTTGCGCAGCCAGCGGGCGACGAACTCCGCGACGCTGGCGACGCTCGACCAGAGGATCGACCAGAGCGAACACCTGCTCGCGCAACTCGAAGCACGCGCCCCCGCCGATGCGCGATTACCCGCGATCCGCCTCGACGAGCTCGTCGTGCCGCTCGACGTGCCCGACAGCCTGCCGTCGGCGCTCGCGCGACGCCGCCCCGACATCCTGGCGGCCGAAGCGTCGCTTCACGTCGCCAGCGCGCAGATCGGCATCGCGACCGCGGACCTGTTTCCGACGCTCGCGCTGAGCGGCAGCGGCGGCACGGCGCACGGAGCGATCGCCGACCTTCTTCGCGCCGGCACGCGATACTGGTCGCTGCAGGCGTCGCTCGCGGCGTCGGTCTTCAACGGCGGCTCGACCTGGTATACGCGCCGCGCGGCGATCGACGCGTACGACGAGGCGCTGGCCGTCTACGAGCAGACGGTGCTCGGCGCGCTGCAGCAGGTCGCGGACGCGATGCGGGCGCTGCAGCACGACGCGCAGGTCCAGGACGCGCAGCGCGAGGCGCAGGTCGCCGCCGACGAAAACCTCAAGCTGGCCCGCGCGAACTTCGAGGCGGGCAACGCCGGATACCTGGACCTCCTGACCGCCGATGGACAGGTCCAACAGGCCCGCCTCGGCGTCGCCGGCGCCGTGGCGCAACGGCTGCAGGACACGGTGGCGCTCTATGCCGCGCTCGGCGGCGGATGGTGGAACGGCAATCCGGCAGGGGCCGGCGTCATGCCGGCCGACGCCGTGCGCGACGCCCGTGAGGGGCGATAGTCGGGGCGGCACCGTGGGTCATTCGCTTCGATTGACGGGGACGGGCCTGGCTGACGGCCCTCTCCCCCACCCCTCTCCCGCTTCGCGGGCGAGGGGAGTTTCGTCGGCGCAAATGGAGACGTCGTTGAACGGCTGACGCTGGAACTCCCCTCGCCCGCGCGCGCCGCCAAGCGAGCTATTCGATCGTTGCCGCCGACGAACTCTCGCCCGCGTCGCTTGCGCGATTCCACCAGCCTCCGCCCAGCGCCTGGAACAGCGCCGCCGTGTCGGCGTAGCGGTTGGCCTGTGCCTGGACACGCGCGATGACCGCCTGCTGGTAGGCCTGTTCCGCGTTGAGCAGCGCCAGGTAGCTCACCGCGCCCAGTTCATGCGCCTTTCGCGCGTAGTCGAGGCTCTGCCCGGTCGCACGCTCGGCCTCGACATCGGCCTTCAACGCCTCCGCGTCGAAGACCAGCGCGTGAAGGCTGTCGGCGACGTTCTGGAACGCGGCAATCACCGCGGCGCGGTACTGCGCGCCCGCCTGGTCGAGCGCGTCGACGGCCGCCTGCTTCCGGTGCACGAGCGCGCCGCCGGCAAACAAGGTCTGCGTGAGGCTTGCGCCGACGCTCCAGAACAGGTTGCCGCTGGAGAACATCTCGCCGACCCTCGTCGCGGTCCCGCCATAGCTCGCGGCGAGGGAGACCTGCGGCAGCAGGTTCGCGATCGCGACGCCGACCTGCGCGCTCGCGGCATGCATCTGCGCCTCGGCGGCCCGGATGTCGGGGCGCTGCTCGACGAGGCGCGACGGCAGGCTCAGCGGCACTTGCACCGGAAGGTCGAGATGCGACAGGTCGAAGATCTCGTCCGGCTCCTGCGCTGGGAGGCGACCCAGAAGCGCCGTGAGCTGGTCGCGCTGGATTGCCAGCTGCCGCCGAAGGCCCGGCAACGTCGCGGCGGCCTGCGCGACCGCGGCCTCCTGCGCCGTGACGTCGGACACGGCGATCGCGCCGAGTTCGTTCTCGCGCCGCATGATGCCCAGCTGCTCCTCGTCGATCGCGAGGATCCGCTGCGTCGCGTCGATCTGCGCGCGCAATGACGCTTCCTGGATCGCGGCAGCCACGACGTTGCTCGTCAGCGTCAGGTACGTCGCTTCCAGGATGAAGCGCTGCTGCTCGGCCTGCGCGACGAGCGACTCGACCTGGCGCCGGCCGCCGCCGAAGAGGTCGAGGTCATAGCCCACCGCGAGCTGCGCCGTATAGAGGTTGTAGACCGGCGCGCCGGAGCTCAGCGTCGGCGACAGCGTCCCGACGGCATTCTGCTGGCGGGTCGGCGCAAACGACGCCTGCACCGTCGGGTAGAACGTGCCGCGCTGCGCGGCGGCCAGCTGCTGCGCCTGGCGCAGCGCGGCCTGCGCGGCCTGGACGTTGGGATTCGCGCGGCACGCCTGCCGGACCAGGTCGTCGAGTGCCGGCGAATGGAATGCCGTCCACCAGTCGGCCGGCAGGTCGCCGCCCGGCTGCAGGCGCTGCGCCGCGCCGCCGTCGACCGGCGCGGCGACGGTTTCGGCCGGCAACGCGGTCCGGGCGTAGCGGTCGCCGGCGTCGGTCTTCGGTCGCTCGAAATCCGGTCCGACGGCGCACGATGCGACCAAGGCGGCGCCGAACGCCATGGCGCCGCGCAAGGCCGCGGCGGGCACGGCGCCGCGGCCGGTCGTACGGGATCCAAGCCTCACGACAACTCCATGCGCGTCGATTCGCGCGCGACGGTATCACGCGGCGCGGCCAGCAGGTCCTTGAGCTCCGGATCCGACAGCGTTTCCTTCTCCAGCAGCAGGCCGGCACCGCGCTCGAGCGTCGCGCGCCGCTGCCGCAGGATCCCGAGGCTCTGCGCCAGTGCCGCCTCGACGAGGGCGCGCGTGGCCAGGTCGATCTCGCGCGCCGTCTGCTCGGAGTATTCGTGCGGCGCCGGCATCGGCGCGCCTTCGCCGGTGCCGAGGAATCCGCCGCGCTCGCGCTCGTAGACGACCGGGCCGAGCTGCTGGTCCATCCCGTAGCGCGTGACGATGGCGCGCGCGATGTCGGTCGCCTTCGCGAGGTCGTCGGCGGCGCCCGTCGAAAGTTCGGAGAAGATGAGCTGCTCGGCCGCGCGGCCGCCGAGCAGGACGGCCATCCGGCGCTCCAGCTCGGTTCGCGTCATCAGGTAGCGGTCCTCGGTCGGACGCTGCAGCGTATAGCCGAGCGCGCCGATGCCGCGCGGGATGATGGAGATCTTCTGGACCGGATCCTGACCGGGCAGCGACGCGGCGACGAGCGCGTGCCCCATCTCGTGGTGCGCGACGACGGTGCGCTCGTTGACGTTGAGCAGTCGGCTGCGCTTCTCGAGGCCGGCGACGATGCGCTCGATCGCCGCGGTGAAATCGTCGGGCATGACCTCCGCGTGGCCGCGCCGCGTCGCCTGCAGCGCGGCCTCGTTGACGAGATTCGCCAGGTCGGCACCGGAAAAGCCGGGCGTCAGCGCGGCGACCTGGTCGAGGTCGACGTCGCGCGCGATCGCGACGCGGCGGACGTGCACGCGGAGGATCTGCACGCGACCGACGCGGTCCGGACGATCGACGAGCACCTGGCGATCGAAGCGCCCGGCGCGAAGCAGCGCCGGGTCGAGGATCTCCGGCCGGTTCGTCGCCGCGAGCAGCACCAGCCCGGAGCGCGGATCGAAGCCGTCGAGCTCCGCGAGCAGCTGGTTGAGGGTCTGCTCCTTCTCGTCGTGGCCGCCGAGGCCGTAGGCTCCGCGCGCGCGCCCGAGCGCATCGATCTCGTCGATGAAGATGATCGCCGGCGCCTGCTTGCGCGCCTCCTCGAACAGGTCGCGCACGCGCGCCGCGCCGACGCCGACGAACATCTCGACGAACTCGGAGCCGTTGATCGAGAAGAACGCGACGCCCGCCTCGCCGGCGACCGCGCGCGCCAGCAGCGTCTTGCCGGTGCCGGGCGGACCGACGAGCAGGACGCCCTTGGGGATGCGCGCGCCCAGGCGGCCGTACTTCGCCGGATCCTTCAGGAACCCGACGACCTCGCGCAGTTCGTCCTTCGCCTCGTCGACGCCGGCGACGTCCTCGAACGTGATCTTCACGTCGGTCTCGACGTAGACCTTGGCCTTGCTCTTGCCGATCGACAGCAGCCCGGCGCCCATGCCGCCGCGTTCCTGCAGCCGGCGTATGAGGAAATACCAGATCGCGACGAAAAGGAGCGTCGGAACGACCCAGCCGAGCACGTCGTGCAGGAACGAGCTCTGCACGACGCCGGAGAACTTCACGTCATAGGCCGAAAGGTCGCGCGCGAGGTCGGTCTCGACGCGCGTCGTCGCGAAGCGCCGCCGACCATCGGGCAGCGGCGTCTTCAACGTCCCCTCGATGACGTTGGGCTCGATCGCGAGCTCCTCGACGTTGCCGGCCTTCAGCTGCGCGAGGAAATCGCTGTAC
This sequence comes from Burkholderiaceae bacterium, assembly GCA_035524275.1. GTDB lineage: Bacteria > Pseudomonadota > Gammaproteobacteria > Burkholderiales > Burkholderiaceae_F > DATKPC01. The sequence goes on from DATKPC010000014.1 coordinate 20,405, forward strand.
GGCAGCGGCTCGACCGTGCGGTACTGGACCCACAGGTTCTGCAGGAACAGCACCGCGAAGAACGCGAAGATCACGTAGGCGATGTTGAACGGCGCGCGCTGCTTCATGGCATGTCCGTTTCGGCCGGGCGGCGGGGCGTCGGGCCGAGGCGGCCGGCGACCCGCGCGCGGCGATCATAGCCGGATCCGATCGAGGCGATCGCCGCGACCGCCTCCAGCGCCCTCGCCCGTTGTCCGGCGCCGCGGCGTGCGTGGACCGGCGTCGTTCCGGGTCGCGCAAGCCTGCCGACCCATAGCCGCAAGCAATCCTTCCGATGCTGAAAATCAAAACACGACGCGCATTCGCGTCGCTAGGATTCGCGGCGTCCCATCAACTTTCCGCGAGATCGACATGTCGCTCATCAACACCGAAGTGAAGCCCTTCAAGGCCACGGCCTACCTCAACGGCAAGTTCGTGCCGGTCACCGATGCCGATTTCCGCGGCAAGTGGTCGGTCGTCGTCTTCTATCCCGCCGATTTCACGTTCGTCTGCCCCACCGAGCTCGGCGACCTGGCCGACCACTACGACACGTTCAAGTCGCTCGGCGTGGAGATCTACGGCGTATCCACCGACACGCATTTCACGCACAAGGCGTGGCACGACACCTCCGACACGATCGGCAGGATCCGCTACCCGCTGGTCGGCGACCCGACCGGCACGCTGACGCGGAACTTCGACGTCATGATCGAGGAGGAAGGACTTGCGCTGCGCGGCACGTTCGTCATCGATCCGCAAGGCAGGATCAAGCTCTGCGAGATCCACGACAACGGCATCGGGCGCGACGCGAAGGAACTGCTGCGCAAGGTCCAGGCGGCGCAGTACGTTGCCGCGCACCCGGGGGAGGTCTGTCCCGCGAAATGGACCCCGGGCGCGAAGACGCTGGCGCCGTCGCTCGACCTGGTCGGCAAGATCTGACCGCGCCGCGGCGCGCCGCCCGAAGGACGTCACGAGGCAAGGACGGCCTGCGCGCCGCAGGCCGCCCCCCCAGACAAGGACACTCACGATGTTGGATCCGGCACTCAAGTCGCAGCTCGGCGGCTACCTCGAGAAACTTACCCGGCCCGTGGAGATCGTCGCCTCGGTCGACGAGAGCGACGCCTCGCGCGAGATGCTGCAGTTGCTGCGCGAGATCGAAGGGCTGTCGTCCCGCATCCGCGTCGTGGAACGCGACGACGTCGAGCGCAAGCCGTCGTTCAGCCTGAATCGGCCCGGCGAGGCGATCGGGATCCGCTTCGCGGCGATCCCGCTGGGACACGAGTTCACGTCGCTGGTGCTGGCGCTGCTGCAGGTCGGAGGGCATCCGCCGAAAATCGATGCATCGATCGCCGAGCGGATCAAGGCGCTCGACGGCGACTACCACTTCGAGACCTACATGTCGCTGTCGTGCCAGAACTGCCCGGAGGTCGTGCAGGCGCTGAACCTGATGGCGGTCCTGAATCCTCGCGTGCGCCACGTCACGATCGACGGGGCGCTGTTCCAGGACGAGGTCGAGCAGCGGCGGATCATGGCCGTGCCCAGCGTCTTCCTGAACGGCGCGGCCTTCGGCCAGGGCCGGATGGGCATCGAGGAGATCCTGGCGCTCGTCGACCGCGGCGGAAGCCGCGAGGCGGAGCGCCGCGAGGCGGAAACGCTCGGCGCGAAGGCGCCCTTCGACATGCTCATCATCGGCGGCGGGCCGGCGGGCGCTGCCGCCGCGGTCTACGCGGCGCGCAAGGGCATCCGGACCGGGATCGTCGCGGAACGCTTCGGCGGGCAGGTCAACGACACGCTGGGCATCGAGAACTACCTCTCGGTGATGCATACGGAAGGCCCGCAGTTCGTCGCCGCGATGGAAGCGCACGTGCGGCAGCACGACGTCGACATCATGACGCGGCAGGCGGTCAAGGCGATCGTGCCCGGCGAGATGATCGGCGTGGAACTCGCGAGCGGCGCCGTGCTCGCCAGCCGCGCGGTCGTCATTGCCACCGGTGCACGCTGGCGCGAGGTCGGGGTTCCCGGCGAGAAGGAGTACCGCAACCGCGGCGTCGCCTATTGCCCGCACTGCGACGGGCCGCTCTACAAGGGAAAGCGCGTCGCGGTGATCGGCGGCGGCAATTCGGGCGTCGAGGCGGCCATCGACCTGGCCGGCATCGCGGCGCACGTCACGCTGCTGGAGTTTGCCGCGGAACTGCGCGCCGACGCGGTGCTCGTCGCGCGACTGCGCAGCCTGCCGAACGTCACCGTCCAGACGCAGGCGCAGACGACCGCGATCAGCGGCGACGGCACGAAGGTCGACGGGCTCGCCTACACCGACCGCGCGACCGGCGCGTCGCGGCGCATCGCGCTCGACGGCGTCTTCGTGCAGATCGGCCTCGTGCCGAACACCGAGTGGCTGCGCGGCACGGTCGAGTTGTCGCGGCACGGCGAGATCGTCGTCGACCATCGCGGGCAGACGTCGGTCGCCGGCGTCTTCGCGGCCGGCGACGCGACGACGGTGCCGTTCAAGCAGATCGTCATCGCGGTCGGCGACGGCGCGAAGGCCGCTCTGGGCGCGTTCGACCACCTGATCCGGACTCCGGCCCCGGCCGAGGCCTGAAGACCGCGGCCGGCGGCCGCACGATGGCGGCCGGGCTGCCGCGCGTCCGTGCGGCCGGCGCGCTCGCCGCGGGTCCCTACGCCGCGCGCCGCCGCGCCGCCGGCCGCTTCCCGCCAGCCCGCTCGACGGCCGCATCCAGCGCATCGCCAAGCGTCGGCCGGTCGGTCCGGAAGAAGACTCCCAGCGCCGGCTCGCCCACCTGCAGCGCGAGCGCGATCGCGGCGCCCTGGCTCGCGACGTCGTGGCCGGCCGGGACGTCCCGGACCTGCTCGCCGAGATGGGCGTAGGTGCGATCCGTCTTGTCGAACGTGACACACGGCGACAGGATGTGCAGGTACGAGAACCCGCGGTGCGCGATGGCCTCGCGGATCAACGCTTCCAGTTGCTGCGGGCGCCCGGCATAGGCCTGCCCGACCCAGGTCGCGCCGTAGCTCAGCAGCATCAACAGCGGATTCAGCGGCCGATCGGCGTTCTCGTAGGGACTCGTCGACGTCCGGAAGCCGATCGCCGACGTCGGCGAGGTCTGTCCCTTCGTCAGCCCGTAGATGCCGTTGTCGAACAGCAGGTACGTGATGTCGACATTGCGGCGCGCCGCATGCGGGATGTGTCCGCCGCCGATCGCGAAGCCGTCGCCGTCGCCGCCGATCGCGATCACCGTCAGCGCCTCGTTGGCCGTCTTGATGCCGGTGGCGACCGGCAGGACGCGGCCGTGCAGCGTATGGAAACCATAGGTATTGACGAAGAACGGAAAGCGCGACGAACAGCCGATTCCGGAAACGACGACGGTGTCCTTCGCCGCGATGCCGGCGTGGTTCAGCGCCCCCGGCAGCCCGTCGACGATGCTGAAGTACCCGCAGCCCGGACACCACGTGGGCATCGAGCGCGACCGGTATTCGAGCCGCCCGGACTCCTGGATCTCGCGCAGCTTGTCCTCGAGGTAGATCGGCTGGGTCGTCATCGGAGCTCCCTCATGCGGCCTTGCGGCGCGCGGCCTGGACGAGGCGCCGCGCCTGCCCCAGGATGTCCTCGACGCGCAGCGGCGATCCGGTGACGCGGTCGTAGCGCTGGACGAGCCGCCCGGTCTCGGCCTGGACGAGGCGGGCGAACTGCCCGCCATAGTTGAGCTCCGGCACCAGCACCACCGCGCAGTCGTCGAGGAACCTCGTCACGAGGTCGACCGGGAAAGGCTGCAGCATCACGACCTTCATCGCGGCGCAGCGGATCCCTTCGGCCTGCAGGCGGAACATCGCGTCCAGGCATTCGCCGAACGTCGAGCCCCAGGCCAGCAGCCCGACGTCGACGCGGCCGGCGTCGCCGAACCGCTTGGCGAACGTGAAATCCGGATGCGCGAGCGCGGCCTGCAGCTTGTCATGCCGCTTGCGGCTCATCGCCTCGTGGTTGTCCGGCTGCTCGTCGACCCGGCCGGCCTCGTTGTGCTCCAGGCCGGTCACCACGTGCATTCCGCCGGCCATGCCCGGCAGCGCGCGCGGGCTGACGCCGTCGGGTGTCAGCGCGAAGCGCCGGTAGGCCGGACCGAGCTCCTCGCTGCCGAGCGGCTTGTCGCTGTTGGCCTCGAACGGCGGCGTCGACGGGAGCACGACGGATTCGTAGCGGTTCGACAGGTACAGGTCCAGCAGCACGATGACGGGCGTCTGGTAGCGCTCGGCGATCTCGAAGGCCTTGCCGGCGCAGCGATAGCAGCCGTCGACGTTGGTCGGCGCGATCACGACGCGCGGCGCGTCGCCGGGGCTGCCGTACAGGGCCATGTTGAGGTCCGACTGCTCCGTCTTCGTCGGAATGCCGGTCGAGGGGCCGCCGCGCTGCGAGACGAAGACGACCGACGGCACCTCCGCCATCACCGCGAGCCCGATCATCTCCGACATCAGCGCCAGCCCGGGGCCGGACGTCGCCGTCGCGGCGCGGGCGCCGGCGTAGCCGGCGCCGATCGTCGTCGCGATGGCGGAAATCTCGTCCTCGGTCTGCACCAGGCGCTTCCCGCGCTTGGGCATCTCGACCGCGAGCCGCTCCATGATCGTCGTGGCCGGCGTGATCGGGTAGCCGAAGAAATTGTCGAGGCCGGCGTCCAGGCAGCCGCGGACCACGGCCGCATTGCCGCTCAGCATCGTCGACTGCAGCCCCTGCACCGGAGGACCGAACTCGACGGCATCGAGCTTGAACGTCTGCACACCCGCCGCGTGCCCGGCCTCGAACGCGTCGCGGTTGGCGTCGGCGACTGCGCCCTTGCCGCGGAACTTCGCCTCGACGATGCGCTGGAAGGGCTCCTTCGCGAGCCCGAACAGGCCCGCGAGGTAGCCCAGCGCGACCATGTTGCGCGAGCGCACCGCGCCGGTCGCGCGCTCGCAGAGCTCGCGGATCGCGAGCGGATACGGGATCTGCGCCGGGCGCACGTGCGCGCTGACGTGCCGGCCCGAAGCAAGCGGCGCGATCGACTTCGACTCGTAGATCACGGCGCCGTAGTCGCGGACTTCGGCGACGTGCGGGATCCCGTGCTCGTCGTTCAGGCAGAGGAGGACATCGGACCGCTCCTTCAGCGAATACACCTGTTCGGTCGTGACCCGGAGCCGGGCGACGCACTTGCCGAAGCCGCGGATCTCCGCCGGGTAGGCATCGAAGCTGATGACGCGATAGCCGGCGCCGGCCAGCGCATTGCGCAGGATGTCGCCCGCGGCGATCGTTCCTTCGCCGGCCGAACCGCAGATGGCCACCTGGACATCGGTCTTCATCAGGCGTACTCCCAGAACGGCGAATGGATCGTCGACCCGTCGTGGATGTGCAGCGTCTCGTCCTGCTGCGGCTCGAACTCGTCGTCATCCCCGGTGAGGTTGCGCGCCGCGAGCTCGCCCATCGCGCGGACATTCTTCCAGCCGTAGTAGAAGCGGTACCGCTTCTCCGCCTCGGACCAGATCTGGCAGACGTCGCCGGCAGCGAGGATCGCCGCGTCGGTGGTGCGCAGCTTGCGGCTGACCAGGACGCCGCGCTCGAGATCGATGCCGGAACCGAGCAGGAATTCGACCGAGGGAACGAGCCCGAACGACGGCAGCACGACGTCGGCAGCGCATTCCCGACCGCTGCCGAAGGCGATCCGGCGCGCCGCGAACCCGCGGGCGCCGGCCTGAATCGCGTCGATGCCGCCTTCGGCGACCGCGTCGATGATCTCGATGCCCATCCGCTGCAGGACCTGCAGCAGTTCCGCGCGGTGCGCCGCCGATTCCACGTGAGGCCAGAACGTCAGCGGGCCGGCGACGACGACGACGCGGTGGCCGGTATCCACGAGCGTGCGGGCGAGATCGAGCCCGATCATGTCGCCGCCGAGGATCGCGACGGTGCCGCCTTCCGGCACCTTGCGGCGCATCGCCATCGCCTGCTCGTAGGTCGCGAAGCCGTCGAGCAGCGGACGGAACTCCGACAGTTCCTCCGGCAGGTAGCCGCGCCCGCCGGTCGCCACGAGCAGCGTGTCGTACGACAGTTCCTCGTTGTGCGCCAGCGCGACCGTCTTGCGCCGGGCGTCGACGTTGACGACCTGCACGCGGCGCCGCAGGCCGATGTGCTGGTCGTCGTAGTACGACGGCGGATCGACAAGGAAGTCGCGCCAGTCGTCATGCCCGCGGAAGACGCGCGGCAGGTCGTAGCGGTTGTAGAACGGCAGCGCCGAGAGCGTGAGCAGCGTGATCCGGGCGTCCGGCTCGCGCCGCCGCAGCGTCCGCGCGGCCTGGTTGCCGGCGACGCCGGTGCCGACGATGACGTGGTGCCGCGCGGCATTCATGGGTTGTCCACCTCGACGAACTCGTCGCGCGTGATCGAGATGCAGTTGACGGGGCAGGCGCGGAAGCAGGCGCCGCATCGGATGCATTCGTTGTTGTCGATCCAGATCGCGCCGACCTGGTTCCATTCGCGCGCCTCCCGCAGGCCGCCGTAGCTGCCGTCCGCAAGCACCTCGACGCCCTGGACGAGCTTGATGCAGTTGCGCGGCGCAACCTCGATGCACGCGCGGCAATAGATGCAGCGATCGACGTCGATCCGGTAATGCAGGTTGCACAGGTAGCAGCGGCGCGACTCCTGCAGCGCGAGCGGCGCGTCGAGGCCGAGCTCGACTTCCGGCTGGCGACTGCCGAGCCGGTCGTGCAGCGGCGCGGTCGGCATCGCCTGCCGCGGAATGAAATCGTAGGCACGCTCGCGCTGCGGCGACGCGACCGGAACGATCTGCACGACGCGCTGGCGGCGCGGCGCGCCCATCAGCCATGCATCGAGGCGCCGCGCGGCCTCGCGGCCGCGGCCGACGGCTTCGACGACGGTCGTGGGGCCGGTGACGAAGTCGCCGCAGGCGAACAGCCCGCGGATCGATGTCATGCCGTCGTCGCCGATCCGCACGTTGTGCCAGCGGTCCAGATCGACGGCGACGTCGAGGAAGTCGTTGACGGTCTTCTGCCCGATCGCGACGAGCAGCGTATCGCAGGGCTCGACGAACTCCGAGCCGTCGATGGGAATGGCAATCCGGCGCCCCCCGTCGCGCCAGCCGCCGAGCCGGTTCTGCACGAATTCGACGCCGGCAAGGCGCCCGGCGTCGTCGAGCACGATCCCGACCGGCGTGCGCAGGCCCTTGATGCGCACGCCCTCGCGCTTCGCCTCGAAGATCTCCTCCTTCGTGACCGGGATGTATTCCTCCGCGGTACGGATGTGGATCGTCACCTCCTGCGCGCCCAGGCGCGCGGCCACCCGTGCGCAGTCGAGCGCCGTGAACCCTGCGCCGACGACGGCGACGCGGCGACGCACGCTGCGGCTTTCTCCGCGGTGCAGGGCCATCAGGAACGGCAATCCGTGCTCGATGTCGGGGCAGGACGTGGCCGGATCGATCGTTGCGCCGCCGCCGCGCGACGGCAGCGGCAGCGGCAGCGGGGCCATGCACCCGGCCGCCAGCAGGACGGCGTCGTGCGCCTTCAGGAGCAGGCCGAGGCGGACGTCCCCGGGCCCGTTTCCTATGCCCTGGCCCGGGCGCAACTCGACGCCCAGCCGCAATGCGTTGTGCAGTTCGAATTCCAGGATGTCCCGCGGCAGGCGGAATTCGGGAATCCCGTAGCGCAGCATGCCGCCGACATGGCGTTCGCGCTCGTAAAGGTAGACGTCGTGGCCGAGCACGGAAAGGTCGTGCGCCGCCGCGACGCCCGCGGGTCCGGCGCCGACGATCGCGATCTTCTTCCCGGTCGGTGCATAGAGGCGCTCGGTGATCCGATGCCCGTCGTGCTTGAGGTCGGCGGCGGAGCGCTTGAGATTGCAGATCGCGACGGACTCGCCGTTGCCGGCCCAGCCGTGCCGGCACGCCGTCTCGCAGGGACGGGAGCAGATGCGTCCGAGCACGCCGGGCAGGACGTTGGCCGCGCGATTGATCTCGTAGGCCTCGCCGTGGCGTCCTTCGGAAATCGCGCGGATATATGCGGGCACGTTGGTGCCCGCCGGGCACGCGGCCTGGCACGGAATGTTCTGGTTGACCCAGCCGACGTCGCGCGGGTCGTTGGAATGCATTTCCGCCGGCGGCTGCACCGCATCGAACCGCCGGCTTGGCATCGAGACCGACACGAAGGCCCTCCCCCGCAAGCGGAGCGTGGCGCGCGGCCTCCCGCGTCGACATCGCGCGTGGCCGAGCCGACGCACCGGCCGCCCTCACTTCAAGCCATCAAGAAACCTTGGGGGATCTTCACGCGGAACGCGGCGGCCCAGGCTGATCGAGGTCAAGCGCCGCATCGCGCCGTGGCTTCGGCGCCGCGGGCAGCCTCCCGAGCCGTTTCCGAGTTCGTCGATATCGCCGAACTCCATTGCTCCATCGAGGCCGGTTCCTTCGAGGCCGCCGTTTCCTGAAGGTTCGCGGCCGTTCGCTCGGTTCGACGGCTCAGGGCCTGGTTCGCCTTCGCGATCTGGTCGATGCGCGCGAGCCGAACGTCGCGGTCCGGATCTGCTGCTGGGGAGTTCCCGCCGCGGCTCGCCGCGGGACTCACGCTCGGAAGTTGAACGGGTCGCGGCGCCGGGCCAAAAGTTCACCGCTCGTGGACATGCCGCAGCGCTCGCGTGCATCAGCTTGTGCACCACGAGACTTCGGCCTCTTGTTGATTGGCTCGAATCCTGAACGGAAACAAGCGCTTAAGCAGGAGTGGTGGAGACGAAGGGGATCGAACCCTCGACCTTCGCATTGCGAACGCGACGCTCTCCCAGCTGAGCTACGTCCCCGGAGCCGGACATTGTACGTGGTCGCGATCCGCGCTTCAAGCCGGCAGGCCGGCCCCACGCGCGCGACGCGGGTCGCCCGGAAGTAGCCCGCAGTAGACTTCGCGCCGACCTGCGACTCCCACGATCGAGACCTGGGTTACGACATTGCCATGGGTTACGACACTGCCATGGGTTACGACACTGCCTTCTACGAGCGCGAATACGACGCGCGCGCGGCGATTCCGGATCACCCGCAGATCTTTGCGCGCTGGGCCGACCAGGCCGCCGCGACGCGGCGCCTGCGGCCGTGCCTTCTCGACTTGCCGTATGGCGACACCACCGCCGAGCGACTCGACCTGTTTCCAGCGCGGTCGGACTGCGCGCCTCTGTTCGTCTTCATTCACGGCGGCTACTGGCGCTCGCTCGACAAGTCCGATTTTTCCTGGATGGCGCCGCCGCTGGTAGCGCATTCCGTCTCGGTCGCCCTTTTGAACTACGGGCTTGCGCCGCAAACGCCGATGGAGGACATCGTCCGCCAGGTGCTTCGAGCCATCGCGTATCTCTATCGAAATGCGGACCGTCTCGGCTTCGACCCGGAGCGGATCGTCGTCGGCGGACATTCCGCGGGCGGGCACCTGGCGGCGATGGCCATGGCCGCGCTCTGGCCGATCCACGGCAGCGACCTCCCGGCCCGCCTCGTCAAGGGCGGATTTGCCGTCAGCGGCCTGTGCGACCTGGAGCCGCTGGTCCATGCACCCTTTGTCAATCGCGACCTGCGGCTGGACGCGAAGCGCGCGCGGCGTCTTTCGCCGGCGGACATGCCGGCAAGCCACGATGCGCCGCTCGTGACCGCCGTGGGCGGCAAGGAATCGGGCGAGTTCCGGCGCCAGTCGATGCTCATCGGGCATCGCTGGCCGCGGAACCTGTCGCGCCACATCGAGATGCCCGGCTGCAACCATCTCGACATCTGCGACGAGGTCGCAAACCCCGACGGCCCGCTGTTCTCCGCGCTGCTGCAACTGGTCCGCGGAGCCTGACGCGCCGGCGACGCGGGTGGCGCGCGCGGGGACCTGGCCGCGCATCGGACGCGGGGATCAGCCACGCGGCTTCGCCCGGATGGGTGATGCCGCCGCGCCCGGCAGACTCCGTCGCCGCCCGGTTGCGCGCATACTCGGCGCCATGTCTCGACGCGCCCTCGCCCCGCTTTTCCTCATCGCGGCGACGGCCGCCAGCGTGCCCGCGCTCGCCGCAGGCCTGCAGATCGACGGCCTGCAGAACCTTTCACAGCACGACTATCGCCTCCTCGACGAGGACCTCGGCGCCGCGTTGTCGTACAAGCCGCTGGCGCCGGGCGAGCCGCTCGGCATCACGGGGTTCGACGTCGGCGTGGGCCTCACGGCCACGTCGTTGCGCAACACCGACGTCGTGCAGAAGGCGGATACGACCGGCACCGTCTTCGGCACGCTGCCGCTGCCCACGCTGCACGTCGACAAGGGGCTGCCCTACGACCTCGACGTGGGCCTGTCGGTCGCGAAGGCGCCGCATTCGAACGTCACGCTTTTCGGCGGCGAGCTGCGCTGGGCCCTGCTCAGCGGAGACGTCGCGCTGCCGTCCGTCTCGCTGCGCGGCGCGGCGACGCAGCTCGATGGCGTGGGCCAGCTCAAGTTTTCGACGCAGAGCATCGACATATCGGTCTCGAAGGGATTCCTCGTCGCAACGCCCTATGGCGGCGTCGGCGAGGTCTGGATCCACAGCACGCCGCAGGGCATCGCGACGCTGTCTTCGGAAACGTTCGCGAAGACGCGGGTGTTCGCCGGCGTCGACTTCCATTTCGGGATCTTCAGCGCCGACCTCGAGCTCGACGAGGTGGGTTCCGTACCGAGCTACGGCGCCAAGGTCGGCCTGCGGTTCTAGGAATCCACGCGGCGAACGGCTGGCGTGCCACCGATCGACCCGGCCCGCGCGAGCGAGCGCGGAGTGCGTTCCGGTGCGCCGGCTCCTCGGACCGGACAGGCCGTCCCGGAGATGGGCGGCCGCCTACCCGTGGAATACCTCGTCGAGGCGGCGCTTGTCCCAGCCGGGCGCGAGCAGGCCGATGAAGTCGTAGACGAACCCGCGCAGGTAGGCGCCGTCCTTGACCGCGAGGCGCGTCGTATTGCGGCCGAACAGGTGTCCGCAGGGCAGGACGATCAGCCCGTCGCGCTCCGGATCGACCGCGACGCCGGCGATGATCCCGACGCCGATCCCCGCGCGCACATAGGTCTTGATGACGTCGGCGTCGACGGCCTCGAGCACGATCGACGGTTCGATCGCCGCCGCGGCGAACGCGGAATCGACGCGGCTGCGCCCGGCGAAATGGGTTTCGTACGTCACCAGCGGATGGCGCGCGACGTCGTTCAGGTGCAGGCGTCCCGGATGGGCCTGGAAGCGGGCCAGCGGATGGCCCGGCGGCGCAATCAGGACGTGCTGCCATTCGTAGACGGGAATGGTCTTCAACCCGGGCGCCTCGGCGAGCGATTCGGTGGCGACGCCGATGTCGGCCTGTCCGCTGGCGACCAGGTTCACGATCTGCGGCGGCGACGACTCCAGCAACTTCAGCCGCACCTGCGGATAGCGCTTCACGAACTTCTGCACGACGTCCGGCAGCACGTACCGGGCCTGGGTGTGCGTCGTGGCGATCCGCAGCGTGCCTTCGGGGCTCGCCGCGAAGTCGCGCGCGAGCTTTTTCAGGTTGTCGATCTCCTCCATGATCCGCTCGGCCGCGCTCAGGACCTGCTGGCCCGGCGGCGTCAGCCCGAGGATCCGCTTGCCGTGACGCGCGAAGATCGAGACGCCGAGTTCCTCCTCCAGTTCGATGATCGCCTTGGAGACGCCCGGCTGCGACGTATGCAGCGCGCGGGCCGCAAGCGTCAGATTGAGCTTGTTCCGGGCGGCCTCGCGAAGGAAGCGGAACTGTTGGAGGTTCATCGGCGGCCAGTATAGGGGAGGCGGTAGGGTGTTCCCGCCATTTTCCGCGGGCCGGATTCGCGCATCCGCCGGCGCCTGTTCCTATAATCGGGTTACCACGTGGAGTCCCCCAGCGATGAAACTCGAAACCCCGCAGCAACTTCTCGGCGACCAGCAGATCTCGATCGACGTCCTTCTCGAGAAGTACGCGAAGGGCGACGAGCGAACGGCCGACGACGTGCGGCGCCGGGTCGCGCGCGGACTCGCGGCGGTCGAAGCGCCGGAGGTGCGCGCCGAATGGGAGCGGCGGTTCCACGAGGCGATGACCGAAGGCTTCATCCCGGGCGGACGCGTCAACTCGGCGGCGGGCACGGGCATCGCGGCGACGCTCATCAACTGTTTTGTCCAGCCCGTCGGCGATGCGATTTCCGGCGGCACGCCGACGATGCCCTCGATCTACCACGCGCTGAACCAGGCCGCGGAGACGATGCGGCGCGGGGGCGGCGTCGGCTACGACTTCTCGCTGATCCGTCCGCGCGGCGCGCGCGTGCACGGCACGCAATCGAGGGCGAGCGGGCCGCTCAGCTACATGCGCGTCTTCGACAAGAGCTGCGAGACGCTGGAATCGGCGGGCGCCCGGCGCGGCGCGCAAATGGGCATGATGCGTTGCGACCACCCGGACATCGAGGACTTCATCGACGCGAAGCGCGACGGATCGCTGACCAACTTCAACATGTCGGTTGCCGTGACGGATGCGTTCATGCAGGCCGTCGAAGCCGATGCCGAGATCGACCTGTGGCACGAGGCCGAGCCCTTCGACCTGTCGACGGCGCAGCGCCGCGACCGCGGCTGGGTCTACCGCAAGGTGCGCGCCCGCACGCTGTTCGACCGCATCATGCGCTCGACCTACAACCACGCGGAACCCGGCGTCATCTTCATCGATCGCATCAACCAGGACAACAACCTCTCGTACTGCGAGACGATTGCCGCGACGAACCCCTGCGGCGAGCAGCCGCTGCCGCCCTACGGCTGCTGCTGCCTCGGCTCCATCGACCTGACGCGCTTCGTGAGCGATCCGTTCGGCAGCGGCGCCGCGTTCGACTTCGAGCGCTATGCGGCCGTCGTGCGGGTCGCCGTTCGCGGGCTCGACAACGTGCTGGATGCGACCCTCTGGCCGCTGGCGGAGCAGCAGGTCGAGGCACGCAACAAGCGGCGCGTGGGCCTCGGCTTCACCGGGCTGGGCAATGCGCTCACGATGCTCAACCTGCGCTACGACTCGTCGCCGGCGCGGGCCATGGCGGCGCGGATCGCCGCGACGATGCGCGACGTCGCCTACGACGCGTCGGTCGATCTGGCCGCCGAAAAGGGCGCCTTCCCGCTGTTCGACGCGGAGCGTTACCTGGCGGCGCCGCACGCGGCCTCGCGACTTCCGGAAGCCACGAAGGAGCGCATCCGGCAGCACGGAATCCGAAACTCGCACCTGATGTCGATCGCACCGACCGGGACGATCTCGATCGCGTTTGCCGGCAACGCCTCCGGCGGCATCGAGCCGACGTTTTCCTGGACGTACATCCGCAAGAAGCGCATGCCGGACGGAACGCGGCAGGAGTACGAGGTCGAGGACTACGCGTACCGGCTCTACCAGCGTCTCGGCGGCGACGTCACGAAGCTGCCGTCGTCGTTCGTGACGGCGCTCGAGATGAAGGCCCGAGACCACCTGGCGATCATTGCCGCCGTGCAGCCGTACGTCGACGCGGCGGTCAGCAAGACCGTCAACGTGCCGGAGGACTATCCGTTCGATGACTTCCGCGACCTCTACCTCGAGGCGTGGAAGGCCGGGGTCAAGGGAATCACGACATACCGCCCGAACAACGTCATCGGTTCGGTGCTCGAGGTGCGCAAGGACGCGCCGGCGACGACGCCGCAGGACCTGAAGGACGATCCGGACCGCCGCGTCCGCCTCGACTCCGCCCCCCGGCCGGCCCTGGCCAGCCTGAAGTGGCCCGGCAGGCCGGCGCTCACGGCGGGAAACATGGCGTGGACGTACATGGTGGAAATCCCGGCGCGCAGCGAATCGTTCGCGATCTTCATCGGCGAGGTCGGATCCCCGCCGCAGCCCTTCGAGGTCTGGGTCAACGGGGCCGAGCAGCCGAGGGGCCTCGGCGCGATCGCGAAGACGCTGTCGATGGACATGCGGTCGGCGGATCACGCCTGGCTGAAGATGAAGCTGGACGCCCTCTCGCGGGTGCGAGACGAACAGGGCTTCGCGATCGCGATGCCGCCGGACGGCGAGAACCGCTGGCAGAACGGCGTCGTGGCCGCATTCGCGAACATCGTCCAGATGCGCTGCGAGCAGCTCGGGACGTTCAAGGACGCGGGCCAGCACCCGACGCCGGTCCTCGACGCGCTGTTCTCGAAGAAGGAACCGAAGGCGGGCCCGCTGGGCACGATGAGCTGGACCGTGGACATCGAGAATGCCGCGACCGGCGACGACTTCGTGCTCGGCGTGAAGGAACTGACGCTCCCGGATGGCAGCCGCCGGCCCTACTCCATCTGGCTCGCCGGCGAATATCCGCGCGCGCTCGACGGTCTGTGCAAGGTGATCTCGCTCGACATGCGCGTCGTCGATGCGAACTGGATCGGCATGAAGCTGAGGAAGCTCTTGAACTTCGGCGAGCAGAACGGCGAATTCTGGGCGCCGGTGCCGAACGAGGAACGCTCGAAGCTGTATCCCAGCACCGTCGCGTACATCGCGACGCTGCTGCTGCACCGCTACAAGGTCCTTGGGCTGCTCGACGACGACGGGCGCGCGATCGAATCGACCGGCATCCTGGCACTGCCGGAACTACGCGTCGTCCACGACCACGAGACCGCGCCGATCAAGGGTCGCGTCTGCCCGAGCTGCCACGCGGCCGCGATGATCAAGCGCGACGGGTGCGAGTTCTGCACCGCGTGCGGGTTCACGGGGCAGTGCAGCTGAGGTGTCGTTCGCGCTCGGAACGCCCCGCGCCGCCGCGGAAGCAGCCTTCGCCGCGAACGGCGCACCGTACCGCGGGATCGCCTCAGAACCCCAACGACTCGACGATCGCGACCAGGTCCGCGAAGCTCGCCGCTTCGAGTTTTTTCGCAAGCGCAACCTTGTCCAGGTCGTCGCATGAAAACGCGGTCAGGCTGACCTCGAACGGGAGCTCGCGGATTTCCAGAGGCGACATGAAGCCGATGCCGCAGATGTGCGCGAGGCACTTGCGCTCCGGCTCGCTGAGTTCCAGGCCGTGGAAGCGGAGGATTTCCAGGTAGCGCTCCGCGGTGCGGTTGAGCTTGCCGCTCACCTCCATCGTGTTCTTCTGGCCTTCGGTAAGGATGGCCATCGGCGGCCCGAAGAAGACGCTCGTCTTGCCGACGCGGCGGGTGCGCTCTTCCGGAGAGAACGCCGGAGCGATTCGGGCGGGAGCGGGTATTTCCGGATCGGGGTCGATGGGCATGGCCGGGAAGCTTCGTGGGGGTCGCGGCTCCGGGAGCCTGGCGGCGGAAGGACGCGTCCGGCTAAGGCGACACCGGCGGCCGCTGCTCGTATTTCGCGTCGGTCATTCCGTGCGGCAGTTGCGGCGGCGACTCCGGCTGCAGCGGCGCAAAGCCGCGATGGCGATCGCCGTTCTGCACGTTGTGCGGATTGTGGCATTCGGTGCAGACGAACCAGCGCTTCTTCCCGGTGCTGGCCCATTCGCCGATCCGCTTGCCGTGGATCCCGTCGCGCCAATCCCGCAGCTTGTCGCCGTGGCACTTGCCGCACAGCAGTTGCGGCTGGTCGAAGCTCACCGGATCGCCGAAGTTGTCGACCAGCTTGTTGCGCTGGGTCGTGTGGTGGCAGTCGAGGCACCAGATGCGGCCGTGGCCATGCTGCAGGTCCTTCACGTCGGGCAGCATCGCTTCCATCGTCGGGATCGGCGCCGGCTTCTTGTCCTTCGGCAACTTCGGCGGCGTGACGCCGTTATGGCAAGCCACGCCGCAGACCGGCAGGATCGACAGCTTCTCGGAGCGTGGCTTGACGACGGCCTGGCCCTCCGCGATGCCCTCGAGCAATGGGACCTTGCCCATCGGCACCGTGCCGTCGAAGGGATCGCCGTACCAGAGCACCGCGTGGGTCTTCGGCGAGCACACGACGTTGGGCACGCCGGGCTGGACCTCGCGCCGTTCCACTTCCGAGGCGCCCTTGCGGCTTTCGAAGCAGGGTTCGTCCTTCTTCGCGTCCTCGGCGAGCGCCGAGGACGCAGCCACGCAGCAGAACGCGAGCATCGCCGCGCGAAGTGCAGGCATCTTCATGGTCCGTCCCCTCAGGCCGTCGCGACCGCGCGGCCGGCGTCCTGCCCGATCTCGCCCTGCAGGATGCCGATGGCGCCCTTGAGCAGGATGGTCAGGATGAAGAACCCGAACGCCCAGATGCCCAGCGTCATCAGGACCTCCGGGAACGTCGGGTAGTACTCGGTGACCTCGCCGATCGGCGTCGGGATGAAGCCGGGCACGATCAGCCCCATGCCCTTCTCGATCCAGATGCCGGCAAACGCCATCACGCAGGGGATCGGCAGCAGCCGGTAGTTGGTCCGTATCCCCGGGAACAGGAACATCACGAACGACGCACCCATGAGGATCACCGCGGCCCAGAACCACGGCGCGAGCCGGGACAGCCCGTGCAGCCCGAACATCAGGTAGTACAGCCCGTTCGCATGCTCGCTGCGGGAATACAGCTCGACGACGATCTCCGACATCGTCAGGAACAGCGCGATGCCGAGGCACCACGTGATGGTCGTCGACAGCAGGTTGATCGCGCTGTCCTCGATCCACATCGACGTGTTCTTCCGGATCACGAGGAACGCCAGGATGATCAGGCACGGGCCGGCCGCGAACGCCGTCGAGATGAAGCGGATCGGCATCACGCTGTGGAACCACATCGGGCGCGCCGGCATCACCGCGATCAGGAACGCCGTCACGGTGTGGATGCTCAGCGCCCAGACGATCGACACGTAGACGAGCGGCATGAAGAAGATCCGGTTGACCTGGCCGCCGGTGTACCTGACGTAAAGGTAGTAGAAGCCGCAGATCGCGTTGAGCAGCAGGTAGACCGTGAGCACCAGCATGTCCCAGGCCAGCATCGAGTTCGGGAAGTTGTAGATCCCGAGGACCGGGAACATGTGCCACAGCCGGTCCGGCCGGCCCATGTGCGCGAAGACGAACATCGTCACCATGATCACGGCCGTGATCGCCAGCATCTCGCCCAGCACGGTGACCTTGTGCATCCCCTCGTGGTGATAGACGTACGCCGGAAAAACGATCGTCACGGCCCCGGCCGCGACGCCGACGAGGAAGACGAGGTTCGCGAAGTACAGGCCGTCGTGGATCTGGCTGGTGAGGCCGGTGACGATCAGGCCCTCGGTGTTCTGCAGGTAGAACACGTAGCACATGCCGACGATGAGAACCGCGAGCGACCCCATCCAGGCGTAGAACTTCGCGCCGCCCTTCAGGACGTAGCGCGCATAGTCGAATCCCAAGCGGACGAGCTGCACGGCGGGTGCCTCAGTCGTAGAAGTAGAAGAATTTCGGGTACGTGTTCAACTCCGCCTTGAGGCGGAACACGTTCTTCCGCGCCAGCACCAGGCTCACCTCGCTTTGCGGGTCGAGCAGGTTGCCGAACTTGCGGGCACCGACCGGGCAGACCTCGACGCACGCCGGGTAGCGGCCCTGGCGCGTGCGCTGCAGGCACCAGTGGCACTTCTCGACGACGCCTCGCATCCGCGGCCGGTTGCCGAGGTAGTGCGTCGCCGGATTCATCTCCTCCTTCGGCAGCACCGGCGTCGTGAGATTGATGCGGCGGGCCCAGTAGGGGCAGGCCGCCATGCACTGGCGGCAGCCGATGCACCAGTTGTAGTCGATCACGACCGGGCCGTCGGCCTCGCGGTAGGTCGTACGCACCGGGCAGACCTTCACGCACGGCGGCTTCTCGCACTGCATGCACGCGATCGGCATGTAGGTGGCGTCCTTTTCCGGGACGGCCTCCGGCTCGTAGCGGTACTGCCCTTCGAGGACCTGGCCCGCCGGCGTGTAGGCATTGCCTCCGACCTGGATGCCCAGCCCGTCCGGATAGCCCTGGTCCAGCTTTTCGGCAGAGAATTCGCCGCGCTCCATCCGCAGCACCTGGATCCACTCGATGCGCTCGCCCGGCTTCTCGCCGCGCGACTGGTTGTTCTCGGCGACGCAGGCCTTGACGCAGCGGCGACAGCCGATGCACTTGCGGACGTTCAGCGCATAGCCCATGAGGACGCCCGGCAGGGCGTCCTTCGTATCGACCGTGACCTTCTTGCCGTACTCCTCGGAGTAGCGCCTCTCGAGGCGGGCACGCGCCTCGGCCTTCTCCTCCGGCGTCATCAGGCGGTAGTTCTTCTGGAACGTCTCGGCCCATTCGACGGACGCCTTGGCCTCGTCCGACATCGTCATCAGCGCCGCGGTGCCCATCAGCGACGACACGCTCAGCATCCCCCCGGCTTTCAGGAAGCCGCGGCGGGACGGTTCGCGGATCGCCTTGGACGGATCGGCCGAGGCCGGACGCGACGCGCACGCGGATGGCTGTTCCTCATCCGCAGCGACAATAGGACTCTTGTTCAACGCCACGTTGCCCCTCCCGTGGAACCCGCATGAGGACCGACCCTGGGCCAGCCCTTGAATGGGACCATTCTTGGAGCATTTGGAACGCGGGGGCTTGATACCCGTCAAGGTCGAAAGGCAACCGACCGTCCGCGGCCGCGCGGCGCGCATCCGTTGCGGAAAAACATCGGCCGCGGTCGAGTCGGTGCGCCGGCCGGCCAAAGCGCCGGCGACGGCCGCTATCTCAGAGGTCCGGCCGGTATCAGAGGTCCGGCCAATAGGTGTAGCGGTTCCGGCGCCTGAGCCTGCCGCTCCAGCCTCTGGGGTTCGGCGTCGTGACCGGCCGCCGGATGAGATGGTCGAAGCCGAGGACCTTGAGGTAGTGCTGGCTGCTGCGAAGGAATTCGTCGAGGTCGACGGAGGGCGCGTCGTAGTTGTCGTGACTGAAGAGCCACATCAGCTGCAGCCAATCGTGCTCCTCGTCGTCCGACGCCAGCGCGACGAAAGGTGCCTCCTCGAGCTGTCCGTCATGGTGGCGCGCGACGGCGGCCTCGAAGTCATGGCCGTCCCAGGACGGATCGAAGTGCCCGCTGCCGCGGCGCGTCCGGATCGTCGCGGCGGAGTTCGTCAGGTACATCGCGGCGAGGATCGCGGCCGGGTGCGTCGCCGCAAGCAACGGCACGTCGCAAGCCGAGAGCGTCGCGACGCAGGCGTCCTCGTCGTTGCGGAAGAACGTGAGGCGGCAGAGGTAATCCGCCTCCGAATGCGTGCCGGGCGCGCCGGTGGCGGCGATCGGGCACGGCATCGATGCCAGCCGCCGGTCGTTGCGCGGCAGCGTCCTCAATGCGGCGGCGCGCTCGAGCAGCGCGTGCGGAACGGGTCCACCCATGTCCGGGCCCTTTTCAGTGGCGGCCGTGCATGGCCGGCTTCATGTCGCTTCGGTGCCGAGCTTGAACACGCTGACGGCCTGCGAGAGCGACTCGGCCTGCTCGTTGAGGCTGGCCGCCGCCGCGGCGCTCTGCTCGACGAGCGCGGCGTTCTGCTGCGTGACCTGATCCATCTGCGTGATCGCCTCGTTCACCTGGTGAATGCCGGACGACTGCTCCTGCGAGGATTTCGTGATCTCGCGGACCAGGTCGGTCACCTTCTGCACCTGGACGACGATCGTGCGCATCGAGGCGCCGGCCTCCTGCACAAGCCTGCCCTCGGCGTCCACCTTCTCGACGCTGTCGGTGATCATGCTGCGGATCTCGCGCGCGGCCTGCGCGCTGCGCTGCGCGAGGCTGCGCACCTCGCCGGCGACGACCGCGAAGCCGCGACCCTGCTCGCCGGCGCGCGCCGCCTCGACGGCCGCGTTCAGCGCGAGGATGTTGGTCTGGAACGCGATGCCGTCGATCACGTTGATGATCTCCGCGATCTTCTTGCTCGCCCCGGCGATCGCCTGCATCGTGACGACGACCTGCCCCATCACGTCGCCGCCCTTGGCCGCGGCCTCGCTCGCCGACGAGGCGAGCCGGTCGGCCTGCCTCGCGTTGTCGGCGCTCTGTTCGACGGCGCTCGTCAATTCCTCCATCGACGCCGCCGTCTGCTGCAGCGAGCTCGCCTGCTCCTCCGTCCGGCTGGACAGGTCGAGGTTTCCGGAGGCGATCTGCGAACTCGCCGTCGCCACCGAGTCGACGCTGGTCCGAACCTTGGCCACGACGCCGCGGAGCTCCGTGACCATCCCGTGAAGGGCATCGAGGAGCCGACCAATTTCGTCGCGGCGTCCGGTGCGCACGTCGACGGCCAGGTCACCGCGCGCGACCTCCCCGAGGACCCGCTCCATCGCCTCGAGCGGCACGCGGACGATCCGCCGCAGCGCCGCGCCGACGGCCACGACGAGCAGCACCTGCAGGACGACCTGCCCGACGACCATCGCCAGCGTACGGGACCGCAGGCGGACGTATTCCGGCTTCAGGTCGATCCGGATGTCGGATGCGCCGATCGCACTGCCCGCCGGCATCGCGTGACACGTGAGGCAGTCGGTGCCGTGGAAGTCTCGTGTCGCGAGGTACGGGGTGACCAGACGCAGGACCGGATCACCGTGCCCGTCGTACGACACGCCGGCATACGGGCGATTTTCGGCCAGGGCCGCACGCTCGACGTCGTCGCTCGCCCCCTCCTCCGGCAAGCCGGGTCCGAACTGGTTCACGACACCCTGCGACCTGACCAGTCGGGCGGACTCGACGTGCCCGGACGCCGCGACCTTCGTCGTCAGCAGCCGCCGGCTGTCGGCGTTCGAGAACTGTCCGGTGAGCATCAGGACATTGGCGCTGTCGATGACTTCATTGGCGACCTGCTCGGAGCGCGCCTTCGCCGAGCGCAGGAGTTCCTCCTCGAGGCTTCGGTACGCGTAGACCTGCGCGGCGCACAGACAGGCGAAGAGGATCGGCTGGATCACCAGCTGCAGCTTCGTCTGCAGCGAGAGATCGCTCCATTGGAATGAAACGGGTCGCATGGGCTCGGACGTCGTCGACACGGCATTCCGATGATCGTCGCAGGCGCCCTGCCGCGATGCGCGGAATTGCGGATCGAAAGGCGGTCGCGGAAATCCGGCGAGCCGGTTCCTGGGGGAAACCCTTGCCCTCGACGCGAGGGTAGGAGGTGCGGAGCCGGGCGTGACGGGCCGCTCGGCGAGGCGACTGCCCGTCGTGGCTCGCCGTCGTCAATCCTCGGCCGCGGCGCCCAGCACGACCGAGCGCCAAGCGCCGCGCGAACGGGCGATCGCACCCGGAATCACGCCGGGCAGGTCGTGCAGGCGCGCCAAGCCGACACGACCGGATGCATCCTGCGGCTGCGGAAGAAACACGTGACATGCCTCCGGCGGCAATTGCACGCAGACGCGACTGCCGGGATCGTGACGGGCCACGCGCGTGGTGACCGCTGCCATGTGTTGGCCGTTCAGGTCGAGATGGATGACGTGGCGTCCGTCGATCTCCTCGGTGCGCAGCACGCGTGCCTCGAGACCGGGAGCGGCGACGAGCCGCACCATCTCCGGACGTATCCCGAGGATGAAATCCTCGTCGCCGAATCCGTCGCGCCGGTTGGCGATGGTTTGTGCCAGCGAACCGGGCAGGTAGACGTCGGGCCGACCTCGCAGGCGCAGTCCGTCGTGGTCGAGGCCGACGATCAGCAGGTTCATCGGCGGGCGTCCGACGTAGCCGGCGACGAACGGCGTCGCCGGGAATTCGACGAGGCGCCGCGGCACGTCGACCTGCTCGATCTCGCCGTGATTGAGCACGACGATCCGTTCGCCGATCGCGGCCGCGGTGCCCGGATCCCGGGTCGCGAACAACAGCGTCACGTCGAGCAGCCGATGAAGGCTGACGAGTTCGAACTGCAGCAGGTCGCGGCGCAGCCCGGGCTCGACGTGCGTCCAGGGCTCGTCGAACAGCAGCGCGTGCGGCTGCGGCGCCATCGCACACGCGATCGCGACGCGCAACTGCTCGCTCGGCGAAAGAATCGTCGGCAGGCGCTCGAGCAGGTCGTCGATCCGCAGCAGCGGCGCGATCCGCGCCAGCACGGCCGCGCGTTCGCCGCGCGACAGCCCGGCCTGCTTGTAGCGCCGGTCGATGTTGTGCCCGACCGTGAGGTTCGGATAGAACGCTTCGCCGTGAGAAACCGGAACGCATCCGCGCCGCCTTGGCGGCACGTGCGTGGCATCGCGCCCATCGATGCGGATCGCGCCGCTGTCGATGCGCTCGGCGCCTGCGATCGCGCGCAGGATCGTCGACTTGCCGCTCGCCTGCGGCCCGAGGATCGCCAGGCGCTCTCCGGAACGTATCGAAAGGGAGAGATCCGGCACTGCAACGTGGGCGCCGTAGCGCTTCACCACGTGGTCCAGCTCGATCAAGACCATCGCCAACCAACTCGCCAACGTGCGCATAGTTTGATGAATGCGATCGCGAGCGGCAAGCGCTTCCCGTCGGCGGTCGGGCGGCGGAGACACCACACGAGCTTGCGACTAGCGCATCGACTGGGGTCGACGGTGGCGGTCCCTAGCGTCGACGTCGATGGAGCACCCACATCACGGGTGGTAAACATCAGAAGAAAACCCCCGGACGCGGCAGACCGGCGGTCGTGATCGCCGCCGGACGGAGAAGCACGCGCGAACGCGCTCATTCGTATGGCCGAGCGGCAACGAACCGCCGCCGGCCCGGCCGACGTTCGTCGGCCGACGAGCGGGCTCGCGCGCAGCGGCGCATTTGATCTCGATTGAATGTGCTCGCCGCAGCCCGCTGTAATTTCCTTCGTACCGATGTCGCGGCGATCGCGGCGTCGACGAGGGACCCTCGGCGAATGCGACGGCAGCGCGCGAGGCGGCGCGAACTCACGGGATGCGGCAAGTGGTGTGGCAGGCGATCCGGGTTGCGCAGAAGGAACTGGCGTCGCGCTTCATGCGAATCGGAAAGCCCGTGGATGACGTGGTTCAGATGGCCCCGCGAGGCGCGGGCTGTCGCGTGCTCGTCGTCGACCCGTCGCGCACGCTCGGACGCAATCTCAGCAGCACGCACCACGACCGGATCGAGGTCCGTTCGGTCGCGGACGCGGAGTCGGCCTGGCAGACGCTGCTGGTCGATCCGTCGGTCAACGGCGTCGTCATCGGCAGCGCCGCCCCGGAACCGGAAGCCGAAAGTCTCGCCGACCGGGTCCGCGCCTCGCGCGTCAGCCGCATCTGCGGCGTGCCGATGTTGCGAATGAACGGAACCGACGCGGACGCGAACGGTGCCGTGCTGGCCGAATGGCTCGCGACGCTGCGACCGGTCGAGGATCCGGCGCCGGACTTCCCGATCGTGTTCGAGCGGCTCGCGAGCGAGACGGCTCCCGGATCGATCGCGTCCGAGATCGCCACCGAACCGATCGCTTCCTTGACTGCCGAAATCCCGGCATCCGACGAACCCACGACTGAACCCGCCGCGCCCGAGGGCGCCGCCGCCCGACTGGAGACGAACATGACGCGCTTCGACAACCTCAACAAGGTGCTCAAGAACCTGCAGAGCGAATCGCCGGGCGTGGAGGCGAGCGCCTTGATCTCCGAAGACGGGCTGATGATCGCGAGCGCGCTGTCGCAGGACCTCGACGAGACACGCGTCGCCGGAATGACCGCCACGCTGCTCAGCCTGGGAACGCGCGCCGCGACCGAGCTGAGGCGCGGCAACGTGAGCGAAGTGATCGTCCGCGGCGAGCAGGGCTATGCGGTGATGATCGGCGCCGGCCGCGGCGTCCTGCTGCTCGTGCTCGCGAGCGCGAGCACGCCGCTGGGCCTCATCTTCTTCGACATGCGCGAGGCCATCAAGGCCCTTCGCAACATCCTCTGACGGACTCTCGCGGGCCAGCGAAGGCCCGCGCATCCTGCGACTGAACCACCCGACGCCCGTGCCGGCCGCGCCGAGACCCTCGATGCCCAATACGATCCTCTTCGACAACGGTACCCACCGGAACATCCTCCTGGAGGACTTCGACGCCGGCGGGCTCGCCGTGCAGTCGAACCAGCACCTGGTGATCCATGGCGACGCCGGGATGATCCTCGACCCCGGCGGCCACAAGATCTACAACAAGGTGCTGGCCGAGACGATGTCGAGCCTCGGCAAGGCGCGGCTGCAGCACATCTTCCTGTCGCACCAGGATCCGGACATCGTCGCCTCGGTCAACGGCTGGCTGATGACGACCGAGGCGGACGCGTACGTCTCGGCGCTGTGGACGCGCTTCGTTCCGCATTTCGGCCTGGACCACCTCGTGGCGGACCGCCTCAAGCCGATTCCGGACCGCGGCATGCTGCTTCCGCTCGGCGGCCAGCCGATGACGGTGCTGCCGGCCCACTTCCTGCACAGCGAGGGCAATTTCCAGCTCTACGACCCGGTCGCAAAGATCCTCTACACCGGCGACCTCGGCGCGTCGATCGGCGCGGAGTACCGGAAAGTGACCGATTTCGACGCCCATATCCCGTACATGGACCGATTCCATCGCCGCTACATGGCGTCCAATCGCGTCATGAAGGCCTGGGCCAACATGGTGCGCCCGCTCGACATCGAGATCATCGCTCCGCAGCACGGCGCGTATTTCGAGGGCCGGGCGATGGTGCTTCGCTTCATCGACTGGTGCGCGACGCTCGCCTGCGGCGTCGACCTCGTCGGACCGCTGTTCCAGATACCGACTTCCTAGGACGTCCGATCAGGCTCGCGACGCGACGCTGAACCCATGAGCGACACGACCACGGCATCGAGCGCCTTGCGACGCCCGGAATCGCCGCGGCTGCCCGGCGAGGATGCGCCCGCTTGGCTCGCCCTCGCCTTCGGCGCGATCGGCCTGCTGTGCGCGGCGGCCGCCGGCTGGCTGTGGGCAGGCGGGCCGGCCGTGCCCGTGGAGCCACGGGCGCCGAGCGCGGCGCTTGCGCCCGCTGCGGTAGTGCCGCCGGTCCCACCGTCCGCGCCGCCGCCATCGGTCGCACGGGTCACCGCACCGGTCACCGCACCGGACGCATGCCTGCCGCCGTCGGCCGTGCTGTTCGATTTCGGCGGCACGACGATCGACGCGCGTAGCGGGCCATCGCCGCTGGCGGACCTCGTCGCGTGGCTTTCCGCCCACCCGGACGCGAAAATCGAGCTCAAGGGTCACGCCGATTCGATAGGCGACGACCAGTCGAACCTGCTCCTGAGCTATCGCCGCGCGATGACCGTCGCAGCGATGCTGCGGCAAGCGGGCGTCGCGGGACCGCGCATCGTCGTCAATGCGGCGGGCAGCCACGAGCCGCTCGACGGCATTCCGGATACCGACGGCGCGAACCGCCGCGTGATCCTGCGCGTCAAGGGGGCGGAGGGATGCCCGCGTGACTGACCCGGCCTGGCCGCCGAGCCGACGACGGCGTGCGCGCCGCACGCGGCCGGTGAGGCGAACGAGGCCCATGACGTGATCGGGATGATCGGGATGTTCGGGATGTTCGAGTTGATCGAGTGGATCGAGTTGATCGAGAAACGCAAGCCGCGCTCCGCGACGCGCGACGCGGCGGGCACGGAAAACGGGAGTCCGCGATGATCCTGCCGATGGCCGTCGCGCTCGGCGCGGCGATGATGATGCTCACCGCGGGCTACCTGATGGGCGTGCGCCAGGCGCTTGGCGCACGCGAGCGGCTGCGGGCCGAGAACGCGGCCCTCGTCGAGGAAGCGGCCCGGCTGCGCGAGCGCAGCGCGCAGCGACGCGGCGAGGACGACAACCTGCGGGCCGCCATTCGGCACGTGCTCACGCCGCTGGTGCAGCGCGAGCAGCTGTCGGTGGAACTGTCGCACCTGGAAAGCGGCGTCGGCCCGCGTCGCGACCTGAACGCCTTCCTGGACCAGCTCGTCGCGAAGGCCAACTTCTTCGGCGCGCTGCTCACCGACGACCAGGGCTGGCCCGTCGCGTCCAGCAGTGGCCTGCTGGAGCCTGACCGGCTGTGCGCCACCGCGTCGCTGCTGCGCCTTCTTGCCGACCGCATCCAGCGCGACGGCGGCACCGCGCCGCTGTCGATGACGATCCATGACGCTGCGAACGTCACGACGCTGACCCGGCTGTTTTCCGCTGGAGGCCAGAACCTTTCGCTGACCGCGATTTCCGCCGGTCGACTGCTCGCGCCCTCGGCGTTGGATCCGGCGCTCGCCAAGCTCAGCGTGATGCTGCTGAATCGCGAGGCGGGTGCAACGGCGAGCGCGTAGGTCGGGATCCGGCGCTACGGCGCTCGACGCGGAGCGGCGACAGGCCGCTCCGACAGCCCGAGGACGGCTTCGACCGCGTCGGCCATGCCGGATGGCAAGGACGCGTCGCCGTCGTTGGCGCGATAGGCCTGGTCGCCGGCGCCGCGATAGCAGCGGATCCTGACGCCGAACGCCTCCTGGATCCGCGCCACGGACCCGGAGACGCGGACCGACCGCGCCGCGACGTCGACGGCGTCGACGGCGAGGCCGTGTGCCGCCGCGAAGCGCCGCACGGCAGCGACATCCTCGTCGCGCGCACCATGCAGGCGCGCGAATTCCGAGCGATCCATGGGCGGGACCGCCGCGCCCGATCCGGCCGTTGGCAGCGGCGTGCGGCGACGAAGGATCAACGTGAGCGCCATCGGGTCGGCGGGCGGCGCCGCGCCGAGGTCTGCATCGGCGGACGCGACGTGACTGCCGCGCAGCATTCGACGCGCTTCGGAGTTGTCGTTCATCGGGCGGCTCCTAGAATGGCGGACACGCCAGGGTGGACATGCGGGCCGGCGCGCGGCACGCGCAAGGCGCCTGAACACCCACGCCAACGCACGCTACCACGGGAAGAAGACCGCATGAGCTTCGACGATGCGCCGCGATCCGAATGCGCTTTCGGCATCCGCGTCGAACGGGTCAGCCCGGCCTTGCCCGCCGTGCGACGCCTGATCGCGCAATCCGACGCCTACATGGCCGCCCTCTATCCGGCGGAAAGCAATCATCTCGAAAGCGTATCCGCGCTGCAACAGCCTCACGTCGCGTTCTTTGGCGCCTTCGCGGGCCATCAACTCGCCGGCTGCGGCGCGGCGAAGATCCTCGACGACGACGGGGTCTACGGCGAGATCAAGCGCCTTTTCGTCGACGACGCGCATCGCGGCCGCGGCATATCGCTCGCGATCATGGCCCGCATCGAGCGGCACCTGGCCGAAGCGGGGATCGGCATCGCGCGACTGGAGACCGGCATCCACCAGCCGGAGGCGATCGCGCTGTATCGCCGCCTCGGCTACCGCGAGCGGGCACCGTTCGGCTCGTATCGGCCGGATCCGCTGAGCCTCTTCATGGAAAAGCGGCTCGACGTCTCATCGCCGCCGAGCGCGGCGGTCGATCGCCGCTGACCGCGCTTGGCGGACGGCCACGCGCGAGGGCGCTGCTGCGACGCAACTTCCGCACCGCAACGATCGCCCGGCCCACGTCGTCCCGATCTCCCGTTGCGGGAAAGTCGTCGCATGACTGCGTGTCGGTGCAACAAAGTACCAGCTTTTGTCGGGCCAGTATCAAGCGCTGCTTCGGGCCGGTGATAGCTTCCTGCGGTCGCTCGCACGCGGTGCGCATCGACGCGACGTGGATCGAAGCGAATTCACACAGAACGAGGAGACAACGATGAAGCTCAAGGCGTGCCTTGCGGCGCTCGCGATCGTCGCCAGCGCCAGCGCGGCGGCAACCGATCTCGTGATCGCGACCGTCAACAACGGCCACATGATCACGATGCAGAAGCTGACCCACTTCTTCGAGGAGAAGAACCCCGACATCAAGGTCAAGTGGGTCACGCTCGAGGAAGGTGTACTGCGCCAGCGCGTGACGACCGACATCGCCACCAAGGGCGGCCAGTTCGACGTGATGACGATCGGCATGTACGAGACGCCGATCTGGGCCAAGAAGGGCTGGCTGAAGGCGATCAGCACCGATGCGGCCTACGACGTCGACGACCTGCTGCCGGCGATGCGCGACGGCCTGTCGTACGAAGGCAAGCTCTATGCCGCGCCGTTCTACGGCGAGAGCTCGATGCTGATGTACCGCGCCGACCTCGTGAAGAAAGCGGGGATGACGATGCCGGAGCACCCGACGTGGGAGCAGGTGCGCGACATCGCGGCGAAGATCACCGACAAGTCGGCCGGCGTCTACGGCATCTGCCTCCGCGGCAAGCCGGGCTGGGGCGACAACATGGCGTTCCTGACGACGCTGGTGAACACGTTCGGCGGCCAATGGTTCGACATGAACTGGAAGCCGCAGGTGGACTCCAAGCCGTGGCATGACGCGATCAACTTCTACGTCGACCTGCTGAACAAGTACGGCCCGCCGGGATCGTCGGCGAACAGCTTCAACGAGATCCTCGCGCTGTTCAACGAGGGCAAGTGCGGGATGTGGGACGACGCGACGATCGCGGCCTCGTTCATCTCCGACCCGAAGCAGAGCAAGGTCGCCAACGACGTCGCGTTCGCGCAGGCGCCGACCGCCGTGACGCCGAAGGGCGCGAACTGGCTGTGGGCGTGGGCGCTGGCCATCCCGGCCGGCACGCAGAAAGCCGACGCGGCGCAGAAGTTCATCGCCTGGGCGACGTCGAAGGAATACGTCAACCTCGTCGGCAAGGAGGTCGGCTGGGGCAACGTCCCGACGGGAACCCGGACGTCGACCTACAACAACCCGGACTTCCTGAAGGCCGCGAAGTTCGCATCGGCCGAACTCACCGCGATCAAGACCGCCAACCCGCATGACGCCACGCTGCCCAAGTCGCCGTACGTCGGCGTGCAGTTCGCCGCGATACCGGAATTCCAGGCGATCGGCATCGCGGTCGGGCAGCAGATGAGCGCGGCGCTCGCCGGCAAGGAGACGGTCGACGCGGCGCTGAAGGCCGGCCAGACGGCGGCCGACCGCGAGATGCGCAAGGCCGGGTACTACAAGTAGGTCGCGGCCGGGCGAGCCGCAGGGCTCGCCTTCTCCGGCGCCGGGTGGCGCGGCCGGCGGCCGCGCCACCACGGGCAGGCGCGATCGCTTCCCGCAGGATCGCGTCCGCATCCGCGGCGCCGCCACCCCGACGCTACACGCCGCCCTGACGAACCGGGAGCCGCGAGCATGACGAACCGATTCCTGCCGCGCGCGCTGCTCGCGCCGGCGGTGACGACGCTCTTCCTCTGGATGATCGTCCCGCTCGTCCTGACGATCTGGTTCTCGCTCGTCCACTACAACCTGATGCAGCCGGGCGACCACGACTGGCTCGGCCTCGCCAACTACGAATTCTTCGCGACCGATCCGGACTTCATCCCGGCGATCCTCAACACGCTGCTGCTGATCGGCTCGGTGATCGTCATCACCGTGGTCCTCGGGATCCTGCTCGGCGTGCTCGTCAACGATCCGTTTCCCGGCCAGGGCATCGTCCGGATCCTGCTGATCTCGCCGTTCTTCGTCATGCCCACGGTCAACGCGCTGCTGTGGAAGCACATGATGATGAACCCGATCTACGGCGTGCTCGCGCAGGTGACGCGGTTCCTCGGCCTCGCGCCGGTCGACTGGCTTGCCGACTACCCGCTGCTGTCGGTCATCATCATGGTCTCCTGGCAATGGCTGCCGTTCTCGTGCCTCATCATGATCACGTCGCTGCAGTCGCTCGACCGCGAGCAGATGGAAGCGGCCGAGATGGACGGCGCCGGCCGGCTGCAGAAGTTCTGGTTCCTGGTGCTGCCGCACCTCGCGCGGCCGATCGCCGTCGTCGTGATGATCGAGATGATCTTCCTGATGAGCGTGTTCGCCGAGATCTTCACGACGACCGGCGGCGGCCCCGGCAACGCCAGCACGAACCTCGCGTTCCTGATCTTCAAGGAGGCGCTGATGAACTTCGACGTCGGCGTCGCGTCGGCGGGCGCGCTGTTCGCCGTGATCCTGGCGAACATCGTCGCCGTGTTCCTGATCCGGATGATCGGCAAGAACCTGGACCGCTGAGGTTGGTCATGAAGCCCAAGACCGCCACCGTCGCCGCCCGTGCCATCCTCGCCTGGGCCGTCGCGCTGCTGCTGTTCTTCCCGCTCGCCTGGCTCGCCCTCACGGCGTTCAAGACGGAGCTGCAGGCGATCGCCGTCCCGCCGCTGCTCGCCTTCACGCCGACGCTCGAGAACTTCGCGGAGGTGCAGGACCGCAGCAACTACCTGCTGTATGCGATGAACTCGATCGTCACGAGCGTCGTGTCGACCGCGGTCGGCCTCGCGATCGCGGCGCCAGCCGCCTACTCGATGGCATTCTTCCGCAGCCCGAAGACCCGCGACCTGCTGATGTGGATGCTGTCGACGAAGATGATGCCGGCGGTCGGGGCGCTGGTGCCGATCTACGTCGTGGCGCAGACCCTCGACCTGCTCGACACGCGCTTCGCGCTGATCGTCATCTTCACGCTGTCGAACCTGCCCATCATGGTGTGGATGCTCTACTCCTACCTGCGCGACATCCCGCGCGAGATCCTGGAGGCGGCGCGCATGGACGGCGCGACGCTGTGGCAGGAGTTCCGGCAGGTCGTCCTTCCGCTGTCGCTGGGGGGCATCGCGTCGACCGGGCTGCTGTGCCTCGTGCTGTCGTGGAACGAGGCCTTCTGGTCGCTGAACCTGACCGCGGCGAAGGCCGGGACGCTGGCGGCGCTGATCGCCTCGTACTCCAGCCCGGAGGGCCTGTTCTGGTCCAAGCTGTCGGCTGCGTCGCTGCTCGCGATCGCGCCGATCGTCGTCTTCGGCTGGTTCAGCCAGAAGCAGCTGGTCCAGGGCCTGACCTTCGGCGCCGTGAAGTAGGCGCGCGGCGGGCGCACGCGGCGGGGCGGGTCGGGACATCGGAAACAAGGGCACGCGGAATCGGAGCGCAGACATGGCCTTCCTGCAACTCGACGGGGTCGAGAAGTTCTTCGGCACGCAGCACGCGATCAAGGGGATCACGCTCGGCATCGAGCGGGGCGAGTTCATCGTCTTCGTCGGGCCGTCGGGGTGCGGCAAGTCGACGCTGCTGCGGCTGATCGCCGGGCTGGAGACGATCGACAAGGGCCGCCTGCACCTGGACGGCCGCGACATCACGGACATGCCCTCGTCCAAGCGCGACCTGGCGATGGTCTTCCAGTCGTACGCGCTCTATCCGCACATGTCCGTCTACGACAACATGTCGTTCGCGCTGCGCCTCGCGAAGGAGGATCCGAAGGTCGTCAAGGAGAAGGTCGAGCGGGCGGCCCGGATCCTCGACCTCGGCCCCTACCTGCAGCGCACGCCGCGCGAGCTCTCGGGCGGGCAGCGGCAGCGCGTCGCGATCGGCCGCGCGATCGTGCGCGCGCCGAAGGTCTTCCTGTTCGACGAGCCGCTGTCGAACCTCGACGCCGCGCTTCGCGGACAGACGCGGATCGAGATCGCGAAGCTGCATCGCGAGCTGGGCGCGACGACGATCTACGTCACGCACGACCAGGTCGAGGCGATGACGCTGGCCGACCGGGTCGTCGTGCTGCGCGCCGGCGCGGTCGAGCAGTTCGGCCCGCCGCTGGAACTCTACGACCGGCCGGCAAACCGCTTCGTCGCGCAGTTCATCGGCACGCCGCCGATGAACGTCATCGCGACGTCCACGCTGCGCGAGACGCGCGTCCCGCTGCCCCCGGGCACGGCCGACGACGGCTTCGTCGGCATCCGTCCGGAAGGCGTGCTCGTGCGCCCTGCCGGCGGCGGCATGCTGGCGGGCAAGGTCGACGTCGTCGAGTCCCTGGGCGCCGACACGCTGATCTACGCCGCGACCGACCAGGGCATCGAGCTCGTCGCGCGCCAGGCCGCACGCACGACGCTGCATCCGGGCGACGCCGTCGGCATCGACCTGGATCCGACCACCCTTCACCCGTTCGATCGCGACGGCCGCGCGTTGCGCGCCGCCTGACCTCGATCCGACGCCGGCCCGCCGCAAGGAGAACCCCGTGAGCGCAACGCCCGTCGCCGACCCCGATGGCCTCGTGATCCTTCACCTCGGCCTCGGCTCGTTCCATCGCGCCCACCAGGCCGTCTACCTGCAGGACCTGATCGATTCCGGCGACACGCGCTGGTCGATCGCGGGCGGCAACCTGCGGCCGGACCAGCCGCAGGTCATGGCTGCGCTGCAGGCCCAGGGCGGTGCCTACACGCTGGAGACCGTGTCGCCAGCCGGCGAGCGCGCATACCGGAAGATCACGTCGATCCGCCGCATCGTCCCCTACGAGCCGTCGCTCGCGGGGCTGATCGAGGCGGGCGCCGCGCCCTCGACCCGGATCATCTCGTTCACCGTGACCGAGGCCGGCTACTACCTCGACAGCAAGAACCGGCTGCAGCCGCATTTTCCGGACCTCGCCTCCGACCTCGCCGGCACGACGCGGGTGACCATCTACGGGGCCCTGGAGACGATTCTCGACGAACGGATGCGGCGTGGCGCCGGCGGCGTCACGCTGCTCAACTGCGACAACCTGCGCAGCAACGGCGAGCGTTTCCATGCCGGCTTCGCCGACTTCCTGGCGCGGCGCGGCAACCATGCGCTGCTCGAATGGCTCACGGCCAACGCGACGACGCCCAACGCGATGGTCGACAGGATCACGCCGCGTCCGCCGGCGGACCTGGCGCCACGCGTGCAGGCGGCCACGGGCTGGGCCGACGCGGCGCCGGTGATGGGCGAGAAGTTCATCCAGTGGGTCATCGAGGACCATTTCCGCAACGGCCGCCCGGCCTGGGAGAAGGTCGGCGCCGAACTCGTGCCGTCGGTGCTTCCCTACGAGGAGGCAAAGATCCGGATCCTCAATTCCAGCCACAGCTGCATCGCCTGGGCGGGGACGCTGATCGGCAAGCGGTTCATCCACGAGGGCGTCGTGGTCCCGGCGATCCACCGGATGGCGCACGCCTACGTCACGCACGACGTGATCCCGTGCCTCACGCCAAGCCCGATCGACCTCGCCAAATACCGCGACGTCGTGCTCGACCGGTTCAGCAACCCCTACCTCGCCGACACCAACCAGCGCGTCGCCATGGACGGTTTCTCGAAGATCCCGGGCTTCCTGTGGCCGACGTTCCAGGAGCGGCTCAAGAGCGGTGCCTCGATCGCCCACGTCGCGCGCCTTCCGGCCCTTTTCCACGTCTTCCTGAGGCGCTGGCACGAGGGCAAGCTGCCCTACGCCTACGAGGACCAGAGCATGGACCCGGCGCGCGCGCACGCGTTCTTTTCCGGTGGCGACTCGATCGCGGCGTTCTGCGGCGATCCGGTGCTGTGGGGGCCGCTCGCCGGCGCGCCGGCGCTCGTGGCAGCGATCCGCACCGCGAACGTCGAGGTCGAGGCGTTCGTCGCGGCACACGGCGGGCATTGACCCGGCAGTCGACGGCGGCAACGTGACGGGTTGACGGCGCCGGCCGCCGCTGACACGCTAGCTGCCCCCAGACACGTCACCGCGAACGAGACCATGGCCAGTGCACGGTTACGCGGGCCCGAACTGGAGCACGACTTCGTTCGCGACCCGACGCTCGGCTACGAGCCGCACGGGCGATACGGCACCGTGCGCTACCTGGAGCACGGCTTCCCGAATCCGCTCGTCCGCTGGCACTACCACGAGGAATACGAGCTGCACCTGATCCTGCGCACGCGCGGAAAGGTCTTCGTCGGCGACTACATCGGACAGTTCGAACCGGGGCACCTGGTGCTCACGGGCCCGAGGCTGCCGCACAACTGGATCTCGACGGACACGCCGCCGGAAGGCGTCGCGCGGCGCGACGTCGTGATCCAGTTCGCCGACGCGCCGCTGCGCCAGGCCGGCTCGCTGCTGTCGGAGCTGCGCGACGTGCAGCCGCTGCTCGACCGCGCGCGCCACGGCGTCGAATTCTTCGGCATCAGCGACGCGACCGGCGCGCGCATCGAGCGCATCCGGCAGAGCGCGTCGCTGCGCCGCTTCGCGGAGTTCGTCGACCTGCTCGGCGAACTCGCCGCCTGTACCAACTACCGGCTGCTGTCGACCGTGATGCTGCAGAGCTTCGAGGACGACGACTCGATGGCGCGCATCAGCAGCATCGTCGACTTCATCACCGAGAACTGCACGCGCGCGACATCGATGGCGGAGGTGTCCGCGCGTTTCGGGATGACCGAGAGCAGGTTCTCGCGCTATTTCCGCCGCGCCACCGGCAACACCTACACCGACTTCGTCAACCGGCTGCGGATCACGAAGGCGTGCCAGCTCCTGATGGACACCGACCGCTACGTCACCAACGTCTGCTACGACGTCGGCTTCAACAACCTGGCGAACTTCAACCGGCGATTCCTGCAGATCAAGGGGATGACGCCGAAAGAGTTCCGCCGCCAGGCCGAAGCGCGGTTCGGGCAGGCGGCGTAGCGTCCGGTCGAACGACCGTTCCCGCGCCGCAAGACTAGAACGCGTAGCCGACGCCGATGCGCAACACCGGATAGAAGCGCGCGCCGTCGACCTTCGACTGCAGCGTCGCCTGCTCCTGCGAGATGTCGGAGTTCGCGCCCGGCAGCGCCGTGATGTTCGGCGTCGCGGTCACCGTCACCGTCGGCCGGCCGAAGGCCACGCCGAGGTCGCTCGTCAGGAAGACGCCGGTCGTCGCCGGCGTCAGGCCCCAGCCGACGCCGAAGTACGGGCGCACGCTGGGGAACTTCGCCACGAACGTCACGGAGTCGCCCGCGCCGACAAGGTACGGGTTGCCGTTGATCGTCACGGTGCCGTTCGCATTGACGACCTCGGTGCCGGTCAGCTTGCTGTTGGACACGAGCGCGCCCGCGCTGAAGCGGAAGGCGCCGGAGAACGGGTGGTAGTCGGCGAGCAGCGCGGTGTCCATCAGCTTCAGGCGCGCGTCGTAGCTCGCGTCGGTCGTGCTGACATTGTGCTTGAAGTTCAGCACGTTGAAGTCGGCGCGCACGTCGAACTGCTCGGCCGCGTCGAACTGTGCGCCGGCTCCGACGCCGAGGGTTCCGCCCTGCAGGTAAAGGCCGGTGGCCGAAGCGCCGGCGCAGGGCACGGCGACGGACAGGGCGGCCAGGAGTTTCTTCATCGCGCGTTTCCTTTCGCGTTGCGGGCGGACCGGACGCCACGGGACCTGGGGCGCCGACCTTAGCACGCGGGTCGGCGCCGCAGGCCGCCATTTTTCGGGCGCCGCGGGCCGTCGAGGCACGGATCCGGTAGGATCGTCGCAGGAGCGGAATGCACCGCGTCGCCCCGACGGCGCTGCGCACGGCCATACGAAGGGGAAACCATGTTCCTGGGCATCGACGTCGGCACGTCGGAAATCAAGACGCTGCTGATCGACGAGGATCAACGCATCGTCGCGACCGCGCACGCGCCGCTCGCGATCAGCCGGCCTCAACCGTCGTGGTCGGAGCAGGATCCGGCGCACTGGTGGGAGGCGACGCTGGCCACGATCGGCGAGCTCGTGTCGCGCGCGCCGCGCGCGCTCGGCGCCGTCCGCGGCATCGGGCTCTCCGGCCAGATGCACGGCGCGGTGCTGCTCGATCGCGACATGCGCGTGCTGAGGCCGGCGATCCTCTGGAACGATGTTCGCAGCGGCGCGCAGTGCGCCGAACTCGAGCGGCTCGTCCCGCGCTCGCGCGAGATCACCGGGAATCTCGCGATGCCCGGATTCACGGCACCGAAAATCCTGTGGGTCCGCGAACACGAGCCCGATATCTACCGGCGCACGTCGCTCGTGCTGCTGCCGAAGGACTACCTGCGGCTGATGTTGACCGGCGAGGCCGTGTCGGAGATGTCGGACGCGGCGGGCACGCTCTGGCTCGACGTCAAGCGCCGCGACTGGTCCGACGAGATGCTCGCGGCCACGGGTTTCACGCGAGCGCACATGCCGCGACTCGTCGAAGGTTCGCGGTCGAGCGGCCGCCTGCGTGCGGACCTCGCGAAGTCGTGGGGGATGTCGGACAACGTCGTCGTCGCCGGCGGCGGCGGCGACAACGCCGCGAGCGCGATCGGGATGGGCATCGTGGCCGAGGGCCAGGCGTTCCTCTCGCTCGGGACCTCGGGCGTGCTGTTCGTCGCCAACGACGGCTATCGCCCGAACCCGGCGCGCGGCGTGCACGCGTTCTGCCACGCGGTGCCCGGGCGCTGGCACCAGATGGCCGTGATCCTGTCGGCGGCGAGTTGCGTCCACTGGGCCACCGGCGTGACCCGCTCGACCGACGAAGCCGCCCTGCTCGCGCCGATCGAGACGCTCGATCCGGCGACGATCCGGCGCGCCCCGATCTTCCTGCCGTACCTGTCGGGAGAACGGACGCCGCACAATGATCCGAATGCGCGCGGCGTGTGGTTCGGCCTCGACCACGACTGCGGGCCGGCCGCGCTGGGCTACGCGGTCATCGAGGGCGTGACGTTCGCGCTTCTCGACGGCTACATGGCACTGAAGGACGCCGGCACGTCGATTCGCGGCGCGGCACTCGTTGGCGGCGGCAGCCGGAGCCATGCGTGGGCGCGCGTGCTTGCGTCGGCGCTCGGCGTGCCCTTGACGCGCCACAGCGGTGGCGAAGTCGGCGCCGCGCTCGGCGCCGCGCGACTGGCGATGCTCGCGGCGCAACCCGGCGCGGCGCTGGAATCCGTGTGTACCCCGCCTCCGGTGCGGGACGTCGTCGCGCCGGAACCCGAACTTGCCGCGGCGCTGCTGCCGCGCTACGAACGCTACCGCGCGCTGTACACCGCCCTGCGGCCGGAATTCGAGCGTGCGGCGGCGGCCGCCGGTTGATCCGATGCGCGACGTGACACGGTGGCGGCGGGCGGCGGCTTCGGCCCTCCTCGCGGCGGCTTCGCTGGCTCTTCAGGCCGCGGTGCCGGCCGAGGAAGGCACGATGGAGCGCGCCGGCAAGGCCGTCGACGAGGCGGCCGAGAAGACGGGGCATGCGGTGAAGAACGCCGCGGAAAAAACCGGCGAGGTCGTGAAAAGCGCCGCGGAGAAGACGGGCCACGCCGTCAAGAATGCCGCCGAGAAGACCGGAGAGGTCGTCGGCAAGGGCGTCGAGAAGACCGGCGAAGTGCTGAAGGAAGGCGGCCGCAAGGTGCAGGGGGCCGTCTCGCCGTCACCCTCGAAGGGAAAGGCGCCGGCGCCGATTCGCGACGAGAGCTCGGCCGGGCATTAGGTTCGCGGGGGTGGCCCGGAGCGGAGGAGCGGCGTGGATTTTGCGGCCCTCTCCCCCACCCCTCTCCCGCTTCGCGGGCGAGGGGAGTCCAGTCGTCGAGAATTGAAACGTCGTCCCCACGGCTGACGCCGGGACTCCCCTCGCCCGCGAAGCGGGAGAGGGGTGGGGGGAGAGGGTGACCGCCCGCCTACCGGCCGCGGCGTCCGGGCGACGACAGCGTCCAGCCGGGCGGCAGGTTCGAACGCACCATGGCGTTGGCGTTGGCTTCGGCCCCGCCACGGCGGGCCGATCCACCGGCGCCGGTGCGGTTGCCCGCCCCGGTCCGCGCCGTCGCCGGCGTGGCGTTCCGGTGCCCCGGCGATGACGACGGACGCTTGGCTGCCGGGCCGCGGTCGGCGGGCGCCGCACCGGACTGCGGCGGCGCCGCCGGGCGGGCACTTTGGCGCGGCGCGTCGCCGCGCGTTGCGTCGGCCGGTCCGCGGCCACGTTCGCCGTCGCGACGTGCGGCCGGCGGGCGCGTGCGCGCCGCCGACGAGGCGCCGGCCGGGCGCGAAGGCGCGCGCTGCCCGCGCGGTCCACGCGCCTCGCGCGGCTCGCGCACCGTGTCGTGCTCGGCCGTTGCGGGGGCGGTCCCAGGCTCGAAGCCGGGGATCTCGACGCGCGGAATCGCCCGCTTGATCAGCCGCTCGATATCGCGCAGCAGGATGCGCTCGTCCGCGCTGACGAGGGAAATCGCCTCGCCGGTGGCGCCCGCGCGTCCGGTACGCCCGATGCGGTGCACGTAGTCCTCCGGGACGTTCGGCAGGTCGAAGTTCACGACGTGCGGCAGCTGCTCGATGTCGAGGCCGCGGGCCGCGATGTCGGTCGCGACGAGAACCTGGATGCGGTTCGACTTGAAGTCCGCGAGCGCGCGCGTGCGCGCGTTCTGGCTCTTGTTGCCATGGATCGCGAGCGCCGCGATCCCGCTCTTCTCGAGCTGCGTGGCGAGCTTGTTGGCGCCGTGCTTCGTCCGCGTGAAGACGAGGACCTGGAACCACTGGTGCTCGCGGACGAGGTGGACCAGCAGTTCGGCCTTGCGCCGCGCATCGACCGGGTGGACCTTCTGCGCGACGCTGTCGACCGTCGTGTTGCGCGGCGTGACCTGGATGTGCACCGGCGAATGCAGCAGGCCGTTGGCGAGTTCGCGGATCTCGTCGGAGAACGTCGCGGAAAACAGCAGGTTCTGGCGCTGTCGCGGCAGCAGCGCGAGCACGCGACGGATATCGTGGATGAAGCCCATGTCGAGCATGCGATCGGCTTCGTCGAGGACGAGCGTCTCGACCTTGCTCAGGTCGACCGTGCGCTGCCCGCAGTGGTCGAGCAGTCGCCCCGGGGTCGCGACGAGGATGTCGACGCCGCGACGCAGCGCCTCGATCTGCGGGTTGATGCCGACGCCGCCGAAGATCACGGTCGACGACAGCTTCACGTACTTGCCGTAGACGCGCACGCTTTCCTCGACCTGCGCCGCGAGTTCGCGGGTGGGCGTGAGGATCAGGACGCGGATCGGCTTGCGACCGGCGACCGGCTGCGACGTCGAGAGGCGCTGCAGCAGCGGCAGCACGAAGCCGGCCGTCTTGCCGGTGCCGGTCTGCGCGCCGGCCAGGAGGTCGCCGCCGGCAAGGACCGCCGGAATGGCCTGGAGTTGGATCGGGGTCGGCTCGGTGTAGCCGACTTCGGCAACCGCGCGCAACAACGCGTCGGACAAGCCGAGACTCTGGAACGACATGAAATCTCTTTCAGGGGTCGGCCTGCCGCCGCTTCCATCTTGGAAGCCGGGCGTTCATCGACCAGCCGATTGCAGACGAACGGGTGGGTGAAGCCAGTCAGGATTGACGGCGGCAAGGCCTGCTGACAGGGCAGCGGGCGCTGGTCGAATGCCGCAGGGCGAAGTCTATCAGGACCCGGCGCCGTCTCGATTCGGCGATTTGGACGACCGCGCCATGCCAGTTCGCGGCCTGCGAACGCGCCGCCGGCAGCGCCGCGCCGGGCTGCCGCGCGAGCCGCCCGGATCCGGACGCGGCTTCAGAACCGTCGGCGGTAGCGTCGAGCGGCCCTGTCCTGGTCCAGCGCATCCTGGATGCGCTTCTTCTTCGCCGCGTCGATCTCGTCGAAGGCCTTCTTGCGGTCGAAGCCGAAGCGGCGTTCGACGACTTCGAACCAGAAGAGCGCCGCGAGGAACGGCAACGCGATCCACCACAGGGATACGCGATCGAGCCCGAGCAGGCCCAGCCAGCGCAGCGCGAGCAGCACGACACCGAGCCATACCAGCCACATCGTCCGCCCCCCGGATGCGGGTGCCGGCGCCGCACCGCGCGGCGCCGCCGTCAACCCGCCATGAAGCGCGACGTTACAATACGATAAATCGGGTTGCGACAGAGCCAAACGATGTCCACGGAGCCTTCCGCATGATCGCTTCCGCAGTTGCGTCCGCCATCCGGCTCGCCACGGGCATTGCCCTCGCGGCCTGCGGCCTGTCGGCTTCCGCGCAGGCCGACCTCGCGAAGCAGAAGAACTGCCTCGCCTGCCACGCGATCGACAAGAAACTCGTCGGTCCGGCCTACAGGGACGTCGCGGCGAAATACGCCAGCGACAAGGATGCGCTGCCGCGCCTCGCGAAGAAGGTCCGCGAAGGCGGCGTCGGCGCCTGGGGCAACATCCCGATGCCCGCCAACCCGCAGGTCAGCCCGGCCGAGGCCGAGGCCCTCGTGAAGTGGGTCCTCTCGCAGAAGTAGGAAGCCGCCAGGTCGAGCGCACGCGATCCGTCGACGCCCGGACCCGGCGTCGAAATGATGTACCGGTGCAACATCCGCAGCCCGAAGTCGCCGTCCGCAGCGCGCTGGCGGAGGCCGCAAACGGCCCGCACTTGACGCCCCGGTAGAATCGCCCGGTTCCGGTCCTGGCGCCGCTCGTTCGATGCGCGCCGCGACCGCTACAGGGTAAATCCACGTTCCTGAGGAGAGATGGGCATGAAGCATTTGTTCAAGGTCGCGCCGATCGCGATCGCGGCGACTGCCGCGCTGGCGCTGGCCGGTTGCGGCAAGAAGGAAGAGGCACCGGCGAAGACCGAAGCCGCCCCGGCGGCCGCGGCCCCCGCGGTCGAGACGGTGAAGATTGGCCACGTCGCGCCGCTTACCGGCGAAATCGCGCACCTCGGCAAGGACAACGAGAACGGCGCTCGTCTCGCGGTTGACGAGATCAACGACGCCGGCGGCATCAAGGTCGGCGACAAGACGGTCAAGCTCGAACTCGTCGCGGAAGACGACAAGGCGGACCCGAAGGAAGGCACGCTGGCGGCGCAGAAGCTCGTCGACGCCGGCGTCGTGGCCGTCGTCGGCCACCTGAATTCCGGCACGTCGATTCCGGCCTCGAAGATCTATTCCGACGCCAACGTCACGCAGATCTCGCCGTCGGCGACCAACCCGAAGTACACGGAGCAGGGCTTCAAGACCACGTTCCGCGTCGTCGCCAACGACAACCAGCAGGGTGCGGTGCTCGCCAACTACGCCGCCGACCAGCTGAAGGCGAAGACGATCGCGATCGTCGACGACCGCACGGCCTACGGCCAGGGCCTCGCCGACGTCGTCGAGAAGGTCGCGAAGGAGAAGGGCCTGAACGTCGTCGCGCGCGAGTTCACGAACGACAAGGCGACGGACTTCAACGCGATCCTCACGAAGATCCGCTCGAAGAAGCCCGACGTCGTGATGTACGGCGGCATGGACGCCACGGCGGGCCCGATGGCCAAGCAGATGAAGCAGCTCGGCATGAAGACCAAGCTGATCGCCGGCGAC
The DNA here is from genome assembly GCA_035524275.1 of Burkholderiaceae bacterium. Lineage (GTDB taxonomy): Bacteria > Pseudomonadota > Gammaproteobacteria > Burkholderiales > Burkholderiaceae_F > DATKPC01. Next base: position 61,273 of record DATKPC010000014.1, read on the forward strand.
GGGGTCTGCTCGCCGGAGTTCATCAAGCTCGCCGGGGACGCCTCCGGCATCCTGACCTGCTCGATGGCCGGCGAAGCGGTCGAGAAGCTGGCGAAGGGCGAGGACTTCAAGGCGAAGTACAAGGCGAAGTTCAACGCCGACGTGCAGGTCTACTCGCCGTACTCGTACGACGCCGTCTACGTCATCGCCGACGCGATCAAGCGCGCCGGCAAGGCCGACCGCGCGTCGATCACGGCCGCGATGCCGGCGACGAACTACGCCGGCCTGACCGGCCAGATCGCCTTCGACGAGAAGGGCGACATCAAGAACGGCGCCATTTCGCTGTTCGACGTGAAGGAAGGCAAGCTCGAGTACCTCTCGACCTCGCACTGACGCATCGACGCGACGCCTCCGGATACCCTGGAGGCGTCGCGGTCGATCCGAAGACGGCGCCTGCGGGCGCCGTCTTTTTTCGCGAGACGGCCTCTCGGGGCAGCGGCCCGACCCGTGGATGGCCGCGCGCGAACGAACCGCCGATCCCGCTTCTTGATCCCGCTTCTTCGCTGCAGTGCCGCGAACATTTCCGGCGCCGCTGTCACGGGTCTTGCTAGCATTAGGCAACGACCAACGACCATGCTCGATCTTGAGGCACCCCGCCTCAAATCAGGGCGGGCGGATTTCGCACCTTTGCACCCGGGAGAGGCGTGGACACTTTCATTCAGCAGGTCTTGAACGGACTTGTGCTCGGCAGCGTCTATGCCCTCATCGCGCTCGGGTACACGATGGTCTACGGGATCCTCAACCTGATCAATTTCGCCCACGGCGACGTCCTGATGATCGGCGCGCTCACCGCGCTGTCGACCGTCGAAGTGCTGCAACGGCTGTTCCCCGGCGCGCCCGGTCCGTTGCTGATGGTCGCGGGCATGGCGACCGCCATCCCCGTCTGCATCGTCGTCAGCCTGCTGATCGAGCGCATCGCCTACCGCCCGCTGCGCAACGCACCGCGCCTCGCGCCACTCATCACCGCGATCGGCGTCTCGATCATCCTGCAGACCGTCGCGATGATCGTCTGGGGGCGCAACTACCGGACGTTCCCGGGCCTGCTGCCGTCGGACCCGGTGCCGGTCTTCGGCGCGACGATCACGATCACGAAGATCGTCGTGATCGCGCTGTCGGCGGCGATCATGGTCGGCCTGATGATCCTCGTGAACCGCTCGCGGCTCGGCCGCGCGATGCGCGCGACCGCCGAGAATCCGCGGGTCGCCGGCCTGATGGGCGTGAATCCGAACTTCGTCATCGCGGTGACCTTCGCGATCGGCGCGGCGCTTGCCGCGGTCGCCGGCGTGATGATCGCGGCGACCTATTCCGTGGCCCACTTCTACATGGGCTTCATCCCGGGACTGAAGGCGTTCACCGCCGCCGTGCTCGGCGGCATCGGCAACATCCCGGGCGCGATGGTGGGCGGGCTGCTCCTCGGGCTGATCGAGTCGCTGGGAGCCGGCTACATCGGCCAGCTGACCGACGGCGTGTTCGGCAGCAACTACCAGGACGTCTTTGCGTTCATCGTCCTGTGCGGCGTGCTGATCCTGCGGCCGTCCGGCCTGCTCGGCGAGCGCGTCGCCGACCGGGCCTGAGGCGCGCATCGCGGACCCCGAAGGGAATCGAAGCCATGACCCTGTTCTTTCCGAGCCTGCGCGAGCGGCCCGGCGCGGCGCGCCTCGCGACGATCGCCACGCTGCTGGTGCTGATCGCCCTGCCCTACATCATCGGCCCGTTCGGCGCCGCCTGGGTCCGCGCGCTGGCGTTCGCGTGCCTCTATATCCTGCTCGCGCTGGGACTGAACATCGTCGTCGGATTCGCCGGGCTTCTCGACCTGGGCTACATCGCGTTCTACGCGGTCGGCGCGTACACGTTCGCGCTGCTCGCCTCGCCGCACCTGTCGTCCAACTTCGAATGGATCGCCCGTGCGTTCCCCGCCGGGCTGCACATGCCGATCTGGCCGGTCATCCCGATCGGCGCCGGGCTCGCGGCGCTGTTCGGGATCGTGCTCGGCACGCCGGTGCTGAAGCTGCGCGGCGACTACCTCGCGATCGTCACGCTCGGGTTCGGCGAGATCATCCGGATCTTCCTCAACAACCTCAATGCGCCGCTCAACTTCACGAACGGCCCGCAGGGCGTCACGCTGATCGACCCGGTCACCGTCGGTGCCTTCAGCTTCGGCAAGATGCACCACGTCCTGGGCATCGCCGTGCCGTCGGTCTACCTCTACTACTACCTGCTGGTCGCGCTGGCGATCGTCGCGATCATCATCGTCGCCCGCCTGCAGGATTCGCGGATCGGGCGCGCGTGGATGGCCATACGCGAGGACGATGTCGCCGCCAAGGCGATGGGCATCAACGTGCGCAACATCAAGCTGCTGGCGTTCGCGCTCGGCGCGACGTTCGGCGGCGTCGCCGGCGCGATGTTCTCGGCGTTCCAGGGGTTCGTGTCGCCCGAATCGTTCTCGCTGATGGAGTCCATCATCGTGCTGTCGATGGTCGTGCTGGGCGGCATCGGACACATCCCCGGGGTCGTCTTCGGCGCCGTGCTGCTGTCGCTGTTCCCGGAGTTCCTGCGCCATACGGTGACGCCGGCGCAGGAGTACCTGTTCGGGCACGTGATCGTCGACGCCGAGGTGCTGCGGATGCTGCTCTACGGCGTCGCGATGGTCGCGATCATGCTGTACCGGCCGAAGGGCCTGTGGCCGGCGCCGGAGCATGGGCTCGCGAAGCCCGTCGCCGCGGGCGCGCCGGGTGCCGGCGCGCTGAAGACGACCGGCAGTTGATGCGAGGGTGGCCATGGGCGAAATCCTGCTGAAGGTGAACGGGGTCAACAAGCGCTTCGGCGGCCTGCAGGCGCTGTCGGAGGTCGGCATCGAGATCGAGCGCGGAACGATCTACGGCCTGATCGGTCCGAATGGCGCCGGCAAGACGACGTTCTTCAACGTCATCACCGGGCTGTACACGCCGGACTCCGGCACGTTCGAGCTCGACGGCCGGCCCTACACGCCGAGCGAGGTGCACAAGGTCGCGCAGGCGGGCATCGCGCGGACGTTCCAGAACATCCGGCTGTTCCCGGACATGACGGTGCTCGAGAACGTCATGGTCGGTCGCCATGTCCGCACGAAGTCCAACGCGCTCGGCGCGATCCTGCGCACGCGCGCGACGGTTGCCGAGGAGGCCGCGATCCGGGCGCGCGCGGCCGAACTGCTGGACTACGTCGGCGTGTCGCGCTACGCGAACTACCAGGCGCGGACGCTGCCGTACGGCGACCAGCGCCGCCTCGAGATCGCGCGCGCGCTCGCCACCGACCCGCGGCTGCTCGCGCTCGACGAGCCGGCCGCCGGGATGAACGCGACCGAGAAGCTGGCGCTGCGCGACCTGCTGGAGCGGATCAGCAAGGACGGCGTGACGATCCTGCTGATCGAGCACGACGTGAAGCTCGTCCTCGGCCTGTGCGATCGCGTGACGGTGCTCGACTACGGCAAGATCATCGCCGTGGGCGCGCCCGCCGAGGTGCAGCGCAACCCCGCCGTCATCGAGGCCTACCTCGGCGCGGCCCACAAGAGCGTGGCCACGAAGGAGGCCGCCTGATGGCCGGCACGTCGGTCCTGAAAGTGAGCGGCCTGAAGGTCGCCTACGGCGGCATCCAGGCGGTCAAGGGCGTGGATTTCGAGATCCGCGACAGCGAGCTCGTCACCCTCATCGGCGCCAACGGCGCCGGCAAGACGACGACGCTGAAGGCGATCACCGGCACGCAGGCCTGGAGCGGCTCGATCGAATACCTGGGCAAGAGCACGCAGGGCGCGGCGTCCTACGACCTGCTGGCGCGAGGCCTCGCGATGGTGCCGGAAGGCCGCGGCGTCTTCGCCCGGATGACGGTCACCGAGAACCTGCAGATGGGAGCGTTCCTGCGGCGCGACGCGGCCGAGGTCGCCGCCGACCAGGACCGGATGTTCGAGACCTTCCCGCGGCTGAAGGAGCGCGCGCGCCAGCTGGCGGGCACGCTGTCGGGCGGCGAGCAGCAGATGCTCGCGATGGCGCGCGCGCTGATGAGCCGGCCGCGGCTGCTGCTGCTTGACGAGCCCTCGATGGGATTGTCCCCGATCATGGTCGACAAGATCTTCGAGGTCGTCCGCTCGGTCTCGGCGCAGAACATCCCGATCCTGCTCGTCGAGCAGAACGCACGGCTGGCGCTCGAGGCGGCGAACCGCGCCTACGTGATGGACTCCGGCGCCATCACGTTGAGCGGCGACGCGAAGGACATGCTGAACGACCCGAAGGTGCGCGACGCCTACCTCGGCGAAGCGGCGCACTGATCCGGGTCGCGGCGCCTACGCCAGGTCGGCCTGCGACACGAACGAATCGGCGAAGAACTGCTCCTGCGGCAGGCCGCAGCGCGCCGCGAAGTCGCGCTGCGCGGCGTCGATCATCGCCGGGGCCCCGCACGCGTAGACCTGGTGGCCGGACAGATCCGGGAAATCGCGCATCACCGCCTCGTGGACGAGGCCCGTGGCGCCGCTCCACGCGTCCTGCGGCGAGGCCTCCGACAGCACCGGGACGTAGCTGAAGTTCGGCTCCGTGGCAGCCCATTGCGCCGGCAGGGCGTCGAGGTAGAGGTCGCGCCGCGCCCGACACCCCCAGTAGAGCGCGATGCGCCGCGCCGCGCGCCCCGGCGCATCGCGGTTCAGCCCGCGGCGGAACACGTGCTCGGCGATCGCCTTGATCGGTGCAAAGCCGGTGCCGCCGGCAAGCAGCACGATCGGATGCGGGTCTTCCTCGCGCAGGAAGAACGTGCCGAGCGGCGCTTCGCAACGCAGGATGTCGCGCTCCTTCACGGCCGGCTCGGCGACGCCGAAGAGCATGTCGGTGAACCGGCCTCCGGGCATATGGCGCACGTGCAGTTCGAGCGTGGCGTCGGCGCCCGGCGCCGTCGCGATCGAATAGCTGCGGCGCGTGCCATCGCGAAGGATGAAGTCGAGGTACTGGCCGGCGCGGTACTGCAGCGGGTCGCCGGCCGGCAACTGCAGGCGGACGACGGCGACATCGTGCGCCGGGCGCTCGATCCGGGCGACGCGACACGGCATCCTGCGGATCGGCACGTCGCCGAGGCCGACGAGTTCGCGACCCTGGAGCACGACGTCGCCCTGCGGACGCGCGCAGCACGCGAGGATCCGGCCTTGGGCCTCCTCGCGCTCCGTGAGCGCGGCCCGCGCGTGATGGCCATGGCTGACGGCGCCCGCGAGGAGCTGGCACTTGCAGGCGCCGCAGGCGCCGTCGCGGCAACCGTAGGGCAGCGTGATGCCGTGGCGCAGCGCCGCCGCGAGGATGGTCTCGTCCGGCTGCACCTCGAAGCGGCGCCCGGCCGGCTCTAACGTGACGATCGCGGTCATAGAATGCGGCAGCATGAAGACGACGGGAAGGCCGCGACGGCCATCGTGGAGCAAGCCGCGACTGCTGATCGTCGGCTGCGGCGACGTCGGATCGCGGATTGTCTCACGTGCCCGTTCGCGCTTCCGGATCTTCGCGGTCACCGCGTCCGGCTCGCGCGCGGCCGCGCTGCGCGAGCAGGGCGCGGTCCCGCTCGCCGCGAACCTCGACCGTCGCGAGACGCTGGCGCGGCTCGCCGGCCTCGCGCCCTACGTCGTCCACCTCGCTCCGCCGCCGCCGACGGGGACCCGCGACGCGCGTACGGCACGTCTCGTGGCGGCGCTGGCGCCGCGGGCGACGGGCGCGCGGGCGTTCGTCTACGTCAGCACGACCGGGGTCTACGGCGATCGCGGCGGCGCGCGCATCGACGAGACGGCGACCCCGGCGCCGGCCACCGCGCGCGCCCAGCGGCGGGTGGACGCCGAGCGCCGCCTCCGCCGGGGCCCGTGGCACGCGACGGTGCTGCGCGCACCCGGCATCTACGCGGGCGACCGCCTGCCGCTGGAGCGACTGTCGCAGCGCATCCCGGTCGCCCGGCACGACGAGGATGTCTATACGAACCACATCCATGCCGACGACCTGGCGCGCCTTTGCCTCGCGGCGCTGTTTCGCGGCCGCCGCGGCCGCGTCTACCACGCGGCCGACGACAGCGAATTGAAGGTCGGCGACTTCCTCGATCAGGTTGCCGACGCCCGCGGGTTGCCGCGGCCGCCGCGCGTGAGCCGCGCCGAACTGCGCGCCGCGGTCTCGCCCGTGATGTGGACCTTCCTGTCGGAGTCGCGGCGCCTGTCGAACCGTCGCCTGCGGCGCGAACTGCGATTCGTGCTGCGCTACCCGACGGTGGGCGAGGCCCTTCAGCGACCGGCGATGTAGCGCTTGAGGTCCGCGATCACCCGGACCTTGTCGTTGCTGCACCCCTGCTCGCACGTCGGATAGACGCGAATGCGCGACAGTCCGCCATCGGTCCGTTCGCGAACGATGCGCCACGCCTTGTCGCCGCCACCGTCGGTCTCCAGCACGGTGTCGGTCGCCGTCGTCAGCCGCGCAGGGACGTTCTGCGCCAGCCAAGCCTGGGCGCGTTGCCAGTATCGCGTGCACTGCGCCTCGTTGTTGCATGTCAACGCCAGTTCGGCGTCGGCGATCGTCGCGGAATCGAGCGGCGCGGCGCAGGCGGCGAGCCCGGCCACGCCAAGCGCGAGGAGCCACTTGGAACGGGCCATCATGTCGTCGATCCTCCGGCATGTTCTGCGGAAGCCGGACCTTACACCGAACTCGCGCCGGCCGCGCGCGCCGCGCCGCCGTCGTGGCGCGGCGCCGTCCCGCAACCGTTTAACATCGCGGGTCACCTCGGAGGCGGGCGCCATGCACGAATTTCCTGACGACATCTACACCGAACCGACCGGCTTCGATGTCGATACGCTGAAGCACCTTGGCCCGCTCGCCGGGCTGGCCGGGACGTGGCAGGGCACGCGCGGGCTCGACGTGAACCCGAAGCCGGAGGGGCCGAAGAAGCAGGCGTTCGTCGAGCGCATCAGCCTTTTCCCGATCGACCCGCAGACCAACGGGCCGCAACTGCTCTACGGGCTGCGCTACCACACGCACGTCGTGAAGCCGGGCGAGGTCGAGACGTACCACGACCAGGTCGGCTACTGGCTCTGGGAGCCGGCGACCGGGCGCATCGTGCAGACGGTCACGATACCGCGCGGCCAGGTCGCGATGGCGTTCGGCGAGACGACGGCCGATGCCACCGAATTCGAACTGGTGGCGAAGCGGGGCACCGAGACCAACGGGATCTGCTCGATTCCCTTCCTCGAATACGCGTTCCGCACGGTCGAATACCGGATCAAGGTGAAGATCCTGCCTGGCGACAGCTGGTCCTACGAGGAGGACACGGTGCTGCTGGTCCGTGGCCAGTCCGAACCGTTCCACCATACGGACCGCAACGTTCTGACGCGCGTCGGCGCGCCGCAGCCCAATCCGCTCGCCCGCGCGGCGGGCGTCAACCCGTGACGCGCGGCGCGGCGCGGATCGCGCCCGTCCTTCTCGCGCTGCTCGCCGCCGGCTGTACGCACACCGGCGGGGCCGGAAGCGGCGCGGAAAGCGGCGCCGGCAGCGAGGCCGCGCGCACGCGCGCGTTGCAGCGGCAGGTGCAGTCGATCGTCGTCATCTACGCGGAGAACCGCAGCTTCGACAATCTCTACGGCCGCTTCCGCGGCGCCCGCGGCCTCGACGAGGTGCTCGACGCGCAGGGGCGGCCGCTTGCCGCGTACGCGCCGCAGCGGGATCGGGACGGAACGCTGCTCGCCACGCTGCCGCCGACCTGGGGCGGCGTGACGGCGGCCGGCGTCACGCCGGTCGTCACGCAGGCGCAGAGCAGCGGGCTGCCGAACGCGCCGTTCGCTATCGAGACCGCGTTCACGGCCCGCAGCGGCGCGACGCTGTCGACGTTCACCGTGACGCGCGACCTGTACCACCGCTTCTACGAGCACCAGATGCAGATCGCCGACGGTCGCAACGACGGCTTCGCGGCCTGGAGCGACGCCGGCGGCCTGACAATGGGCCACTACGACTACAGCCACTCCGCAATGGCGGATATCGCGCGGCAATACACGCTCGCCGACGAATTCTTCCAGGGCGCGTTCGGCGGCTCGTTCCTGAACCACCAGTACCTGATCTGCGCCTGCGCTCCGGTCTATCCGCACGCCGACGCTCCCCCCACGGGCGCGCATCCTTCGATCACGCTGCTCGACCGCGACGTACACGGCAAGTACCTGCCGCGCCTCACGCCGTCGCCGTCGTCGCCGGCGTCGGCGCTCGACGGCCCGCCGCTGTTCGCGGCGAGCGGGAACATCGCGCCGTTCGACTATTTCGGCGACGGCACGTATCACGCCGTCAACACGATGCAGCCGGCCTACCAGCCGAGCGCGAACGCGCCGTCGGGCACCGAAGGCAGCGACCTGCTCTACGCGGCGCCGGGCCAGGCGACGACGCTGCCGCCGCAGACGCAGCCGACGATCGGCGACCTGCTCGATGCCGCCCGCGTCGACTGGAAGTGGTATGCGGGTGCCTGGAACGCGGCGCTCGCCGACGGCGCGCGTGCCCCCGGGGCGAAGCGCAAGGTCATCTACGCGCCGTCCGGAGCGCGCGCGGAGCCGGACTTCCAGACGCACCATGCGCCGTTCAACTATTACGCGGCGATGGATCCGGTCGCGCACGCCGCGTACCGCGCCGCACACCTGAAGGACTACGCCGACCTCCTTGCGGACGCCGCGGCCGGCACGCTGCCTCCGGTGGCGTTCTACAAGCCGCAGGGAAACCTGAACCAGCATGAAGGCTATGCCAACCTCGACGACGGCGACGCGCACCTCGCCGGGCTCGTCGCGCGGTTGCAATCGAGTCCGCAGTGGCCGCACATGCTGATCATCGTGACCTACGACGAGTTCGGGGGCGTCTGGGACCATGTCCCGCCGCCGCGCGGCGACCTGCTCGGCCCGGGGACCCGGATCCCCGCGATCGTGGTTTCGCCGTTCGCGCGGCGCGGCTTCGTCGATCACACGCCGTACGACACCGGCTCGATCCTGCGCCTGATCGCGCGCCGATTCGACCTGCCGAAGCTGGCCGGCGTGCGGATGCGCGACGAGGCGATCGCGGCGCACGGCGAGGCACCGCTGGGCGACCTGACCGGGGCACTGGATCTGGACTAGCGTCCACGAGGCTGTTGATCGCGAGCAACCCCGGACGGGCGCGCCGCGTCGACAATGCGATGCGACGGCAAGCAGGCGCCGGCGTGAACGGATTCGCCACGGGGCGCGACCGAGCATGAGCAAACGCCAGTTGCGGGCAGACGAGGTCGCACGCCGCTGCGATCCGGCGGCGCTCGGCTTCGAGACGACAGCCGACGTTCCGGACGCGCAGGCGCCGGTCGGGCAGCAACGCGCCCGCGAGGCGATCGACCTCGCGCTGGGAGTCGACCGCGACGGCTACAACCTCTTCGTGACGGGTCCGCCCGGCACCGGGAAGCGGACGCTGGTGCGCCGCGCGATCGACGCCCACGTCGCGGCGCGCGTGGCCGCCGGCGGACCGCCGCGGACCGACTGGGTCTACGTCAACAATTTCGAGCGCGCCTACCAGCCGATCGCGATCGAGCTGCCGGCCGGCCGCGGCGTGAAGCTGCGCGACGGCATGCGGCAGCTCGTCGAGGACCTGCGGGCGACGATCCCGGCGGTCTTCGAATCCGAGGACTATGCGGGCCAGGTCGAGCGCATCGACAACGAGTTCGGCGAGCGCGCGCGGCGCGAGTTCTCCGAGGTCGCCGAGGCGGCATCGCAGCAGGGCGTGGCGATGATCCGCACGCCGAGCGGCTTCACGTTCGCGCCGCAGAAGAACGACGACGTCATGTCGGCGCAGGACTTCGAGCAGCTGCCGGACGCCGAGAAGGAGCGCCTGCAGAAGGCGATCGAGGCGCTGCAGGAGCGGCTGCAACGGGTCCTGCGCAACTCGCTGCGGCTGCGCAAGGAGCACGCCGAACGGGTGCGCGAACTCAACCGTTCGATGACGCTGCTCGCGATCGAGCACGCGATCGACGAGCTGAAGAGCGAATTCGCGGACCTCGCGGCGGTGCTGCGGTACCTGGACGCGGTGCGCGCCGACGTGATCGCGAACGTCGACGATTTCCGCCACGGCGAGGCGGAGCGCCGGGAAGCGGGCGAGCACGAAGGCAACGGCGTCGAGGCGCGCGGCGGCGACCTGCGCCGGTACACGGTGAACCTCCTGCTGGACGCCGCCGGCGCGGACGGCTCGCCGGTCGTCGACGCCGACAATCCGTCGTACCAGAGCCTCGTCGGCCGCGTCGACCACATCGCGCGCTTCGGGACGCTGATGACCGACTTCGGCCTGATCAAGCCGGGCCAGCTGCATCGCGCCAACGGCGGCTACCTGCTGATCGACGCGGCGAAGCTGCTGACGCAGCCGTTCGCCTGGGCGGCGCTGAAGCGCGCGCTGCAGCGGCACGAGGTGCGGATCGAGTCGATGGCCGAGATGTTCTCGCTCGTCTCGACCGTGCAGCTGGAGCCGCAGCCGATCGCGCTGCGCATCAAGGTCGTGCTGTTCGGCGACCGCGAGCTGCATCGCCTGCTGCAGCAGTTCGATCCCGAATTCGAGCCGCTGTTCCGGGTCGCGGCCGACCTCAGCGACGACTTTCCGCGCGACGAGGCCACGCAGCGCGACGTCGCGCGGGCGCTCGCCACGCGCGCCCGGGCGCACAAGCTGCTTCCGCTCGACGCCGCAGCCGTCGCCCGGCTCGTCGACCACGCGGCGCGGCTCGCGGGCGACGCCGGCAAGCTCACGGCGTCGATCCGGCAGCTGGTGGATGTCGCGATCGAGGCCGACCACGGCTGCCGCGCCGCATCGCGCCCGGTCATCGGCGCGAGCGACGTGCGCGCGGCGATCGAGGCGCGACGCGACCGCGCGCGGCGGGCCGACGATCGCCTTCGCGAGGCGATGCTGCGGGGCGAATTGCGGATCGAGACCGCGGGGGAGCGCGTCGGCCAGGTCAACGGGCTCGCGGTGTTCGAGTCGGGGGACCAGCTCTTCGGCGCGCCCAGCCGGATCACCGCGACGACGCGGCTCGGCGGCGGGCAGGTCGTCGACATCGCGCGCGAGACGCGCATGGGCGGCGCGATCCATACGAAAGGGGTCCTCATCCTGTCGTCGTTCCTCGCCGCGCGCTACGCGCATTTCGAGCCGCACGCGATCAGCGGCAGCCTCGTGTTCGAGCAGACCTACGGTCCGATCGACGGCGACAGCGCCTCGATGGCGGAACTGGCCGCCCTGATGTCGTCGATCGGCGACCTGCCGCTGCGTCAATCGCTGGCGATCACCGGATCGGTCGACCAGCGCGGGCAGGCCCAGGCCATCGGCGGCGTCAACGAGAAGATCGAGGGCTTCCACGACCTGTGCGCCGCACGCGGCCTCGACGGCTCCCACGGCGTCATCATTCCGGCATCCAACGTGGCCCACCTGATGTTGCGCGAGGATGTCGCGGCGGCGATCGCCGCCGGGCGTTTCACGGTCCACGCGGTCGAGACCATCGACGACGCGATCGAACTGCTCGCCGGCCTGCCCGCGGGCGACCCGCGAGCGACCGGGGACGACCGCACCGTCAACGGCCGGATCGTCCGCCGCTTACGCGAATACGCGGCGCTGCAACGCGGGGAGCCGCGATTCACGCGCCGCAGTCGCGGGCGCGGCGAACGCGGCAGCCCGCGACGCTGAGGAGGAGCGATGGCCGCGCCGCGCAAGGTCCTGCTGGTGCTGGACAGCGCGCTCGCGGCCGCGGCCGCGCTGGAATTGTCGGCCGCCCTGGTGCGCGCCGCCGCCGTCGAACTGGATGCCCTGTTCGTCGAGAACGCGGCCGCGCTGGATGCCGCGGCGCTGCCGTTCGCGCGGGTCCTGCGGCATCCGGGGGGCCGCTGGGAGCCCCTGGAGCGGGGCACGATCGAGGACGCGCTGCGCGAACAGGCGCGACGAGTGCAACGCCAGCTGGACGATTTCACCGGACGCTTCAACGTCCCGTCGATGATGCGGATCGTCCGCGGCAGCATCGCCGCGGCAACCCGGGGCACGGCCGGGGCCGCGGACCTGGTGCTGGTCGGGGCGGTCGCCCCGTGGCCCGGACACTCCCCGGCGCGGCGACGTGCGAGGCGACGCGTCCTGGCCGTCGTCTACGACGACAGCGAAGCGTCGATCCGCGCGCTCGGCGTCGCGCGCCAACTCGCCGCCGACCTGCCGGCATCGATTCGCCTGGTGGTTCCGGCATCCTCCGCCGACGACTTCCGGCGGCGCTTCGCCGCTGCGCTCCGGCGCCTCGATGGCGACCGGCAGGCGACCGTGGGCCAGCAGGTCGACGCCGCCGACGCGATCACGCCGCAGCACCTCGTCGGCGCCGATATCGTCGTCGCCCCCTGGTCGGCGTTCGCGTCGACCCCGACGCTGCCGACGGGCGCGCTGCTGCTGCTCGTCCGTTGAAGGCCGAATGCCGGGCGCGGCGCCGCCCGGGCGCCGATCCGGGGAAACCCGCGAGCGACGCGGGCCGGGGCGTTTTGAGGTTAAATGGCGTACTGGCGGCCGCTGCACGAGCGCCAGGCGCAAGAAAAATCGAGATGGAGCCGCGCCGTGAGGCCACCGACCGAGGCGCCTCGAACACTGACGGATGACGAGGGAACCCCGGAGTGGCTGCAGGTCGACCGGATGTTCATCTCGACGCTGCCGGCCGGTCGAACCGAGCGGCGCTGGGCCTTCCTCCTCGTCCTCGCGTCGGTCGCGATCTTCCTCATCCTGCTGCCGCGGGCGTCGCGGCCGTGGCAGCCGCTGCAGAGCTTCATACCGGTCTATGAAGCGGGTCTCGTCTTCGTCCAGCTCATCACCGGGCTGCTGGTCTTCTCGCAGTGGATCGGCCTGCGTTCGAAGTCGCTCTTCATCCTGACCTGCGGCTATTTCTTCGCCGCGTTCATGGGCGTGTCGTACGCGGCGACGTTCTTCGAGCCGCTCGTCTTTCCCGGCTGGAGCGGGACGAGCGCGCAAAGCGCGGCGTGGCTGTACATGTTCCGCAATGGCGGCTTCCCCTTCTTCGTCGTCGGCTACGCGCTGCTGCGCGGCGCGGAAGTGCCGATGTCGCGGCCGCGGCACCCGCTGGGAGGCGTCGCCGCCTGCATGGCGGCGATGCTCGGCGCGGCCATCGGGTTCAGCCTGCTCGCCGTCTTCGGCGGGCGCGTGCTGCCGAACCTGATGCTGGGCAGCCGCTACGCGCCGGCGATGCTGGGCGTCGTGTCGTGCGCCTGGCTCGGGAGCCTCGTCGCGCTGCTCGCACTGTGGCGCCGGCGGCCGAATTCGGTCCTCGACGTGTGGCTGATGGTCGCCATGTGCGCGTCGATCTTCGACATCGCCCTGTCGGCCGTGTTCAATTCCGGCAGCTACGACCTCGGCTTCTATGCCGGCCGGATCTACGGGCTGCTGGCCGCCGGGCTCGTCCTCGTCGCGCTGCTGGTCGAGAACGCCGCGATGCATGCGCGGCTCGTGAAGGTCTCCACGGACCTCGTCCGGCTGTCGTCGACGGACCAGCTCACGAAGATCGCCAACCGGCGCGTCTTCGAGGCGGCGATATTCCGCGAATGGCGGCGAGCGATGCGCCAGGAGACGCCGCTTTCGCTGGTGATGATCGACGTCGACCACTTCAAGCGCTACAACGACGAGTACGGCCACGTCGCCGGCGACGGTTGCCTCAAGGCGGTCGCACGCGTGCTCACGAAGACGACGCGGCGCGCGACCGACCTCGTCGCGCGCTACGGCGGCGAGGAGTTCGCCGTGCTGCTGCCGAACACGACCGTGCCGGAAGCGCATCGCCTCGCGCAGCAGATGTGCGATGCGGTCGGGAGGCTCAACATCCCGCACGCCCGTTCGCCGATGGGCCACGTGACGATCAGCGCCGGGGTCGCCTGCGTGCGCGTCGCACGCGAGTCGGAGCTGCGGCTCGTGACGACGCATGGCGACAAGGAGTTCACGATGGATGCGCTCACGACGCCGGTGACGATCGTCCAGGCCGCCGACCAGGCGCTGTACACGGCCAAGCAGCAGGGTCGAAGCCGCGTCTGGGACTTCAGCCTCGACGTGCCGGCGCCGTACGACTGGGGCCATGAACCGGCCGCCGGCAGCAAGAAGGGCAACAAGGCCGGCTGAGCCTTGCTCGCTGCGATGAAGACGATCGACATCGGGATTCGTGGCATGACCTGCGCCGCCTGCGGCGCGCGCGTCGAGGCGGCGCTGCGCGGCGTGCCGGGCATCGCCTCGGCGGAAGTCAATCCGGCGACGGAACGCGCCACCGTGACCTGGGAAGCCGCCGGCGGCGATGCCGCGGCGGGCGCCGGGCAGGCGCTTGCCGCCGCGGTGTCGGCGGCGGGGTATGAGCCGATCGTCGACGAGGCCACGCTGGGCGTCGGCGGGATGACCTGCGCCAACTGCGTCGCGCGCGTCGAGCGCGCGCTGTCGCGGCTCGCGGGCGTCGTCTCGGCCCACGTGAACCTGGCGACCGAGCGCGCGACCGTTCGCTTCTTTCCGGCGACGTTGCAGCTCGACGACATCGCCCGCGCGATCGCCGGCGCGGGCTACCTTCCGCGGTTGGTCGGCCAGAGCGCCGGCGAGGGCGCCGCGGACGTCGACCCGGAAGCGCAGGCGCGCGCGCTGGACCTGCATTCGCGCGGGCGCGACGCGATCGTCGCCGGATGCCTGGCGCTGCCGATCCTCGTGCTGGCCATGGGTCCGATGCTGGCACCGGGCCTCGAGGATCTCCTTGCGCGGTACCCCGGGCGACCGGGATTCCGGGACGCCGTGGAACTCGCCCTGTGCACGGCAGTCGTCTTCGGACCCGGACGACGATTCTTCCGTGCCGGATGGGCTGCCTACCGGCACCTGTCGCCGGACATGAACAGCCTGGTGATGACCGGCGTCGGCGCCGCGTGGCTCTACAGCGCGGTCGGCGTCGTCGCCCCGGCGATGCTGCCGGCCGGAACGCACGGGCTGTACTTCGAGTCGGCGGCCGTCGTCGTCGCGCTCGTCCTCGCAGGAAAGTACCTGGAGGCGGTGGCGAAGGGACGTGCCGGCCAGGCGATCCGGAAACTGGTGGGATTGCAGGCCAAGACGGCGCGTGTCCGGCGAGACCACGCGGAGGCCGACGTGCGCATCGAGTCGGTCGTGCCCGGCGACATCGTGATCGTTCGTCCTGGCGAGCGCATCCCGGTCGACGGCGTCGTGCGCGACGGCAATAGCCACGTCGACGAATCGATGCTGACCGGCGAGCCCATGCCGGCGGCAAAAGGCCGCGGCGACCGCGTCGTCGGCGGCACGATCAACCAGCACGGCGTCCTGGACATCGAGGCGCGCGAGGTCGGATCGCGGACGATGCTGGCGCGGATCATTCGCGCGGTCGCGGAGGCCCAGGGTTCGAAGCTCCCGATCCAGCGCCTCGCCGACCGCGTCGTCGCGGTGTTCACGCCGGTCGTCCTTGCCATCGCGCTGGCGACTTTCGCGGCCTGGCTCCTGTGGGGCCCCGCGCCGTCGCTGCCGCTCGCGCTCGTGAGCGCGGTCGCGGTGCTCGTGGTGGCGTGTCCGTGCGCGATGGGGCTCGCGACACCGGCCGCGATCATGGTCGGAAGCGGTCGCGCGGCGGAGCTCGGCGTGCTGTTCCGCCGCGGCGAAGCGCTCGAGACGCTGAGCGGGGTCGATACGGTCGTCTTCGACAAGACCGGCACGTTGACGCGGGGCCGCCCGGAATTGACGACCGTCGCGGTGGTGCCGGGCCGGGACCCGGATACGGCGCTGCGGATCGCCGCCAGCGCCGAAGCCTCGAGCGAACACCCGCTCGCGGCCGCGCTGGCCACCGCTGCCGCGGCGCGCGGGATCGCCGTCGACGTCGCGGAGGACTTCCGCGCCGTTCCGGGCCACGGCGTGCGTGCGCGCGTCGCCGGGCAGACCGTGCTGCTCGGCTCCGGCCGGTTCATGGCGCAGCAGGGCGTCGCGTGCGACGCGCTGCAGGAGCGCGCCTCTGCGCTGGCCGGCCATGGCGAGACGCCGATCCTGATGGCCGTCGATCGCGAGGCCTGGGCGGTGTTTGGCGTTTCCGACCCGCTGCGTCCCGAGTCCGCCGCGATCGTGGCGGCGCTGCGCTCGCTCGGCATGCGCGTGGCGATGGTGACCGGCGACGCACAGCGGACGGCGCGCGAAATCGCGCGTCGCCTCGGCCTGGACGACTGCGAAGCCGAGGTCCTGCCTGCTGCGAAGGCTGCTGTGGTCGAGCGCCTGCAGCGCGACGGGCGACGCGTCGCCTTCGTCGGCGACGGGATCAACGACGCGCCGGCGCTGGCGCGCGCCGACGTCGGCGTTGCCGTCGCCACCGGGACCGACATCGCGATCGAAGCGGCCGACGTGACCTTGACCCGCGGCGACCTGTCCGGCCTGCTGGACGCGCTGGCGCTCGCGCGGCGAACGATGCGGACGATCCGCGGCAATCTCTTCTGGGCATTCGCCTACAACGTGCTGCTGATCCCGATTGCGACCGGCGCGCTGCGGGGGTGGAACGGACTGCACATGGACCCGATGCTGGCGGGCCTCGCGATGGGACTGTCGAGCGTCTTCGTCATCACGAACAGCCTGCGCCTACGGCGCTTCCGGCCGACCCCTCCGCCCGCACCGCTGCCGCGGGCCGGCGGCATCGCGGCGAACCCGGCCGCGGACGCGTCGCCGCCGGGAACCCGACCCCTGCTTCAGACCCACCTGGAAGGTGAAATCCGATGAAGACCACGACACTCGACGTCACCGGCATGACGTGCGGCCATTGCGTCGCCGCGGTCACGCGCGCGATCCAGGCCGTGCCCGGCGTGGAGTCGGTGAACGTCAGTCTCGAGCGCGCGCAAGCGGTCGTCGGCGGCGACGCGGACGCGAAGTCGCTCGTCGCTGCGGTGAAGGAGCAAGGCTATGCGGCGACGCCGCGGAACTGAATCGACGACGAAAGGATCGGGACGATGAAAGCCATCTGGAACGGCGCGACGATTGCCGAATCGGACGACACCGTCGTCGTCGAGGGCAACCATTACTTCCCGCTGTCGGCGGTGGACGCTTCGGTGCTGCGGCCCAGCGCGACGCATACGGTGTGCCCCTGGAAAGGCACGGCGAGCTACTACACGCTCGAGGTCGACGGGCAGGCGAACGTCGACGCGGCCTGGTTCTATCCGGAACCGAAGGAGGCCGCGGCCCGGATCCGCGGTCGCGTCGCGTTCTGGCGCGGCGTCAAGGTCGTCGCCTGACAAGGCGTCGCCATGCTTGCCGTGCCGGGCATGTCGCGGGTCGCGTCACCCCGTCGGCCGCTGCAGACCGCATCCGGCGGCGAGGAGCGCCAGGCCCGTGTAGACGACGGCCACGCCGCAGCACGCGTCGACGTGACGTTCCACGCGAAGGAACAGCGGCCTCGTCGCGCGAAGCGAGAATGCCGTTGCGGTCGCGACGTACCACGATGTCGACATTCCCGCGATGATGGCCAGCGCGTGGAACCGCGACGGGTCGCTGGGATCGTCGGCGACGTAGCTGGAAAAAAGGCTGGAGAAGAACAGCGGCGTCCGAGCGCTGCAGAGATTCGCCAGGAGTCCCGCGCGATAGGCCGCGCGACGGTTCGTCGCCGGCCGCGGCGTGCCCCGTTCGCGCGGCGCGGTGCGCCGATGCCAAGCCTCGCGCAGGATCCGCGTGCCCATGATCAGCAGACAGGCGCCCCCCGCGAACTGGCTCGCGGACTGCAGCGAGGGTGACGCGCGCAGCGCGACGCCCAGTCCCAGCGCGGCGAGCGTTGCCCAGACCACGCTGCCGCTGGCGATGCCCAGCGCCGTGGATACGGCCAGTCGCCGCGAACCCTGGATCGCCGTGCGCGCGACGATGACGAAACTGGGGCCCGGACTCGCGACGTAGATGCCGTAGACGGCGGCGAGACTCAGCAGGGAGGACATCGTCGTCTTCGATCCGGATCAGCGAAGGGCCCCGCTTCGATCCGACGCCGGGGCCGCCCCTGAGGGCGACTTCGTGCCCCGTTCCTCTTCGGACGCCTGACCGGCATATTGCCAACCTTCGCCCTGGCGCCACTCGAACGCGTAGCCGGTCGAACGATCGACGAAGCGGCCCCGGGATTGCGTCGCCGTGACCAGCGCGGCGACGGCGCCCGGCGACCGGTCGCTGGTTGCGACCTGAACCGCCGGCAACGGGCTCGACGCTCCCGCGAATTTCCATCCTTGTCCGGCGAGATACTCGAAATGGAAAAGCGTGCCGTCGGGGCCGTCGACGACGAGCGTCGAAAGCGTTGCTGCGGCGACCGGCAAGGCATGGCGAGGCGACTCGTTGCGCGGCTCGGCGCCTTGGGCGCGCGCCGCGCCGTTCAACAGCGCAAGCGCGACAACGACAGCGGCGGCGTTCTTCACGAAGGCATTCACGGCGGTTCCTTGGTTGCGGGTGGACTTTCGGGGCCTGCGACGGGGTCGTCATCACGTCGACCCATGGCCGTACTGTGCGGCGGGAGGCCGTGCGAACGCCTTGCGTGGGGCTGAAACGTCCTGAATCCGGGCGGTGGGTCGAGCGCGCGCGGCGAGGCGGGTGAGTGAATGCGGCCGCCCTCTCCCCCCGCCCCTCTCCCGCTGGCGCGGGCGAGGGGAGTCCGGTCGTCGACTGTTGAAACGACGTCTCAACTTGCGATGACGAAACTCCCCTCGCCCGCGCCAGCGGGAGAGGGGCGGGGGGAGAGGGCCGACGAGGCGCGGAGAGGAAAAGGGCCGCGAGACGCGAGACGCCGCGGCCGGGCGTCAGCCGCGGAAGTTCAACTCGCGGGCGCGAGTCCGTCCCGCGTTGCTGGAAAGGCCACGTCGATGGCCGCCTGGTCCGTCAGGTCCTGGCCCGCGGCGCGCAGCGCGGCGAGCGCGTCGGGAGCCAACTCGCGCGAGACGCGCTCGATCACCATGTCGTAGGACAACTGGAGATTGGGCGCCTGGATCTGGCGCCCTTCGCGTATGGTCCGGTCGACGTAACCGACCAGGCGCGCGGCATCCTCGAGGCGGCCCTGGCAGGCGACGAGGTACGCGACGTGGCTGAACGCCCAGCACGCGGACCCGGTGGCGCGTTTCAGTTGCAGGACCGTATCGCGAAGCAGATCGGCGGCCTCGGGCAGTCGCCCGAGCGCGGCGAGGGCGGCGCCGACGGTCGGCCGGAGTCCGGCCTGCATCCAGGGCGAGGCTCTCATCACCGGATGCTCCAGCGTCGTGAGACCGACGCGCGCCGCGCTCTCGTAGTCCTGCAGCGCGTAGTCGCAGAATACGATCATCACGTTCGATCCCTGCTCGTGCCAGGCCTCGCCGCCGCTGTCCCGGCACTTGCCGATCGCCACGCGGAAGTGACGCCGAGCATCCTCCATCGAACCGACGCGGCAGCAATACATCCAGGTGCCCAGCGCGAATTCGAGGCCCGCGGCGAGCCAGCCCGGCCAATCGGACGCCAGCAGGCGCTGCGCCTCGTCCAGCGCGTGCTTGGCCGGATCGCGCAGCCCGCAATACGCGAGGTTCCAGGCCGCGCTGAGCCAGGCAAAGTACGCCCCCAAGCGGTCGCCGGTCGCCTGGAAAAGCGTGGCGGCCCGCATCGACGCCTCCGCCTGCCGCGGAAGCTGGACGAGCAACCGCAGGTCGGCGCAGGAGACCCAAAAAAGCGCGGCGGCGCTCGGCGCGGCCGTCTCGTCGACCCACGGCTCGACGCATCGGAACCAGCGATCGGCCTCGTCGCTGCATCCGACGGGACACCAGAGCCAGTGCGTCGCCCCGAGCAGGTCGACAGCCAGTGCCCGATCGCCCCCGGGACCCGCCGCCCACGCGATGGCGGCGCGCGCATTGTCCAGGTCGGGACCGATCCTCAGCACGCGCGCGAACGAACCCTCCATCGCGCGCGCATCGAGCCGCCCGCGCCAGGCCAGCGTCGCCGCCATCGTTCGAGCATGCCGGCGGCGCATTTCGCCGATGACCCCACCCTGTTCCAGGTGTTCCAGCGCGAGGGCACGGGTGCATTCCAGCAACCGGTAGCGCGGCTCCCGGCCGGGCTCGACGAGCACGAGGGACTTGTCGACGAGCGACGCAAGGTGGTCCAGCACCGCCCAGTCGTCTATCGAAGCGTCGATCGAGGCGTCCGCCGCCAGCATCTGCACCGCATCGAGCGAGAAGCTGCCGGCGAAGACGCCCAGCCGATCGAAGACGTTGCGCTCGTCGGGCGACAACAGCAGGTAGCTCCACTCCAGCGCCGCACGCAGCGTCTGGTGGCGCGGCGACGCGCGGCGAAGCGAGCCGCCGCCGAGCAGTTTCAGTCGCTCGTCGATACGCTGGCGCAAACCGCGGATGCCGAGCAACGGCACGCGGGCCGCCGCCAGTTCGATCGCGAGCGGAATGCCGTCGAGCCGTGCGCAGATCTCGACGACGTCTGCGGCATTGTCGGGGCCGAGGACGAAGCGCGGATCGGAGGACTTCGCGCGCGCCACGAACAGTTCCACGGCGCCGTAGCCCAGCGCCGAGGCCGGATCGGCGAGCTGCGGAACGGCCAGCGGCTGCAGGCGAACGACCTGCTCGTCGGCCACGTGCAGCGGCTCCTGGCTCGTGGCCAGCACACGCACGGCGGGCGCGAACGACGAGAGTCCCGCGACCAGTTCGGCGACGGCGCCGACCAGATGCTCGCAATTGTCCAGCACCAGCAGCAGGCGCTGCGAACGCATCGCCTCGACCAGCGAGGGCAGCGCGTGCTCGCCGGGCGCGAGCAGGTGCCCGAGCACGCGCCCCACCGTCGGCGCCACCAGTTGCGGGTCCGACAGCGGCGCCAGCTCGATCAACCAGGCGCCGTCGGGAAACCGCGAGCGCAGGTCATGGGCCACGGCCTGGGCCAGGCGCGTCTTTCCGATGCCCGCCGGGCCGACCACGCTCACGATCCGGTTGCTCTCGAGGACCTGCCGCAGTGCGATGACGTCGTCGCCGCGGCCGTGGAGAGCCGGTAGTTCGGCCGGCAGATTTCCCGTCGGCGATGCCTGCAGCGCCTCGGCAGGCGGCCGCGGCGCCTCGCGAACCGGCTCCGGTTCCGGCTCGGCGGGCTCGCCCAGCAGCGTGAATTGATATCCGCGGCCCGGCACCGTCGCAATGGCTCGCGCGCCGAGCACCTTGCGCAGCGTCGAGATCTGCTTCTCGATGTTGTTTTCCTCGACGACGACGCCCGGCCACACGAGGTCGAACAGCTCGTTCTTGGAGACGAGGCGCCCGCCCCGTTCGACCAGCGTCAGGAGCAGGTCGAACGCGCGCGCGCCCAGCACAACGGGCTTGCCGTCGGCGCGCAGCTCGCGCCGGCCCGCATCGAGCTCGAAGCGTCCGAAAGCGAAATGCGACGCGCGATGGACGGTGGCATCCGACGGCATGTCGTGTTCTTCTTTCCCGGCAAGCGGCCCGGCATCGCGTCAGACGCCACGCGGACGCCTGCGCGCCCCACGCGCGCCGTGTGCCGCATGCCCCCCGCGCATGCTACTCAGAATCGCCGGCATCGCCTAGGCGACGAACGACGGACTTGCGGCACCTTCGGACGAGCGAAGCGACGGCGCCCGGCGACTATGATTCGCCCCGGAGTCGACCGCCCGGCGAACGGAGCGGCGAAGCGAGGAGTGCCCCGACGATGCGCAGCAATGAAGCCGAAGCGGCGCGCCTGATGCGCGGCATGCGCACGATGCTCCAGGCCGCCGCGCTCCTGGTGCTGATCATCGGGTTTCCGGTGTTCCTTTTCCCTCACAAGACCGACGTGTACTTCGCGTGGACGATTGACGCGCCGATCATGGCCGCGGCGCTCGGCGCTTCCTACCTGGCGGCGAGCTTCCTGGAGGCGATCGCCGCGCGACAGTCGTCGTGGGCCGCGGCGCGGATCGCGGTGCCGGCCGTGCTGACGTTCACGATCCTCACGCTCGTGGTCACGGTGCTGCACCTGGACCGGTTCCACCTGCACGCCGACGTCGACAGCGCGCGCGTGATCGCCTGGGTCTGGCTTGCCGTCTACGCCAGCGTTCCGCTGATCATGGGCAGCCTCTGGTTCCTGCAGGCACGAGCCGCCGCCGGCGACGAGCCGACGCGGGCGGCGCCGATGGCCCCGGCACTGCGACTCGCCTGGATCGCGCTGGCGCTGGTCCTGCTGCCGCTCGCCGCCTTCCTGCTCGTCGATCCGACGGACGCGGCGACGCTGTGGCCCTGGCCGCTCACCGCGCTGACCGGTCGGGCGACCGGCGCGTGGCTGGCCGGCTTCGGCGTCCTGTGTGCGCATGCCGCGGCAGAAAACGACCTGGCGCGCCTGCGCCCGGTGTTCCCGGCCGTCGCCTTCCTCGTCGCGCTGCAGGCGATCGTCCTGCTGCGCTTCGGCGATGCCGCGTTCTGGGCTCGACCGAGCGCCTGGGCCTACACGCTGCTGCTTGCCGGCTGGCTCGCGACCGCGCTGTACGCCTGGTCGGTCAGCCGGGCTTCCTCGCCGGCACGAAACTCATGAAAGTCGGACCGGGAGGCGCCGGGATCCGCTCGCGTTCCTGCGGCGTCGAGGCGCGGCGGCGCGCGCATTCGAGGACAAGGCTGCGCTCGCCCATCGCCATCGCCCAGCGGTGGTTGGCGACGAAGACCGGTGCCAGCAGCCAGGCCCAACGCTTGAATTGCGGGCGCTCGATGTCGATTTCCCAGTCGTAGCTGACGTCGAGGCGCGGTTCGCCACCGCCTTCGACCGGCTGGAACGTCCAGACGCCGGTCCCGCGAAAATCGCCGCCCTCGGCGGCGACGACCTTGCGTAGCGGCTCGACGCGCTCGACCCGCAGGCGCCACCGCAGCGTGTACGGCAGCCAACCCTTCGTGTACAGGTCGTAGGTCGCACCGACGTCGTCGGCGCCGCCGGCCGCGACGCGCTGCACGTCGAGGTAGACCGCCGGCCACCAGCGCGGCAGATCCGTCGGGTCGCGAAAAATCGCCGTGACGTCCTCGGCGCTGGCGGGTATGCGCCAGTGCGTGACGATGCGGACGTGATGGTGGTTCATCCAGGCCCTCCAGGACGATGACCGCGGCGACGGCCGCGGCGGCGAGGATGCGCAGTCCGGGCCGGAACGTCAACCGACCCGGCTGGCCCGGGCCGCAACACGCCGCCGCATTCAGTTCCTTTCAGGCCGGCGCAAGGCGCCGCCGGCCTGCGCCTCGCAAACTGCCGTCATCGCGAAACGCATCGCCGACGCGGAGCCGGTCCGGAGCCGGACCGGACCGCGAACCGGCGCAACCAGCGATCCACGGCTTGCGGCGACGTCGACACCCTGAACGTGTCGCCCGTCCGACGGGCCGATTTTCCGAAGACAACCCAGGAGTCGAACCGAGATGAACGCCAAAATCGCCCTCTGTCCCGCGGTCGGCCAGCATCAGGCCCCCCGCCACGTCGCCGTCGCTCGCCTGCACGCCGCCTGCCATCAGGCCTCGGCGCTTTTCGCCGTGGCCGGCGTGACGCTGTCGCTCGCCGCCTGCGGAGGCGGCGGCGACGCCGGTTCCGCAGCGCCGGCGGCGCAGGCTGCGCCGACGCTGCAGGCGATCCAGGTCACCGAGGCGAGCCCGCAACTCGCCGCCGGAACCTCGGAGCAGCTCGTGGCCACCGGCATCTACAGCGACAACAGCCACGCCGACGTGACCTCGCAGGTGGCGTGGAGTTCGTCGAACCCGGCGGTCGCAAACTTCGGGGCCACCGCGGGGCAGGCGGCCGGCGTGAGTCCCGGTTCGGCGACGCTGACCGCCCGTCTTCAGGGTCAAAGCGGTTCGGCCGCGCTGACCGTGACCTCCGCGACGCTGGTGTCGATCGCGATCAACCCGCCGACCGCCAGCATCGCCGCCGGCACCTCGCAGGCCTTCACGGCCACCGGCACGTTTTCCGATCATTCGCGCCAGGACGTGACCGCCGACATGACCTGGTCCTCCGCGAGCGGCGCCGCCACCGTCCTCGGCGCCGGCCAGGCGATCGGCGCGGGTCCCGGCAACGCGACGATCGTCGCGACCTGCAGCGTCACCCGCGTCTGCGGCTCGATCTTCGGCAGCGCCACGCTCAACGTCACGCCCGCGTACCTGGTGTCGATCGCGATCTCGCCGCCGAATCCGAGCATCGCCGCCGGAACGCAGCAGGCGTTCAGGGCGACCGGGACGTTCTCCGACAACTCGCAACAGGACCTGACGAGCACGCTGACCTGGACGTCGTCCGCGGCGGCAGCGACCGTCGCCAGCGGCGGGCTCGCCACCGGCGTCGCCGCCGGCACGGCAACGATCCAGGCAGCCTGCAGCGCGTCCAGCGCCTGCGTCGGGATCGCCGGGTCGACCTCGCTTGGCGTGACGGCCGCCACGCCGGTGTCCGTCGCCGTGTCGCCGCCGGCGTCGTCGTTGATGCTGCTTGGCCGGCAGAAGTTCACGGCCGTGGCGACGTTCACCGACGGCTCGACGCAGGACGTCACGTCCGTCGCGACCTGGTCATCGTCCAATGCGGGCAACGCGACGGTCAGCAACGCGACGAATTCGAACGGCGTCGCGAGCGCGCTGGCGCTGGGACCGACGATCGTCTCCGCGACGCTGGGCAACGTGGTCTCGCCACCGGCGCTGCTGGACATCACCCCCGACGTGATGTCGACGGTGGCGTCGTACACGGGCCGCGGCCATTCGACCGGCAAGCTGCTCCAGGCGGCCGACGGCTCGCTCTGGGGCGTCACGCAGAACGATGGACAGAATAGCGCCGGGACGGTCTACAAGCTCAATGCCGACGGCACGATCGTTGTCGTGTACAACTTCGGAGCCCAGGGCGGAACCGACGGCGTCAATCCCGTCGACGGCCTGGTCCAGGGAACCGACGGGAACTTCTACGGCGTCACGATGGGCGGAGGTTCCGCCGGCCGCGGGACGGTCTTCCAGCTGACGCCGGGCGGCCAACTTACGGTGCTGCACGCCTTCGGCGGCCAGCCGGACGGTTCGCAACCCATGGCCCGGCTGATCCAGGGTGCCGACGGCCAGTTCTACGGGACGACCCAAACGGGCGGCGCGAACAATGCCGGCACCGTCTTCCAGGTCTCGCCGGCGGGCGTCGAGACCGTGATCTGGTCCTTCGGCGGGACGAACGACGGGCAGTATCCGCAAGCCGCGCTGCTGCAAAGTGCGGACGGACGACTCTTCGGCACGACGTTCGGCGGCGGCCCGAACGGCATGGGGACGATATTCGCCGTGCTCCCGGTGCCGATGCCGACGATCGCCGCAACGGGTCTCGTCAGCATCACGACGATCGGGGTCGAGACGGCACTCTGGCCCTTCAGCGGGTCCAACGGCGATGGCAGCCAACCCGTCGCCGGACTGATCCAGGGTGCCGATGGCAACCTCTATGGGACCACGGAGACCGGAGGAGCGGTCGGCCTGGGCACGATCTTCCAGCTGACGGCGGCCGGTGAAACCGCGATCTGGTCCTTCCACGGCAACGATGGCTCGACGCCCTACGGCGAGCTGGTCCTGGCTTCCGACGGCAGCTTCTACGGCACGACGCTATGGGGCGGATCCCACGGCGTGGGTAC
>DATKPC010000015.1:0-37266 GCA_035524275.1 Burkholderiaceae bacterium
GCCGTGCCTTGCCGTGCGTGGTGCAGCGCCTGGTGCGGCGAGGAGAAGCGCTTGATGCCGGCATCGTGTCGTTCATCAAGCGGTGTGAATCGCGATCGTTCCCGCGATGCGATCCGAACCAAGACGTCCTTCGTGTTGAACGTGGTCTCGATTTCAGTCTTGTGATGGCTAGCGCCGCGTGCAACGGACGAGCGTCGGCTCCCGCGCGGCGCGTGCCGCCTTCGCTTTCTCAGTCTCGCGGCGACCGGCTCCCCCGCGCCGCCTGCTTCTCGTCCAGCGGATCTTCAGCGCACTAGAATCAGTGTCGTGCGAGACGGAATCCCCGTCAAATCAATGACCTATCGTCACTGACTTGCACTGCCGTGCACTGAGGAGAAAGGAGAAAGGCGTACTGGAGGCGGGGGTCGGAATCGAACCGGCGTACACGGATTTGCAGTCCGCTGCATGACCACTCTGCCACCCCGCCATGGGATGGTTGCGTCGCGCCGTTGCGGTCAGGTGCCGTCGTAGCACCCTCCAACAAGGCCTCCACGCAGGCTGGACCGCGCTGCACGGCCAAGCAGGAGAAAAGGCCGAGTGACCGCCTTTTCGGATAAATCGGGGATGGAGCGGGAAACGAGGCTCGAACTCGCGACCTCAACCTTGGCAAGGTTGCGCTCTACCAACTGAGCTATTCCCGCGCCGTAAACCCAAAATTATATCGTTTGCCGGACGCCTGTCAAAACGCAGCCGCGCCGGCTTGGCCCAAATCAGGTTCCGCGCAGGTGCGGCCAGGCCAGCCGAAGATAGAAAAGCATCGAATAGACCGTCAAGGCCGCCGCGACGTAGATCAGGATCGTGCCCAAGGTCGCGACGGGAACGAGGCCGAATAGCGGGTCGTGGAACAGCAGGACCGGGATCGCGACCATCTGGACGATCGTCTTGAACTTGCCCAGCGCATTGACGGAGACCCGATGCGAGGCGCCGATGATCGCCATCCATTCGCGCAGCGCCGACACGGTGATCTCGCGTCCGATGATGATCAGCGCGACGAAGGCGTCGACGCGGCCGAGGACCAGCAGCACGACGAGGGACGCACAAACCATCAGCTTGTCGGCAACCGGGTCGAGGAACGCGCCCAGGCGACTCGACTGTCCGAATCGCCGCGCCGTGTAGCCGTCGAGCGCATCGGTAATGGCCGCCACCGTGAAGATCACGCACGCCGTGACGTTCTTCGCGTGAGGCGCAATCCAGCCGTCCGGCAGGTAGAAGACGCCGACCACGAGCGGGATCATCACGATCCTCGCCCATGTGAGCAGCATCGGCAGGTTAATCGGCATCGTCATTCTCTGGTCGCGCCACGCCGTGAAGCTGCGCGTAGATCCGCTCCGCAAGCTTACGCGAGATGCCTGGGACGCGAGCGAGGTCATCGGCCGACGCGGCCATCACGCCGCGCAGGCCACCGAAGCGCGCGAGCAGCCGCTGGCGGCGCTTGGGTCCGACGGCCTCGAGACCATCGAGTTGCGAGACGGTCCGCGCTTTCGCACGCTTCGCTCGCATCCCGGTGATCGCGAAGCGATGGGCCTCGTCGCGGATCTGCGCAATCAAGAGCAGTGCCGGAGATTCGCGTCCCGGCACGATCGGCGGGCGCCCGTCGGCGAAGACGAGTTCCTCCAGTCCGACCTTGCGCTCCGGGCCCTTGGCAACGCCGACGATCAGCCCGATGTCGAGGCCGAGTTCCTCGAAGACCTCGCGCGCCACGGCAACCTGCCCTGCCCCGCCGTCGACGAGGACGCAGTTCGGCATGCGACCTTCGCCGCGCTGCACCGCGGCGTAGCGGCGCGACAGTACCTGGCGCATCGCCGCGTAGTCGTCGCCGGGCGCGACGCCTTCGATGTTGTAGCGCCGGAATTCGGAACTGCGCATGCCGTTGTTCGCGTAGACGACACAGCTCGCCTGCGTCGCCTCCCCGGCGGTATGGCTGACATCGAAGCACTCGATGCGCATGGACGACGGATCGCTGTCCGCGAGATCGAGGCCGAGCAGGTCGACGAGCGCGCGCGAGCGCGCTTCCTGCGTCCCGTGCTCGGCGATGCGGCGCGCCAGCGCCAACCGCGCGTTCGCCTGCGCCATCTCCAGCCACCGCAGCCGGTTGCCGCGCAGCCCGTGGTCGGCCGCGCGCTGGATCTGCACCGGGGCTTCGAGGCTGCCGAGCATCGCGGCCCATTCCTCGGCATCGATATCCGCGTCCGTCACCAGGAGCGGCGGCGGCGCGTCGCCGGCGTAATGCTGCGTCGCGAACGCGTCGAAGAGCTCGGCGGCGCTGCCCGGGCCGATCGGCGCCGGCGCGCTCGACGCACCGCCCTGCGCCGCGTCGAGCGGGAAATACGGGCGATCGCCCAGGTGCCGCCCGCCGCGGACCATCGCCAGGTTGACGCACGACCGTCCGCCGTCGATCGCGATCGCGATGATGTCGGCATCGGTCTGGTCGCCCTGCGTGTCGACCGACTGCTGGTGCAGCACGCGGGCAAGCGAGCCGAGCTGGTCACGCGCGACGGCGGCATCCTCGTAGCGCAATTCGGCCGCGGCAGTCGCCATCCGCGACTCCAGCTCGGCGACGATCTCGTCGGTCTGCCCGCGCAGGAAGCGCAGCGCGCGGTCGACGTCGCGCGCGTAGGCCGGCTCGTCGACCAGGCCGACGCAGGGCGCGCTGCAGCGGCCGATCTGGTGCAGCAGGCACGGACGAGAACGATGGCGGAACACCGCGTCCTCGCAGGTCCGCAACCTGAAGACGCGCTGCAGGATCTGGATGCTGTCCTTGACCGCCCAGGCGTTCGGAAACGGGCCGAAGTAGCGCGCGCCGCCGCGCTGCGGGACGCCGCGCCAGTAGGCGATCCGCGGGAATGCGTCGTCGCTGAAACGCAGGTAGGGGTAGGACTTGTCGTCGCGAAACAGGATGTTGAAGCGCGGCGCCAGCGACTTGATGAGGTTGTTCTCGAGCAGCAGCGCTTCCGCCTCGGAGCGCGTGACCGTCGTTTCGATCGCGGCAACCTTCGAGAGCATCAGCGCGATACGCGGCCCGACGCCCTTGTTGAAGTACGAGCCGACGCGACGCCGAAGGTCGCGGGCTTTTCCGACGTAGAGCGCCGTCCCGTCGGCGCCGAGCATCCGGTAGACGCCCGGCAGGTGCGGCAGCCCATCGACGATGGGTCTGGGGTCGAAGCCGGCGTCGGCGGAGGTCACGTATCGTCAGCGGCGCGCAGGCGCCGGGCTATAATTTCGAGCTTTGCTCGTAGGCCCCGACCGACGTCGCATCGATGCCGGCACCGGCCTTCGCGAGCGCGAGATGCCGCGAGCGAGACCCGAGCACGGGGCGCGGGCGAGGCGGCAGGATTCTACGGGTCACCGCGGCGAGCCCCGGACGCGTTCCGGCCGGGGCTCGCGCGGGCCATCAACGGCATTGCAATCGATCGGATCGACTTCTCCATGGCCAAGATTCTTGCGACCGAAATCCGAGCCGGCAACCTGCTCGAACTGGACAAGCGCATCTGGCGCGTCCTGAAGTCCTACCACGTGCACGTCGGCGGCCGCGGCGGAGCCTACATGCAGATCGAGATCAAGGACATCGAGTCCGGGCAGAAGCGCAACGAACGCCTGTCCACCGACGAAAAAGTCGAGCGGCCGTTCATCGAGGTGCGTCGGATGACCTACTCGTACCAGGACGGCGACTCCTTCGTCTTCATGGACAACGACACGTACGAGCAGTTGACGCTGCCGGCCGACTTCCTCGAGGGACAGGCGGGGTTCCTGCTGCCGAACTGCGAGGTGCAGATCAACTTCCACAACGGGCGCGCGATCGGCATCCAGTTGCCGACGAACGTCGTGCTGGAAGTCGTCGAGACCGAACCCGGGATCAAGAACGCGTCCGCGACCAACTCGTTCAAGCAGGCCAAGGTCGAGACCGGGATCACGGTCCTCGTGCCGCCGTTCGTCAACAACGGCGACAAGGTTCGCGTCAACACCGACGACGGCAGCTACATCGAGCGCGCCTGACGTCGGGATCGCTGCGGTTCGTTCCCGGTACTCGCGTCCCAGCATCGCGCCAATTCGTGATGGATGTCGCGTTGCAGCATAAATAAAACTACTTGATTTAATCGCTCCGGCGCCGCAGAATTCGCACCGGATTCGATGCCGCGCGCGCGCACCACGTGCGCCGCTGCCTCGACCGCGACGGCAGGTCGCCC
This sequence comes from Burkholderiaceae bacterium, assembly GCA_035524275.1. Taxonomy (GTDB): domain Bacteria; phylum Pseudomonadota; class Gammaproteobacteria; order Burkholderiales; family Burkholderiaceae_F; genus DATKPC01. The sequence continues at coordinate 4,224 of DATKPC010000015.1, forward strand.
TGCGCCGGAATGTGCGGCGAGGTTGGCGCCGCGTCATCGGTCCCGGAGCGCGGGACCGCTCGCCGAAGAACTCGAGAATCTAAGGAGACGGACGATGAAACTCAGGAACACGCTGCTGCTGCCGGCGCTCTGCGCCGCCTTCGCCCCGGCCTTCGCGGCCGACCAGGTGATCGTCGGCTTGATCACGAAAACGGAGACGAACCCGTTCTTCGTCAAGATGAAGGAAGGCGCGGAGCAGGAAGCCGCGAAGTTCGGCGCCAAGCTGCTTTCCGGCGCCGGCAAGCAGGACGGGGACAATGCCGGGCAGGTCACCGCGATGGAGAACATGATCGCCGCCGGCGCGAAGACGATCCTGATCACCCCGAGCGATTCGAAGGCGATCATTCCGGCGATCAAGAAGGCGCGCTCGCAGGGCGTCCTGGTCATCGCGCTCGACAGCCCGACCGACCCGGCCGATGCCACCGACGCGCTGTACGCGACCGACAACTACAAGGCCGGGGTCCTCATCGGCCAATACGCCAAGGCCGCCGAAGGCGGCAAGCCGGTGAAGATCGCGACGATGGACCTGTTCCCCGGCCACCCGGTCGGTGCGCAGCGCCACAATGGCTTCCTCGAGGGTTTCGGCCTGAAGTCGCTTCCCAAGAGCTCGAACGAGCTGGCGACGCCGCCGCAGGTCGTCTGCAGCGCCGACACCTACGGCGACCAGGCGAAGGGCCAGACCGCGATGGAAAACTGCCTTCAGAAGAATCCCGACATCAACCTCGTCTACACGATCAACGAGCCGGCCGCTGCGGGCGCCTACAAGGCGCTGAAGGCCGCGGGCAAGGAAAAGAACGTCGTCATCGTGTCGGTCGACGGCGGCTGCGAAGGCGTGAAGAACGTCGAAGCCGGCGTCATCGCCGCGACGTCGCAGCAGTATCCGCTGAAGATGGCGTCGATGGGCGTCGATGCCGCGGTCGAGTACGCGAAGTCGGGCAAGAAGCCGTCCGGCTACGTCGACACCGGCGTGACGCTGATCGCGGCGAAGCCGATGGCCGGCGTACCGAGCAAGGACACGAAGACCGGCGTCGATCTTTGCTGGGGCAACAAGTAACGCCGGTCTTTCGCACCGGCAGCGCGCTGCGGGCCGCGGTGCACGAGCACCTGGCCGCAGCGCGTTGCGCGATGGGCACGTCCGTCCGGCACGCGCCGGATGCCGCGCTGTTCCTTGTCTACGATGGCGGAACGTGCATCATTTGACGTCCCGTCCTGGGTCGGGCCCGCCGCCATGAATATCGCCAAACGCCTCGCACCGCTCGCCGCCTTCGGCCCGCTTCTCGCGCTCGTCGCGGCCTGCGTCTTCTTCGCGACCCAGACGGACCGCTTCCTCTCGGGGGCGAACCTGTCGCTGATCCTGCAGCAGATCACCGTCGTCGGTGCGCTGGCGATCGGGCAGACGCTCGTCATCCTGACCGCGGGCATCGACCTGTCGTGCGGCATGGTGATGGCGCTCGGCATCATCGTCATGAGCAAGTTCGCCGCGGACTATCACCTGCCCGTCGCGCTGGCGATCGCCTGCGGGATCGGTGCCTGCATCCTGTTCGGTCTCATCAATGGGCTGCTGGTGACCCGCGTGCGCCTGCCGCCGTTCATCGTCACGCTGGGGACGCTGAACATCGCATTCGCGATCACGCAGCTTTATTCGCACGCCCAGACGGTGACGGACATCCCCGACGCGCTCACCGCGCTCGGCAACACGTTCGGCATCGGCCATACGACGGTGACCTATGGCGTCGTCGTCATGCTGCTGCTCTATCTCGTCACCTGGTGGGCCCTGCGCGACACCGCGCCGGGACGCCACGTCTACGCCGTCGGCAACAATCCGGAAGCCGCACGCCTCACGGGCATTCCGACGCAGCGCGTGCTTCTGGTCGTCTACGGCCTCGCCGGCCTGCTCTATGGGATCGCCGCCGTGCTTTCGGTGGCGCGTACCGGCGTCGGCGATCCGCAGGCGGGCCAGACGGAAAACCTGGATTCCATCACCGCGGTCGTACTGGGCGGCACGAGCCTGTTCGGCGGACGCGGAGGCGTCGTTGGAACGCTGATCGGGGCGCTCATCGTCGGCGTGTTTCGCAACGGCCTGACGCTGATGGGCGTGGCTTCGGTCTACCAGATCCTCATCACCGGCATACTCGTCATTCTCGCTGTCGCGACCGACCAGCTGTCGCGGAAAGGAGGTGGCCGATGAGCACGACGGCCGAACCGGTTTTCGTCGCCCGCGGGCTCGTGAAACGCTACGGGCAGGTCACCGCGCTGGATGGCGCCGATTTCGAACTGCGGGCCGGCGAGATCCTGGCGGTCATCGGCGACAACGGCGCCGGCAAGTCGACGCTGATCAAGGCGCTTTCCGGCGCGATCATCCCGGATGAGGGCGAGATCCGGCTCGACGGCCAGGTCGTGCATTTCCGCAGCCCGATCGACGCGCGGCGCGCCGGCATCGAGACGGTCTACCAGGATCTCGCCGTCGCGCCGGCGATGACGATCGCCGAGAACCTGTTCCTCGGCCGCGAACCCTGTCGCCGCGGATTCCTGGGCCGCTTCTTCCGGATCCTCGACAAGAAGGCGATGCACGATGGCGCCGTCAAGTACATGCAGGAGCTGAAGATCGGCATCCGCTCGATGAAGCAGCCGGTCGAGACGCTGTCGGGCGGCCAGCGCCAGGGCGTCGCCGTCGCGCGCAGCGCCGCGTTCGCCCGCCATGTCGTTATCATGGACGAGCCGACCGCGGCCCTCGGCGTCAAGGAGGGCAACATGGTGCTCGACCTGATCCGGCGCGTACGCGACCGCGGCCTTCCGGTGATCCTCATCAGCCACAACATGCCGCACGTCTTCGAAATCGCCGACCGAATCCACATCCAGCGCCTCGGGCGCCGCGCGGCCGTCGTCAATCCGCGCGCGATCAGCATGTCCGACACCGTCGCCGTGATGACCGGCGCGAAGTCGGTCGACGACTTGCCCGCCGAAATCCTCGCGTGAGCGCACGATGCTGAAGAACATCGACCCGCTGCTGACACCGGACCTGCTGAAGGCGCTTGCCGAGATGGGCCACGACGACGCGGTCGTCCTGGCCGACGCGAACTTCACCGCGACGTCGCTCGCCGCGCGCCCGGTGATCCACTTGCCGGCGGTCGGCCTGCTGCGCGCCGTCCAGGCGGTCGCCTCGATCTTCCCGATCGCGCTCGACGAACCGCACCCGGTCGGTTTCATGCAGGTCTCGGACACGCCAGCGGGCACGACGACGCAACTGCAGCGCGACGTCATCGATTTCCTGGCCACGCTCGGACTGCGCCGCGACCAGTGCGAAGCCGTGGAGCGCTTCGCGTTCTACGAGCGAACGCGTTCAGCCTACGTCATCGTCCAGACCGGCGAAATGCAACCCTACGGCAATTTCCTGCTGCGCAAGGGTGTCATCGCCGAAGCGCTGCGTCGCTGACCCATGGTCAAGGCCGGCGCCGAAGGCCCGACGTCGCGCAGCGCGCGCACGCAGAGGCGCCGCCATGGCTCGAACCAGGTTGGCCTCGGCCAATTCAACGAACGCGTCGTCCTGCATGCGATCCGCGTCCATGGCGCCACGCCCAAGGCCGATCTCGCGCGCCTGACCCGCCTGTCGACGCAGACCGTCTCGCTGATCATCAATCGACTGCTCGACGAGGGCCTCGTGCTGAAGCGGGGCCGGGTACGGGGTCGCATCGGACAACCTTCGGTGCCGATCGCGCTGAATCCCTCGGGGGCCTATTCGATCGGCGTGAAGATCGGCCGCCGCAGCCTCGACGTGCTGATGGTCGACTTCACCGGTCGCATCTGCAGTCGTTCGACGATGGACTACGCGTTTCCCGACCCCGACCGCGTCTTCGACGAAGTCGGCGCGCGCGTGGAACACCTTCGGCAAAGCCTGCCCCCCGACCAGCGCCGACGCATCGTCGGCGTCGGCGTCGCGGCCCCGCTTTCGCTCGGCGGCTGGCAGGCGCTGCTGCAGATCGGACCCGACCAGGCGGAGCGCTGGAACCAGACCGACATCCGCGCCCGCGTCCAGCAGATCACCGGACTGCCGACGGAATTCGCGAAGGACACCGCGGCCGCGTGCGTCGCGGAGCTCGTGGCGGGACGCGGCCAGACCGTCGACGGTTATGTCTACCTGTTCGTCGACACCTTCATCGGCGGCGGACTCGTGATCGACGGCCACCTGCACTCCGGGATCCATGGCAACGCCGGTGCAGTCGCCTCGATGCCGCTCGGCCTGGCAGTCGCCGGCGCCGAGCGGCCGGCCCAACTCCTGAGCGCGGCGTCGCTGTGGACGCTGGAGCAGCGTTTCGCCGCCGCCGGACTCGACACGACGGCCGTCAACGACGCAAGGGCGCTGAAGGCCCCGTGGTCGGACGAGACGAACGTCTGGCTGATGGACGCGGCCCGCGCGATTGCGCTCGCCATCACAGCGTCCAACGCGCTGCTGGATCTCGACGGCGCCATCATCGACGGGTCGTGCGACCGCGAGCTGCTCGCGCGGCTCCTCGCCGAAGTCGACGCCGCGCTGGGGCGCTACGACGGGGAAGGCATGACGCGACCGCAACTGCTGGCCGGCTCGCACGGCGGCGACGCGCGCGCACTGGGCGGGGCGCTGCTTCCGCTCTATGCCCGCTTCTCGCCGGACCGCAACGTGTTCACGCGCGACGATGCCGGAAACGTCGCCATCGAGGAGCCGCCCGACTCACCGTCGCCGAAGGCGCCGGCGGCGGGCGCAACACGCAAGCGCCGCGCCGCGCCGCGTGCGGCGCAGACGAGCGCCTGAATCTCGGCGAATTCGCCTCATCGGTCGCGCAGATCCTGCAGGACCGCGCCGGTGGCGCGCACTTCCGCCTCGTGCGCCGCGTCGCGCCACGGCTCCTCAAGTGCCGCCCGTTCCCACCGACGCGCGGCCGGCAATTGTCGCAGGAGATCGGCGTAGGCCAGCGCCGCTGCCGACAGCGACAACCCGTACGTCTGGATGCGGAAGGCGACCGGCGCAAAGAACGCATCGACAGCGCTGAATGCCGGTCCGGCGAGAAAAGGCCCGCCAAAACGCGTCAATCCGTCGAGCCAGAGTTCGTCGATGCGCCGCAGATCCTGCGCCAGTGCGGGCTCGATCGCCGCAAGCCGCACCCGCAATGCGACGTTCATCGGACAGCGTGCGCGCAGCATGCCGAATCCAGCATGCATTTCGGCCGACGCGCAGCGGGCCCACGCGCGGGCATCCGCGTCGGCCGGCCAGACGTGCGGATCGGACTCCGCGACGTATTCGGCGATCGCCATCGAATCCCAGATCACGCGCTCGCCATCGTGCAGGCAGGGCACCTTCCCGGTCGGCGAGAAGCCGCGAAACGCCGACCAGCTCGACCCCTCCGAGAAGGCAACCAGTCGCTCCTCGAAGGGAATCTGCAGTTGGCTCAGCAGCAACCAGGGCCGCAGCGACCATGACGAGTAGTTCTTGTTGGCGATGAACAGGCGCAGCGTCGTCATCGGTCCCCTCCCCCCCGGTCTGCCGGCGGTGCGCGGTCGATCCATGCGGCCAGGTCGCGCGCCGCCGCACGCCACACGGCGTCCCGCGACAAGTCGCCGCGGAAGACCGCGTCCCCGCGCGGACGCAAACGCGCCCGCCGGGAGACGAATTCGGGCGTCGATTCCCAGCGCAACGTACGAAGCACCCGATCGACGGCCGCCGGATCGTTGCAGATCGTGACGATGTCGCAACCGGCCTGCAGCGCGCGCGCCGCGCGCTGCTCCACAGGGCCAGCGACCTCGGCGCCCTGCATGCTGAGATCGTCGCTGATCACCGCGCCCTGGAACCCGACGCGCGCGCGAAGGACATCCTGCAGCCAGACGCGCGAGAAACCGGCCGGCATCGAATCGACGGCCGGATAGACCACGTGCGCCGGCATCACCGCGCCCAACGCCGGACCAAGCCAGCGGTACGGTGCCATGTCCTCGCGCAACAGCTCCTCCAGCGGACGATCGTCGCAGGGCACCGCGACGTGCGAATCGCCTTCCGCCCAACCGTGCCCGGGGAAGTGCTTGCCGCAGCACGACATCCCGGCGGTCGCATATCCCTGCGCCAGGGCGCCGGCGAGTTGCGCGACGGCCCAGGGATCGCGCCCGAACGACCGCTCGCCGATCACGCGGCTCCGCCCCCAGTCGAGATCGAGGACGGGCGCCAGCGCCATGTCGATCCCGTGGGCGCGCAGCTCGTGGGCCACGACGACACCGGTCGCGCGCGCCAGGCGGCAAGCCTCGGCGGCATCCGTGCGCCACAGGCACCCGAAATCAGCCATCGGCGGCACGCTCGTGAAGCCGGCGCGGAACCGTTGCACGCGGCCGCCCTCGTGGTCCGCGACGATCAGCAGCGGCGGATCGCGCAGCGCATGGATCTCGGCGCACAGCGCCTCGAGCTGGTCGCACGATGCGAAGTTGCGCGTGAAAAGGATGACCTGCCCGACCAGCGGGTGCGACAGGCGCTCGAGGTCCGCCGCATCGAGCGCCGGGCCGCCGACGTCGACGAGCAGCGGGCCGCTCATGCCGCGTCGTCCGCGGCCGCCTCGATCTCGGCGAGCGCGTAGGCGACCGCGTAGTCCCGTTCGTCGGCGACCGAAATGTGCAGGCGCAGCCGGCGCGCCCGCGCGAAATCGTCGAGCGCACCGTGCAGCCGCACCAGCGGGCGGCCGCCGGGCGCATTGAGGATCTCGACCGCGTGCCAGGTCATCGGCGAACGCAGCCCGAGTCCCAAGGCCTTGGACACTGCCTCCTTGCCGGCGAAGCGCGTCGCGAGGAAGGCGAGGCCGCGCCGCGCGATGCGCTGGCGCCGCGCCGCGAAGCGGGCCAACTCGTCCGGCCCCAGGATGCGCTGCGCGAACCGGTCGCCGTGGCGGGCGAGCGCGGCGTCGATCCGGGCGATCTCGACGACATCCGCGCCGATGCCGAAGATCATCGGCTCCGCGCGCGCTGCTCGCCGCGCACGAGTTCGGCGCGGTAGAGGCCGACCGTCGTCGCGAGCCCGAATTCCAGGGCATCGGCGATCAGCGCGTGGCCGATCGAGACTTCCCCTACACCCGGCACGGCGGCGACGAAGTCGGCCAGGTTGGCGCGATTCAGGTCGTGGCCCGCATTCACGCCGAGTCCGGCGGAAAGCGCCGCCTCGGCAGCGTCCCGAAAGCGGCCCAGCGTCGCCGCCGCGTGCGGGCCGCCGTGCTCTCGCGCGTACGGCTCGGTGTACAGCTCGACGCGATCGGCACCGAGCGCGCGGGCGGCCGCCATCGCGTCCGGCTGCGCGTCCATGAACAGGCTGACCCGGGAGCCCAACGCGTGTGCCTCGTCGATCAGCGGCCGCAGCTTGTCGCCGTCGCGGGCGAGGTCCCAGCCGTGATCCGACGTCGCCTGGATCGCATCGTCAGGCACGAACGTGCATTGATGCGGCCGCACGCGCCGGACGGCGTCCATCAGTTCGTGGAACGGATTGCCCTCGATATTGAACTCCGCCGCCGGCCATTGCCGCAGCAGGGCATGCAGCGCGTCGACGTCGTCGGCGCGGATATGGCGTCCGTCGGGCCGCGGGTGGATCGTGATGCCGTCAGCGCCCGCCTCCAGGACGAGTGTCGCGGCGTGCGTGACGCTCGGGATGCCGATCGTGCGGGAATTTCGCAGCAACGCGACCTTGTTCAGGTTCACGCTCAGCGCGGTTGGGGAGATCGGTCGCATCGACGATGGGTGCCGCCCGGACATCAAAGCTGTCGCAGGTCGAGGAGGATTCGACGCGTATTGAGCGGTCGACCGCCGAGATGGTACCCGATCAACTGCCGCATGAGCCGCCGCGCGTCCTCCGCGACGATGGGGTCGTCGAATCGCCGCTTCTCGATCGCCGTGAGGCTGGCTCCTCGCACCGCCTCGCCGCCCGCGTCGCCCTGCACGCGCAGCGGGCCGGCCGTCGGGTCGACGCGGTATCGGGCCGCAGGGTCCACGGCTTCGCCGTCGGGCGTCCGATCGAGCACGATTCCGTAGCCGATCTCGTGCAGCAGATCGAGCTCGAACGAGCGCAATGCGCCGTCGCGCCCGGGTCCGCCGGCGGCCAGCGACCGCAGCGCCTGTACGTAGGCGCCAAAGAGCGCCGGATGCGGATCGCCCCGCGCCAGAAGCCGGACGATCAGTTCGTTCAGGTAAAACGCCACGAGCAGGCCGTCGCCGCGGACCGGCGCAAGGCCACCGAGCCAATCGACGCGCACGAGCGACTTGACTTCGCCGCGCCCGGACCAGGAGATCGACAGCGAATTGAAGGCGCCGAGCAGGCCGCGGAACTGCGACGTCGGCCGCTTCGCGCCGCGCGCGACGAGCGAGACGCGCCCGTGGTCGCGCGTCAGCGCGTCGACGATGAGGCTCGTCTCGCGCCATGGCACGGCATGGACCACGAAGGCCGGTTGCTGCTCGACCCGCGGACCGGCGCCGCGAGCCGCGGCACGTCCGCCCCGTGTCGCGCGGGGCGCGGCGCCCGGCTCGCGCGGGCGCCGCGCGGCGTCCCGGCCCTCGTCATTCATAACCGAGTTCGCCCAGCGCGCGCCGATCATTGCTCCAGTCGCGCCGGACGCGAACGTGCGTCGCGAGATGCACCGGCCGGTCGACGAGTTGCATGATTTCCGCGCGTGCCAGCCGTCCGATCTCGCGCAGCTTCGCTCCTCCGGCGCCGATGACGATCCCGCGCTGCGAATCACGCTCGACCCACAGCGTCGCCGCGATCGACAGCGCGTCGTTCTCCTCCCAGGCGTCGATCGAGACCGCGATGCCGTACGGAATCTCGTCGCCCAGGAGCCGGAACGCCTTCTCGCGGATCAGCTCCGCGGCCAGGAAGCGTACGGTCCGATCGGTATACAGCTCGGCTTCGTAGAGCGGTTCGCCCGGCGGCATCAGCGGCCGGATCGCGCCGAGCAGGTCCTCCAGCTGGTGCCCGCGCTCGGCGCTGACCGGCACGATCGCCGCGAAGGGATAGCGCGTCGCGCAGTCGGCGATCAGCGGCAGCAGCAGCTCGCGCCGCGCCAGGCGGTCGGTCTTGTTGACGACGAGCACGACGGCGGCGCCCCCTTCGGGGCGAGGCAGCAGTTCGAGCATCCGCTCGTCGTCGCGCGTCCAGCGAGCCGCATCGATCACGAGCAGCACGACGTCCACGTCGTGCAGCGACGCGCGTACCGATTCGTTCATCCGCTTCGTCAGCGCCGTCTTGTGGCGCTGCTGGAATCCGGGCGTATCGACGAGGATGAACTGTGCATCCGGGCGATTGACGATGCCCAGCACCTGCACGCGGGTCGTCTGCGGCTTGCGCGACGTGATCGACAGGTGCTCGTTCACCAGTGCATTGATCAGCGTCGACTTGCCGACGTTGGGCCGGCCGATGATCGCGACGCGACCACAGCGGAAGTCCGCATCCGGCATGTCGGGGTCAGGAATCTTGTCGCGCGGCTTCGGCGGCGCCGGCCGCCACCGGCGGATCCGCCGCCGGCGCGCCGCTCTCTTCGGCCGGCGAATCGCCGTCGGCCGGCGGTCCGGACTTGCGCTTGGCGCGGCGCAAGGCCTGCATCACCGCTTGCGCGGCATCGAGCGCCTTCTTCGCGGCGGTCTGTTCCGCGGCGCGGCGGCTTCGGCCGACCCCGCGAACGCCGACTTCAAGCTTCGGGATCGCGCACTCGACCTCGAATTCCTGGTTGTGCGCCGCGCCCCGCGTCTCGACGACCGTATACACCGGAAGCGGAAGCCGCTTGCCCTGCAGGAACTCCTGCAGCAGCGTCTTGCTGTCCTTGCCGAGCGTCTTGGGATCGACCGTCTTCAGGACCGGATCGAAAAGGCGGCCGATGACGCCGCGGGCACCGTCGAAGCCGCCATCGACGAACACCGCGCCAAAGATGGCTTCCATCGTGTCGGCGAGGATCGAAGGCCGGCGGAATCCGCCACTCTTCATCTCGCCGTCGCCCAGGCGCAGGAAATCGCTCAACCCGAGCCGCTCGCCGATGTCGGCGAGCGACTGCTGCTTCACGAGGTTCGCGCGCAACCGCGACAGGTCCCCCTCGTTCAGACGCGCGTACTTCTGGAACATCATCTGCGCGATGACGCAGTTGAGCACGGCGTCGCCGAGAAACTCGAGGCGCTCGTTATGGACGATGCCGTGACTGCGGTGCGTCACCGCCTGCTGCAGCAGTTCGGTCTGTGTGAACCGGTAGCCGAGGCGCTCCTCGAGTACCGTCAGTTCCATGATGGGTCGCCCTGCCGACTCTACGGCGCCCCAGCCCGGCTGGGCCGATCGCGCGTGGTTCCGGAGAAGTCGATCACGAGACGCACGTTGTCGATGATCTGCACCGAATACGAGTAGGCATACGAGATCACGACGCGATCCCCGTCCTTCGTGATGTCGAGATCCCTGGACGTAATCGAGTGGATGTCGTCCACCTGGGCATACCGGTCGAACGCATTCCGGATCGCCGGCACCGTCGACCCCTCGTTGCGGATCTTCTGCACGGCGCGGTCGATGGCCAGGTATTCATTGATGGCAGGGACGATCTTGAAGGCGAAAAGCATCAGCATCGCGACGATCACGCCGACGAAGACCAGCCCGATCAGGCTCAGCCCGTGCTGCCGACGATCGCCTCGGAAAGACTGCATTGCGCCTCCGGTCATTTGAAATTGCCGATCCGGCCGATATTGCCAAAATTCATCCAGATGAAAAAGGCGCGACCGACGATGTTCCGGTCCGGCACGAAACCCCAATAGCGGCTGTCCTCGCTATTGTCGCGGTTGTCCCCCATCATGAAATAGGAGTCCGGCGGCACGGTGCAGGAAACCCCGCCGCCCACATAGTGACACGCCTCCGGGTTCGTATGTTGCATTGCGGGAACGATCGGCGCCGATGGCCCGGTGGAATAGATGATCCGGTGCTCGATGTTGCCCAACCGCTCGACGTATTGGCGGTAGCTCTGCACGCGGGCCTCGTCGATGTAGTCGCCCAGCGGCTGCGTCGGGACGACCTCGCCGTTGATCTTGAGCTGCCGGTCGTTGTACTCGACACGATCGCCCGGCAGGCCGACGACGCGCTTGATGTAGTCCTGCGTCGGCTGGTGCGGATAGCGGAACACCATGACGTCGCCGCGCTGCGGATCGCCGATCGCGATGATCTTGCGATTCAGCACCGGAAGCCGGATCCCGTATTGCCACTTGTTCACGAGGATCAGGTCGCCGACCTGAAGCGTCGGGATCATCGAACCCGACGGGATCCGGAACGGCTCGAACAGGAACGAGCGCAGCACGAAGACCGCGACGATGACCGGGAAGAATCCGGCCGTGTATTCGACCCACCACGGCCGCATCTCGATGCGCTCGACGAGCTGCACGCGTTCGCGCCCCAGCGCTTCGGCGCCGGCGGCGAGGCCGCCGGCGTTGCGGCGGTCGAATTCGGCAACCGCCTGCGCCGCGGCCGCGCGCCGCCGCGGCGCGAACACCGCGCGCTCGAGGATGAAATAGACGCCGCTCACGACCGTGCAGATGAAGAGGAAGAGCGCAAAATCCGTCGCGACCTGCCCCGAGATCATCATCGCTATGTAGACGCCCAGCGCCAGCAGGACGGCCGCGGTCACACCACTCATTTTTCCTCCACCTGCAGGATCGCGAGGAACGCCTCCTGCGGAATCTCGACGTTGCCGACCTGTTTCATCCGGCGCTTGCCGGCCTTCTGCTTCTCGAGCAGCTTCTTCTTGCGCGTGATGTCGCCGCCGTAGCACTTCGCGAGCACGTTCTTGCGCAGCGCCTTGATGTTCTCGCGCGCGATGATGTTGGCGCCGATCGCCGCCTGGATCGCGACGTCGAACATCTGCCTCGGTATCAGCTGGCGCATCCGCGCCGCGAGCTCCCGCCCCCGATACTGCGAATTCGCGCGGTGGACGATCACCGACAGCGCGTCGACCCGGTCGCCGTTGATCAGCATGTCGACCTTGACGACGTCGGCCGCCCGGTACTCGCGGAACTCGTAGTCCATCGACGCGTAGCCGCGCGAGATCGACTTCAACCGGTCGAAGAAATCGAGCACGATCTCGGCCAGCGGCAGTTCGTAGGTCAGGTGAACCTGCCGGCCGTGATAGGCCATGTTGACCTGCACCCCGCGCTTGCCGGTGCACAGCGTGATGACCGCGCCCACGTATTCCTGCGGCACGAAGATCGTCACGGCGACGATCGGCTCGCGCACTTCCTCGATCTTCGCCGGCTCCGGCATGCGCGAAGGGTTTTCGACCTGGATCACCGAACCGTCGCGCATCAGGACCTCGTAGACGACCGAAGGCGCGGTCGTGATGAGGTCCATGTCGTATTCGCGCTCGAGGCGCTCCTGCACGATGTCCATGTGCAGCAGCCCGAGGAACCCGCAGCGGAAGCCGAAGCCCAGGGCCTGCGAGACCTCCGGCTCGAACGCGAGCGCCGCGTCGTTGAGCTGCAACTTCGTCAGCGCGTCGCGCAGCGCGTCGTACTGGTTCGATTCGACCGGATACAGCCCGGCGAAGACCTGCGGCTTGACCTCCTTGAAACCCGGCAGCGGCGTGGCGGCCGGCTTGCCCGCATGCGTGACGGTGTCGCCGACGCGCGCGTCGCGCAGCTCCTTGATGCCGGCGACGACGAAACCGACCTCGCCGGCGACGAGCGCGTCGCGCGCCTGGGCCTTCGGCGTGAACACGCCGACCTGTTCGCACAGGTGCGTCGCGCCCGTGGCCATCAGCAGCAGCTTGTCGCGCGGGGCCAGGCGGCCGTTGACGACGCGCACGAGCATCACGACGCCGACGTAGTTGTCGAACCAGGAGTCGATGATGAGCGCCTGCAGTTCCGCGACCTCGTCGCCGCGCGGCGCCGGCACCCGGGCGACGATCCGCTCCAGGATGTCGTCGATGCCGACGCCCGTCTTCGCGCTTGCCTCGATCGCGTCGGCGGCGTCGATGCCGATCACGTCCTCGATCTCGACGCGCGCCTGGTCGGGGTTCGCCGACGGCAGGTCGATCTTGTTGAGGACCGGCAGCACTTCGACGCCCAGTTCGATGGCCGTGTAGCAGTTGGCAACCGTCTGCGCCTCCACGCCCTGCGACGCGTCGACGACCAGCAGCGCCCCTTCGCAGGCCGACAGCGAGCGGCTCACCTCGTAGGAAAAGTCGACGTGGCCCGGCGTGTCGATCAGGTTCAGGTTGTAGCTCCTGCCGTCGCGCGCGACGTACGTCAGCGCCGCCGTCTGCGCCTTGATCGTGATGCCGCGTTCGCGCTCGATGTCCATCGAATCGAGCACCTGCTCCGACATTTCGCGCTCGGCGAGCCCGCCGCAGCGCTGGATCAGGCGATCCGCGAGCGTCGACTTGCCGTGGTCGATGTGCGCGATGATCGAGAAGTTCCTGATGAGGTGCATTTAGGGGTACGAGCGGCCGCGCCAGGGCGCCACAGGGCGTCGCACGGCGTCACCCGCCATGCGAGGCGGCGCCGCGACGCCGCGGCATCACCCGGCCCGGATCCTTGAAAAACCCGAGATTCTACCGTGGACGGGCCGCCGGACGGCGCCACGGGACCCGGCCGGGTCCCGTGGCGCGACGCCTCAGCGGTCGGCCGGCTTCAGGATGACGAACTGCGTCGTCTCGCCGCGGCGCACCAGCACCGGGATGTTGCGCTTCAGGTCGAGTTTGGCGACGAGTTCGCCGTACTGGCGCGCGTTGCGGACCGGGACGTTGTTGACCGACAAAAGCAGGTCGCCCGGCGCGATGCCGGCCCGCGCCGCGGCCCCGTCGGAACTTTCGACGACGACGCCGCCGGCAAGGTGCAGTTCCTTCAGTTGGTCCGGCGTGATGTCATTGACCGCGAGGCCCAACGCGTCGGACTTCGACGGTGCCGGCTTCCCGCGCTCGTTCTTGCCCGCGGTGCCCTGGTCCGATGGCATCTCGACGACCGTCACCGGGATCTCGCGCGCCGCACCGTCGCGCCACACGGTCACCGTGCTGCGCGTCCCCGGCTTCGTTCCGGCAACCAGGCGGCGAAGGTCGTTGGGACTGTCGACGCTCTTGGCGTCGAACTTCGTGATCACGTCGCCGGCCTGGATGCCGCCCTTTTCCGCCGGGCCGTCGGACTCGACGGCCGACACGAGGGCACCCATGGGCTTGCCGAGGCCGATCGCTTCGGCGACGTCACGCGAGACGTCCTGGATGCTGACGCCGATCTTCCCGCGGATCACGCGGCCGTTCGTCCGCAGCACGTCGGCGACGCGCATTGCCTCGTCGATCGGAATGGCGAACGACACACCGGCGAAGGCGCCGGATGTCGTGAAGATCTGCGAGTTGATCCCGACGACCTCGCCGCGCATGTTGATCAGCGGCCCGCCGGAATTTCCCGGATTCACGGCCGCGTCGGTCTGGATGAACGGGAGCAGTTCACCCGTCTCGCGGCCCTTCGCGCTGACGATGCCGTGCGTCACGGTGCTCTGCAGGTTGAACGGCGAGCCGATCGCGATGACCCATTCGCCGACGCGCAGCTTGGAGGGGTCCCCGATCTTGAGCAGCGGCAGCGCTGTGCCGTCGATCTTGACGACGGCGACATCGGTGCGCTGGTCGGAGCCGACCAGCGTCGCCTTGAATTCCCGCCGGTCCGGCAACGTCACCGTGATGTCGTCGGCACCGTCGATGACGTGGTAATTCGTCATCACGTAGCCGTCGGCCGATATCAGGAAGCCGGACCCGACGCCGCGCGGCACTTCACGCTCCACACCACCCGGCCCGCGTTGGCCGGGTCCGGGATTCGGCGTTCCCGGACGCGGCCCCTGGCCCGGCGGAAAGAAGCGCCGCAGGAAATCATTGAACGGGTCGTTCTCGTCGAGATCCGGTCCCTGCGGCGTGGCGTTGCGCACGCCCACCTTCGCGGCGGTCCGGATGTTGACGACGGCCGGCGTCGTGCGCTCGACCAGGTCGCTGAAGTCCGGCGCGCCGGCGACCTGCGCGCTCGCAGCCGTGGCCGACACGATGGCGAAGGCCGCCACCAGCCAGCACCGACCGGCCGCCAGCACGCTGGAGGCGCGGCGGCCCGGCACGGCGGCCGACGGATCGCGCGCGGATCGCGAACGCGCGCGGCACGCGCCTGGGCCCGGATTATCGACGGTCAAGTCGCTCATGGAATGCCTGTCCTCGTGGAATGGTCCCTGCGTATTGTGCGCCGCCGCCAGCCGGCGGCAAGGACCCGTGGTTTCAGTGCGGATCGTGGAACTCGACGGAACGGGCGATGGACGTCACCGTTTCCGGCGGGACCTCCCCGACGACCGTGACGGTCGCTGTCCCGACCTTGCGGGAGTAGACGCTGGCGGCGCCGTGCCGGTGCGCCACGTCCAGCGGGAACGATGGCGCCGCGGCAACTTCGATGAACACCGAAACGGTCGCCAAGCCGTCGGACAGCAGCGCCTGGTAGGCCTCGCGTACGGCATCCTTCGCGGTGCCCTCGCCGAGTCGCCGCGAGACGACCCGCTCGATCCGGAATCCGTCGGGCGGAGACACGGCCCACCCGAGCCGCTCGAGGTCGACCTGCTGCGCGACGTTTTCCTCGCGCGTCCAGCCGACCGCCGGCCACGATGGGCGCAGCTCCGAGGCGTCGACCGGTTCGCCGATGCGCACATCGCTGAAAGCCATCTGGTCGATCTGCCGACCCTCTTGATCGCGCGTCCGGACCTTCAACGCCAAGCCGCTGGCCGGCTCGACACAGAGGTCGTAGCCGTAGCGCAGGTCGTCGCGCGGCGTGAGCCGGATCAGTTGGCAATTGTTGCCGGCCACGCGGCCGCGCCCCTCGACCTCGAGCGCATAGTGGCGCAGGATGTCCTCCGGCGCGGCCGAGACGAGCGCCGGGAAACGGGCGCCACGCGGGCCCTGCGAGACCACGACGCGTCGATCATCGTGGTAGAAGCACTCGACGCTGTCGCCGCGTCGCAGGTATTCGCGCATCCGCCCGTCCAGCGGTTGCACCCGCTCTATCGGCACGCCGTCCTGCACCGTGTGCACGACGCGCGATGTCCGCATCGAGTCGCCCTGCGTGTAGACGAACAGGCCGCGGTAGGTCTGCTGCTCGGCAGCGTGCCGGATCGCTTCGAGCCATTGCGTTTCGGTCCGTGCCGGCGCCGGATCCGCGGCGACCGCGGCCCCCGGCAGGCCGCCGACGGCCGCCCCCAGTCCGACGCATGAAACTCCGAGGCACGAGGCCAGCCGCGACGCCTTGGACCGCCAAGTCGATGCCTCGACCCTCATTTTTCCTCGGCGAAGGACGCGCGCAGCAGCGCGGCCGCGGGCGGCATGAAGCCGTTGCCGGCGAGATCGCCGTGCGCCGCGATGTAGGAGTCCAGGCCCTCGCCGGAAGCGTCGGCGACATCGAGGCGGGCCGGCCGACCGGGCGCCGCCATCGAGCGCGCAGCGGCAACGACGGCGCCGTGCGGCGCGGCGTCACCGGACGCATCGCGAAACAGCGGCACCGCCACCCATGCGATGCCCGCGATGCCGGCGGCGATCGCAAGGCCCTGCACCAGCCGACGGCTGCGCGGACGCGAACGGGCGGGCAGGTTCACGACATGGCCGCCGTGGGCCGGTTCGTCGCGCAGCGCCGCGGCCACTCGCGCTTCGCAGGAGGCGACCGCCATGGCCGCGACCTCGTGGGAATGCAGCGCGTCCTGGACGAGGTGATAACGGGCCCAGCACGCCGCCACGCCGGGTTCGCTTGCCACGCGGTCCAGCAGCGACGAGGCCAGCGCCGGATCCAGTTCACCGTCGATCCACGCGGAGATCAACTCCGCATCCGACTCCGTGACCACGACGCTCCGCGATTCCGACCCTTGACGTTCGTTCATGCCGATACCCCCGGACAACACCGCGGCTGCCGTTGCCAGCGCCGATTCCTCAATCCTGGCGGCAATTCGGGGCCGCCGCATCCTGCGTCGCCGTGCGACGACCCGGTCCACCCGGTTGGCGTGAGTTGCCGACAGTTCATTATCGCCTCACCATCTCCGACCTCCCGTCGAATCGAGGAGCGGCTTCAATTCCGCCGCGATGGCCTCGCGGGCACGGAAGATCCGCGACCGTACCGTCCCGATCGGGCAGTTGAGGGCCGTGCTGATCTCCTCGTAGCTCAAGCCGTCGATTTCGCGCAGCACGATCGCCCGTCGCAGGTCCTCCGGGAGGCGATCGATCGCTCGATTTACCGCCTCGCCGACTTCCTTCGAGAGCAACAGCGCATCGGGTGTCGCGACGTCGCGCAGCGATTCGGCGCCGTCGTACCGCTCGGCGCTGTCCGATTCGGTGTCGACCGTCGCCGGCCGACGTCCGGCCGCCACCAGGTGGTTTTTCGCGGTGTTGATCGCGATTCGATAGAGCCATGTATAGAACGCGCTTTCGCCGCGAAAACCTGGCAGCGCCCGGTAGGCCCGGACGAACGCCTCCTGGGCTACGTCCTCGACCTCCCCCGCATCGCGGATGAGGCGCGACAGCAACCGCATGATCTTGCGCTGGTACTTGGTGACCAGCAGGCCGAACGCCGCCTTGTCGCCCCTCTGGACGCGCTCGACCAGTTGCCAGTCGACGTCACGCTCGCTCACCGCGTCGCCCGCTGGCATCCGGACTCGAGGCGCTGCGGTTCCGGAATCGATGAGACAGGATCGAACAAGGGAAGTTCAGCGCGCGGCGCCCGTCGTTGATCCTCGTCATGGAGCCCGCGCTTGCACGGCGGTCGTGGTGCCCGTGCCCCGCCGACCGGCTGCCAGCGTGCATGGGCGCAAAGGCGTCGCCAGCCCGGCGCGTCCACCTGGTCGCACCACAGCGTGACGCGCGCGCCGTCGCCCTCGAGGACCAGCACGAAGCGAGTCAGCCATTGCGGGACGAAGGGTCTCATCGCACCGCACCATTCGATCAAGAAACGACCGTCCTGGTCAACCACGAGGCGTCGGGCCGGCAACCGACGAAGCGCCGACATCATCAGGCTCGCGGCCCCGATCACGCCGGCCAACGCCGCCGCCGCGGCGAGCGCGGCATCCATCGACCCGCCGCCCTTCGTGACGGCGGCCGGCGAACCCAGCCGCCCCGCCATCGCGACCGCCTGGATGCCGCAGCACGCGGCTGCCGCCATCAATGCGCGCCGTCTCAGCCTGGACGATCCGATCGCGTCGACGACGATGCGCGTCTCAGGCACGCTTGAGGACGAGAGTCCCGTTGGTGCCGCCGAAGCCGAACGAATTCTTCAACGCATAGTCGATGCGCATGTCGCGCGCCGTATTCGCGCAGTAGTCGAGATCGCACTCCGGATCCTGGTTGAAGATGTTGGTCGTCGGGGGCGACACCTGGTGATGCAACGCGAGAACGGTGAAGACCGACTCGATGCCGCCGGCCCCGCCGAGCAGGTGTCCGGTCATCGACTTCGTCGAGTTGACCACCAGCCCGTCGGCGGCCGGCCCGAGCGCCGCGCGGATCGCGCGCGTCTCGTTGACATCCCCCAGCGGCGTCGAGGTACCGTGCGCATTGACATACTGCACCTGGTCGGCCGCGATGCCCGCGCTGCGAAGCGCGTTGACCATGCTTCGCCGCGGCCCGTCCATGTCCGGCTGCGTCATGTGGTAGGCGTCCGCGCTCATCCCGAAGCCGACGAGTTCGCAGTAGATCCGCGCACCGCGCTTGCGCGCGGACTCGTAGTCCTCGAGCACGACGACGCCCGCGCCTTCGCCGAGCACGAATCCGTCCCGGTCGCGGTCGAAGGGGCGGCTCGCCGTCGCCGGATCGTCGTTGCGCGTCGACAGCGCATGCATCGAGGCGAAGCCGCCGATGCCGAGCGGCGAGACGGTCGCCTCGGCCCCGCCGGCGATCATCACGTCGGCGTCGCCATGCTCGATCAGCCGGCCCGCCGCCCCGATCGAGTGCAATCCGGTGGTACATGCCGTGACGATCGCCAGGTTCGGGCCCTGCAGCCCGAACATGATCGAGACGTTCCCGGAAATCATGTTGATGATCGACCCGGGTATCAGGAACGGCGAAATGCGGCGCGCGCCGCGATTGCGGAATTCGTCGTGGTTGCCCTCGATCATCGGCAGGCCGCCGATGCCGGAGCCGACCACGCAGCCGATGCGCTCGCGATTGGCATCGGTGATCTCGATGCCGGAATCGCGGATCGCCTGGACCGAAGCGGCGACACCGTAATGGATGAACGTATCCATCCGGCGGATTTCCTTCGCCGCGACATAGGACGCGACGTCGAAATCCTTGACCTCGCCCGCGATGCGCGAATTGAACGTGGCGGCATCGAAACGGGTGACCGGGCCGATGCCGCTGCGGCCGGCCACCGCGTTCGACCACGCCGTGGCGACATCGTTGCCGATGGGGCACACGATGCCCAGTCCGGTGACGACAACGCGACGCAGTTCCATTTGGAGTGGAATCAATCCTTGAATTTGACGGGAACGGCACGCGGCGCGGACGGCGAATTGCGGCCTCGCCCCGTGATCATCCTCCGCAGGCCGCCGCGCCGGTGCATCCGACCGCGCCTCGTTGGGCCGGCTTGGGCCCCTTTCGCCCACTTGTGCCGGCTTTCGCCCGCCTGTGCCGGCTTTCGCCCACTTGCGCCGGCTTTCGCCGGCTTGCGCCGGCTTTCGCCCGCTTGCGCACGGGCGCGCCCGGTCACGCGCGGGGCCCGATGCCGCCCACGGCTTCGGGCCGCCCCGACGGGGACATCAGGCCTTCTTGACGTGGGCCGACACGTAGTCGATCGCCTGCTGGACGGTGCGGATCTTCTCCGCTTCCTCGTCCGGGATCTCGCACTCGAACTCGTCTTCGAGCGCCATCACCAGCTCGACCGTATCCAGCGAGTCGGCACCGAGATCCTCAACGAACGCCGATTCGTTCTTGATGTCGGCCTCGTTGACGCCGAGTTGCTCGGCGACGATCTTCTTGACCCGCTGATCAATATTTTCCATCTACTCCTCCTCGAGATTTCGAGACCGTCGACCACCCGATCGAAGGGTTGCCGAAAATTTGGCGACGCGCGTGGCCTCCCTGCCCGTCGAACCGCTTTTCGAATCTGAACGATCACCCAAGTCCGGAGTCGATGGACCGGGGCCGCGAATGCGGCAAAAAAACCGCGAAATTCTAGCAGAGCGCCCCGGACGCGAGCCGCCGGGGAAAGACGCTCACATGTACATCCCGCCGTTGACGTGCAGCGTCGCGCCGGTCACGTAGCCGCCGGCCGGCGACGCCAGGAAGGTCACGCAGGCCGCGACCTCGTCGGCATGCCCGAGGCGCCCGAGCGCGATCTGCCCGAGCAGCGCCTGGGTCTGCTGCGGCGACAGGCGCCGCGTCATGTCGGTATCGATGAAGCCGGGCGCGACGCAATTGACCGTGATCGCGCGACTGCCGAGTTCGCGCGCCAGCGCGCGCGTCATGCCTTCGACGCCGGCCTTGGCCGCCGCGTAGTTCGCCTGGCCCGCATTGCCGCTGGCGCCGACGACCGACGAGATGTTGATGATCCGGCCGCGCTTCGCTTTCATCATGCCGCGCATCGCGGCGCGTGCGAGACGGAAGACGGACGAGAGGTTCGTCTCGATGACGTCCGACCACTCCTCGTCCTTCATCCGCAGCGCCAGCATGTCCCGCGTGATGCCGGCATTGTTCACGAGGATGCCGAGCTGGCCGTAATCCTGGATGACCCGCTCGACGGCCGCGTCGCACGCCGCACGGTCGCGGACGTCGAGGACCAGGCCCTTGCCCTTCGCGCCGAGCTGCGCGACGTGGCCGTCGATCCCCTCGGCGCCCGTGGCGCTCGTCGCGGTGCCGACCACCGTCGCGCCGGCGGCGGCGAGGGACTCGAGGATCGCGCGTCCGATGCCGCGCGAGGCGCCGGTGACGAGCGCCACCTCGCCCGCGAGGGCCGTCGGAGAAAAGAGCCTGTCGTTCGTATTGGTCATGGGCGGAGGCGTTCGAGCACGTCGCGAAGGCTCGCGGCGTCGTTGATGGAAAGGCTTTCGAGCCGGTTGTCGATGCGCCGGGTCAGGCCGGAGAGCACGCGCCCGGGCCCGCATTCGACCACGTGCGTCACCCCGGCACGCGCCATCGCCTGGATGACCTCGACCCACCGCACCGGACGGGCGGCCTGCCGTGCAAGGGCATCGCGAATGCGCTCCGGCGCTGCCTCGGAGGCGACATCGACGTTGTTGACGACCGGAACGCGGGGCGAATCGAGCTTTTCGCCGGCCAGGCGGGCGCGCAGCGCCGCGCTGGCCGGCTGCAGCAGCGAACTATGGAACGGCGCGGAAACCGACAACGTCACCGCGCGCTTGGCGCCCATGCCGCGCGCGGCGGCACAGGCGCGCTCGACGGCGTCGACGTGCCCCGCAATGACCACCTGCGCCGGCGCGTTGTAGTTGACCGGTTCGACGACCTGGCCCGGCGCCGCGGCGATCGCCTCGGCGCAGGCCTGGCGGACGCGGTCGTCGTCGAGGCCGAGAATGGCCGCCATGGTGCCCGTCCCGATCGGAACCGCCTGCTGCATCGCCTCGGCGCGGAAGCGGACCAGGCGCATCGCGTCCTCGATCGCGAAGACGCCGGCGGCCGTCAACGCGGTGTACTCCCCGAGGCTGTGCCCCGCCATCATGGCCGGCTCCGCACCACCGGCCGAGCGCCACGCCGCATAGATCGCCAGGCCGGCCGCAAGCATGCACGGCTGGGTGTTGACGGTCAGCCCGAGGACGTCGGCCGGCCCCTGCTCGATCAGCCGCCCGACGTCTTCGCCGAGCGCCGCCGACGCCCGCTCCAGGACCCCGCGCACGGCAGGATCCTCGCCGAACGATGACAGCATGCCGACCGACTGAGAGCCCTGGCCGGGAAAGACGAAGGCAATTTTCATGTCGTTTGCCGCCGCCGCCGACGCCCCTGCGGCCGAACGGCTCCTAGTAGCGAACGAGGACGGAACCCCAGGTGAAGCCGCCTCCGACGCCCTGCAGCAGGACGTTCTGCCCGCGCCGGACGTCGCCGCGCTCGACGGCCCAGTCGAGCGCCAGCGCGACCGAGGCCGCCGACGTATTGCCGTGCCGCTCCACCGTGGCGACGAGGCGATCTTCCGGGATCTCCAGGCGCTTCGCGAGCGCGACAAGGATGCGCACGTTGGCCTGGTGCGGGATCAGCCAGTCGATGTCGGCCGGGACGATTCCGGCATCCTCGGTGACCTGGCGCGCCGAAGCCTCCAGCGCCGCCACGGCTCGCTTGAATACGGCCGGACCGTCCATCCTCAGGAACGGATCGCCGACGACCTTCCCGCCTTCGATCCGCCCGGCCGCGCACAGGATCTCGGCCTGCGTGCCGTCGGCGTGGAGGCGGCAGGCGAGAACTCCCGGGACCTCGGACGCCTCGAGCACGACGGCGCCGGCGCCGTCGCCGAACAGCACGCACGTCGTGCGGTCATCCCAATCCATGATGCGCGAGAAGACTTCGGCGCCGATCACCAGCGCGCGCCGGTAGGGCCCGGTGCGCAGCATCGCGTCGGCGACCGTCAGCGCATAGACGTAGCCGCTGCAGACCGCCTGCACGTCGAACGCCGCGGCGCCGATGCATCCCAGCTGCCGCTGGATGCCGCAGGCCGTGCTCGGGAAGATCTGGTCCGGCGTCGACGTGGCGACGATGATCAGGTCGATGCGGTGCGGATCGACCCCGGCGCGATGCATCGCGACACGCGCCGCCCGAACGCCCAGTTCCGTCGTCGTCAGTCCGTCCTCGGCGAGGTAGCGCTGACGGATGCCGGTCCGCGTGACGATCCATTCGTCCGAAGTCTCGACGCCGCGGCGCGCCAGTCGCTCGACCAGTTCCTGGTTCGATGTGGCCCGTGCCGGCAACGCCGTGCCGGTGGAAACGATCCGCGAGAATCTTGCGCTCAATTCATTCACCTACGCCTGGCGTCGCCGCGCGCTTCGTTTCTTCGGCGGCCCCCTGCCGGGAACTGGTGCCGCCTGGCCCGGTCCCTGGCGCGGTTGCTGCGCCCGCTTCCGCCCTCGCCTCGACCGCAACCGGCACAGCCAGCTGCGCCGCGTAGGTGGCCATCGCCGCGGCAGTCCGCTCCAGCAGCCCGTGGCGGCTCGCCTCGAACGCACGCCGGATCGCCCACTCGAAGCCGAAGGCGTCCGCGGAACCATGGCTCTTGATCACGATGCCGCGCAGCCCGAGGAGGCTCGCGCCGTTGTGTCGGCGCGGATCGATCCGCCGCCGCAGTCGCCGCATGACCGGCATCGCGAGCAGCGCCAGCCCGCGCGACCAGGCGTTGCGCGTGAACTCCTCGCGCGCAAAGTCCGCCAGCATCTGCGCCAGGCCCTCGGAGGCCTTCAGCGTGACGTTGCCGACGAAGCCGTCGCAGACGACGACGTCCGTGGTCCCGCGGAAGATGTCGTTGCCCTCGACATTGCCATGAAAATTGAGCGTACTCGCGCGCAACAACTCCGCGGCCTGCTTCACGACGTCGTTGCCCTTGATCACTTCCTCGCCGATGTTGAGCAGCCCGACCGTCGGGTTGTCCTTGCTCTCGATCGCGGACACCAGCGCGGAGCCGAGCACCGCGAACTGAAGCAGGTGCTCCGGCGCGCAATCGACGTTGGCGCCCAGGTCCAGCGTCGTCGTGACGCCTCCCTTCCGGTTGGGCAGGCCGTAGGCGATCGCAGGACGGTCGATGCCGTCCATCGTCTTCAGGACGAAGCGTGCAATGGCCATCAGCGCCCCGGTATTGCCGGCGCTGACGCAGGCGTCGGCGCGTCCGTCGCGGACAAGTTCGATCGCGATCCGCATCGACGATTGCTTGCGGCTGCGCAGCGCGACGGCGGCCTTGTCGTCCATCGCGACGACGTCCTCCGCGTGCACGACCTCGATGCGCGGATCCGCCGGGGCACCCAGCAGCGGTTCGATGTCCGCGCGTCGCCCGACCAGCAGAAGACGCGCGTCATCCTGCTCCTTCGCGAAGCGAAGCGCAGCCGGCACGGTCACGCCGACACCATGGTCGCCGCCCATGCAGTCGATCGCGAGGCGAATCGTCATCAGCGTGCGATGAGCGAGGCGACGCGGCGCCCGTCCATCGTTCTCCTCTCAGGCATCGCCACGGCCTTGCCGGCGCGCCGCCGCGGCGAGGGGCCGTCGCAGCGTCGTCGCCGGCGGACGCGGCGACCGTTTCCGCGGAACGCGGTCGCGCGGCGACACATCGCGCGCGACGTCATCTTCTATCGGCGACGCGAGACGCCGCGCGTCGACGCAGCCCGGCGTGCCGGACGGATCAGCCGCATGGCCGCCCGCAGGCTCGTCGCCACCCTGCGACGCCACCGTCAGGCGGGCCTGCCGTCGATCCCGACGTCCGTCGATCCCGACCTGCTCGGCTGCCCCCGGCCGTCCCTTACTGCCCGTTGCTGCCCCCTGCTGCCCCTGCCGCCTTACTGGTCGTTCTTCGTCGCGATGACCTTGCGCCCGCGATAGAAGCCGTTCGGGCTCACGTGGTGGCGGCGGTGCACCTCGCCCGTCGACGGCTCGACGGCAAGCGGCGGATTGCCGAGGAAATCGTGCGCGCGATGCATGCCGCGCTTCGACGCCGATTTCTTGTTTTGTTGGACTGCCATGTCGCTCCCCAGGGAGTGAAACGTCAACTTTCCATTATACAAAAGTCCGGCGTCCTGCGGGACGGTCGGGTCGGGCGGCTCTCCGGCGCCCCGTCGTCTCGGCCGCTCAATCGTCCGGGCTGTTTCCGGATTCCGGCCGCAGCAGGCGCTGGAGGCCGGCGAAGGGCCGCCGCCGGTCGCCGGCGCCGCCGCCGGCACCGTCCTGCGGTCCGTCGCCGCGAGCGGGTGGCGCGCAGGCCTCCTCGTGCCGCGGGGAGATCGGCAAGGCGAGGATGAGTTCGTCCTCCGCCAGAGCGGCCACGTCAAAGGCCTTGCTCGCCGCAAGCGGCTCCGCCTCTTCCTCGACGTCGATGGCCAGCCTTTCGACGTCGGTGCCGGCCGGCACCAGGAAGAAGTCCGCCGCATCGCTCAGCGGAAGCTCGAGGCGGCCGGCGCAACGGTCGCACGCGACCACGAGCCGACCGTCGAGACGCAGCGAGACGGCAGGCCGGCCCTGTTCGTCCGTGTGCCCCGCGACTTCGTAGTGAACGACCGTCCCCTCGAGAACGCGCGCGTCGCGCGCAGCGAGCCGCGGCAGTCCCAGTTCGCCGCGCACGACGGCGCGTTCGCGGACCAGGCGCTCCAGGTCGACGCGGCCCGGCGCCGCCTCCGGGCCCTTCGAACGACTCGGTTCCGCTGGCTTCATCGACACCCCGCCGCAACACGTCCTAGACTTCCCACCCCGCCGGCACCCGCCGTCCCGACTCCGGATTCCATGATTCCGATCGTACTCGCCTCGACGTCCCGCTATCGGCGGCAACTGCTGCAGCGCCTCCGCCTGCCCTTCGACGTGGTCGCCCCCGCGGTCGACGAGACGGCGCTGCCGGGCGAAGCGCCGGAGGCGACTGCGGTTCGCCTGGCGACTCGCAAGGCGATCGACGGCGCGCGCCAGCGCCCCGGGGGCATCGTCATCGGTTCCGACCAGGTCGCCGACCTCGAGGGACGTGCGATCGGCAAGCCGGGGGACTTCGCGAATGCCGTCGCGCAACTCGAGGCGATGTCGGCACGGCAGGTCGTCTTCCATACCGCGCTGGCGGTCCTCGATTCGCGCAGCGGCGCCCTGCACGTCGACAACGTTCCGACGTTCGTGACCTACCGGCACCTCGACCGCGCCGCCATCGAGACCTACCTTCGGCTCGACGAACCCTTTGATTGCGCCGGATCCGCGCGCATCGAATCGCTCGGCGTCTGCCTCGCGGAGTCGGTGCGGTCGGACGACCCCACCGCGCTGGTCGGCCTGCCGCTGATCCGACTGGTCGGCCTTCTGCAGGCGTGCGGGTTCGACGTGCTCGCCCAACGGCCGTGAGGCCGACCCTCTTCCTCGTGCCGGTGCCGCTGGAAGCGGGCATGGCGCTCGCGACCTTGCCGGAATCGACGCTGCGGGTCGCGCGCTCGACGCGACGCTATCTGGCGGAAAACGCGCGCTCGACGCGCGCGTTTCTCAAGGAGATCGGCCACCCGCTGTCCATCCGGGAGATCGAGATCGTCGAGATCGGCCATTCGCCGGCCGCGGGCGCGTTCGACGACTGGCTCGCCGCGGCGCATTCGGCCGGTGACGCGGTGGCGCTCGCGTCGGAGGCCGGCTGCCCCGCGATCGCCGATCCGGGCGCGCCGATCGTCGCGCGCGCGCATGCGATGGGGTTCATCGTGCGGCCGATGGTCGGCCCGAGCGCGATCCTGCTGGCGCTGATGGCCTCCGGCCTCGAGGGCCAGCGCTTCCGCTTCCACGGCTACCTTCCGCAGGATCCGCCGCAGCGCGCGGCGCGACTGATCGAGATCGAACGCGAGTCGCTCGCCGGCGAGAGCCAGGCGTTCATCGAAACCCCCTACCGCAACGGCCATCTGCTCGAAGCGATCCTGCAGCACTGTGCCGCGACGACCCGGCTGTGCGTCGCCGCCGGGCTGACCGGGGCCGGCGAGGACGTCCGGATGCTGTCGATCGCCGAGTGGCGCGCGCTGCCCGCCGCCGCGCGCCCGCAACTCGATCGCCGGCCGGCGGTCTTCGCGCTGCAAGGCGCCGGCGCGGCGGCGCGCCACGCTCAACGCCAGGAGGGTTCGCGAACCGCTGCCCGGAACGACTTCGCGAAGCGCGTCCCGAGCCGCCGCGCGACGCGGTCGAGCAAGTCGTCCTGACGCGTGTAGTCGATCACGTCCGGGGCTTCGACGATGTCGCGCGCCACCGAATCGACGCTGCCGAAACCGTCGGCGAGACCCAGTTCGACGCTCGTCGCACCGGTCCAGAACAGCCCCGAAAACATGTCCGGCGTTTCCTTCAGCCGGTCGCCACGCCCCGTCCGGACGGCGTCGATGAACTGCCGATGGACCTCGTCGATCGTCGACTGCGCGTGACGCCGGTGCGCGTCGCTCAGCGGCGAAAACGGATCGAGGATCGCCTTGTTCGTTCCGGCGGTAAGCAGGCGCCGTTCGACGCCGAGCTTCTGCATCGCGCCGGTAAAACCGAAGCCGTCGATCAGCACGCCGACGGAACCGACGATCGAGGCCTTGTTCACGTAGATCTCGTCCGCGGCGGCAGCGATGTAGTAGGCGCCGGACGCGCCGATCTCCTCGATGACCGCGTACACCGGCACGCCCGGGTGGCTCGCGCGCTGGCGCTGGATCTCGTCGTAGACCATGCCGGCCTGCACCGGGCTGCCGCCGGGACTGTTGATGCGCAGCACCACCGCGCGCGTGCCGGCATCGTCGAACGCAGCCTGCAGCGCGCCGATCATGTTGTCCGCATTGGTCGGCGAATCCGCCTCGATCTCGCCATCGACCGCGATCATCGCGGTGTGCGGAGCCTTCGCGTCGGAGCGGGAAAGGAATCCCCAGCTGGGCACGAGGTCGCCGATCCACGCCAGGACGACCGTCAGGTAGCCGAGGCCGAGCAGCTTGAAGAAAATGCCCCAGCGCCGGCGCGCCCGCTGCTCGCGAACGGTTTCCAGCAGCAGATCCTGCAAGGCCTGTCGCTCCACCTGCGCCGGGTCCGCGGGGCGCGCCGAACCCTCCGCGGCCGTGCCGCGTTTCACGTCGTTTTCTTCCATCCGCGAATCCCTCTTCTTCGGCAGCCGGCCTAGGTCGCCGTCCAGTACACGACGCCGTCTCGCTCGATGATGGCCAGCGCCTGCAGCCGCCGCCCGACGCACGGGCCCTCGATGCAGACGCCGCTCGCCGGATCGTACGCCGCCCCGTGCGTCGCGCAGACGAGGCGCTCGCCGGCCGCATCGAAGAAGGACCCCTCGACCCAATCCAGTTCCATGGGGACGTGGGCGCATCGATTGCGAAACCCGAATGCCTGGCCGCGATAGCGCACGACGAACGCCGCGTCCTCGCGTGGCGAAGCGCCCGCCACGAAGCGCACGCCGGCTCCACCGTCGACGAGATCGCCCGATCGGCAGACCTCGATCAGCGCCCCAGGAGCCACGTTCTCAGCTGCTCGACGGAATCGAAGACCCGCTCCGGCGCGCGCGCCTCGAGCTCGCTGCGCGGGTGGGCGCCATAGGCCACCGCGACGGCGCGCGTCCCGGCGGCCGCCGCCATCGCGAGGTCGTGCGTCGTATCCCCGATCATCACCGTGCGCGCGGGCGCGACCGTCGTCTCGGCCATGAGTTCGAGCAGCATCGCCGGATGCGGCTTCGGCTCGGCCTGGTCGGCGCAGCGAATCGCCGCGAAGCACCCCTGCAGGCCGGCGGTCGCCAGCGCGCGCTCGAGCCCGGCACGCGTCTTTCCGGTCGCGATCGCGAGCGTCGCGCCGCCCGCGCGCAGCGCGTCGATCATCTCGACGACGCCGTCGAAAAGGCGGACGGCTTCCTCGGCCGCCAGGTAGTGGGCGCGGTAGCGCTCCGCGAAGTCGGCGCGCTGGCCTTCGCGCAGGTCCGGCACGGCACGCGCAAGCGCCTCGCGCAGGCCAAGACCGATCACGTGGCTCGCGCGCTGGAAGCTCGGCACCTCGAGGCCGAGATCCGCGGCCGACGCCTGGATCGCCCGGGCGATGATCGACGTGGAATCGGCCAGCGTGCCGTCCCAGTCGAAGACGACGAGATCAAGGCTGGCGATCGCGCGCGAGGGCATCGAGGAAATCCTGGCATTCGGGCGGCAGCGGCGCCGCCAGCGTCAAGGAAGCGGCACTCGCCGGATGGCGCAGGCTCACCGCATGCGCATGCAGGAACATGCGGCCGAGTCGCGGCCCGCCGACGCCGCGCGCGAGCGCGCGATTCAGCGCGAAACTGCCGTAGCGCGGGTCCCCGGCGATCGGAAAGCCGAGGTGCGCCAGGTGCACGCGGATCTGGTGCGTGCGGCCGGTGCGCAATTCGGCCTCCAGCAGCGAGTAGGCGCCGTAGCGCCTGCGCAGCGTGAAGATCGTGTGCGCGGCGACACCCTGCTCCTCGTCGACGACCACGCGGCGGTCGCCGCCGCTCGCCGGCAGGCGCGCGAGCGGCAGCCGGACGTGCTGGCGGTCGTTGACCCAGTCGCCGGCGACAAGCGCCAGATAGCGCTTGTCGACGTCGCCCTCGCGCAGCTGCTCGTGCAGGTCGAGCAGCGCGCGCCGCGTCTTCGCGAGCAGCAGGAGCCCCGACGTCTCGCGGTCCAGCCGGTGCGCGAGCTCGAGGAACGGCTGGTTCGGCCGCGCCGCGCGAACGCGCTCGATCAGCCCGTGGACGACGCCGCTGCCGCCGTGAGCCGCGAGTCCGGCCGGCTTGTCGACCACGAGCAGGTGTTCGTCCTCGTAGATCACCGGCGGCACCTGTGCCGGGGCCGGAGGCGCGGACTCCGCACGCGACGCGGCCACCCGCAGCGGCGGGATCCGCAGCTCGTCCCCCTCCGCCAGCCGCTGGTCGACCGTCGCGCGGGCGCGATTCACGCGCACCTCGCCGCTGCGAACGATCCGGTAGACGTGGCTCTTCGGCACGCCGCGCGCCAGGCGCAGCAGGAAGTTGTCGAGCCGCTGCCCCGCCCCCGAGGCGGAAACGGTCACGTACGCGACCCGGTCGCCGGCGGGCGCCGCCGGTCGCGGGGCGGCCTGCGCGGCGGATCCTCCGGCAGTGCGGCGCTTTTCCGGCGATCGAAGGCCGGCATCAATTTTGCCCACAGGCGACATAATGCATATACTTCAGTGCGTTGGCGGCCTCCGTCGCAATCCGGGACGGCGTCTCCGCGTTCGGTCACTCTGGCGCGTATCCGCGCTCCGGCGGCTTGCCCGCCGGCCTGTCCCGGCGCTTTGCGCCGGCTTGCGAAGGGCCGAAGGGTCGCGCAACTCGTCCCGATTGTACGGTCGGCAACTTGGACTGCGAACTGCGCCCGAGCCACCCGAACGACAGGGACCAGGGGATTTTTGTCGGACCCGGCGAAGGCCGAAAGGCTTGCCGTGGCGGTAGCAAAACCAGGGCCTGCTCCCAACTCTGAAAGAACGCCGGGGCGGGCCGGCCGAACCGAATCAGCTCGTCGGCCGCAGGACGCGCATGGCGCGAGGTGCGGCTGGCGGAACATCCAGGTCAGATATCAATCGTGTCAACGAGGGACGCAACGCGACGGACAACGCCCGAGGGCGCGCCATCGCTGCGCGCGGCTGCGCGTCGCGCGGGAGGCCGGCATGTCGGCTCCGCGCGTGCCGCGGACGTGCGCGCCCGTGACAGGATGCCCGGATGAGCTGATCCGTGTCGGCACGGACGCCCGCGATGGGCGCAAGGAGTGCTGATGAAACGGATGTTGTTCAATGCGACGCACGCCGAGGAACTTCGGGTCGCGATCGTCGACGGCCAGAAGCTGATCGATCTCGACATCGAGCAGGCCGGGCGCGAGCAGCGCAAGTCGAACATCTACAAGGGCGTCGTCACGCGCGTCGAGCCGAGCCTCGAAGCGTGCTTCGTCGACTACGGCGAGGAGCGACACGGCTTCCTGCCCTTCAAGGAGATCTCGCGCACCTACTTCAAGGCCGGCGTCGACGTCGGCCGCGCGCGCCTTCAGGACGTGATCTCCGAGGGCCAGGAACTGATCGTGCAGATCGAGAAGGAGGAGCGCGGCAACAAGGGCGCCGCCCTCACGACGTTCATTTCGCTCGCCGGCCGTTACCTGGTGCTGATGCCGAACAACCCGCGCGGCGGCGGCGTCTCGCGACGCGTCGAAGGGGAGGACCGGCAGGAACTGCGCGACGCGATCGACCAGCTCGACCTGCCGCAGGGCATGAGCGTCATCGCCCGCACGGCGGGCATCGGCCGCAGCGCCGAGGAACTGCAGTGGGACCTGAAGTACCTGCTGCAGCTCTGGAAGGCGATCACCGATGCCACCGCGCAGGTGAAGGCGCCCGAGCTCATCTACCTGGAGTCCAGTCTCGTCATCCGCGCGATCCGCGACTACTACAGCCCCGACATCGGCGAGGTGCTGATCGACACCGACGATGTGTTCGGCCAGGCGCAGACCTTCGTCGAACTCGTGATGCCCGACGTGGCGCCGCGCGTGAAGCGCTACCGCGACGACGTCCCGCTGTTCTCGCGATTCCAGATCGAGCACCAGATCGAGACGGCGCACTCGCGCACGGTGCCGCTGCCGTCGGGCGGCGCCATCGTGATCGACCACACCGAGGCGCTCGTCGCGATCGACGTCAACTCGGCGCGCGCGACGCGCGGCTCCGACATCGAGGAGACGGCGCTCAAGACGAACGTGGAAGCCGCCGACGAAGCCGCTCGCCAGCTGCGCCTGCGCGACCTCGGCGGACTGATCGTCATCGACTTCATCGACATGGAGGACGCGAAGAACCAGCGCGCCGTCGAGACGCGGCTGAAGGATGCCCTGCGCTACGACCGCGCGCGCGTCCAGATGAGCAAGATCTCGCGCTTCGGCCTGATGGAGTTGTCGCGCCAGCGCTTGCGTCCGGCGCTTTCCGAGGGCAGCCACGTGACGTGCCCGCGCTGCAACGGCGTCGGCGTGATCCGCGACACCGACAGCTCGGCGCTGCACATCCTGCGCATCCTGCAGGAAGAGTCGATGAAGGAGAACACGGCCGCCGTGCACGCCCAGGTGCCGGTGGACGTCGCGACCTACCTCCTCAACGAGAAGCGTGCCGACATCGCGAAGCTGGAAGCCCGGCTGCGCGTCTCGATCGCATTGATCCCGAACAAGTACCTGGAAACCCCGCACTACAGCATCGAACGCCTGCGGCACGACGACGAACGCCTCGAAGGCGCTCGCACGAGCTACGAGCGCGTCGCAACACCGTCGCTCGACACGCCGTACACGCGCGCGCGCGCGGCCGAGGCGCGGGCCCCGCGGCAGGAGCCCGTCGTGCGCGGCATCGTGCCGGACACGCCGGCACCGATGGCGCCGGCGCCCGCCGCGGCTCCGGCCGTCGTCGAGCCGCAGGCGGCGCCGGCGCCGGCGGCAACCTCCGCACGGCCGGCCTCGCGACCTGCGAGCCCGCCGCCGTCGACGTGGTGGACCAAGGTGAAGTCGGTGCTGTTCGGCGCGCCGGCTCCGGCGTACACACCGCCACCTCCGCTGGCGACGCCCGTGCAACGCACCGGCGCGCCCCCGGCTCCCGCCGCGGCGGCGACTGGACGCGGTACCGAGCAGCGCGGCGAACGAGCGGACCGGCAGGGCCGCCGCGAGCCACGCGACGGGCGACGCGGGAACGATCGACGACCGGACCGCCGACCGCAGGCCAACGGTTCCGCCGCGACCGGGGTCGCCGGCGCGCCGACCGTCCCGGCACCGGGCCGCAGTGCGCCTGCTGGCGTTTCTACAGCCGGCGCGGAGGCGCCGCGGGCCGAACGCGCGCGTTCGCCGGAGGGCGAAGGCGCGGACGGATCGAAGCGGGAGCGCGACAAGAGCCGCCGCCGGCGTCGCGGCAAGGACGATCGCGGTCGCGCAGGCGATCGCCCGCAGGACGCGGAGGTGTCGCAGGAAGGCACGCAGGAGGCGGGGACGACGAACGGCGCCGTCGGGCTGGTCGATGTTGCAGCCGCCGGCTTGCCCACCGAGCCCGCGGCGGACACCGGGCGGCGCATCGAGCCGACGCCGCTGTCGACGCCCATGCGCGACGAGTCGCTGCCGGGCACCGGGCCGGCGACCGATAACCTTGACCACGCGACGACGGCCGCCGCCGAGGTATCCGGCGCGGCGCCCAGCGAGGCGACGCGCGTCGAGGAGGACCTCGAGGCGGGAGCGGAAACCGACGACGGGGCCGAAGGCGAGGCCGAAGCCGACAAGGATGGCGCGGCGGGCGACGCGCGGCGTCCACGCCGTCGCCGCCGCCGTCGCGGCGGTCGCGGTAGCGAGCGCACGGGAGCGCCGCGCGACACCGCTGCCGGCGGCGAAGTGGCCGAT
>DATKPC010000016.1:0-40098 GCA_035524275.1 Burkholderiaceae bacterium
TCCGTCTCCGCGCAGCGCGGCGGCGGCATCCTGGGCGGCCCCCACTACTCGGCGGCCAAGGCCGGCGTGCTCGGCCTGGCGCGCGCGATGGCGCGCGAATTCGCGCCCGAGGGCATCCGCGTCAACTGCATCACGCCCGGCCTGATCGGCACCGACATCATCAAGGGCAAGCTCACCGAGGAGCGCAAGGCGGATATCGCCGAGACGATCCCGCTCGCCCGCCTGGGCCGCGCCGAGGACATCGGCGGGGCCTGTGTCTTCCTCGCCAGCGATCTCTCGTCGTACTGCACCGGCATCACCCTCGACGTGAACGGCGGCATGTTGATCCACTGAGCCGCAACGTAGTCCGTTCCTACAACTACAGGAGACACGCATGACCGCATCCACGTTCCAGCCCGCGCGCCGCCGGATCCTCGCGGGCGCTGCCGCGCTGCCGCTGTTCTCTATCGCCACGCGCCCCGCGCGCGCGGCGGAGTTCAACTACAAGTTCGCCACGGGCCAGGACCCGTCGCACCCGGTCAACAAGCGCGCGCAGGAGGCGATCGACCGCATCCGCAACGCCACGAACGGCCGCCTCGACATCAAGCTGTTCCCGGCCAACCAGCTCGGTTCCGACACCGACCTGCTGTCGCAGATCCGCAGCGGCGGCGTCGAGTTCTTCAACCAGGCCAGCGTCGTGCTGTCGACGCTGGTGCCGGCCGCCGGGATCATCAACACCGGCTTCGCGTTCCACGGCTACGACGAGGTCTGGAAGGCGATGGACGGCCCGCTCGGCGCCTACGTCCGCGCGCAGATCGAGAAGGTCGGACTGCTGACGATGTCGAAGCCCTGGGACAACGGCTTCCGGCAGGTCACGACGTCGACGAAGCCGGTCAAGACGCCCGAAGACCTGAAGGGGATGAAGCTGCGCGTCCCGTCGGCGCCGATGCTGTCGTCGCTGTTCACCGCGCTGGGCGCCAGCCCGACGCCGATCAACTTCAACGAGGTCTATTCGGCGCTGCAGACGAAGCTCGTGGAGGGCCAGGAAAACCCGCTGGCGATCATCGCCACGGCGCGCCTGTACGAAGTGCAGAAGTACTGCAGCCTGACGAACCACGTCTGGGACGCCTACTGGATCCTCGGCAACCGCAAGGCCTTCGAGCGCCTGCCGGCCGACATCCAGGAGATCGTCAAGCGCGAACTCGACAAGGCCGCGACCGACGAGCGCGCCGACATCGCGGCGCTGAGCGTCTCGCTGCGCACCGACCTTGCCGGCAAGGGCGTGCAGTTCGTCGATGCCGACAAGAAGGCCTTCAAGGATGCGCTGGCCAAGGGCAGCTTCTACAAGGACCTGCGCGCGAAGTTCGGCGACGAGGCCTGGAAGCTGCTGCAGGACGGCGTCGGGGCGCTCGGGTGACCACGATGCTGCTGGACGCCCATCCCGCAGCGCCGGCGGGGTCGCTCCCGGCGCGTGCCGAGCAGTGGCTCGGCCACCTGATCGAGGTGCCGGCCGCGGCGCTGGTGGTCGGCGAAGTCGCCGTGCTGCTGGCCGGCGTCGTCATGCGCTTCGTCTTCAACAGCCCGATTCCCTGGGCCGACGAACTGGCCTCGATCCTGTTCCTGTGGCTGGCCAACCTCGGGGCGGCGGTCGCGCTGCGGCGCGGCACGCACATGCGCACGACGGCGCTGATTTCGCGATGGAGCCCGCGGGCGCGGGCCTGGAGCGAGGCCCTGGCGATCGCCGCGCCCTGCCTGATGCTGGCGATCCTGATCGGCCCGATGGCCGACTACGCGCGCGACGAATGGGTCGTGCAGACGCCGGCGTTGGCGTGGCCGAACACGGTCCGCGCGGCGGCGGTGCCTGTCGGCGCCGTCTTCATGATCGCGATCGGCCTGCTGCGCCTGGCGCGTATCGGCATCGCCGACCTGATCGGCGTGGCGGCAGCGATCGGCGCGCTCGCCGGCCTGCTCTACCTCGAAGCCGGCTGGCTGCAGTCGATCGGCAACTGGAACCTGGTCGTCTTCTTCGCGGTGCTGCTGGGCGCCGGCGTGCTGCTCGGCGTGCCGATCGCGTTCTGCTTCGGGCTGGCCACGGTGGCCTTCCTGCTGTGCGTCACGACGACGCCGCTGCAGGTCGTCAGCGGCCGGATCGACGAGGGGATGAGTTCGCTGATCCTGCTCGCGGTGCCGCTGTTCATCCTTCTCGGTCACCTCGTCGAGATGACCGGCATGGCCAAGGCGATGGTCGACTTCCTCGCCTCGCTGCTGGGCCACGTGCGCGGCGGCCTGAACTACGTGCTGCTGGGCGCGATGCTGCTGGTGTCGGGCATCTCGGGCGCCAAGACGGCCGACATGGCGGCCGTGGCGCCGGTGCTGCTGCCGGAGATGAAGCGCCGGGGCAACCACGAAGGCGAACTGATCTCGCTGCTCGCCGCCTCCGGCGCGATGGCCGAGACGGTCCCGCCCTCGCTGGTGCTGATCACGATCGGCTCGGTGGCCGGCATCTCGATTGCGGCGCTGTTCACCGGCGGCCTGCTTCCCGGCGTCGTGCTCGCGGCGATGCTGGCCGTGCTGGCGCGCTACCGCAGCGCCGAGATCGCCGCGGGGCTGAAGCGCGCGCCGATGAAGGTCGTCGGCCGGACGCTGCTCGTCTCGCTGCCGGCGCTGGCGCTGCCGGTGCTGATCCGCACCGCGGTCGTCGAGGGCGTGGCCACTGCCACCGAAGTGTCGACGATCGGCATCGCCTACGCGGTGCTGGCGGGGCTGTTCATCTACCGGCGCTTCGACTGGAAGCGGCTCTATCCGATGCTCGTGGATACGGCGGCGCTGTCCGGCGCGATCCTGTTCATCATCGGCACGGCCACGGGAATGTCCTGGGCGCTGACGCAGTCGGGCTTCTCGCAGAGCCTGGCGCAGGCGATGGCGGGCGTTCCGGGCGGGAAGTACGGCTTCCTGCTGGTCTCGATCGCCGCCTTCATCGTGCTGGGCAGCGTGCTGGAGGGTATCCCGGCGATGGTGCTCTTCGCGCCGCTGCTGTTCCCGATCGCAAAGGCCATCGGCGTGCACGAGGTGCACTACGCGATGGTGATCATCCTCGCGATGGGCGTGGGGCTGTTCGCGCCGCCCTTCGGCCTGGGCTACTACGCCGCCTGCACGATCGGCCGCGTGAACCCCGACGTCGCGATGCGCCGCATCTGGCCCTACCTGGGCGCCCTGCTGGTCGGGCTGCTGCTCGTCGCCTTCGTTCCCTGGTTCTCCATCGGCCTTCTGTGAGGCCGGATCCCGAATCCTTCCACGTACAAAGGACCGTCATGCCTGCATCGATCGACGAATTGCGCGAGAGCGCCTACCGGATCCGGCGCTACGCGCTGCGGATGGGCGAAGTGCAGGGCCAGGGCTACATCGGCCAGGCGCTGGGCTGGGCCGACGTACTGGCCGTGGCCTACCGCCATGCGATGAACCTGCGTCCGCAGGAGCCGGAATGGGAAGAGCGCGATCGTTTCCTGCTCTCCCACGGCCACTACGCGATCGCGCACTACGCGGCGTTGATCGAGGCCGGCGTGATCCCTGAAAGCGAACTCGAGACCTACGGCAGCGACGACAGCCGACTGCCGATGTCCGGGATGGCCGCCTACACGCCGGGCATGGAGATCTCCGGCGGCTCGTTGGGCCAGGGTCTCGTCATCGCCGTCGGGATGGCGCTGGGCCTGAAGCAGAAGAGGAACCCGGCCTTCGTCTACAACAGCATGTCCGACGGCGAGCTCGACGAAGGCTCGACCTGGGAGGCGGCGATGTCCGCCGGCCACCATCGGCTCGACAACCTCATCTGCCTGGTCGACATCAACAACCAGCAGGCCGACGGCCCTTCCGGCAAGGTGCTCGGCTTCGAGCCGCTCGCCGACAAGTGGGCCGCCTTCGGCTGGCACGTGCAGCGCGTGAAGGGCAACGATCTTCCGGCCGTGCTCGCGGCATTCGACGCCGCGCGCTCGCTCGCGGAGAACAAGCCGCGCGTCATCCTGTTCGACACGCTGATGGGCAAGGGCGTGCCCTTCCTCGAGCAGCGCGAGAAGAACCATTTCATCCGCGTCGATCCGCCCGAGTGGCAGCAGGCCCTCGCGATCCTCGACCAGTCGCAAGTCCAGCCCGAAGGAGCCTCGGCATGAGCACGGCCACTGCGGAGAAGAAGCCCCGCCTGACCACCTCGGCGATGATCGCGTCGATCGCCTCCGAGGGCCAGCGGGTCAAGGCGGCGCCGTTCGGCAAGGCGCTCGTCGAATACGCGGCGAGCCGCCCGGAGGTCGTGGGCCTCACGGCCGACCTGGCCAAGTACACCGACCTGCACCTGTTCGCGCAGGCGTATCCGGAACGGTTCTACCAGATGGGGATGGCCGAGCAGCTGCTGATGGGCTCGGCCGGCGGCATGGCCAAGGAAGGGCTGGTGCCGTTCGCGACGACCTACGCGGTCTTCGGCACGCGGCGCGCCTACGACTTCATCCACCAGGTCATCGCCGAGGAGAACCTGAACGTCAAGATCTGCTGCGCGCTGCCCGGACTGACGACCGGCTACGGCCCCAGCCACCAGGCCACCGAAGACCTGGCGATGATGCGGGGCATCCCCGGCCTGACGATCGTCGATCCCTGCGACGCGCTGGACATCGAGCAGGCGGTGCCGCAGATCGCGCAGCACCAGGGCCCCGTCTACATGCGCCTGCTGCGCGGCCAGGTCCCGCTGGTGCTCGACGAGATCGACGGCTACCGCTTCGAGTTGGGCAAGGCCAAGCTGCTGCGCGACGGCGCCGACGTGCTGGTGATCTCCAGCGGCATCCTGACGATGCGCGCGCTGGAGGTGGCGCAGGACCTCGCCAGGGACAGCATCGGCGTCGCCGTGCTGCATTGCCCGACGATCAAGCCGCTGGACGAAGCGGCCATCGTGGAGGCCGTGCGGTACCGGCACCGGATGGTCGTCATCGCCGAGAACCACTCGGTGGTGGGCGGACTCGGCGAGGCCGTGGCGAGCGCACTGCTGCGCCACCGCGTGCAGCCCGCGGGCTTCCAGCTCGCCGGCCTGCCCGATGCGTTTCTCGATGCGGGTGCGCTGCCGACGCTGCACGATCGCTACGGCATCAGCCGCGAAGCGCTGGCGCGGCGGATCAGGGGCTGGCTGGGCTGAGGCTCGGATGTCGAACCACGGCGCCTTGCCGGCGACGTGCACGTGCATCGCCGGCCGCACGCCCGGGTCGTCGTCGAGTGCGCCCAGCAGCAGGCCGTAGATGGTCGGGTCGCTGTCGAAACCGCTGGGCAACGGCGAGCCGCCATGGCGACAGAAGCCGCGAAAATTTCCGGGCGAGGATTCGAACCACGTGATCGAGTCCTCGGCGCCGGTCCAGCGGAAATCGGCGGCCTTCAAGCCGGCTCGCGCCCGAAAGGCGGTGCCATGGGCTTTCCGGCACATCGAACAACGGCGGTACAGGGCCGGCATCCATGGCCCGTGCACCGCGGCCACGGTCGAGATCTTCCACGGCGCGCAGCGCGTCGCTGGCGACGTCCGCCGCGCGACGCGCGGCAGGCACACGACGCTGGACGAGGACATGCGTCAGCTTCGGACGGAACGACCGGCGCGTTTGTGGCTCGCGGCGACGTCGTCGCGCCGAGGGAGCCTCAGCGAATGTCGACGTCGTAGCGGAAGCGCTCCGCGATCCCGTGCGAGCGCCGCCATTCCAGCGGTGATCGATCGTAGCCGAACGCCAGGCGCTCGATGACGACGACCGGCGCCCCCGGAGCGAGCCGCAGACGATCGGCGACCACGCCGCGTGCCTGTGCGACCGACAAATGCTCTCGCGCCGAGGCCACCGTCTGGCCGCAGTGCCGCTCGTACTGCGGATACAGCAGGTTGCCGAACTCGGCCAGCGGCAGCCGGGCGAGCGCCGCGAAGCGCGACTGCGGCAGCCAGATCTCCTCGCAGAGGAAGGGCACGTCGTCGAACGAGCGCAGCCGCTCCAGCACGATGGCCCGCTCGCGCGGCGCCATCCGCAGCGACTCGCCCACCTCCGACGGCGGCAGCCGGACCGCGCGAGACAGGATTCGCCCCTGCGGCACCCGGTCTTCCCCGCCTGCGCGGTGCCGGAAGAAGCGGAACAGCGAGCCCTCGAAGCTCGGCGTGCGCACGAACGTGCCGCGCCCCGGGGTTTTTTCGAGCAGCCCATCGAGCGCAAGCAGCTCGATCGCGTGCCGCACGGTGCCGATCGACGCGCCGTAAGCCCTGCACAGCTCGGCCTCGGTGGGGATCGCCTCGCCCGGCCGCCAGCGGCGCGACGCGAGCTGGGCCACGAACGCGTCCTTCAGCCGCTGGTACAGCGGAAGGCGCGGATCGGTGGCGGCCAGCGCGTCCAGAGTCTGCGGCGCGTCCGCGGCCGGCGTGCGGCGCGTGCGTCGGGCGGGGGATGCTTTTCGCGTCGTCGTTGACATGGCCGGGGCCGCACGTTAGGCTTTATTTAAACATATATATCTTTAGGGTTGCTCGTCGGATCCCGGGTTCCACGGTCTCGGCAGCGGCGGCGACTGGAGACCCGAGTGTTCCGCTGGTATCGCGATTCCTCCGCCGTCGAGCGCACGACCTTCTGGGCCTGCTTCGCAGGCTGGGCGCTCGACGCGATGGACGTGCAGATGTTTTCGCTCGTCATCCCGGCGCTGATCGCGGGTCTGGGGATGGACAAGTCCCAGGCCGGCCTGCTGGGCGGCGTCACGCTCGTCGCCTCGGCGCTCGGCGGCTGGGTGGCCGGCGCGGCGTCGGACCGCTTCGGCCGCGTCCGCACGCTGCAGGTGACGATCCTCTGGTTTGCCGGGTTCACGTTTCTCTGCGCATTCGCGCCGGATTTCCGGACGCTGATCGTGCTGAAGGCGCTGCAGGGCTTCGGATTCGGCGGCGAGTGGGCTGCCGGCGCCGTGCTGATGGCGGAGGCGATTCGCCCGGCCAGCCGAGGCCGCGCGCTGGGCACCGTGCAGGGAGCGTGGGCTGCCGGATGGGCCGCCGCGGTGCTGCTCTACACGCTGCTGTTCACGCTGCTCGACCAGGCGCTGGCGTGGCGCGTGATGTTCGCCGCCGGCCTGCTGCCTGCGCTGCTGGTCGTATTCGTGCGCCGATCGGTGCCGGAGCCCGAGCTGGCGCTGCCCGGGGTGCGCTCGCGCGGCGCGGGGGAATCGCTGCTCGCGATCTTCTCGCCCGAGGTGCTGCGGGTGACGCTGCTGGGCGCCGTGCTGGGGATGGGCGCACATGGCGGCTACTACGCGCTGATGACCTGGATCCCGACGTTCCTGAAGACCGAGCGCCACCTGTCGGTGCTGGGTACCGGCGGCTATCTCGCAGTGATGATCGTGGCCTTCGCCTGCGGTTGCCTCGCCAGCGCGCAGCTGCTCGACCGCATCGGCCGCCGGCGCAACATCGCGCTGTTCGCCGCCTGCTGCGTGGTCACCGCGCCCGTGTACCTGATGTTTCCGCTCACGGATACGCAGATGCTCGTGCTCGGCTTCCCGCTCGGCTTCTTCTCCGCCGGCATTCCTGCCAGCCTCGGCACCTTGTTCAACGAGCTCTATCCCGCGCGGATGCGCGGCGCCGGCGTCGGCTTCTGCTACAACTTCGGGCGCGTCGCCTCCGCCGCGTTCCCGGTGCTCGTGGGCTACATGAGCAAGTCGATGCCGCTCGGCGAGGCGATTGGCATCGATGCCGCGATCGCCTACGGCGTGGTCGTCGTCACGGCGCTGCTGCTGCCGGAAACGAAGGGGCGATCGCTGCAGGCCGCCTGAAGCCGCAGCATGCCCCCACCCCCACCTCTCAGCCCGCTACCCCGCCACCCCGGAGCCGGTGATGTCGACGCGCCGCAATTTCCACCGGGCCGCGCTGTCCGCGACAATCTGCGGGCTCGCCAACCCGCTGTCAGGCTGTACCGCGATGGCCCCTACGACACGCCCGCTGGCGGTTGATTGCCACGCGCACGTCTTCCTGCGCAGCCTGCCGATGCCGGATCGGCGGCGCGCACCGTCGGGCTACGACGCGCCGCCCGAAGCCTTTCTCGCCCACCTGGATGAGTTCGGCCTGACCCACGGGGTCGTCGTCCAGCCCAGCTTCCTGGGCACCGACAACGCCTACCTGCTCGATGCGCTGCAGCGCTATCCGAAGCGCCTGCGCGGCGTCGCGGTCGTCGATCCTTCCGTCCCTGCTGCGGAGCTCGACCGGCTGCAGCAGGCGGGCGTCGTCGGCATTCGGCTTAACCAGGTCGGATTGCCGGCACCGGAGTTCGGCTCGCCCGCCTGGCAAGCCCTGCTGCGTGAACTTCAGCGGCGCGCCTGGCACGTGCAGGTTCACCAGGTCGCGGCACAGCTGCGGCCGCTGCTCGATCCGCTACTCGAACGGCAGCTCGATGTGGTCGTCGACCACTTCGGTCGCCCCGATCCGACGCTCGGCGTCGAGGATCCCGGCTTCCGCTACCTGCT
The DNA here is from genome assembly GCA_035524275.1 of Burkholderiaceae bacterium. Taxonomy (GTDB): domain Bacteria; phylum Pseudomonadota; class Gammaproteobacteria; order Burkholderiales; family Burkholderiaceae_F; genus DATKPC01. The sequence continues at coordinate 8,467 of DATKPC010000016.1, forward strand.
GTCGCTCGCGCCCTCGCGGCGCGTCTGGGTGAAGTTGTCCGCAAGCTATCGCAACGGAGCCGACGGACGCGGCGAGCAGGTTGCTCGAGAGGCCCTCCCGCTGCTGGCCGGATCCCTCGGCTGGGATCGCCTGGTCTGGGGAAGCGACTGGCCGCATACGCTTTTCGAGCAGGCGGCGGACTATGGCGGGCAGCGCCGGCGGCTCGATGCATGGATCCCCGAAGAGTCGATCCGCCGGCGCGTTCTCGGCGACAACGCGGCGGCGCTGTATCGCATCGGCGCGGTCGGCTGAGTCTCAGGCTGTCGGCGGTCGCGGTAGGGATGGCCGTTACCGGCGAGCCCCCGCCCTGCACAGATCCGTACGTGCCCGGCTCGGGCATACGGCTCCTACCGCGGGTGCCATCATCGCAACCTCCGTGGTTAAGGTGTTGCGACGATGGATTGAATCGACCCAATACCTGTCGATTCGCTACTCGGAGCGGATGACCGAGATCGGCATCGATCCATCGACAGTCGGCGTCGGCGCCTCCTCCGACAACGCATTGGCCGAGACGATCATCGGGCTGTACAAGACCGAGGTGATCCATCACCGCGGCCCCCGGAAGAACCTCGAAGCCGTGGAGTACGCAACGCTCGCATCGGTCGACTGGCTCAACAACCGCAGGCTGCTCGAGCCCATTGGCAACGTGCCGCCGGCGAAGCTTGAGGCGGAGTTTCGTTAACGGCGATCGGGGCGGGTCGTCCCGGCCTGACTCAAACTCGGAGGTCTCCGGGAATCCCGGGGCGGCTCAGTCGCCCTCGAATCGGCGCCTGGGCGGGATTCAGGTCGACGCGTTTGTGATCGGCCCCGAGCGGCGGTCCGTCACGTCGTCTGTTGACCCGTTTCGGCAGTTCGTCGCATGGAGGCGCAGTCCGTCGCATACGGGAGGAAGCCGCATAGGCAAAATTCGATACTGGCGCCACTGATCGACTCGCGGCATCCGGGCCGGGCTGAGTCGAGGGGAGGGGCATGGCGCATCGAAGCCGCCGGTTGATCCTCGCCGCCACTGCAGCGGCGACCGTTGTTGTTGCTGGCGTCGCGGTGACGAGACCCGACCGGTCGACCCAGGACGATTCGTCCGTTCAGGGCCCGACGGTGCTGGAATTCGAGCCGGCGGATCTGGCGACGATCGAGCGGCGTGCCTGGATGGTCGCGCTGCAATTGCCGGGCACGGTGCAGGCGCTCTCGCAGGCGACGGTCCGCGCCAAGACATCGGCGGAAGTCCGTCGCGTGTTGTTCCGGGAGGGCGACCGTGTCGCGGCCGGCCAGATCGTCGCCGAGTTCGACGTGGCCGCACTACGGCAGGTCGAGGCCGAGCGCCGGGCCGCTCTCGATTCCGCTCGGGCGCAACTGGCGCAGAGCGAGCGAACGCGCGATGCCAATGCGGCGCTGCTGCAGCAGGGATTCATCTCGACCAACGCATTTGCCAGCGCCGAGGCGTCGTTCCGTGCCCAGCTCGCGGCCGTCGACGCAGGGCAGGCTCAGCTCGCTCAGGTGCGCCTGCAGCTCAGCGACGCCATCGTTCGCGCGCCGATCGGCGGGCTGGTCGCGAAGCGTGACGTCCAGCCGGGCGAAAAGGTCGCGTTCGATGCTCCGCTGCTGACGATCGTCGACCTGTCGCGCCTCGAAGTGCAGGCGCAGGCGCCCGTCTCGGAGGTCGCGCGGATCGCCATTGGCGCGCCGGCAACCGTCGATGTCGACGGCGCGGACGGAACTGCGCCGGTCGTGGGTCGCGTCGAGCGAATCAATCCGAGCGCCGACGCCGGTTCGCGGACGATCGCCGTCTATGTGTCGATCCCGAATCCGGAGCAGGGACTGCGCTCCGGAATGTTCGCGCACATCCGGCTCGCGTCCAAGGCCGGCGCGCCTACGGCGACCTTGGTCGCGTCTGCGGTACATGCCGAAGGCTCCGAAGCGTACGTATGGGTGTTCACGGGCGACCGCATCGTGCGTCGATCGGTCCGGACCGGGCGTCGCGACGACCGCGAGCAGCGCGTCGAGATCCTCGGTGGCCTCGGCGACTCCGAGCGCGTCGTTGCCTTGCACATCGATGCGCCTGCCGAAGAGGCGCCCGCGCGCCTCATCGACGCCACCCCGGCCGCGTTGGCGGCCCGTGCCGCTGCGCGCTGACGGGGATGCCCGATGAACATCACGCGGATTGCGATCGACAACCCGATCTTTGCGACGATGGTGATGGCTGCACTCGTCGTGCTCGGCGGGTTTTCGTACGCCCGCCTCGGCGTAGAGGCGATGCCGGATGTTGCGGCGCCGATGGTCACCGTCACGGTGCGGTATCCCGGCGCCTCGCCGGCGCAGGTGGAAAGCGACATCGCCAAGCCGGTCGAGAACGCGGTCAACGCGATCGGCGGAGTCAAGATGATCCGCTCGCTGTCGCGCGAGGGCAGCAATTTGACGTTCGTCGAGTTCCGCGCCGACGCCGACGTCGCCCGCTCGATCCAGGATGTGCGCGACAAGGTGGCGCTGGTACGGCCCGGATTCCCGCGCGACGCGAAGGATCCGCTGGTCGAGCGCGTCAACCTCGACAACGACGAGCCGACGGCGCGCTTCGCGTTGCTGGGCGCTGGCGTCTCGGCGCGCGCACTGTCGGACCTCGCCGAGCAGGTCGTCGCGAAAGGGCTGCAGCGGGCCTCCGGCGCCGGCCGCGTCGAAGTGGAGGGCGGCGTCGAGCGGCAGGTGCGCGTCGAGCTGGATCCCGCCGCCCTGGCGGCGCACGGGCTGACGGTCGACCAGGTCGCGGCCGCCGTGCGCGGCGCGAACGTCGCCGTTCCGGTCGGCGCGATCACGCGCGATCCGTCCGAGGCGATCGTCCGCGTCGACGGGCGAATGCGAACGCCGGCCGACTTCGCCGACATCGTCGTTGCCCGGCGCAACGGCGTGCCGATCCGCGTCGGCCAGCTGGCGCGCGTCATCGACGGCGAACGCGAGCGCGAGACGATCGCGCGCGTCGAGGGGCAGCCCGCCGTCGCGCTGCGCGTCTTCAAGGCGCAGGACGCCAATCTCGTCGCTACAGGCGCCGCGCTGCGCGAACAGGCACGGCAACTGCGGGAACGGCTGCCCGCCGGCGTGGAGCTGCGCCAGCTGGCCGACGGCTCCAGCGAGGTCGCTGCGTCGGTGGCCGGCGTCAAGCGGACAATCGTCGAAGGCGGCGTGCTGACGGTGCTGATCGTCTTCCTGTTCCTCGGCTCCTGGCGCAGCACCGTGATCACCGGGTTGACGCTGCCGATTGCCGTCATCGCGACGATGGGCGCGCTGTACGCGCTCGGGCTTACGATCAACGTCATGTCGCTGATGGCACTGTCGCTGTGCATCGGCCTGCTGATCGATGACGCGATCGTCGTTCGCGAGAATATCGTCCGCCACCGGCGGCTCGGCGCCGACCACCGCTCGGCAGCGCTTTCCGGGACCGGCGAGATCTCGCTGGCCGTTCTGGCGACGACGTTCTCGCTCGTGGCGGTGTTCGTTCCCGTCGCGTTCATGCGCGGGCTCGTCGGCCAGTTCTTCCGACCGTTCGGTGTCACGGTGGCCGTGGCCGTACTGTTGTCGCTTTTCGTCAGTTTCACGCTCGACCCGATGTTGTCGGCCGTCTGGCACGATCCGCCCGGCGGCGCGCGCGGTCTGCCGCTCGTCGGCGCGACGGTGGCGCGGTTCGACCGCGCGCTGGATGCGGCGCACCGCGGCTACGACTGGCTGCTGCGCTGGGCGCTGGCGCACCGTCCGGCGACGCTGGCGATCGCCGTGGCCGCCTTCGTCGGCGCGCTACCGCTGGCCGGCGTCGTTGGCACCGAGCTGATGCCGAAGGTCGACGACGGCCGGATCACGCTGAACCTGACGATGCCGGTCGGGGCCAGTCTCGCAGCCGCCGACGGGCGCGTGCGCCGGGTCGAGCAGGCCTTGCGCGCGACGTCCGAGGTCGCGACGCTCGACACCGTGGTCGGCATCGATGGCGCGCGCAACGCCGCGCGGATCGACGTGACGCTGCTGCCGAAGGAACGTCGCATGCGGACGAAGGAGCAGGTCGAGGCCGACCTGCGGCGCCGTGTGGCGGCCGTGCCGGGCGTCGACGCGAAGGTGGGCACCGACGTGCCGATCTTCGTCAACCTGCTCGGGACCGACGAGGCGCGGATGACCGCCGTGATGGCCGACCTGCGCGCGAAGGTTGCCGCGGTCCCGGGTATCGCCGACCTCGACACCTCGCTGAAGGAAGGCGTGCCGGCGCTGGCGCTGCGACTGAAGCCGGAGCAGGCTGCCGACTATGGACTGACGCACCAGCAGCTCGGCGCGACGCTGCGGGCGCTCGTCGGCGGCGAGGACTGCGGCACCTGGCTCGGGCCCGACGGCCACGACTACCAGGTCGTCGCGCAGCTGCCGCGGGCCGCGCGCGAGACGATCGACGACATCGGCGAGATCGGCATCGCCACCGGCCGCGCGCTGCGCGACGGTGCGCCGGAGATCGTACCGCTGCGCGCCGTGGCGACGATCGAGCCGTCGGCCAATCCGCAGAACATCCGGCGCCAGGACCTGATGCGGCGCATCGCGCTGTTCGCGAACGTCCAGGGCCGGCCGAGCGGCGATGTCGGCGCCGACGTGCAGAAGCTGGTTCGCGCCTTTCCGCTGCCGCCGGGGATGCGGATCGAGATCAATGGCGAGATCGAGGACCAGCAGCAGGTAGCCGGCGAGATCCTCGCGGCCATCGCGCTCGCCGTCATCTTCATCTACCTGGTCCTGGCGTCACAGTTCGCGAGCTTCGTCCAGCCGCTGGTCATCATGGCCTCGCTTCCGCTGTCGATCGTCGGGGTGATGCTGGCGCTGCTGGCCACGCGCACGACGCTGAACCTCTACTCGATGATCGGCATCGTCTTCCTGATGGGCCTCGTGACGAAGAACGCGATCCTGCTCGTCGACTTCGCGAACCGCGCCCGCCGTGGGGGGCGCGGTGTCGCCGACGCACTGCTCGAGGCCGGACAGATCCGGCTGCGGCCGATCCTGATGACGACGACGGCGATGGTGTTCGGGATGCTGCCGCTCGCACTTGGGCTCGGCGAGGGCGCCGAGCAGCAGGCGCCGATGGGACGCGCGATCATCGGCGGCGTGTTGACATCGACGGCGTTGACGCTGATTGTCGTGCCGGTCGCCTACGCGGCATGCGACGGCATGCCGCAACGCGCAATGTGCGCGCTGCGACGCCTGTTCCGCCGGCTACCCCGAAGCGAGGTACGTCGACACGCTAAGCGGTCCGCACATTGAACTTTTCTTGCTCAAAAGCTGCCTTGTTTCAAGGCGTTCGAAGGCAACGGCGGACATCGCGATGACGATTCATTTCGGCGTTCGCGACGTTATTTGCTCGACTACGACCGTTGCCGAGCGTTTACGACGATTCTTGGTCAGAACACGCCACCAGCGAATGGTCGCGAACAATAAAGCTCCGAAAACGCTTCAGAGGGGGGCCAGGGGCTTCAGCACCCCGATAAAGTTCCGAAATGCGCGTGCAGATGCCCAGCTTGAAAGGCAGCGCGCACAGTGAAGTTCCGAAAAGTTGTAACGCTTCGCGCGCGACGTTGCGTCGCAGCAGTCCGCTATCGGTCTACAGGGGAAATCGGCTGATCGATGGCCCTTCGGTCACTGTCGACCCAGACCGGACATGCCGCCCTGCCCTCCGAAGCGGCCGACGATGTCGGCCACCGACCCTCCGATGAAGTCCGATGAAGGCCGCCTTGACCGCGGTGTGACACCGGCGCCTTCTACTACGCTGAGCGTCACCCTGCCGCAGGGCACTCGCGTCGCGCGGCGCGAACGGCCGCTGAGCGGGCCGCCGCTTACCTGTGGAGCATCGCCTCGATCTCGTCCGCTGCGTTCGCTGCGCCGTCGACGCCGTTGAGCTGCGCCGCGCGCGATCGCGCCGCTGAGCGAAAACTAGGGTCGCCGAGGATGCGGCTCGCCGCTTCGCGAATGGCCGAAGCGGGGGCGTCGCCGGGCAATGCGAGGCCGGCGCCCCATTCCTCGACGGTGCGGGCAACCAGTTCCTGGTCGTGCGCCAAGCCGGGCATCAGGATCATCGGCACGCCGTGCCGAAGCGAGCGCATCGCCGTGCCGTGGCCGCCATGCGTGATCGTCAGCGCCGCAGCGCGCAGGATCGGGTCGTGCGCCGCGTACTCGATCACGGTCGCGTTTGCGGGCGCCGACAGCTCTTCCGGCTTGACGATGCCACCGGTCGTCGTGACGACCCGCGCCGGCAACGGCGCCAGCGCGTCGAGCGTGTTCTGCAGCTTCGCGACCGAGCGCTGCTCGAAGCCCGTGCTGAAGCTGACCAGGACCGTGCTGCGCTCGCCGCCGTCGGACGGCACCTGCATCGGCTGCGCCAGCTTCTCGTCCTCCAGCGAAGGCCCGACATGGAGCACCGCTTCCCAGCCGGCAGGCGCAGCCGCGTCGAAGGCTGCCAGCGTCGTTACGATGATCCGCTCACGCGATTGCCAAAGTGCCTCGAACGACGGCAGGCGCTCGAACCCGGCCTTCTCGCGCATGCCGTTCAACCGGGACAGCATGTCGCCCCAGCGATCGAGCTGCCGGAACAGGAACGTATGGCAGATCACGGCCGAACGGCACCGGAAGTCGTCGGCCTCGGACAGCGCCGCCGGGAACATGCCGTCGATCAGGACGAGGTCGGGATTCTCGTCGGCTACGCGGTGCCGCACCTCAGCCGCAACGGCCGGGGACGTTAGGTAGCACGCGGCGCGCGTCAGCGGCGAGCCCGCTGGGTAGCGCTCGACCTGCTCGTAGGCCGACTGGATCTCGATCGCACGGAAGCCGGCTGCCTGCACGCGCGGCACCATCTCCGGACGACCCGCGAAGGACACCATGTGGCCGCGCTCGGACAAGGCGCGCGCGATGCCGAGGCTCGGCGGAAGGTTGCCGCCGCCGGACCAGTTCAGCCAGAGAAATCTAGCCATCGGGCTCTCCCTTCAGGATGCCGCGGACCAGCCGCAGGGTCGTTGAAAGCGCCGCGCGCTTCGACAGTCCGAAGTCGCGCCGGAGAAGCTTCCAGGTGTAGGCGTCGACGGAGACGATCAGCGCGTCGTGGACCTCCTTGCGTTCCCGCTCGGGAAAGCGGGCCAGGTGGCCTGCGAACGCCTGCCCGACCTGGGATCGGAGCGCACGCCGGCCGGTCTCCAGGAAATCGTGCATCGGGGGGATGCGGGGCTCGTCCGCGAGCCAGCGGATGATCGTGTCGCCCATCCGCTCGTAGAAGGCGTGCGTGTCGGCCACGAAGGCCTCGGGATCCTTCGGGTCGACGGAGGCCTCGCGAAGTCGTCCGATCGTCCGCAGCGCCTCGACGAACAGCGCATCCTTGCTTCCGAAGACGCGAAGGACGGTGCGCACCGCGGTCCCGGCTCGGGTCGCGATGCGATCGATGGTGACGTCCTCGAACGCGTTGCAGAAGAAGAGATCGCAGGCGGATTCCAGGATCGCGCCGCGGGTCGCCGCGGCAGCATCGGCGCGGGCCCTCATCACGTAGCGGCGCTGCTTCCCTGATTTCATGGCGCCTACGATGCCGCGGAATTTAATTCAAGTCAATTGGCATGACAGTAAATTGGGAATTCCACCCAGGGACCCTGGATGCGAAGACGCCCCGGAAGCGGCGAGCCGCCGGCGGACGTTCCGAATCGATCAGCATCGGTGCTCGCGACCTGCGGCGATCGTAAGCGTCCAGTGGCTGCGGCCTTGACCGCGGCGTGATGTTCAGGCGGCGGCCGCCTCTGACTCAGAGTGGACCATTGCCATGTTCCACGGCAGCAACGCCTCGCTCCGGTTGACCTAGTCGTCGGCGATCCGATAGAGGACATCGCGCAGATCGGCCTCCGGGTGTCGATGAAGGCAGCGTCCACCGGCCGACTTGCACGTTCCTCGAAGAACTCCATCGCGACATGGGCGTCAGGCCGAGGTCGAGAAGGGCCACGCGCAATGCGTCGGGATCGATGCCCCTGATTGGAGGATTTCGCCGATGACTGCTTCTGGCCGGGTCCGGGCAACCAGCGAAACCCGTAGCCGACATGCTACCGCCCGGTTCCGAGTGCATAGCGGTCGAACGATTGCGCAGCGCAGCATGGTGGCGGCCGAGGAGTCCAAGCGCTTGCGTTTAGCCAGGCTGGAACCAGCTCGTTTTCGGAACTTTGTTGTCGGTTTCGGAACTTTATTGTTCGGTACCAGCGAACATCCACCGCTACTCCACGGTCACCGACTTCGCCAGATTCCGCGGCTTGTCCACGTCCGTCCCGCGCGCCACCGCCGTGTGATACGCCAGCAGCTGCAGCGGCACGACATGCAGGATCGGCGAAAGGTCCCCGTAGTGCTCCGGCAGCCGGATGACGTGCACGCCTTCGCTCGGCTCGATCCTCGTGTCGGCATCGGCGCAGACGTAAAGTTGGCCGCCGCGCGCGCGCACCTCCATCATGTTGCTCTTGAGCTTTTCCAGCAGCGCGTCGTTCGGCGCGACCGTGACGACGGGCATCGCTTCGGTCACGAGCGCCAACGGCCCGTGCTTCAATTCGCCGGCGGGGTACGCCTCCGCGTGGATGTAGCTGATCTCCTTGAGCTTCAGGGCGCCTTCAAGCGCGATCGGGTAATGCAGGCCGCGGCCGAGGAAGAGCGCGTTTTCCTTGCGGACGAACGACTCACTCCAGGCGATCACGTTGGGCTCCAGCGCCAGCACGCTCTGGATGGCAGCCGGAAGGTGGCGTAACCGGCGCGTGGCTGCATGCTCGCGCTCCGGCGACAGCCGTCCCTTGGCTTTCGCGATCGCATTGGCCAACAGGTAAAGCGCGACGAGTTGCGTCGTGAACGCCTTCGTCGATGCGACGCCGATCTCGACGCCGGCGCGGGTCAGGAACTGCATCGTCGATTCGCGGACCATCGCGCTCGTCGCGACATTGCAGATCGCGAGCGTCTGCTGCATTCCCAATGACCGCGCGTGCTTCAGCGCCGCGAGCGTGTCGGCCGTTTCGCCGGATTGCGAGACGACGACAACGAGCGATTGCGGATCCGGCACCGACGTCCGGTAACGATATTCGCTCGCGATCTCCACGCTGACCGGGACGCCGGCGATGCTTTCGATCCATTGCTTGCCGACGCTGCCGGCGTAGTAGCTGGTGCCGCACGCCAGGATCAGCACGCCGCGGAGCTTTGGGAAGACGTCGGGCGCGGCCGCGCCGAAAAGCCTCGGCTCGATGCTCGTGATCGGCTCGATCGTGTCGGCGATGGCCTTCGGTTGCTCGAAGATCTCCTTCTGCATGAAATGCCGGTAGGGGCCCAGTTCCACCGCGTTGGAAACCGCGGCCAGGCGCCGCACCGGGCGCTCGACGCGCCGCCCCTGCGCGTCGAAGATCCATGCCTTGCCGAGTTGCAGGTCGACGACGTCGCCTTCGTCGAGGTAGATGAACCGGTCGGTCGTGCCCGCCAGCGCCAGCGCGTCGGAGGCGAGGAAGTTCTCGTTCTCGCCGACGCCGACGACCAGCGGGCTGCCGGCGCGCGCGCCGACGACGCGATGCGGCTCCTCGCGGGCGAAGACCGCGATCGCGTAGGCGCCGTGCAGCTTCTTCACGGCGCGTTGCACCGCGTCGAGAAGGTCGCCGTCGTATTCGTGGTCGACCAGGTGCGCGATGACTTCGGTATCGGTCTGGCTGTCGAAGCGATAGCCGGCGCGCTTGAGGTCTTCGCGCAGCGCCTCGTAGTTCTCGATGATCCCGTTGTGGACCAGCGCGATGCGCGCGCTCGACGCTCGCTTGCCCTGCGGCCCGGCCGAGAAGTGCGGGTGCGCGTTGTCCGTCGTCGGCGCGCCGTGCGTCGCCCAGCGCGTGTGCGCAATGCCGGTGTACCCCTGCAGCTGCTGGATCTGCTCGTCGAGGTCGGCGACGCGCGACACGCTGCGGGCGCGCTTCAACTCGCCATCGGCGTGAATCGCGATCCCGCAGGAGTCGTAGCCGCGGTATTCCAGCCGCCGAAGCCCCTCGACAAGGACCGGGACGATGTTTCGTTGCGCGACCGCGCCGACGATTCCGCACATGGGGTTGACATCCTTTCCAACAGACGCCGTCGATGATAGTGGCCGTCGCCTGAATGATCTTTCATATTTTGCTTTGATTCGGGTTAATATTTCATTCGTCCTTACATGTGCATATTTATTTCATTGAGGTCACCAGATTGACAGACAAATCCCCCGCCGAACTCGACAGTCTCGATCGACGGCTTCTCAACGAGCTTCAGCGGGACTGCATGCAGACGCACCAGGAGCTGGCGGAACGGCTGCACGCGTCGGCGCCGACCTGCTTTCGCCGGGTGCGCCGACTCGTCGAGAGCGGCGTCATCGAGCGGCGCATTGCCATCGTCGCCCCGGAGGCCGTTGGCCGGATCGACGGCCACGGGCTGACCGCGCTCGTCGAGGCGAGCCTTGACCGGCAGTCGGCCGAGGCGCTCGATGCGTTCGAACGGCGGGTCGCGGACGAAGCCTCGGTCCAGCAGTGCTATCGGATCTCGTCCGGTCCGGATTTCCTGCTCGTCGTCTATGTCCGCGACATGCCGGACTACCACGCGTTCGTGCACCGCGTGTTGAGCGCGGAGGCGAACGTGCGCAACGTCAGGACGTTCTTTTCGGTCCACCGCAGCAAGTTCGAGCCGCGCATTCCGGTCTGAACGGCGGGGCGGCCGGAGCGGGATCGGGCGCATCCCGCCAAACGGAACGCCGCGCTCGCAATTTCGGCGACAATGCGGCCGCGGCGCCGGCGCGGCGCGCCGACCGATCATCGCCGCCGCGCCCCACGTCAACGCGTTGCCCCGCCCATTCCTCCAGGTCGCTCATGTCGTCGATTCCCCCCGGCACCCAGGCGCTGCTGATCGCCAACTGCGTCGTCTACGTGCTGCAGATCATCGGCCTCGACCCGATGCTGGTGCCGCCCTTTGCGCTGTGGTCGTTCGAGGGCAGCGACTTCGGCGAACCCGGCTTCTGGCCGTGGCAGCTCGTCACCTATGCGTTCCTCCACGGCAGCCCGACGCACCTGTTCTTCAACATGTTTGCGCTCTACATGTTTGGCGGGCCGGTCGAGGCCGTCTACGGGCGCAGCCGCTTCCTGACCTATTACTTCGTCTGCGTCGTCTCGGCGGGACTGTGCCAGCTGCTGATCACGCCGCTGCTGGGCGTCTACGGGCCGACGATAGGCGCCTCCGGCGGCGTCTTCGGGCTGCTGCTCGCCTACGCGCTGCTCTATCCGCACCGGACGCTGATGCTGATCTTCCCGCCAATCCCGATGCCGGCGTGGCTCTTCGTCACGCTCTATGGGCTGCTGGAACTCGTACTCGGCGTCACCGGCAGCGAGCGCGGCGTCGCCCACTTCGCGCACTTGGGCGGGATGCTAGGCGGCTACCTGCTCATCAAGTACGGGCGCGCCCGCCGCGGCTAGCGTCGCCGGCGACGCGTTGCTCTCGTCCAGCACGACGCAGTTGCGCTGCGCCTTCGCGGCGCCGAGGCAACGGTCGGCGGCCGCGAGCAGCGTGGTCAGCGCACTTCGCGGACGCGTCGCATCGAGGGCAGCCACGCCGACGCTGATGCTCACCGGCGGAAGACCCGCCACCAGCGGGCTCGCGGCGATCCCGGCGCGCAGGCGGTCCAGCGCGAGCCGCGCCTCGCGACCCGTGGTGCCGGGCAGCACGAGCAGGAATGCCTCGCCGCCCCAGCGCGCCAGCAGGTCGGACTGCCGCGTGTTGAGCCGGATCAGCGCCACCAGCTGCGCCAGCGTATCGTCGCCGCGGGCCTCGCCGAACGTCTCGTTGATCCGCTTGAAGCGATCGATGTCGATCAACGCCAGCGCCAGCGGGCGACGATAGCGGTAGGCGCCGATCCATTCGCGTTCGAGCTGAGGCAGCATGCCGCGGCGGTTCAAGGCGCCGGTGAGCGCGTCGGTCACCGACAACTGCTGGATGCGCGCGTGAAGCCGCTCCTGCAGCGTCATCAGGACGCCGATCCCGAGGCCGACCGTCGTCAGCAGGTCGGCCGCGACGTAGGCCGTCGGCACCGCGGTGGCGTTCGACAGCGGCGCAACGAACGCCGTCGCGGCGAGCCCCAGCCCGTACAGCGCGACCGCGCCGCACACCGCGGCGACAAGCTTCGCGCCGAGGAATCGCGGCACGAGCGGCCATGCCGCCGCCACGCCGAGCGCCGCCACGCTCCCGATCGCCGCCGCGGCCAGGCACGTCCGATCCGCCGCGTCCGCCAGGAGCGTCACGGCACCCGCGAAGGCCAACGCGACCGCGACGGGCGCGGCAATCGCCGAGCGCAGCGTCACGGCGCGGCGCGCCAGCAGCGCCAGCGCGGCCGCGTGAAGCAGCGCCGCGAGGACGAACAGGGACAGCATCGCGATCTCGACGGCGTAGGGCGGGAGCGCGCCGGCCCACGCGACATCGATCGCCGGCGCCATCGACCGCGGAAGTTCCAGGCCGCGCGCGATCGTCGCCACGAGATCGGCGGCCACCCAGACCGCGAGAAATCCGCGGGTGCCGGCCGACGAGCGTCCGGCCGCGACGAGCATGCCGGTCACGACGAGGCCGACGAGGACGGTCGCGGAAACGAAAGCGGCGGGATCGGCGAGGGGCACGGCAGGCTACCGGGAGACGGGGTCGGGGATTCCCTCTTCATCGGCAGCCGAAGCCGGCGACTGTAGGGCTGTCAGGGTGCGGGCGGAGCGCCGGCGGGCCCAGGGCGACGGAATGCGCCCGCTCGTCCGCTTTTCGCCTGACGGGCCGCGTCAAGCCGCGTCGTCGTCGTTGCGCCCGGCGCGCCGCGCTGACGGTCAGATCGCGATCGGGTCGACTTCCAGGTTCCAGCGCGGGCGCAGCTTTTGCGACGCCACTTCGCGCCGCAGCGCGGCGAGCCAGCGCACGAGAAACGCGTGCAGGTCGCTGCGGCGCGCGGCCTCGACGAGCAATTGGGCGCGATGCTCGCCGGCCAGGCGCTCCAGCGGCATCGGGACGGCGTCGTAGAGTTTCACCGCGCCCGCGGCGCCGCCGTCCATCAACGCCTGGCCAAGACCCTGCGCGACCTGCAACAGCCCGACGGCGTCGGACATGTCCCGCGACGTCGCGGTCAGCAGCGCCGCGTGGACGAACGGCGGCAGGCGCATCGCACGGCGCTCCGCGAGCTGGTCGCGGGCGAAGCGCGGGAAGTCGTGGCGCGCGAGCGCGGCGTACAGCGGATGCCCCGGGTGGCGCGTCTGCAGCAGCACGCGCGCCGGCTGACCGCTGCGGCCGGCACGCCCGACGACCTGCAGCAGCGTCGCGAACAGGCGCTCCGGCGCGCGAAAGTCGCCGGCCAGAAGCTGCGCATCGGCGTTGAGCACGCCAACGAGGGCCACGCGGCGGAAGTCGTGGCCCTTGGCGATCATCTGCGTCCCGACGAGGACGTCGATGTCGCCGGCGTGCATCGCGTCCAGCATTTCGCGCGCGGCGTGTCGACGCTGCGTATTGTCGCGATCGATCCGGCGGATACGCGCGCCCGGCAGCGCGAGTTGCAGCGTTTCCTCGATCCGCTGCGTTCCGTGCCCGACCGCCGACAGATCCTGGTTGCCGCAGGTGGGGCACGCGGCCGGCACGCGCGCCTGCCAGCCGCAATGGTGGCAGCGGAGCTGGCGTTCCCCTTTGTGAAAGGACGCGAACGCGGAGCAGCGCGGGCAGTTCGACAGCCAACCGCACGCATCGCAGGCGATCACCGGCGCATAGCCGCGGCGATTGAGGAAGACCAGCGCCTGCTCGCCGCGCTCGATCGTCGAACGCAGCGCGGCGCGCAGCGGATCGGCAAGACCGTGCTCCGCCGGGTGCCGCTTCAGGTCGATCATCTCGACGCGCGGCAACTCGACCTCCGAGCGGGCAGCGCCACCGCGGCCCGTCAGCCGCAACAGCGCGTAGCGGCCGGCCTGCGCCGCCGCCCAGGTCTCCAGCGACGGCGTCGCGGACCCGAGGACGACCGGCGCCTCGGCGAGCTGGGCGAGCTTCAGCGCGAGGTCGCGCGCGGAGTAATGGACGCCCTGGCCGGCCTTGAACGACGGATCGTGTTCCTCGTCGACGACGACGAGCCGCAGCCGAGGCAATGACGCGAATACCGCGAGCCGCGTACCGATGACGATCCGGGCGCGGCCTTCGTGAGCCGCGAGCCAGGCGGCATTGCGTTCGCCGTCGTTGAGCCCGCTGTGCAGGCTTGCGACCGCTTCGCCGGGGAAACGCGCCCGCACGAGGGCCTCGAGCTGCGGCGTCAGGTTGATCTCCGGCACCAGGAGCAGCGCCTGCGCGGCCGGATCGGCGGCCAGCGTCGCCGCGATCGCGTGCAGGTAGACCTCGGTCTTCCCGCTGCCGGTGACCCCGAACAGCAGGAACCGCGCATAGCCGGCCGCGGCCGCAATCGCGTCCACGGCGGCCTGCTGCTCGTCGCGCAGGACCGGCACTGCCGGGCCAGCCCCGTCGGCGCCGGAGCCCACCGCGTCCGCCGTGGCGACCCCCACCGGCGCCGCGCGCATCTTCTCGACGCGCTGCGCCAGCCGGGCGACGGGGCGGCGCCGCAACATCGGCGGCAACGCCGGCAGCGCAACCTCCCCCCAGGCACAGTGGTAGTAGTCGGCGGCGAAGCGCGTGAGCTTCAGCCAGCGCTCGCCGAGCGGCGCCGCAATGAGGATCGGCGCGATCAGCGGCCGGATCTTGTCCGGCGGCAACGCGGAGTCCGCCGCGAGGCCCACGGCGATGCCGACCTGGTCCGACCGCTTGAACGGAACGAGGACCGGGGTGCCGGGAACGAGGCTTGCCGGATCGCAATCGCCGAGCGCGTAGTCGAGCGGCTGCTCGATCGGCACATCGACGATGACCCGGGCGAACCTCATCAAATGTGAATGGGCACTATCGCGGTAGCCGCCGCCCCGAGGGCAAACCCGAGAGGACAAACCCGACGACGGCAGATCCCTGTGGATAACTCTGTGGAAAAAGCCTGTTCAACAACGCTAAGTTCGCAGTCTGGCGGGTCTTTTTGCCGTCGATTAATTTCGACGCAGAAAAATAAGGCTTTTTAAAACAATAGGTTACAGAACAAACCGCGCTCCGGCGACCGCCTCTCGACCGCAACCCGCGCCAAATCGGACGCTGCGCGATTTTGTGAATAAGTCAAGTCGCTTTCCACGCCCGAGGCCGCCCGGCCCACGGGTCTTCCCGGATGAATTGTCAAGTTAGCGGGGGCTTCCCGCGGAACTCGCTTGATTGCGAAGGCGCCGGCTGTGGCTGTGCACCTCATCGACTAGCACCGAAACGGCCTCCGGCCGCGTGAACTGCGAGATGCCATGGCCGAGATTGAAGACGTGGCCGCCGTAACGGCCGTCGGCGCGCCGCGGATCGCCGAAGGAATCCAGCACTCGGGCGGCCTCGGCGCGCAGTTGCGCCTCCGGCGCGAACAGGGCCACCGGATCCAGGTTGCCTTGCAGCGCGCAGCGGTCGTCGACCCGCGCGCGCGCCTTGCCGAGGTTCACGGTCCAGTCCAGCCCGACCGCATCGCTGCCGCAGGCGGCGATCTCCTCGAGCCACAGCCCGCCGCCTTTCGTGAAGACGATCGACGGCACCGGTTCGCCGTCCGATTCGCGCAGCAGCCTGGCGACGACGCCGCGCGTGTATGCCAGCGAAAACGCCTGGAAGGCGCCGTCGGCGAGCGCG
Source organism: Burkholderiaceae bacterium (assembly GCA_035524275.1). GTDB lineage: Bacteria > Pseudomonadota > Gammaproteobacteria > Burkholderiales > Burkholderiaceae_F > DATKPC01. The sequence continues at coordinate 24,248 of DATKPC010000016.1, forward strand.
CCGCCCCAAGTGTCGAAGATCATCACCGCCTGCGCTCCGGCGCGGATCTGTGCATTGAGGTAGTCGGCGACCGCATCGACGAGCACGCCCAGGATCCGATGCAGCAGGTCGGGCCGCGCGTAGAGCATCGACTTCACCTGGCGGAAGTCTTCGGAGCCGCCGCCTTCGACCATGTAGCAGGCCAGCGTCCAGGGACTGCCCGAAAAGCCGATCAGCGGGACCCGGCCGTCGAGCGCCTTACGGATCGAGCGGACGGCATCCATGACGTAAGTGAGCGAAGACTCCGGATCGGGCGCGGCGAGTTGCATCACATCCCGCTCGGTCTTGACCGGACGCGCGAACCGCGGCCCCTCGCCGGCGACGAACTCCAGGCCAAGGCCCATCGCGTCCGGAACCGTCAGGATGTCGGAAAACAGGATGGCGGCATCCAGCGGGTAGCGCTCCAGCGGCTGCAGCGTCACTTCGGTGGCGAACGCAGGCGACTTGGCGAGCCCCATGAACGACCCGGCCCTTGCCCGCGTCGAGTTGTACTCCGGCAGGTAGCGTCCGGCCTGGCGCATCAGCCAGACGGGCGTATGGGCGGTGGGCTCGCGCCGCAATGCGCGCAGGAAGGTATCGTTGTGCGGTTTCACGTCACGAGCTCGAGGTCGATGTCGGCCGATTCTCGCATGCAGCCGCAGGTGCCCTGGCTGCGCATCGACGCCGGGATGCTGGCGCTCGACGTCCACCTGCAGCCCGGCGCGCGTCGAAGCGAAATCGTCGGCGAGCACGGCGGCCGGCTGAAGATCGCGCTGCGCTCGCCGCCGGTCGACGGGCGCGCGAACGACGAGTTGCTGCGCTTCCTGGCGGCGAAGCTCGACCTTCCGCGGTCCGCGGTCAGCCTCGCCGCAGGGGCGACGCAGCGCACCAAGCGCATCGCGATCGCCGTGCCGGCGACCCGGCACGACGACGTTCTCGCGCGGCTGCTTGCGCCGGCCGGCTGAATGCCGACGGCGCGCGCAGACCGCGGCGAGACGGCGGCGAGACGGGGGCGAGACGACAGGGGCCGGGCGTCGCGACGGGACGACGCCGGCGCCCTGCGCCGTGGCTGCGCGTCGCGCCCGGTGCGGCGATAATCCGCGATAAAGGGAGGTCCGGCATGTTCAAGCACATCCTCGTGCCATCCGACGGGTCGTCGCTGTCCGCGGCGGCCGCCGACCGCGCGATCGCCTTCGCCGCGGAAATCAAGGCGCGCATCACGTTCGTCCACGCGCTTCCGCCGCGACCGCTGCCGTTCTTCGGCGGCGAAGGCGGGATGTTCGTCGACCAGACCGAGCCCGACGAGTTCGAGGCCAGCGCGCTCGCGGCAGCCACGAAGCATCTGGCTGGGCTGGAGGCCAAGGCGCGCGCCGCCGGCCTCGAGGCGAAGGGGATCGCGCGCGGCCATGGCGCCCCCTACGAGGTCATCATCGAGCTGGCCAACGAGGCGGGCTGCGACCTGATCCTGATGGCGTCGCACGGCCGCACCGGCATCAAGAGCCTGATCCTCGGCAGCGAGACGCAGAAGGTGCTGACGCACACGCGCGTCCCGGTCCTGGTCTATCGCTGAGGGAACCGGATGCTCGCTGCGGCGCCCGAACGGACGTCGTCGATCCCGATGGCCCTCGCGCGCTGGTCGCAACTGGCGATCGGCGTCGTGTGCATGTCGATGATCGCGAACCTGCAGTACGGATGGACGCTTTTCGTCAATCCGATCGCCGACCACTTCCACTGGAGCCGGGCGGCCATCCAGGTCGCGTTCACGATCTTCGTGCTGGCGGAAACCTGGCTGGTGCCGATCGAGGGCTGGCTCGTCGATCGCTACGGCCCGCGCCCGATGATGATGGCCGGCGGCCTGCTCGTCGGCGCGGCGTGGGCGCTGAATTCCGTCGCGCAGTCGCTGGCGACCTTCTATGTCGCCGCGCTGATCGGCGGCATCGGCGCCGGCGGCGTCTATGGCACCTGCATCGGCAACGCGCTCAAATGGTTTCCCGACCGCCGCGGCCTCGCCGCCGGGCTGACGGCCGCCGGCTTCGGTGCCGGCTCCGCGCTGACCGTCGTGCCGATCGCGAACATGATCAAGTCGAGCGGCTTCCAGGCGACCTTCCTGCAGTTCGGCATCATCCAGGGCCTCGTCGTGCTGGTGCTGGGGGCGCTGATGCGGCGGCCCGTCGCGCCCGCGCCGACGCGGCCGCCGGTGGTTGCCGCCAACCGCCCCGATCCGCTCGCGAGGCCGGACGCGACCCCGGCGATGATGCTGCTCGCGCCCGTCTTCTGGGTGATGTACGCGATGTTCGTGATGATGGCGGCCGGCGGCCTGATGGCGACGGCGCAGCTCGGGCCGATCGCGCACGACTTCCATGTCGCCGACACGCCGGTGTCGATCCTCGGGCTGACGCTGCCGGCGCTGGCGTTCGCGCTGTCGATCGACCGCGTGCTCAACGGCGTCACGCGCCCGTTCTTCGGCTGGGTCTCGGACCGGATCGGACGCGAGAAGACGATGTTCCTCGCGTTCCTTGCCGAAGGCCTCGGCATCCTGCTGCTGAGCCGCTACGGCCAGGATCCCTTCCTGTTCGTCGTCCTGACCGGGCTCGTCTTCTTCGCCTGGGGCGAGATCTACAGCCTGTTCCCGGCGACCTGCGGCGACACGTTCGGTTCGCGCTATGCCGCCGCGAACGCCGGCCTGCTCTACACCGCGAAAGGCACGGCGGCGCTGCTCGTGCCGCTGGCGAGCGTCGCCTCCGCGAGCGGCGGCTGGCACGCCGTCTTCTGGGTCGCGAGCGGCCTCAACATCGCGGCGGCCGTGCTGGCGCTGCTCGTGCTGAAACCGATGCGCCGTGCCTATGCGCTGCGGCAGGAGGCGAGGCCATGAAATTCGCGATCGTCGGAGCGGGTGCGATCGGCGGCTACCTCGGCGGCCGCCTCGCGGCGGCCGGCGACGAGGTCACGCTGGTCGCGCGCGGCCCGAACCTGGAGGCGCTGCGCGCCCACGGCATCCGCCTGAAGCTGGAGGACGGCACGCACATCCAGGCGCGCGACATTCGCGCCGTCGAAAGCGTGTCGGAGGCGGGTCCGCAGGACGTCGTGCTGCTGACGCTGAAGGCGCACCAGGTCGGCCCGATCGCCGCCGACCTCGCGGCGCTCTGCCACGACGACACGACGATCGTCACGATGCAGAACGGCATTCCGTGGTGGTACTTCCACCGGCATGGCGGCGCCTACGAGGGGACCGCGGTGAAGACCGCCGATCCGGACGGGCGCATCGCGCGCCACGTCGATCCGCGTCGCGTCATCGGCTCCGTCGTCTACCCGGCCGCGACGCTCGTCGCGCCGGGGCAGGTCGAGGTCATCGAGGGCAACCGGTTCGGCATCGGCGAGCTCGACGGGACGACGACGCCGCGCCTGCAGGCGCTGGCACAGGCGCTCATCAAGGCCGGCTTCAAGGCGCCGATCACGAAGGACATCCGCGCCGAGATCTGGATGAAGCTGTGGGGCAACGCGACGCTGAATCCGATCAGCGCGCTGACGCACGCGACGCTGCAGGACATGTGCCGCTTCGCGCCGACGCGCGCGCTGATCGCGACGATGATGGCGGAGGTCGAGGCGGTCGCCGCGAGCCTCGGCGTGCGCTTCAAGATATCGATCGAGAAGCGGATCGCCGGCGCCGAGGCCGTCGGCGCCCACAAGACCTCGATGCTGCAGGACGTGGAGCTCGGCCGCCCGCTCGAGCTCGAGGCGCTCGTCGGTTCGGTCGTCGAGCTGGCGCAGCTCACCGGCACGCCGGTGCCGAACGTCGCCGCGATCTACGCCTGCACGCAGCTGCTCGCGCAATCGCTCGCCGCCGCCGGCGGCCGGCTCAAGATCACCTGAACCCGGAAAACCCGATGACGACTTCAGCAACGACCCTCGTGCAACTCCTTGCCGCCGGCGCCGACGGCGCCGCGGCGCTCGGCAGCCCCGGCGGCGTCGCGCTGACGTACGCGACGCTGCGCACGCTCGCGGGCGAAGTGCGCGCCGCGCTGAACGCCTGCGGCGTCGGCCGCAACGACCGCGTCGCGATCGTGCTGGACAACGGACCGGCGATGGCGGCGGCGTTCGTCGCGATCGGCTCCGGCTCGACCGCGGCGCCGCTCAACCCGGCCTATCGCGCCGACGAGTTCGAGTTCTACCTGAGCGACCTGCGCGCGAAGCTGCTCGTCGTGGCCGAGGGCTCGACGTCGCCGGCGGTCGCCGTCGCGCAGAAGCTGGGCGTTCCGATCGCGCGTCTCGCGGAGACGCCGGCGCGCGGCGCCGGCAGCTTCACGCTGGCGCTGCCGGCGGGCCCCGCGGTGGACGCCGCGGCTGCCGGCGAAGCCGGCGCGGACGACATCGCGCTCGTGCTGCACACGTCGGGGACGACGTCGCGGCCGAAGATCGTTCCGCTGTCGCAACGCAATGTCTGCGCCTCGGCGCGCAACGTCGCCGCCTCGGTCGCGTTCACCGCGCGCGACCGCGGCCTGAACATCATGCCGCTGTTCCATATCCACGGCCTGATCGCCGGCATCCTCGCGCCGCTGTCGGCCGGCGGGGAGGTCTGCTGCACGCCCGGATTCAACGCGCTGAAGTTCTTCGGCTGGATGGGCGAGACGCATCCGACGTGGTACACCGCGGTGCCGACGATGCACCAGGCGATCGTCGCGCGCGCCGCGAAGAATGCCGACGTGATCAAGGCCAATCCGCTGCGCTTCATCCGCTCGTCGTCGTCGTCGCTGCCGCCGCAGGTGATCCGCGAACTCGAGGCGGCATTCGGGGCGCCGCTCATCGAGGCCTACGGGATGACCGAGGCAGCGCACCAGATGGCGAGCAATCCGCTGCCGCCGCGCGCCCGCAAGCCGGGCACCGTCGGCCCGGCGGCCGGGCCCCAGATCGCGATCCTCGGCGACGACGGCACGCCGCTGCCGGCCGGCGCCGTCGGCGAGATCTCGATCCGCGGCGAGAACGTGATGGGCGGCTACGAGAACAACCCGAAGGCGAACGCCGAGGCGTTCACGAACGGCTGGTTCCGCACCGGCGACCAGGGAACGATGGACGCCGACGGCTACCTGTCGATCACCGGGCGCCTGAAGGAGATCATCAATCGCGGCGGCGAGAAGATCTCGCCGCGCGAGGTCGACGAGATCATCATGGACCATCCGGCGGTTGCGCAGTGCGTGACGTTCGCGATGCCGCACGACAAGCTCGGCGAGGACGTCGCCGCAGCGGTCGTGCTGCGCGAGGGCGCGAGCGTCACCGAGAAGGAACTGCAGCAGTTCATCGGCGCGCGCGTCGCGGACTTCAAGGTGCCGCGCCGCATCCTCTTCATGCCGGAGATCCCGAAGGGCGCCACCGGCAAGCTGCAGCGCATCGGCCTCGCGCAGAAGCTCGGCCTCGGCTGATCGTGCCGCACGCCGCGCCGGCACCGCGCTCAGCGGCGCCGGCGCGCGGCGAGCAGCAGCGGCCAGATCCAGATCGACGCGGTCCAGACCAGCACGCGCCGCAGCGACAGCGGCTGGCGCTCGGCGCGCACCGTCACGACGAAAAGGATCACCGCGCCGGTGACGACCCACCCCAGCAACGCCAGGTAGATCAGCGCGCGCGCTTGGTAGTCGGCGCCAAGCGCCGCGCCGACGAAAGCGGCAAGCGGCATCGAGACCAGCAGCGCCAGCAGCACGCTGGCCAGCGCCGGCAACAGCCCCTCGAGCGGATCGCGGTCATCTCCTGGCATCGGCGCAGTTTATCGATCGTGATAGTGTCCCCGGGTGGGTGCCGAACTCGATCCGATCGTGGCCATCGCGACGCCCCCGGGGCGCGGGGCGATCGGGATCGTGCGCCTCACCGGCGCCGACCTGCGCCCGATCGTGCATGGCGTGCTGGAATCCGGCGCGCCGGCGCGGCTGAAGGCGCGGCGGGCGCTGTTCTGCCGCTTCGTCGATGACACCGGCGCGACGATCGACGAGGGCCTGGCGCTGCTGTTTCCGGGGCCACGTTCCTACACCGGGCAGACCGTCCTCGAACTGCAGGGGCACGGCGGCCCGGTCGTGCTGCAGGCGCTGCTCTCGCGCTGCCTCGACTGCGGCCGCGGGATCGGCCTGCGGCTCGCCGAACCCGGCGAATTCACGCGCCGCGCCTACCTCAACGACCGTCTCGACCTGGCGCAGGCCGAGGCCGTCGCCGACCTGATCGACGCCTCGACGGCGGTCGCGGCGCGCGCCGCCGCGCGCTCGCTCACCGGGGAGTTCTCGCGCGCCGTGCACGCGCTGATCGAGGCGCTCATCGACCTGCGCACGCTCGTCGAGGCGACGCTCGATTTCCCCGACGAGGGCATCGATTTCCTCGAGCGCGCCGACGTGCGCGGCCGGATCGCGGCGGTTCGCGGCGCGCTCGACGACCTCGTGCAGCGCTCGCGGCAGGGTGCCGTGCTGCGCGAAGGCATGAACGTCGTGCTCGTCGGGGCGCCGAACGTCGGCAAGTCGAGCCTGCTCAATGCGCTTGCCGGCGAGGAGGTCGCGATCGTCACCGCGGTGCCCGGCACGACGAGGGACCGGATCTCGCAGCGCATCCAGGTCGGCGGCATTCCGCTGAACATCATCGACACCGCCGGGCTGCGCGATACCGCGGACGAAGTCGAGCGCCTCGGGATCGGGCGCACGCTGGCCGCGATCGAACACGCCGACGTCGTGCTGCACGTCGTCGACGCGGGCCACGTCCGCGGCCCGGACGACACGCTGGCGCGCGTCCGTGAACGCCTGGCGCCCGGCGTCCCGCTCATCACCGTCTGCAACAAGATCGACCTCGCGAACCTCGACCCCGGCGCCAGCGGCGACCGCGTCTGGCTGTCGGCCAAGACCGGCGCCGGCATCGAAGGGATGCGCGCGCGGCTGATGCAGGTCGCCGGCTGGAGCCAGGAGGGCACCGGCGAGACCGTCGTGCTCGCGCGCGAGCGGCACCTGCAGGCGCTGGCACTCGCCCGCGACCATCTCGCCGCGGCGGCGGAACATGCGGAGCAGCGCGATGCGCAGCTCGAACTCCTCGCCGAGGAGCTGCGGCTCGCGGGGCAGCGGCTGTCGGACATCGGCGGGGAGTTCACGCCGGACGCGCTGCTGGGGAGGATCTTCGCGCGGTTCTGCATCGGGAAGTAGGCCTGCTTACCCGAAAGATCCATGGCGCCCAAGGCACGGGCTCGACGGCCGGGCCGAGTCGCTGCAGCATCGCGCCCGCACGGCGCCCGCACGGCGCCCTCACGCGCCGACGGCGCCCCACCGCTGCAAGCCTTCGTACCGGTGCGTGACGAGACCGTCGGCGTCCATCGCGAACAGGTGCACCCAGCGGTGGTCGACGAGTTCCCGCACCGTGGCGTGGCGGGCGATCACCGCGTTGATCGCCTCGATCGGGGCCTCGATGACGACGTGCAGCCGCACGGGCTCGTGGACCAGCCGGTCGCCGTCGTGGACCGATTGCCACGGCAGCCCGACCTTGAGGTCGCCGGCATTGCCCTCCAGGACACCGATCGTGCCCGCGACGTTGTGGAGCACCTTGTTGCCGGCCCCGAAGACCCGGTTGTTGACCGCGGAGCCGTAGTACTGCAGGTTGATCCAGCTCGCCACGACCATCGGCGCCGTCATGATGAGTTCCAGCACCGCGAAGTTGGCATCCTTGCGCCAGTCGTAGTCGTGCAGGAACGCGCGGCCGCCGAGGTCGATGCCGCGGGTCCGCGAGCGCGGCGCCGCGATGAATGCCGCATTGCCGGCCAGCCCCCATTCCGGGCGAACCTGCGACCAGTCGCGCGAGCGCGCCAGCACGCGCGACTCCGCACTGGGCCGCGCCGGGATGCCGAGCGACGCCGCTCGCTCCAGGCGCGCCATCGACGAGGCGCGCGCGAGGCGTGCCCGCACGCGCTCCAGCTCGGCCGCATGGCTGGCGGGCACCGCGTCGGTCTCGAAGAGCGTCACCTCGTCGGTCGTCGTGTCGTGCAACGCGCCGAGGAACCAGGTGTCGGGGGGAATGTCGATGCCGCGCCGTCGCAGGCCGTCGCGGACCTTCGCCTCGTTGAGGATCAGCGCGGCGACGCGGGCATTGGCTTCCCCGGTATGCCCGCCGCAGGCACCGCAGTCCAGCCCCGAAGCATGCGGGTTGTTGGCCGAGGTGCTGCCATGTCCCACGAGCAGCACGATCCGCGCGAAGTCCGCGGTGAGCGACATCCCGCGCAGCACCGCCTCGGCCTGCCGCACGGCCTGCTCGTCGTCGAAGCCGGTCTGGCGTCCGCCGACGTTTCGCGTCTCGATGCGCGGGCCGACGCGACCCAGCACGTCGCGGTCCAGGCCGTCGGTGTTGGGATCCTTGACCGTCCGGGTGAGCCCCAGCGTGTCGCTCAGGATCTTGCCGAAGTAGAGCAGGCCGGCCGTCTCGACGTACATGAACGACGAGACGGCGGCGAGCTTGAAGGACTTCCAGGCCTTCGCCGCGCGCCGCCGCAGCAGCCGCAGATCGAGGATCTCGCGCTCCTGCGTCTCGCTCGCGCCGCGCACGCCCTCGCAGACGACGAAGGCCGGGGTGAGCAGCACCGGGCACTGGGCGCCGCCGTGCTCGTGCCCGATCTTGACGTACTCGATCGGGTAGCCGAAGAAGCCGGCGAAACCGAGGGTCTCCGCATCGGTCGACACCGACTCGAACGCGCGCCGGTAGACCTCCGAGCGCACGTCGATGCAGAAGGCCGCCTGCACCAGCCGGCGCCGCCGCAGCGGCGAGCGGGCCTGGATCGACACGACGTTCTCGGCGAGCTGCGACAGCAGGCGTCGCTGGTAGGCGCCCTCGTAGGCCTCCTGCAGCAGGAAGTCGATCGTGAGCTCCGGGTCGTCGCCGAGCTGCTCGTCCTGCGGCGGGCTTGCCGCCTTCGCCATCGCCTGCGCCCAGGCGGCGCGGAATCGCGTGCCGGTGTGCTGCAGGAACAGCGTGTACCCCCAGACGACGCGGATCGCGAGCAGCTGCAGCAGCGTATCGTCGCGCCGCCCGTGCAGTTCGCTGTCCCAGACGAGGTAGCGCGCGTAGGCCGCCCAGCCGCCGATGTCCGAGAGCGCCTGCTGCAGGTAGTCCTCGATCGCGCGATCGGGCACGCCGAGCTCCGCGATCACCGCGCCGATCGCATCGATCGGATCCGCCGGCAGGCGCGTGACCGCGGCGCGGAAATCGCGGATGCCCATCATCTCCGGGTTCAGGTCGTTGCGCACGCTCTCGCGCCATGCCGCGTAGGGCCGCAGCGCGCGCGTCGGCAGGCGCCAGACCGATTGCCCCTCGTCGAAGTACGCGGCGCACCAGCGCGAGATCTCGTCGATCATGAACGCCGTGCGGGATGCCTGCCGGTCGCCCTGCGCCAGCGTGTCCAGGACCTCGGCGACGGTCGCCACGACGGCGTTGCGGCCGGTGCGGATGGGGACGTCGCGATGCATGCCGGCGCGCAGTTCCTCGACCGACCCCGGGACGCGCCACGCGGCGGAGGCGCGCTGCAGCGCCTGCTCGAGGTCGGCTTCCGTGATCTCGCCGCGCGCCATCGCGTCGCGGTAGAACGCGCGCGGCATGAGCATGTCGATGCGCGCGACGCGGCGCATCGTCGTGCATGCGGCGTGGAAACTGCGGTCGGTGAATCCGAGGAACGGATTGACGGCGACGAAATGCTTCAGCGGCCACAGCGGCGCCACGCGCCGGCAGGCGGCCTGCGCGGCGCTCTCCAGCCGGGCGCGGCTGGTCGGCAGCGGGATCAGCGGCGCGAGGGTCTCCACGGTTCGCTCCGGATGACTCGTTCGTACGACGGCGCTCATCGGGTTCCTCCTTCGCCGGCCACGGCCCGCTGCGGCCCGAACTGCAGCGCGAGCAGCGCGCGGTTGATGAGGGTGTTGACATAGAGGCCGTTGGCGGCGAGCGCGTAGGCCCGCTGCCAGCGGGGATTGGGGCCCTGCCCGGGCAGCAGGCCCTGGAACACCGTCACGCCGCCGAACGACGCGATCACCAGCACGACGATCGTCAGGTCGATCGCGCCGTGCACCGGGTGGGCCGGGACGACGGTTCCGGCAAGCAGCGCGCTCATGCCGGACTGCAGCACGAAATAGACGACGCTCACGACGAGTGCCAGGCCGACCGCACGCAGGACGACGTAGGCGCTCGGACGCTCGTCGATCCCGTTGGCCACGAGCAGGATCAGCGACAGGACCAGCACGGCCCCCAGCGCCACCTCGCCCGGCCGCGCGGTGACCGTGGCGCCGAACAGAGCGCCGACGGCGGCCGTTGCCGCGAGCACGCCCAGCACGGCGATCACCATCCGGGCCGGGTGCGGCCGGCCGCCCGGGCTCGGCGTCCAGGACGCGCGGGCGATGTCGATCACGCTGCCCGAGGACAGGAAGGCGTGGGCCTTGTAGGGCGAGTGCGCGAGGATGTGCAGCATCGCGGCCGGGAACGCGCCCAAACCGCATTCGAGCATCATGAAGCCCATCTGCGCGATCGTCGAATACGCGAGCGAGACCTTGATCGAGGTCTGCGGCAGCATCACGAGCGAGCCGAAGATCGCGGTGAACCCGCCGACGACCGCCAGCACGTGCATCGACGGCGCCGACGCGGCGATCACGTCGGAGAAGCGCAGGACCAGGAAGCCGCCGGCATTGACGATCCCGGCATGCAGCAGCGCCGACACCGGCGTGGGCGTCTCCATGACTTCGACGATCCAGCCGTGCAGCGGGAATTGCGCCGACTTCAGCAGCGCCGTCGCGACCAGCAGGAAGGCCATCCCGTGCACGGTCCACGGCGTCGCGTCGCCGGCCGGCAGCGCGCGCGCGCCGGCGAAGATCGCGGCGTAGTCGAGGCTGCCGAACTGGCGATACGCGAGCACGATGGCGCCCAGGAGGCAGGCGTCGCCCAGGCGGCTGGCGATGAATTTCTTGCGTGCCGCGAGCACCGCGGCCCGCCGCTGCGGATAGAACAGCAGCAGCCGGTGCAGGCACAGGCTCGTCGCGAGCCACGCGAGCGCGAAGAGGAGCAGGTTGCCGGCCAGGATCACGACCAGGATGGCGGCCAGCGTGGCGCACAGATAGCGCGTGAAGTCGTCCTGCCTCGGTTCGCCGTCCAGGTAGTTGCGGCTGTAGACGATGACGATCAGGCCGATGAAGGCGACCAGCGCGAACATCATCGCCGACAGCGCGTCGACGTAGATGCCGAGGCCGATGTCCGCCAACCCCAGCGGCGGCGTGCGCAGCGCGCCGGCACCGGCCACGGCGGCAAGCGTGAACAGCGACAGCAGCAGCGCCACGCCGGCGGCGACGCGCGCCAACTCGATGCGCAGGCGCCCGCGCCGACCGGCGAGGGCTTTCGGCATGGCGGCCGCGAGCAGCAGCGCCAGGGGACCGATGCACAGCAACCAGGGATACAGGACCGTCACGACGCTTCCTCCCGCAAGCCGCGGCCTCGTTGGCCGCTAGCCGCGACTCTAGGAACGCGGCGCGACCAAGACAAATCAAAACTGCTGCGTGCAGGGTCAGCGCCGCTTATGCGTCGGGCGCGGCGCCCGATCAGGGCCGGGGCGTCGCGCTCGTGACCACGCCGACGGCGCCTTCGGCGCGCGCCCGCGGGAGGTCGTCGCGCGACAGTCCCCCCTGCGCATAGACCGGCAGCGGGCAGTCCGCCATCAGCGCGCGCAGGCCGTCCCAGCCCAGCGCAGCGCGCTGCGGGTGCCGCGGTGACGGCCGCACCGGCGACAGCAGCACGGCGTCGGCGCCCAGCTGCATCGCACGCTGCAAGTCGCCCGCGCCGTGGCACGACGCGAGCCAGAGCGCCGCGGCGGGCCGGCTCGCGAGGCGCGCGAGTTCGGCTGCCGGGCTGTGCAGGGCGTCGTGCCCGACAAGCCGCGCGTCGTGCGCCGCGCCGCTCAGCACGAGCCGTGCGCCCTGTCGATCGCAGGCCGCGCGCGCCTCGCGCGCGACGACGACGCGCTGCTCGGTCGTGAGCCCCGTGACCCGCAGCAGCAGCAGGCGAAGCGCCGGATCGAGGCCGGCACGCAGCGCCGCGCGCAGCCGCGCCAGTTCATCGCGCCCGTGTGCCCGCAGCACGACGCCGTGGTCCGGCAGTCCGAGCGCGGCCAGCATGCGCTCGAGCGCCGGCAGCACCGGGCCGACCGCCGGCGAGCGCGGATCGACCCAGGCGAGCCGCTGGCCCTCGCGGCCGACCGGCTCGCCGCGCCAGCGATCGACGACGTACGCGTGCACGCGCACGCTGCGCTGCCGGTAGGCATGGACGTAGCGCGCGGCGGGACGCAACGCTTCGGCGACGACGCCGGTTTCCTCGTGCAGCTCGCGTGCCGCCGCCGCGGCCGGCGCTTCGCCCGGTTCGATCTTGCCGCCCGGCAGTTCCCAGAACCCGGCGCCCAGCTGGCGCGCGGTGCGCTCGGCCATCAGCAGGCGCCCGTCGCGCGCGCGCACGATCGCGACCGCGACGTCGATCAGCGGCGTCGACATCGCGCCGGCGCCGCCGGTCAGCCTTCGACCAGGGCCGCGGCGCGGCGCGCGAACTCGCCGTCGCGCGCCTCGAGCGCGCCGGTCGGGATCGTCACGTTGACGTGGCGCGGACCGAAGCCGAGGTCCGGGTACAGCCCGGTCTCCTCCGAGAGCCCGGCCAGGCGATCCAGGAAGGCGCGCGTCTGCGCGTACGAAGGGAATTCGAAGCGCCGGAACAGCGACGGCGGACGTGCCACGGCAGTCCAGCCTTCGGGCGGCGCGGATGCACTCGACATCGTGTCTCCTGCGGGTGGGATGCGGTCGCGGGTCAGGCCGCGGGCCGGATCGACCGCGGCGCGGGCGCGCGCCGCGTCGCCTGCATCGGTGCCATCGGTACGGCGCCGCGGCTAGCTGCGCATGCCGTCGCCGTCGGCGCCCGCCTGCGCGGGCAGGATCTGTTCCACCTCGGCGTGCGGGCGCGCGATGATGTGCGCCGCCGCGAGGCCATCGCCGACGCGCTCGCAGGCGTCGGCGCCGGCGCGCACGGCGGCGTTGACGGCGCCGGTCTCGCCGCGGACCAGGACCGTGACGTAGCCGCCGCCGACGAACTGGCGGCCGACGAGCCGCACCTCCGAGGCCTTGGTCATCGCGTCCGCGGCCTCGATGGCGGGCACGAGCCCGCGCGTCTCGATCATGCCCAGGGCGATGCCCATCTTTTCGCTTGCCATCTTTCGACTCCTTGGTTGGGATTGATGTACGGGGGACGCTTCCGGGCGGGCTTGCGCCGGCCTCGGTCGTGCGCCGCTAGCCGCGCCAGCGGGCCTCGTCCCAGTGGTCGATGATCCCGCCGATCGTGAGGTCGGTCGTGATCTTGGGGTTGCCGGCGGCAATGCGCGCCGCCGAGACGCCAATCGTGATGACGAAATCGCCGGGCTTCGCGCCGATCGGGTCGAGCGCCACCTCGAGGTTGCCGCGGTGGTCCTCGACGACGCGCAGGGACTTCGCAGCAAGCCAGAAGTTCCTCTTCGTCGTCACGAGGTCACGCACGACGCGCTGGATTTGCATGGTCGTCGTCCCAGTAGTCGATGATCCCGACGATCGTCAGGTCGCTCGGATAGTCCTTGCTGCCCGCGGCGTCGCGCGCCGCCGAGCTGCCCACCGCGATGACCCAGTCGCCCGGCTTGCAGCCGACCGGGTCCACGGCCACCTGCTTGCCGCTGCTGCCGCGCTCCTTGACGACCAGCAGGCGCCGGTTCTCCAGGCTGCCGATGCGCGCGGTCGCGACCAGGGTTCCTTCGACCTGGCAGATCTTCATCGACGTGGCTCCGTTTCCATGGCGTCGACCGGCGGCTCGATCGTCGCCGGCTCGTGGCCCATGCCGCCCCATACCATCCCGTGGACATCCAGGACGGCACGATCGACCTCGGCGCGCCAGCGCGCCTCGATCGCCGCGCGCATCCGGCGGACCCGACCCTCGGCGCGCTCGCGCGCGCCGTCGACGCGCGGGTCGAAGCGCGCGTGCACCAGCAACGGCACGGCCAGCCGTCGCGGCGCGTGGTGGCGCGCGAGGATCGCGATGCCGATGTCAAGGTCCGCCGCGCCTTCCTCGACCGTGTCGAACTGCGCCTGGAAGGCCAGGTTGCGCAGCTGCACCTCGTCGACCGGGTCGCCGACGACGATGAGCCGCTCGGTATGCCCCGCGTCCGCATAGCGTCCGCGATGGGCGCGGCGCACCGCCTCGAGCTGGCTGAAGTTGTTCTTGACCAGGAAGGCGCAGAACCAGCGCATGCCCTCGGTCGCCGCATCGTCGGCCGCGGTGCCTGCGCAGGCCGCAACCGCCGCGCGGATGGCCTCCTTCGCCGCGGCGCGCGCCAGCGTTCGGGTGGCCTCGAAGAGTTCGCGGCTGTCGACGCTGCGCTGCGGATCGATGCGACCCTGCGCGTCGGGGACGTGGACCCGGATGGCATCGGTGTCGGTGTCGACGCCGACCAGCAGGATCGCGGGCCGCGCGACCTCGCCGTGCACCCGCGCGACCGCCTGCTCGAACTGCTGCAGCCGCTGGAGCAGCGTCGAGGCGGCGCGCAGCGCGTCGCTTCCGTGCGCGGCGCAGCCTTCATGGGCCGGGTCGAAGCGACTGAAGTGGTAGATGCCGAGCTTCAGGTAGCGCGTCGCCTCCTGCGGCGCATTGGGCCGCGCATGGCGCCAGCGCTCGAGCTCCACGGACTCCCAGCGGCGCAGCGCCTCCTCGACGTCGAACAGCGCGCCCGCCGACGAGCGCCGCGAACGCACCACGGCGGCCGGCACGCGCAGCACGTAGTCGATGACGCCGCTCAGGCGCCCGTCGGCGCAGGGCGAGATGTCGATCGCGTGGAAACCCCAGCGTCGCACGAGCGCGGCGGCATTCTCGCCATCGTCGGTCGGCGCCATCGGCGCATCGAAACCCTCGGCCATCAGGCGACCGAAGGTGCCGACGACGAGGCGCGCATACAGCCGGCGCGCATCGAGCGGTTCGGCCCAGTGCGCCGCCAGCGCCTGCGGCGGCACGTCGAGCCGCAACGTCGTGCGCAGCGCGTCGCGGGCCGCGTCCGCAAAGCCGGCCTCGAACTGCCGCTGCGCCAGGTCGGCGAGCAGCGACTCGATGCGGTCGAATTCCCGGCCGATACGCTCGGCGCGCGCGTGCAGCACGGCGTTGCCACGCTCATCGACGAGCGGGTGCGAGCCCGCGATCTCCTCGTGAGCCGACGCCGCGGGCGCGTGCGTTGCGGCGCCCGCGCCGCGCCACGGCGTCGCGGCCAACGCCGGCGTCGATCGCGGCAGCCAGGGCGCCGGCGCCGCGGGCCACGCCGGCACGACGGGCGTCGGCGCGCGCAACGCCGGACGCCGCGGCGCGGTGACCGTCCTCATCCCTGCGCTCCCCCCGACAGCGTCACCGGGGCTGCGGGCTTCGCGGAGCCTCCCACCATCCCGGTCACGAGTTGCCGCCGGTCCTCGCGCTTGGCGAGCGACTTGAAGCGGGCGGCTCCGGCGAAACCGTGCGGGTCGCCGCCGCGTTCGCTCGGATTACGCTCGGACGCGAAGGCGCCTTCGGTACCCGTCACCGCAGCGCTGTGGCGCCACGCGTCGCCGGTGATCGCGCGTCCGCTCGAGCGACCCTCGCCGGTGACCCGCGCGTGCGCCGGCGCGCCCGTGGCGCGCGACGGCCGGCGCTCCAGCGGCCGGAATTCGAAGTTGCCGGTAATCCGGCCTTCGCCGAGCGCGAAGGACCCGGTGATCGGCACCGCACCCGCCGCGTCGGCCGCGGTCGCCCCTCCGGCCCCGGCCTCGGCCTTGGCCTCGGCGATCGCG
>DATKPC010000017.1:0-10121 GCA_035524275.1 Burkholderiaceae bacterium
CGTGGGTACCCTCTTCAAGTTCACGCCCGCAACCACCCAGTCGGCCGCCGTCGAGTCCGTGCTGTTCTCGTTCGACGACAGCGCCCAAAGCGGCGGGCAGCCGCAGTCCGACCTGATCCAGGCCACCGACGGCAATCTCTACGGGACGACGACGGCCGGCGGGGCCGTGGGCTACGGCACGATCTTCAAGTTCTGATTCGCACGCGCGGCTCCGGGGGCGTGCCCTGGCGCGCGACGAGGAGCCCGCCGCTTCGACGCAATGAGCCCTGCGGGGCTCATTGCGTTTCGCTCGAATCACCGCGGCAGGAATGCCGCCATGAATGTCGTCGCGTGAGTTCGAAAGGCATTGCCGGCACGCGTGGAGTCCGGCGCGTGCATCGCCACCACGACGACCAGGACCGCGGTCGCCCGGTTGCCCCGACGCGACCCGAGGCTCGACGAGGCGCGATGCCCGCGGACGCGGCACCCTGCGTCAAGCCGGCTCACCCGCCGCACCGGTATTCGGATCACGGTCGAGCAGCGACCGCGCGCCGCGCACCGTTCGCAGCACCAGGGCCTTCCCGTAGTCGATCGCCGAGTTGCGCCCGACGCGGGTCGGATCGAGCCCGACGCTGCGCAGGCGGTGGTTCAGGCGGTGCGCATCGCTCCAGACGTCCGACGCCTTCGTTCGGAACGTCACGGCAAGCGAGATCGAGAGTTCGGCGCCCGTGTGCACGGCGTGCGGTGCAATGAACGGATGATGAACGCCGAGGCCGGGTTCCAGGCTGAAGTTCATCGCCTTGGAGGCGAACTCCTCCCGATAGCCCGGACGCGTCGGCGTCGCCATCAGGCGGTCGCGATCGGCGGGACTCATGATGTCGTCGTCCGCCGGGTCCCACAACTGAACGAGCTTCGTGCCGCGGACCTGCAACAGGAAGTTCATCTCCCGGTCCATGTGGTACGGGGTGACGGAATCCTTCGCGGAAATGAAGATGTAGGTGGAATACCAATTCATTCCGGGGTCCAACCGCTCGGTCTGCAGCGCAACCTCGCCGACGAGGCCCTCGATCACCGGCCGGTATTCCGGGTCGCGCTCCGGATTGAAGATCGCGATCCAGGCCTGGGTCTCCTCGATCCGGTCCAACGCCTCGGCAAGCGAAAGGTCGCGCTTCGTGAACGAGGCGTCGAAGTGGCTGTCGATCGGAATCCGGCCGATGCGGTAATTGATGGCATCCGACGGACAGCGCCGGCACAACCGGACAAGGGGCTCCAGTTGGAACATCGGATGCTCCGGCAACCGATGCCTCACGATGAATGGCCGGCGGTTGTACATCGCCTCCATCTCGCCCGGATCGAACTGCAGCCATGGCGCGGCGCGAGTGGCGCCACGTGTCGCGGCACGCTCGTGGAGATCTCGAACCTGCCGTGGCGTCAAGCGCTGACCCAACATGGCATCTCCCTTCCGAACCGGTCCGGATCGAATGGCACGAAGCGGTTGCGACGCGTCTCGGACACCACCGGCACGCGGTCACACATTTCCGCGCCACGCATAAGCGGTAGTTACTTGAGGCGAAGACTATGACGCTGGCGCGGCGACGTCAAGCGCCGCGATTCGACCGCATCCGGTGACCCGGGGCCGACAAAATCCCGGACGCGCTCGGACCCGCTCCGACCCGCTCTGACCCGCTCTGACCTATTTGCGAGGAGACCGCCGCGTCGTTCATGCGCGCCGGACCGGATCGCGTCGGCGATGCCCGCGTTGGTGCTGTTCGTTGGTGCTGCTTCGTTGGTGCTGCTGAGTGGACTCGAACCACCGACCTACTGATTACGAATCAGTTGCTCTACCAGCTGAGCTACAGCAGCGTTCCGCGATCCACTGCGCGACGCGCCAGGACGAAGTCATGCGCGCAGGCCACTGGAGGGAAGCCGGAGATTATAGATCCTGACCGGATTCGGGCAAGCCGGCCGCGCCGTGGCGCGCCAGCGCCCAGGCCACGTGCTCCCGAACGAGGGCCGACGCGTCATCGGATCGAGCCCGTAGCGCGGCGACGACCCCCGGGGTCGTCGCCGCGTTGCCCAGCCCGACGGCCAGGTTGCGCAACCAGCCCGCATAGCCCAGGCGAAGGATGGCCGAGCCGGCGTGCCGCTCGCCGAATTCCGTCTCGCTCCAGCCGAAAAGCTCCACCAGCGTCGCGCGGTCGAGCCCGTGGCGCACGTCGAAGTCGGCCAGCGTCGCGGGACGCGCAAACTTGTTCCAGGGACAGGCGAGCTGGCAGTCGTCGCAGCCGTAGACACGGTTTCCGATCGCCGCGCGCCACGCGGTGGGTATCGGGCCGCGATGCTCGATCGTCAGGTAGGAGATGCAGCGGCGGGCGTCGAGACGGTAGGGGCCGGTGATCGCGCGCGTCGGACAAGCGTCGAGGCAGCGACGACAGGTTCCGCAGCGATCCGCCTGCGGCGCATCGGCGGGCAACGGCAGGTCGACCAGGAGTTCCCCGAGGAAGAACATCGATCCGGCCGCGGTCGACAGGAGCAGCGTGTGCTTCCCGCGCCAGCCGAGCCCCGCCTTGCGCGCGAGTTCGACCTCGAGCACCGGCGCCGAATCCGTGCAGACACGATAGCGCAATGGCCCGACCTCCTCGACGATCCGCGACGCCAGTTGCTGCAGACGCTGTCGCACGACCTTGTGGTAGTCGCGGCCGCGGGCGTACGTCGCGACGGCCGCGGCATCGCCCGCCGCGATCCGGGACCATTCACGCGCCCGCCAGTCCGAGGGCGTGGCGCGCGGCAGGTAGTCGATGCGGACGCAGATCGCGCGTATCGCACCCGGGGAGAGCGCAGGAGGACTGGCGCGCAGGTCGCGGTGGCGCGCGAGGTACGACATCTCGCCGTGGCGTCCCAGCGACAGCCAGTCGTCGAGGCGCTTCGTCGCCTCGCTGACGTCGACGTCGGCGATCGCGACGTCGTCGAATCCCAGCTCGCGGCCCCAACGCTTGATCGAGTTGGCGAGGTCGTGCAGCGACGCACGGGTCATGGGGGCATTGTAGATTTCGCGCGGTGCGTGTCGTGGCGGGCGCGGCGAGTGTGGTGGTGGGGCGTTGCGACCCGGCGCCTCCGATTCCAAGCGTGCCGCTTTATGGCAAAAAAATGGTAGCGTGCGCTCACTTTGAACTGCCTGACGAAGGCGCGACCGAGCGGGCCGGGCGCGCGCTCGGCGGCGCGATCGCCGCGCTCGAGACGACGATCGAGCGCGACGGCCTCGTCATCGGGCTATCGGGCGACCTCGGCGCCGGCAAGACCGCCTGGGTCCGGGCGGCGCTCCGAGCGCTGGGAATCCTGGGACCGGTGAAAAGCCCCAGCTTTTCTCTACTTGAAGTTTATGTAGTTTCGAGATTAAACTTCTATCACTTTGATTTTTATAGACTCAAAGAACCTTCGGAATTTGCGTTGGCCGGCTTCCGGGAGCACTTCGGCCCGGGTGCGGTCTGCGCGATCGAATGGCCGGAACGAGCCGACGGCTACCTGCCGGAACCCGACGTGACGATCGAACTGTCCGTCCGGG
The DNA here is from genome assembly GCA_035524275.1 of Burkholderiaceae bacterium. Classification (GTDB taxonomy): domain Bacteria; phylum Pseudomonadota; class Gammaproteobacteria; order Burkholderiales; family Burkholderiaceae_F; genus DATKPC01. Next base: position 3,542 of record DATKPC010000017.1, read on the forward strand.
GCGCCGGTCGTCAGGCCGCCGTCAGTCACACGTCGTCGCTGGGTGAATCGTGCCTGAAGCATCTGACCGCCGAACTGCCCGACCTGCTGCTGGCGCCGAGCCAGCCAATACCCAACGCCGGCGCCTGATCGGCGGCGCCGCCGGCGTTGCGGTCGCGGCGCTGGCGCCGCTGCAGGTCGCGCGCGGCGCGACGCTGCTGGGCGTGCGCGTCTGGCCTGCGGCCGACTACACCCGCGTGACGTTGGAGCACGACGAGCCGCTCACCTTCAACCAGTTCATGGTGCGCGATTCCGGCCCGTTGCGGCTGGTGCTGGACATCGACGGCATCGACCTGACGCCGACCCTGAAGGAACTGGTCGGCAAGATCGAACCGAACGATCCGTACATCAAGATCGTGCGGATCGGACAGAACCGCCCGAAGGTCGTGCGGCTGGTTCTCGAACTGAAGGTCGACGTGAAGCCGCAGATCTTCGCGGTCGACGCCGTCGGCCCGTACCAGCGCCGGCTCGTCCTCGACCTCTTCCCCGCCAGTCCGCCGGACCCGATCGCCGCGCTGCTGCAGCCGCAGCCCGCGCCGGCGCCAACGCCGATCCCGACGCAGATGGCGCAGGCGGATCCGGCCGAACTCGCTCCAACGCCATCGACGCCAGCGGCCGCGCCGGCACGCAGCGAGGCGGCTGGCGCGACGGCGGCGCCCGCCGATCCGATCGCCGCGCAGCTCGATGCCGGACGCGCCGCAACCGGCGCGCACGCCGCCGAAGAAACGGCGCCGCCCGCAACGCTGCCCGCCCCGTCTGCCGCCGCGGGCAGCGGCGCGCCGGCGAAATCGCGCAATCGGCTGACCCGCGTGCTGACGGTGGCGATCGATCCGGGCCATGGCGGCGAGGATCCGGGCGCCGTCGGCCGGCGCGGAACGTTCGAGAAGTCGGTGACGCTGTCGATCGGACAACGTCTCGCGGGTCTCATCGAGCAGCAGTCCGGCCTGCGCGTGCTGCTGACCCGGGACGCCGACTTCTTCGTCCCGCTGGGGATGCGCGTGCAGAAGGCACGTCGCGTCCAGGCCGACCTGTTCGTCTCGATCCATGCCGATGCGTGGATCAAGCCGACGGCCAGCGGCTCGTCGGTCTTCGCGCTCTCGGAGCGCGGCGCCACCAGCAGCGCCGCGGCGTGGCTCGCGCAGCGGCAGAACGAGGCCGACGTCATCGGCGGCGTCAACATCGGCACGCACGACGAGAACATCGCGCGCGTGCTGCTCGACCTGTCGACGACGGCACAGATCAACGACAGCCTGCGGTTCGGCGCCGCGGTGCTGCGCGAACTGCAGCACGTCAACCGGCTGCACAAGGACCAGGTCGAGCAGGCCTCGTTCGCGGTGCTGAAGGCGCCCGACATCCCGTCGATACTCGTCGAGACTGCGTTCATCAGCAATCCGGACGAGGAGATGCGGCTCAAGGAGGTCGGCTACCAGGACCAGATGGCACGCGCGATCCTGAGCGGCATCACGCACTACTTCGCCAATCACCCGCCGCTGCCGCGCAACGCGTTCGGCTGAGCGGCGCGCCGTCAGCCGACCGACCGCCCCCGCACCAGGCGCACGGCGGTCGCCAGCAGGACCGGGCCGAGGGCCGCGGCCAACCCGACGATCAGCACGACGCCCAGGTGATCGCGGACCAGCGGCACGTTGCCGAACAGGTAGCCGGCGCCCGCGAACAGCACGACCCACGCCAGCGCGCCGACGACATTGAAAGCGTGGAAGCGCCGGCTGTCCATCGTGGAAGCGCCGGCCACGAGCGGCGCGAACGTGCGAACGACCGGGACGAAGCGCGCCAGCACGACGGTCTTGCCGCCATGCCGCTCGAAGAAGTTGTGGGTGCGCATCAACGCGCCGCGGTCGATCCAGCCGATCGATCCGTCGTAGATCTTGCGCCCGAGCCAGGTGCCGAGCGCGTAGTTCGCGGCATTGCCGCCGACCGCGCCGACGAGCATCGCGGCGACCGCGGCGACGATGTCCAGGCTGCCTGTCGCCGAAACGGCGCCGGTCACGAATACCAGCGAATCGCCCGGCAGGAAGGCCATGAAGACGACGCCCGTCTCGCAGAAGAAAATCGTGAAGAGGACGGCGTAAGCGAGGCTGCCGTTGTTCTGGACCAGCGACAGCAGGAAGTGATCCGCCGCGCGGAACAGGTCGAGCCAGTTGATGCCTTGCATGGAATCGGAAACCCGTGAGGAGCGTGCGCCGGCGCCGCGGCACGATGCGGCCTGAGACCGGAACCCGGAGGACCTGCGTGGCGGAGGGGCGGGCAGCCATCCGACATGTCGCGGTTCGGCGTCCGCCGCTGCCCGTCCCGCCACGGATGATACGCGAGCCCGCCCGGAGGTGATCCATATAATCGTCCGGATGTCGCCCCTACCTCAGCCCGCGGCGGCCGCCGACCCGGCGACCGATGCCAGGACCGCACCGAGGGCGCGGCGCGCCATCCGGCCGCTGCCGGACCTCCTCGTCAGCCAGATCGCGGCCGGCGAAGTCGTGGAACGCCCCGCCTCGGTCGTCAAGGAACTCGTCGAGAACGCACTCGACGCCGGTGCGCGGCGCATCGAGATCCGCCTCGAAGGCGGCGGCGTGCGCCGCATCGTGGTGGCCGACGACGCCGGCGGCATCGACGCCGCGGAACTGCCCCTTGCGGTCACGCGCCACGCGACGAGCAAGATCGGCGACCTGGCGGACCTGGAGGCCGTGGCGTCACTGGGGTTCCGCGGGGAGGCCCTGGCGGCCATTGCCGCGGTGGCCGACCTCCGGATCACGTCGCGCACGCCGGAGTCGACGAGCGCGTGGCGGATCGATGCCACGGTCGGCGACGTCGAGCCCGCGGCCGGGCAGGTCGGGACCCGCGTCGAGGTCGCCGATCTCTTCTATCGGACGCCGGCGCGGCGCAAGTTCCTCCGCTCCGAGACCACGGAGCTGGGACACTGCATCGCCCAGGTCGAACGGATCGCGGCCGCGTTCCCGGCGGTCGAATTCCTCGTGATTCATGCGGGGCGCCCGGCGCTGTCGCTGCCGGCCGCGAATGAAGACAAGCGCATCGCGGCGCTGATGCCGGAGGGCTTCGCGCAGGCACGGCGCCGCGTCGAAGCGCTGTCGGCGCCGATTTCGCTGCAGGGTTGGGTCGGCCTGCCGACGGCCGCGCGGCCGCGCGCCGATGCGCAGTATTTCTACGTCAACGGTCGCTACGTCCGGGACCGCGTGCTTTCGCACGCAGTCCGCGCCGCCTACGCGGACGTGCTGCACGGCCATTCGCAGCCGGCATACTGCCTGTTCCTGGACATCGATCCGACGCGCGTGGACGTGAACGTGCACCCGACGAAGATCGAAGTGCGCTTTCGCGAGGCCAACGCGGTCCACCAGTTCGTCCTGCACGCGGTGCAGGCCGCGCTCGCGCCTCCCGCCGCGGCGGCTGCCGCACCACCGTCGGGCACGCCGGCAGCCGCGCCCGACGACCTGCCGGAGGGCGCCACGGCATCGCGGCCCGCGTGGCGGGCGGGATCGGGCGAGCAGGCGACGCTCGGCGTCGCGCAGCCGGTCGCCGATTACCTCGCCTTCATGGCGTCCGGCAGGATGGCGGCCGACTCGATGGCGGCGGGCTCGACATCGGCCGGACCGGACAGGTCCTCGCGCCCGGCGTCGCCGGACGGCCCCGCGACAGCGGCCAGCGACCCCGCCGCGAGCATCCCGCCGCTCGGCTACGCGCTCGCGCAACTGGCCGGCATCTACATCCTCGCCCGCAACCGCCACGGCCTCGTCATCGTCGACATGCACGCGGCGCACGAACGCGTCGTCTACGAGCGCCTGAAGGCGCAGCTCGACCGCCAGGGCCTGGCGCGACAGGCGCTGCTGCTGCCGCAGGTGTTTGCGGCCGACGCCCTCGAGATGGCGGCCGTCGAGGAATTCGGCGCGGAGCTCGAACGCCTCGGCCTCGATCTGGCCGCCGCCGGGCCGGCGCAGCTCGCGCTGCGCGCCGTGCCGGCCATCCTCGCCGGAGCCGACGGCGCGACGTTGGCGCGCGACGTGCTGCGCGACCTGCGGCAGTTCGGCGCCCACGACGCGGCCCGCGCGCTGGGCGAACACCGCAACGAGCTGCTGGCCACGCTAGCGTGCCACGGCGCCGTGCGCGCGAACCGCAGCCTGACGCTGGACGAGATGAACGCGCTGTTGCGCGAGATGGAGGCGACCGAGCGCGCCGACCAGTGCAACCACGGTCGACCGACGTGGCTGCAGTTGAGCCTGGGCGAACTGGACCGGATGTTCCTGCGCGGACGCTGAGCGATGACCGCCGCGACGCCCCCGCGCGCCACGCCGGCCATCGGCATCGCCGGCTCGGCGTGGCTGATCGGCACGCTGCTGGCGCTGCAACCCCTGTGCACCGACCTCTACCTGCCGACGCTGCCTTCGATGGCGCGCGAATTCGGTGGCGGCGGCGGCAGCGGCGGCGTCGGCACGGTGCAATGGACGCTGTCGGTATTCATCGGCACGTTCGGCCTCGTGCAGCTGATCGCCGGACCGCTGTCGGACCGCTTCGGCCGCCGCCCGCTGATCGTCGGCGGCGCGGCGCTGTACACGGCCGGAAGCCTCGTCTGCCTGCTGGCGCCCGCCATCGCGACGATGATCGCCGGGCGCGCGCTGCAGGCGGCCGGGGCATGCACCTGCGTCGTGGCCGCGCGCGCCGTCGTCCGCGACCTCTACGAACCCCAGCATGGGGCGCGCACGCTGGCGGCCGCCGGCACGATCATGGGGTTCGCGCCGATGCTCGGCCCGCTGGCCGGCGCGGCCCTCAACGTGACGGTGGGCTGGCGCGCGGTATTCGCGTTCCTGACGGTCGTCGGCACCGTGGTCGTCGCGTTCACCGCGTGGCGCCTCGCGGAGACGAACCGGCACCGCGATCCGGCGGCGCTGCAGGGGGCGCGCCTCGCGGGCACCTATGCCGAAGTCGGACGTTCGGCGACGTTCCGCGCCTACGCGCTCGCCAACACGGCAAGCTACGCCGGACTTTTCGCGTTCCTCTCGGCGTCGTCCTTCGTGCTGATCCGCGTGATGGGGCTGTCGCCGTTCGCCTATGCCGGCGGGCTGGCGCTCAACGGCGCCAGCTACATGATGGGGACGATCATCTGCCGGCGACTGATGGCGGAGACCGATCTGGTCGACACGCTTCGCGCGGGCGCGCTGATGCAGGTCCTTGCCGGCGCCGCGATGGTCGTCGTCGTGACGCTCGCGGGCGCGACGCACCTCGGGCCGCTCGCGATCCTGCTGTCGCAATGCCTGTACTCCGCCGGGCACGGCATCGTGCAGCCGGTGGCCCAGGCCGGTTGCGTCGGGCCGTTCCCGCGCGCGGCCGGGGCCGCCGCCGCGCTGATGGGATTCATGATCCAGGTCAGCGCCGCGGCCGTTGGCATGGTCGTCGGCGCGACCTGGAATGGCACGCCCTACCCGATGGCGATGCTCGTCGCGGCCGGGGGCGCCGCGAGCTGGACGATCGGCGCCACGCTCGTGCGCCGGCGCGGCAGGATCCGATGAGGCATGCGCAGGCGCGGCGTGCGGACGCCGTGCTGCTGCTGGGTCCGACGGCAACCGGGAAATCGCGCCTGGCGCTCGATCTCGCGCGGCGCATTCCGCTCGAGATCGTTTCCGTCGACTCCGCGCTCGTCTACCGCGGCATGGACATCGGGACGGCGAAGCCGGGCATCGCCGAGCGAGCGAAGGTTCCGCATCACCTGATCGACATCCGCGACCCGGCCGATGCCTACAGCGCCGCGGAGTTCGAGCGCGACGCGCGCCGCCTGGTCGGCGAGATATCGGCGCGCGGGCGCCTGCCGCTGCTCGTCGGCGGAACGATGCTCTACGCCAAGGCGCTGCGCGAGGGGCTGGCCCGCCTGCCGTCGGCCGATCCGCAGGTGCGGCGCGAACTCGAGGCGGAAGCCGCGCGCCACGGCTGGCCGACGCTGCACGCGCGACTGGCGCGGATCGATCCGGCGACGGCGCAGCGACTGGCGCCGAACGATGCGCAACGCATCCAGCGCGCGCTGGAGGTCCACCGACTCAGCGGCGCCACGCTGTCGCAGCACCTGGCCGGGACGGACCGGTCCGCGACCGCGGACGACGCGAGGCGCCCGCGCTTTCGTGCCATCGCGCTCGTGCCGCCGGATCGCGGCGTGCTGCACCGACTGATCGAGCAGCGCTTCGATGCGATGCTCGCGGCGGGTTTCCTCGACGAGGTCCGGGCGCTCGTCAAGCGCGGCGACCTGGATCCCGACCTGCCGAGCCAGCGCAGCGTCGGTTACCGGCAGGCGTGGCAGCACATCGCCGCAGCGACGCCGCTTGCGGAGTTCCGCGCTGCCGCGATCGCCGCGACGCGTCGCCTCGCGAAGCGGCAGATGACCTGGTTGCGATCGCTGCCGGTGGAGGCGACCGTGGATCCGTTCGATCCGGCGGTGCTGGAGAGGCTCGCGACGCTCGTGTTGGAGGCGGTGGGGTGATGGGGACTGCCCTCTCCCCCACCCCTCTCCCGCGTCGCGGGCGAGGGGCGAGCCG
>DATKPC010000018.1:0-9966 GCA_035524275.1 Burkholderiaceae bacterium
CCGCTGAGATGGCGCCGGAACTCCCCTCGCCTGCGCAGCGGGAGGGGTGGGGCAGAGGGCGAGCGTCGCTACGACGCCGCGAGCAGCGCCTCGATGTCCTTCGCGATGTCGGCGGGGTTCGTCGTCGGCGCGTAGCGCTTCACCGGCACGCCGTGGCGGTCGACGAGGAACTTGGTGAAGTTCCACTTGATCGCCTCGCTGCCGAGGATGCCCTTCTGCGTCGAGGTCAGGTAGCGGTAGAGCGGGTGGGCCTGCGCGCCGTTGACGTCGATCTTCGCGAACATCGGGAATGTCACCCCGTAGTTCAGGTCGCAGAACGACGCGATCTCGGCCGCGTCGCCGGGCTCCTGCGCGCCGAACTGGTTGCACGGAAAGCCGAGGACCGCGAAGCCGCGCTCGTGGTAGCGGTCGTGCAGCTGCTGCAGCCCCTTGTATTGCGGCGTGAAGCCGCAGCGACTCGCGACGTTCACGATCAGCAGCACCTGGCCGCCGAAGTCGGCGAGCTTCCGCTCGGTGCCGGCGAGGTCGCGGGCCGAGAAATCGAGTACTCCGCTCATCCGGCTCCCCCCGCTCAGCTGGCGATGCCCAGGTGCTCGATGCCGCGATGGATGCCGGCCACGCCGCCGTACAGCTTGCTGTTGAGCTTGATCTGCAGGCGCAGGTCGTTCACCGAATCGGCGTTGCGCAGCGCATCCTCGTAGGAGATCAGTTCGCGCTCGTGCAGGTCGAAAAGCGCCTGGTCGAAGGTCTGCATGCCCTGCTCGCGCGAACGCTTCATGACGTCCTTGATCTCGTGGACCTCCCCCTTGAAGACGAGGTCGGAGATCAGCGGCGAATTGAGGAGGATCTCGACCGCCGGGATGCGCCCCTTGCGGTCCTTGAACGCGATCAGGCGCTGCGACACCATCGCGCGCAGGTTGAGCGACAGGTCCATCAGCAGCTGGTGGCGCCGCTCCTCCGGGAAGAAGTTGATGACCCGGTCGAGCGCCTGGTTCGTGCTGTTCGCGTGCAGCGTGCACATCACCAGGTGGCCGGTCTCGGCGAACGCGATCGCGTGCTCCATCGTCTCGCGGTCGCGGACCTCGCCGATCAGGATGACGTCGGGCGCCTGCCGCAGCGTGTTGCGCAGCGCGATGCTCCAGTCCTTCGTGTCGACGCCGACCTCGCGCTGCGTGATGATGCAGTTCTTGTGCGGATGCACGTACTCGATCGGATCCTCGATCGTGATGATGTGGCCCTGGCTGTTCTCGTTGCGGTAGCCGACCATCGCCGCCAGCGACGTCGACTTGCCGGAGCCGGTGGCACCGACGACCATGACGATGCCGCGCTTGGCCATGGCCAGCTCGTTGATCAGCGGCGGCAGGTTGAGGCTGTCGGCGGTCGGGATCTTGTCGGCGATCACGCGGAAGACAACGCCGACCTTGCCCTGCTGCACGAAGCTGGAGACGCGGAACCTCCCGATGCCGGTCGGGTTGATCGCGAAGTTGCATTCCTTGGTCGTCTCGAACTCGGTCGCCTGGCGGTCGTTCATGATCGCGCGCGCCAGCTCCGCCGTGTGCTGCGCCGTCAGCGGCTGGTTCGAGACCGGAAGGACGCGGCCGTCGAGCTTGAACGCGGGCGGGAATTCGGCCGTCAGGAACAGGTCCGAACCCTTCTTCGTCAGCAGCAGCCGCAGCAGGTCGTGTACGAACCGAATGGCTTGGTCGCGTTCCATGCTCCCCCCGTCAGCCGGCGAAGTTCTCGGGCTGCTTGGCGTAGCTGCGCGCCTCCGCAGCGGTGATCGAGTTGCGGCGGACGAGGTCGAGCATGCACTGGTCGAGCGTCTGCATGCCGAACTGCGCTCCGGTCTGGATCATCGAATACATCTGCGCCACCTTGTTCTCGCGGATCAGGTTCCGGATCGCCGGCGTGCCCATCATGATCTCATGCGCCGCGATCCGCCCGCTGCCGTCCTTGGTCTTCAGCAGGCATTGCGAGATCACCGCGACCAGCGATTCGGAAAGCATCGCCCGGACCATGTCCTTTTCCGCCGCGGGGAACACGTCGACGACGCGGTCGATCGTCTTCGCCGCCGAGGACGTATGCAGCGTGCCGAAGACGAGGTGCCCGGTCTCCGCCGCGGTCAGCGCCAGCCGGATCGTCTCCAGGTCGCGCAGCTCGCCGACGAGCACGACGTCCGGATCCTCGCGCAGCGCCGAGCGCAGCGCGTTGGCGAACGACAGCGTATGCGGGCCGACTTCGCGCTGGTTGATGACGCACTTGCGCGACTCGTGGACGAATTCGATCGGATCCTCGATCGTCAGCACGTGGCCGTAGAGATTGTTGTTGACGTGGTCGACCATCGCCGCCAGCGTCGTCGACTTGCCCGACCCGGTCGGCCCCGTCACCAGGACCAGGCCGCGCGGCTTGAGCGACATGTCGGCGAAGATCCTCGGCGCGTGCAGTTCCTCCAGCGACTGCACGCGCGACGGGATCGTCCGCATCACGGCGGCGGCACCGCGGTCCTGGTTGAACGCGTTGACGCGGAAGCGCGCGAGTCCCGGCAGGTCGAACGAGAAATCGCACTCGAGATGCTCGTCGAGCTGCTTGCGCTGCGAGTCGTTCATGATGTCGTAGATCATCGCATGCACGTCCTTGTGCTCGAGCGGCGGCAGGTTGATGCGCCGCACGTCGCCGTGCACGCGGATCATCGGCGGCAGCCCGGCGGACAAGTGCAGGTCCGAGGCCTTGTTCTTGACGGAAAATGCCAGGAGTTCCGAAATATCCATCGACTCAGCCTTAAAATTCGCCGCGCGGCCTCACGCAGCGTGGCCTAGCTTGGCGGGAGCGCCGGACCGCGCGATCGGGGAACAACCGTCGCGGCCGGGCGGCCCCGCCGCGACGTTCGTGCGGCGCTGGACGCGCCGCGTTTCGCCCCGACGCCTGCGAATCGGTCGGCCGCGGGACGAAGGATGCTGCAAGGCCGGATGCCTGATGCGGTGAATAGCGGGCCGAATGCGCAGGTTTTGTCAACAATTATGTCCAGTTTGGACGACTCCTTGCAAGCCAGGATGGCCGCCGTCCGGGAGCGGATTGCCGCCGCCGCGCGGGCGGCCGGGCGCGATCCGGCCGCCGTGCGCCTCCTGGCGGTCACCAAGACGTTCGGCGCCGACGTGGTCGCGGCTGCCGCGCGCTGCGGACAGGCCGAATTCGGCGAAAACTACGTGCAGGAGGCCGTCGACAAGATCGAGGCGGTCGGCCGCCTCGCCCCGGACGTCGCCATCGACTGGCATTTCATCGGCCCGATCCAGAGCAACAAGACGCGCCAGATCGCCCGGCACTTTTCCTGGATCCAGTCGATCGACCGGTTGTCGGTCGCCGAGAGGCTCTCGGCCCAGCGACCGGCCGGCGCCGCGCCGCTCCAGGTGCTGCTGCAGGTGAACATCAGCGCCGAGGACACGAAAAGCGGCTGCGCGCCGGATGCCGTGCCGGCGCTCGCCGCCGCCGTCGCGCGGCTGCCGCACCTCGAACTGCGGGGCCTGATGGCAATCCCGGCCCCGCGGCCGGACCCGCAGGCCATGCGCCCCGACTTCGCCCGGATGCGTGCGCTGTTCGAGGGGCTGCGCGAGACCCTGCGCGGCGCCCATCGCGCGATCGACACGCTCTCGATGGGAATGTCCGCCGATCTCGAGGCGGCCATCGCCGAGGGCTCCACGATGGTGCGGGTCGGCACCGCGATCTTCGGAGCGAGATCATGAGAGTCGGATTCATCGGCGGCGGCAACATGGCCGAGGCCATGATCGCCGGACTGCGGCGCGCGGCCGCGGGCGACGAGATCGTCGTCGTCGAGCCGGACGATGCGCGGCGGCGGATGCTGGCGGAGCGCTTCGGCGCGATCGTCCTGGATGCGCCGCGGCCGCCGCTGGACCGCGCGGACGTCGTCGTCCTCGCGGTGAAGCCGCAGCAGGCGCGCGAGGCCTGCCGGCAGCTCGGGCGGTTGTCGCTGCACGCCGACGCCGTCGTGCTGTCGATCGCGGCCGGGATCCGCGCGCGGGACCTCGCGCGCTGGCTGCCGGCCGCGCGCATCGTCCGCTCCATGCCGAATACCCCGGCGCTGATCGGCGCCGGCATCGCCGGCCTCGCCGCGCGCGCCGACGTGCCCGCGCCGCAGCGCGACGCTGCCGAACGCGTGATGCGTGCCTGCGGCGAGGTCGTCTGGTTCGACGACGAGCGGCAGCTCGACGCCGTCACCGCGGTGTCCGGCAGCGGCCCGGCCTACGTCTTCCATTTCATCGAGGGACTGCAGGCGGCCGCCGAACGCGCCGGACTGGCCGCGCCGCAGGCTCGCGAGCTGGCACTGTCGACCGTCGTCGGGGCCGCCCTGCTCGCGCGCCAGTCGGCGGAGCCGGCCAGCGTGCTGCGCGCCCGCGTCACGTCGAAAGGCGGAACCACGGCGGCCGCGCTGGCGGTCCTGGACGCGGCCGGCGTCTCCGCGACGTTGGGGCAGGCCGTCCTTGCCGCGCAGCGCAGGGCCGAGGAACTGGGCGACGAGTTCGGTTCGCTGGACTGAGCCGCGGTACCGATTCAGCGGCGCAGCGCAAGGTCGGCCGCGACGCCGGCGAACACCGCCGCGCCGAACCAGTGGTTGTGCAGGAAGGCGCGCAGGCAGCCGGCGCGGTCGCGGCGACGAATGAGCACGTAGTGATAGACGGCGCAGCCGGCCGCGAGCGCCAGGCCGCCGAGGTACGGCAGGCCCATCCGCAGATCCGCGCCGATCCACGCCATGGCGGCCAGGTACGCGGCGTAGCACCCCATCACGATCGCCACGTCGGCCGAGCCGAACAGTATCGCCGAGGAGCGGATTCCGATCCGCAGGTCGTCGTTGCGGTCGACCATCGCGTATTCGGTGTCGTACGCGACCACCCAGAGGAGATTCGCGGCGAACAGCGCCCACCCCTCGAGGCTGACGCCGCCGTCGACGGCCGCGAAAGCCATCGGGATGCCGAACGAGAAGGCGATCCCGAGGTAGGCCTGCGGCATCGGGAAAAAACGCTTGAACAGCGGATAGCTCAGCGTGACGCCGACGGCGACGAGCGCCAGCGGGAAGCAGGCGGCATCCATCAGCGGCAGCAGCGCTGCGGCCAGCGCGCCCAGGATGGCCGCGACCCACCAGGCCTCGCGCACCGAGACCGCCCCGCTGGTGAGGACGCGCTGCGCGGTGCGTTCGACGTGAAGGTCGAAACGGCGGTCGGCGATGTCGTTGACCGCGCAACCGGCCGAGCGCGTGAGCAGCGTCCCGGCGACGAAGACGAACAGCAGCAGCCACCCGGGAAACCCGCGCGCGGCGATCCACAACGCCGTGAGCGTCGGCCACAGCAGCAGCAGCACGCCGATCGGGCGGTCGAATCGCGCGAGGCGGGCGTACAGTGCCAGGCGCTGCCTCGCCCGCCCGGCACCCGCGATCAACGCCTCGGCCATCGCGATCCCTCCGGAGTCAGGCCGCCAGTGCGCTCGGCGGCGGGATCTTCTCGACGCCGTCCAGCGGGCATTTCCGCACCGCATGGCAGAGCGCCTCGATCGCCGCCAAGCGCGTGTAGCTGCGGCGCCAGACGGCGACGACGCGCCGGCCCGGAGGCGGCGCGCGAAACGGCACGACATGGATCAGGCTTCCGTGCTGGCCGCGGGCGCCCGGTACCGACGTGATCGGCAGCACCGTGACGCCGAGCCCGGAGGCCACCATGTGGCGGATCGTCTCGAGCGACGAACCCTCGAACGCGCGCTGGCCGGCGTCGCTCGAGCTCGCGACGCGCCCGGCCTCCGGACAGAACTCGATGACCTGGTCGCGGAAGCAATGTCCGCTGCCGAGCAGCAGCATGTGCTCGCCCTTGAGCTCGGCGGCGTCGATCGCCTTGCGTCGCGCCCAGGCGTGGTCGCGCGGCACCGCGACGACGAAGGGCTCGTCGTACAGCGGCTGCACCATCAGCGACGCGTCCGGCACCGGCTCGGCCATGATCGCGATGTCGATTTCTCCGTTCTTGAGCATCTCGACGAGGCGCAGCGTGAAGTTCTCGTTGAGCAGCAGCGGCATCCGCGGCGTCGCGCGCCGCAGTTCGCGCACCAGCGACGGGAGCAGGTACGGTCCGACCGTGTAGATCATGCCGAGGCGCAGCGGGCCGACGAGCGGATCCTTGCCCTCGAGCGCGATGTCGCGGATCCGGCCGGCCTCGCTCAGCACGCGGTCGGCCTGCGCGACGATGCGCTCGCCGATCGGCGTCGGCGTGACGTCGGTCGCGCGGCGCTCGAAGATCGGCAGCCCGAGTTCGTCCTCGAGCTTGCGGATCGCGATCGACAGCGTCGGCTGGGTGACGAAGCAGGCGTCGGCGGCGCGCCCGAAGTGGCGTTCGCGCGCGACGGCAACGATGTATTTGAGTTCGGTCAGCGTCATCGGCGACGATGTTAACCGCATGCCGGGGCGGCGTGCCGCGCGGGCCGGCCGACCCGCCCCGCCGGCCTCACGCCGCCAGGTATTCGGCGCGGCGCGCCAGCCAGCGATCGACGTGGCGCCGCGCGATGTCCGGCGCGGCGGCCAGCATCGCCTCGGCCGCGAACGTGGCGATCTCCACGAGGTCGACGTCGCGCTCGAGGCTCGCATAGCGCAGCAGCGGCTGGCCGGACTGGCGCGCGCCGAGGAACTCGCCGGGGCCGCGCAACTCCAGGTCATGGCGGGCGATCTCGAAGCCGTCCTGCGTCGTGCGGATCACCTTGAGCCGCGCGCTCGCCGCCTCCGAAAGCGGTTCGTCGAAGAGCAGGATGCAGTAGCTTGCCTGCGCGCCCCGCCCGACGCGGCCGCGCAGCTGGTGGAGCTGCGCGAGGCCATAGCGTTCCGCGTGCTCGACGACCATCAGCGTCGCGTTCGGCACGTCGACGCCGACCTCGACGACGGTCGTGGCCACGAGGACGTCGATGCCGCCGGCGGCGAACGCCTGCATGACGCCCGCCTTGTCGGCGGCCGGCAACTGGCCATGCAGCAGCCCGACGCGCAGGCCCGCCAGCTGCTCCCGCATCATCTCGTAGAGCTCGGTGGCCGCCGTCGCCTCGACCTCGTCGCTCGGATCGACGAGCGGACACAGCCAATAGGCCTGGCGGCCGGACGCGATCTCGTGGCGAACGGCCGCCAGCACCTCGTCGCGCCGCCCGATCGAGACGAGCTTCGTGGCGACCGGCGTGCGGCCGGGCGGAAGGCCGTCGATCACCGACACGTCGAGATCGGCAAAATAGGTCATCGCGAGCGTTCGCGGGATCGGCGTGGCCGATAGCATCAACAGGTGCGGCGCCGCGGCCTCGTCGCCTGCCGGGTCCGCGGCGGGGGCGCCGCGCAGCGCGAAGCGCTGCGCGACGCCGAACCGGTGCTGCTCGTCGATGATCGCGAGCCCGAGGTTCTGGAATCGGACGTGGTCCTGGATCAGCGCCTGCGTCCCGATGCCGACGCGGGCCGTCCCGGTGGCGAGGTCGTCGCGGGCCGCGCGCTTGTCGGCGGCGCGCAGGCTGCCGGAGAGCCACGCCACGCGGATGCCGAGCGCAGCGAGCCAGGGCCCGATGCGGCAGAAGTGCTGCTCGGCGAGGATCTCGGTCGGCGCCATGATGACCGCCTGCGTGCCGGCCTCGACGGCACGCGCGGCGGCCAGCGCCGCGATCACCGTCTTTCCGCTGCCGACGTCGCCCTGCAGCAGCCGGTTCATCGGCTCGGACCGGGCCATGTCGCGCTCGATCTCCGCCCAGACGCGCTGCTGCGCCGGCGTCAGGCGGAACGGGAGGCTCTGCAGCAGGCGCGAGACCAGGCCGTCGACTGCCTGCAACGCGACCGCCGGCCGCTCCATGCGCCGGCGGCGCGCGAGCTTCAACGACAGCTGCTGCGCGACGAGTTCATCGAGCCGCACCCGCCGCCACATCGAGCGCGCGACCGCGGCGGGCGCTGTCGGATCGAGCTCGCGCGGGTCCGTCCCGGCCGGCGGGTGGTGCAGGTATTCGAGCGCCTCGCGCAGCGTCGGGACGCTGGCGGCGGCACGCGCCGCGTCGTCGAGCGTCTCGACGATGTCGACATCCTGCAGCGCGCGCGCGATGCGCGAGCGCAGCCAGGTCTGCGTCAGCCCCGCGGTACCGGGGTAGATCGGCGACAACCGCTGCGGAAGCGGCGCGCCCGGTTCGATTCGCCGCAGCCGCGGATGCACCATCTCCAGGCCGCCGAAGCCGGCGCGAACGGCCCCGTAGACGCGCAACCGCTGCCCCGGCTCGAGGTCGCGGCGATGGGACGGGTACACATGGAGGAAGCGCAGCCGCAGCCGCCCGCCTTCGTCGTCGCAGAGCACGGCGACCAGCGACTCCCCCCGGCCACGGTCGCGCCGGACGGTCTCGATGACACCCTCGACCTGCGCCTCCGCCCCCGCCTGCAGCCGGTTCACCGGCGCGAGCGCGGTCTCGTCCTCGTAGCGCAACGGCAGGTGGAGCAGGAAATCCCAGTCGCGCTGCAGGCCGAGTTGCTTCAATGCGGCGGCGCGGCCGCGGCTCGGCGCCTGCGTCAATGGACCTCAGAGGACGAGGATCGCCTCGACCTCGAACTGCGCGCCGCGCGGCAGGCTCGCGACGCCGATCGTCGAACGGGCGGCGTACGGCGGCTTGAGCAGGCTCGACATGATCTCGTTGACCTTCGAGAAGCGGCCGAGGTCGGTCAGGAACAGCGTGAACTTGACGGCGTTCTCGAGCGAGCCGCCGGCCGCGCCAGCGACGGCCGCGAGGTTCGCGAAGGCCTGCCGGACCTGCGCTTCGAAGTCCTCGCCGACGAGTTGGCCCGTGGCCGGGTCGAGGCCGATCTGGCCCGACAGGAAGACGACCAGGCCGGTCTTGACCGCCTGCGAATACGGGCCGATGGCGCCGGGTGCATCGGGCGTCGAGACGATTTCGCGGTTCATCGTGTATTGCCTCCCTTTTCGTCGCTTCCGCGCCCAGTTTACCGGGACGCCCCGCGACGGTCCGCGAACGGCCGCCCGTGGCCGACAAGCCGTCGATGAATCGACGGCGATTCGCCTGTTTACTCACGCTATCGCGCGAACGCGCGAGCCGCGAGAATGTCCGCGTACATCAAAGGCCCAACCCATGTCGTCGAACCGCCGCACGTGCCCGTCATCGGGCTTTACGCTCATCGACCTGTCGGCCGCGCTGCTCGCGCTGTCGATCGTCTCGGTCTTCGCGGTGCCGCGGATCCTGCAACTTGGCTCCGACACGCGCGTCTCGCGCGTCGCCGCGCTCGAGGAATCGATCAAGGCCGCGTCCCTCGTGACGCACGCGGCCGCGCTCGCGGCGCAGCCGCCGCAGACCGGCGCTTCCGGAACGGTCGTCGTCGACGGCACTGCGGTCCGCACCGCCTACGGCTACCCGGATGCGAGCGAGCACGGCATCGTCGCCGCGATGGGACTCGACACCGGGGCTCGCGGAGCGGACGCCGTGGCGCTGGTGTCCGAACCGAGCTCGATCCGCATCGAGGTTGCCGACGCCTGGTCGCGGCAGCAATGCGGTGTCGGCTACCGCGCCGCGACGGCCTCTGCGCTGCCGGCGGTGAGCACGTCCACCACGTCGGGTTGCTAGTCCGGCTCGCCGGCGCCCGCGCCGGCCTGAAGGAACGCGCCGGCGGGTACGCGGGCGCGGATGACGAACTGACGCCCTCTCCCCCACCCCTCTCCCGCTCGCGCGGGCGAGGGGCGATCCGGCGCCGAGGATCGAGGCACCGTTCCTGCGGCTGACGATGGACCGCCGAGAGCTGAAACAACGTCCCACGTGCTGACGCCGGGACTCCCCTCGCCCGCGCGAGCGGGAGAGGGGCGATCCGGCGCCGAGAATCGAGGCACCGTTCCTGCGGCGGACGATGGACCGCCGAGAGCTGAAACAACGTCCCACGTGCTGACGCCGGGACTCCCCTCGCCCGCGCGAGCGGGC
>DATKPC010000019.1:0-36750 GCA_035524275.1 Burkholderiaceae bacterium
GCGCGCCGCCCGTACGGAGCGCCCGCCGCGCCGCCTGGCGTCGGCCACCGCGCTCGCCCTGTTCGCGGTCGCGTTCGCCGCCGCGCCGCCTTCGCGCGCGCAGGCGACGGCGACCCCGGCCGAATCGCCGGCCGGCCTGTGGCAGACGATCGACGACCATTCCGGCAAGCCCGCCGGCCTGGTTCGCGTCGTCGACGCCGACGGCATCGTGAGCGCGACGATCGAGCGCGTCCTCGATCCGTCGAAACCGAAGGACGCGACGTGCGACAAATGCACCGACGAGCGGCGCGGCCTGCCGGTGGTCGGCCTGCGGTTCCTGCGCAACATGCATCGCGCCGGCGACCGCTACGAGGGCGGCGACATCCTGGATCCGGAGAACGGCAAGGTCTACCGTTGCCTGATGCGCCTCGTGGACGGCGGCAAGCGTCTCGAGGTCCGCGGCTTCATCGGGTTCTCGCTGCTCGGGCGTACCCAGGTCTGGGATCGCGTCGAATGACGTCCGCGCCGGGATGCCGCCCGGCGCCCGCGCCGAAGCGCTTCACTTCCGATTGACGGAGATACGAGACATGCCAAGCGAAAACATCATCGTCCGCCGCGTCGCCGTGCTGGGCGCCGGCGTGATGGGCGCGCAGATCGCCGCGCATTGCGTCAACGCGCGCGTGCCGGTGGTCCTGTTCGACCTGCCCGACGCCAAGGGCGGCCCGAAGAACGCGATCGCGCGCCGCGCGGTCGACAACCTGCGCAAGCTCTCCCCGTCGCCGCTGGCGGACAAGGACGACGCGGTGCACATCGTCGCCGCCGACTACGACGAGCACCTCGGCCTGCTGCGCGAATGCGACCTCGTGATCGAGGCGATCGCCGAGCGGATGGACTGGAAGCTCGACCTCTACCGCAAGGTCGGGCCGTCGATCGCGAAGCACGCGATCGTCGCCTCGAACACCTCCGGCCTGTCGATCACCGAGCTGTCCAAGGCGCTCGACGCCGACCTGCGCGAGCGCTTCTGCGGCGTGCACTTCTTCAATCCGCCACGCTACATGCACCTCGTCGAGCTGATCCCGACGACCTCGACGCGACCGAAGATCCTCGACGACCTCGAGACGTTCCTCACGAGCACGCTCGGCAAGGGCGTCGTGCGCGCGCGCGACACCCCGAATTTCATCGCCAACCGCGTCGGCATCTTCAGCATGCTCGCGACGATGAAGGAGGCGGAGAAGTACGGGCTGCCGTTCGACCTCGTCGACGACCTCACCGGCTCGCGTCTCGGACGTGCGAAGAGCGCAACGTTCCGCACCGCCGACGTCGTCGGTCTCGATACGATGGCGCACGTCATCAAGACGATGCAGGACACGCTGCCGCCGTCGAGCGATCCGTTCGCGGCGTGCTATGCGACGCCGGCGGCGCTCAAGGGCCTGGTCGAGAAGGGCGCGCTGGGGCAGAAAAGCGGCGCCGGTTTCTACCGCAAGGAAGGCAAGGCGATCAAGGTCCTCGACCCGAAGCGCGGCGAATACGTCGAATCCGCGGCCAAGGCCGACGAACTCGTCGTGCGCATCCTGAAGAAGAAGGATCCGGCCGAGCGCCTGCGCCTGCTGCGCGAAACCGACCATCCGCAGGCCCGCTTCCTGTGGGCGATCCACCGCGACGTGTTCCACTACGCGGCGCTGCACCTGGAGTCGATCGCGGAGACCGCGCGCGACGTCGACTTCGCGTTGCGCTGGGGCTTCGGCCAGGGCGCCGGCCCGTTCGAGACCTGGCAGGCCGCAGGCTGGAAGCAGGTCGCGGAATGGGTCCAGGCCGACATCGATCGCGGCGAGGCGCTCGCCCGCGCGCCGCTGCCGAAATGGGTCTTCGACGGGCCGGTCGCGAAGGCCGCCGGCGTCCATGGCGCCTCCGGTTCCTGGTCGCCGTCGCAGCGCCGCTTCGTCGGCGCGAGCGAGCTGCCGGTCTACGGCCGGCAGCTGTTCCGCGCCGGCGTCGCCGGCGATGCGACGCCCGACGGCCACCACGGAGGCAAGACGATCCACGAGGACGAATCGGCGCGGATCTGGCACCTGGAGCAGGGCATTGCCGGCGACGTCCTCGTGCTGTCGATCAAGACCAAGGTGCATGCGATCGGCCCGGGCGTGCTCGCGGCGCTCGACAAGGCGATCGACCTCGCGGAGGCGCGCTACCGCGGCCTCGTGATCTGGTCGCCCGACGAGCCGTTCTCCGCCGGCGCCGACCTGCAGGCGATGCTGCCCGCGTTCATGGCCGGCGGCACCGCCGCGATCGAGCCGGAGATCAAGAAGCTGCAGGACACGTTCCAGCGGCTGAAGTACGCGCAGGTGCCGGCCGTCGCGGCCGTCAGCGGCATGGCGCTCGGCGGTGGCTGCGAACTCGCGATCCACTGCGCGCGCCGCGTCGCGCACCTCGAGAGCTACATGGGCTTCGTCGAGGTCGGCGTCGGCCTGATCCCGGCCGGCGGTGGCCTGAAGGAAGGCGCGCTGCGCGCGGCGCAGGCGGCGCGGGCCTCCGGCCAGTCCAACGTCTTCCCGTTCCTGCTGAACTGGGCGATGGGCGCGGCGACCGCGAAGGTCTCGACCTCCGCGCACGAGGCGCGGAACATGGGCCTGCTGCTGCCGTCCGACCATGTCGTCTTCAACCGCTACGAGCTGCTGTGGACCGCGATCGGCGAGGCGTTCGCGATGCAGGCGACGGGCTACCGGCCCCCGCTGCGGCCGGACGGCTTCGCGGCCGCCGGGCGCGCCGGCGTCGCGAATTTCAAGGCGCAGCTCGTCAACATGCGCGACGGCGGCTTCATCAGCCCGCACGACTTCCATCTGGGCGTCGCGATCGCCGAGGCCGTCTGCGGCGGCGACGTCGATCCGGGGTCGCAGGTCGACGAGCAGTGGCTGCTCGACATCGAGCGGCGCCACTTCGCGAAGCTGTTGACGAACCCCAAGACGCAGGAGCGGATCATGGGGATGCTGCAGACCGGCAAGCCGGTGCGCAACTGAGGGGAGCGCAGATCATGACGAAACAAGTCCAGGATGCCTACATCGTCGCCGCGTCCCGCACGCCGATCGGCAAGGCCCCGAAAGGGACGTTCCGCAACGTCCGGCCGGACGACCTGCTGGTCGTCGCGCTGCGCTCCGCGCTCGCGCAGGTGCCGACGCTCGACCCGGCCGCGATCGAGGACGCGATTGTCGGATGCGCGATGCCGGAGGCGCAGCAGGGCCTGAACGTGGCGCGGCTCGCGGTGCTGCTGGCGGGGCTGCCGAACACGGTCGGCGGCGCGACGATCAACCGCTTCTGTGCCTCCGGGCTGACCGCGGTGCAGATGGCCGCGGACCGCATCCGCGTCGGCGAATGCGACCTGATGATCGCCGGCGGCACGGAGTCGATGAGCATGGTGCCGATGACGGGCAACACGCCGTCGTACAACAGCCGCATGTTCGAGCGCGACGAGGACGTCGGCATCGCCTACGGGATGGGCCTCACGGCCGAGAAGGTCGCGGCGCAGTGGAAGGTGACCCGCGAGATGCAGGACGAATTCGCGCTGGCATCGCACCAGAAGGCGATCGCCGCGCAGCAGCGCGGCGAGTTCAAGGACGAGACGGCGCCGGTCGACGTCGTCGAGCGCCATGCGGATCTCGTCAAGCATGACCTGGCGACACGCACGCGCCGCGTCGAGCTCGACGAGGGTCCACGCGCCGAGACGAGCCTCGAAGCGCTCGCGAAGCTGCGCCCGGTGTTCGCGGCCAAGGGGTCGGTCACGGCCGGCAACAGCTCGCAGACGTCCGACGGCGCCGGCGCGCTGATCCTCGCCAGCGACAAGGCGGTGAAGCAGTTCGGGCTGAAGCCGCTGGCGCGCTTCGTCAGCTACGCGATCCGCGGCGTGCCGCCGCAGATCATGGGCATCGGACCGAAGGAGGCGATCCCGGTCGCGCTGGCGCGTGCCGGGCTGCGCGCCGAGGATATCGGCTGGATCGAGCTGAACGAGGCGTTCGCGGCGCAGGCGCTGGCGGTGATCAACGACCTGAAGCTCGATCGCTCGAAGGTCAATCCGAACGGGGGCGCGATCGCGCTCGGGCATCCGCTGGGCGCGACCGGTGCGATCCGCGCCGCGACCGTCGTCCATGCGCTGCGTCGCCACCAGCTCAAGTACGGTATGGTGACGATGTGCGTCGGCACCGGCATGGGTGCGGCGGGGATATTCGAGCGGGTCTGAGCCCGGCAAAAGGAGCGCCCTGATGTCGATCGTCACCGCCGCGGCGGGCCAGGTGCTGCGCATCGAGATCGCGCGGCCGCAGAAGAAGAACGCGATCACCGGGGCGATGTACGGCGAACTCGCGGCCGCGCTGCGCGCGGCGGGCAGCGATGCCGCCGTTCGCGCGGTGGTGCTTCACGGCAGCCGCGAGATCTTCACGGCCGGCAATGACCTCGAGGATTTCCTGCATGCCGGCAGCGGGCCACTGGAGCAGCGGCCCGCGGCCGCCTTCATGGCGGCGCTGACGTCGATCGAGAAGCCCGTCGTGGCCGCGGTCAATGGCGCGGCCGTCGGCATCGGCACGACGATGCTGCTGCACTGCGACCTCGCGTACTGCGCCGACGATGCGATGTTCTCGATGCCGTTCGTGAGCCTGGGCCTGTGCCCGGAATTCGCGTCCTCGCTGCTGCTGCCCATCGCCGCCGGCGCCAAGCGCGCCGCCGAGAAGCTGATGCTCGGCGAGCCGATCTCGCCGGAGGAAGCCGTCGAGATGGGCCTCGTCAACCGGATCCTCGCCGCCGGCGAGGTGCAGGACTATGCGCTGCGGCAGGCCGCGCGCCTCGCCGCGCTGCCGCCGAATGCGGTGCGGACCACCAAGCGGCTGTTGAAGACGCATTGGAAGGCGGCCGTCGAGCGGGCGATCGCGGAGGAAGGCGCGGCGTTCACCGAGCTGCTCGGCAGCGCCGAGGCGAAGGAGGCTTTCACGGCATTCCTGGAGAAGCGCAAGCCGGATTTCTCGCGGTCTGGATAGCGGTCCACGCGGGGCGCGCGGTCCCCGCGCGCCCGTCTTCAGTGCATGTGCTCGCCTTCGCCCTGGCCATGCGGCTCTTCGACCCACACGGAGACCTCGATCGTCCCGGCATGTTCGAAGTTCAGCGTCATGGGGAATTTGTCACCGACCCTCAGCGAATGCTTCAACTGCATCAGCATGATGTGCAGGCCCCCGGGCTTCAGCGTGACGCTTTGGCCGGCCTTGATGTCCAGTTCGTGCAAAGGACGCATGCGCATCACGTCGCCGTCCATCTTCATCTCGTGAATCGCCACGGCGCCTGCAACGGGGGACGAGGCCGACAGCAGGCGATCCGACGCCGCTCCCTTGTTGTCGACGCGGAAGTAGGCGGCGCCGACCACCGCTCCGGGCGGCGTGGGCGTCGCAAACGGGTGGTCGATGTGAAGCGACTGCAATTGATAGTCGTGGGCCGACGCAAGCGCCGGCAACACGGCGAGCAGCGCGATGATGACGAGTTTCCGAAACATGGGTCCTCCTCCGATCAATGAGGCGTTTTGCCGGCGGTCCGCACGAAGCCGGCGCCTGCGGCGCTCGAGCCGATGCAAGGCGAAGGCCGTGGGCCGGTGGTCAAGTCCGGCAGATCATTATGTACCCGGCGAATCGCGATCAACCGTAGGCTGCGCGCGCTTGCCGAGTTTTCGTTGCAGCGTTCGCCGGTGCATCTTGAGTGCGCGTGCCGTCGCCGAGATGTTTCCCGCATGGTCGGCAAGCGTCCGCTGGATGTGTTCCCATTCGAGCTGCGATACGGAAAGGACGCTCGTCGGCGCGATGCCGGCGATCGGATTCCGGTCGTTGGTCAGTCTGGCGATGATCGCGTCGACGTCGGCGGGCTTGGCGAGATACTCGTGGGCTCCGAGCTTGATGGCCTCGACGGCCGTGGCGATGCTCGCATAGCCGGTCAGGATCAGGACGCGGCAAGTGGGGCTTGACTGCCGCAGCACCGGCACGAGTTGCAATCCCGACTCGCCGCCCAGGTTCAAGTCCACGACCGCGCACGACGGACGAAACCGGCCGTCCGCCATGTGCGCCAGCGCCTCCTGGACGCTGGACGCCGTGGCGACGCGAAAGCCGCGTGCGGTCAGCGCGCGCGCAAGGACCCGCGCGAATAGCGCATCATCGTCCACCAGGAGCAGGTCGCCGCAGGGCCGCGTCGGTGCGTCGTCCAAGGCCGGCTCCTTGTCGGCGATTCGCGCCGAGGGAATCGAAATCCGGTCGATCTTTCGGCCGCGCGTCTCGAAGACGACGCGCAACCCGGTCCCGCCGGCGCCCCCCGTCGACGTCAGAAACTGAAGCTGAAACCGACGCTCGCGGTCCAGTGCGGGAAAAGCTGGTAGCCGTCGAGCTTGCTGTAGATCGGCACCTGGACGAACGCGTAGGCCTGGAGGTTGTGCAGGATGCTCGTCGTGATGCCGGGACTCAGGTAGACGACGGTACCCGCCGTATCCGTCGTGTCGGCGAGCGCGCCCTGGTCGGCACTCTTGCGCGTGACATTGACCTGAAGCTGCGGTACCCAGCGCGGATTCTCCTCGTAGCGCACGCCGAAGCTCAGACTCGTCAGGTTACCCGGCCGGTAGTCGCCGCCAACCTGGTTCAGTTTCTCGTTGAACGCCGATTGATACTGGCCATTGATGAAGGCATCGAAATTCTGGCTCACCGGCTGGTAGTAGTACGCGCCGAGAATGAGATCCGTGCTCCCGGTGCCCGGCTGCAGGCTGGTGTCCAGTGATTGCGCCGGCGGACCGGCATTCGGTCCGGTCGAAAAGAAGACCGGGCTGCGGCCGACGGTCGCACCCGTATCGACGTTCTGGCCGCCGTAGCGGCCGGTGGGCAGCTTCAGGCCCGCCTGCACGCCGAGGTTGTGCGTCGGCAGGATCCCCTGGTAGCTCGCGATCAGCTTGATGTCGCCCAGGCCCTTGCTGTCGGCGCCGCTGACGTTGTCCGGCGTCAGGTCGGCCACGCCCGCGTTGCTGTAGGTCGTGTGCGTGCGATCGATGTAAGGAATCAGCAGGTTGACGTTCCAGTCCGCGCTGGGGCGATAGCTGATGCCGACGTTCGTGTAGCGGTTGATCGTCTTTTCTTCGACCTCCTGGTTGCCCCCGGCATCGTTGATGCCCGCGACCTGGGCCGTCGAGATCGGGCTCGTGCCGCTACGCAATTGATTCTGGTCGATGAAGTCGTACTCGACGTTGACGCGCCATCCGGGCGCAGCCGAGTAGCCCATCGCGGCATCGGTGCTCAGCGAGCAGCCGCAGGTTGCGCAGGCATGCGCGGCGAAGGGAAAGGCGACGCATGCAGCGCCGGACCAGACATATTTTCGGAGGGATGACATGGCGAGGGTTATTGCCCCGTCAGTGCGGGGTCGAGTGGATTGGATCGAACTCTTTATAACGTCGCCGGATCCTGCCCGCCTGCGACAAATTGTCGCAGCGTGTCGTCGCCGCGACACCTGTTTGGGGTGCGCGACGACGTCGCAGGCCACGGATACCCGCATGAATACGCCGAGCAAGACCGAAGCGCGACCGCAACGATCGACAAGCGTCGCCGGAAGGAAAGTCTAAGAATGTTAAACTGACTGAATAACTAAGAACAAGCGATGAGATTCCCGATCCTTGCGCGCCGGCGTCGCAACCGCGTCTTCGCGGCGCTGCTCCTGGTAACGTTCTGCGCGCGCGGATTCATCCCGATCGGCTTCATGCCGGCCATCGGTGGCGCGGTCATCTGCCGCGGGTATGCGCCGGCCCCTGATGCGGTCGGTGGCGGCGCATCGAGCGGCGTCCTGTCGGCCCTCGAAGGTGCCGCGGCGGGGCGTTCCGGACTCGACGGCGATCCCTCGAAGGAGGGCAAGAGCCGAGATCACGAGGGCGCGACCCCCTGTCCCTTTGCCGTCGCCGGGAGTGCTCTCGCGACAGGCCGCTTCGCCCTCATGGCGGCGGCCGAAGCCGCGGTCGCCGATCGCGTTCAACTTCCCCCGACGCCGGTCCTTGCGCGCGGCACGATCGCGCCGACTGGCCTTCCTCGCGGCCCCCCACGAGCCGCGTAGTCCGTCGTCCGTCGCGGGTTTGACGCTCGGGCCGTCTCGCGTACGCGATGG
This sequence comes from Burkholderiaceae bacterium, assembly GCA_035524275.1. Classification (GTDB taxonomy): domain Bacteria; phylum Pseudomonadota; class Gammaproteobacteria; order Burkholderiales; family Burkholderiaceae_F; genus DATKPC01. The sequence continues at coordinate 8,128 of DATKPC010000019.1, forward strand.
ACGATGCCCGGGCACGCAAGGTCACGTGTCGTGGTTCATCTGCAGCACGGCTGCCGGCGATTGCCCGGCGGACCGTGCTCGACCCGACGGTGCCGCCGAGCCCGTTGAAGCGAGGCCGCGTATCGGCGCGCGTCGCCGTGCACGCACACAATCAAATGGGATACGCATCATGAACCAAGGGGAATGGAGTGCTGCGCGCCGCCATGTGGGCAACGGGCCCGTGCGCATCGAGGGGGAGGTTGACGCAGCGCGTCGGGTCGCGAAGCGGCAGACCGAAAGCGCGTCGGCCGCGCTAGGCCGCGGCGCGCGCGCGGCGCTCGGTGTCGTGCTGGCTGCCGTGGCGTGCGCGCCAGCCCAGGCGCAAAGCGACAGTCGCGACGCCGCGTCCAGCGAGAATCTGGAACGCGCCACGGTCACGGGCTACCGCTTCCTCGATGAAGACACGAGCGGCATCACGAACCTGCCGCTGCCGGTCGAGAAGGTGCCGCAGTCGATCAGCCTGCTCAACAACGATTTCGTCAAGGCGGCGGACCTCAAGAACATGGGCGAGGTCGCGCAGTACACGCCCGGCGCGATCTGGGCCAGCTACAGCCCGAGTTACGGCAACCAGATCTGGCTGCGCGGATTCTCGGCCGGCTTCGCGATCGATGGCCTGACGGTGGGCGATCAGATCACCGACCCGGATCCGGCGATCCTTGAGCGGTACGAGGTCGTCAAGGGCCCGGCTTCCGTCGTCTACGGCGCGCAGAGCCCGGGTGGCGTCGTGAACCTCGTGTCCAAGAGCGCTTCGCCCGATACGCCAAGCTACATCGAGGCGCTTGCCGGTTCGTGGGGCCGCTGGCGCGTCGAAGGACAGGCCGCCGGCGCGCTCAACGAGTCGGGTTCGATCCGAGGCATCGGCGTCGTCGCCCATGAAGAGGGCGGCAGCTTCGTCGATTTCGTTCAGCTGAACAAGTCGGTCCTCTACGGCGGGCTCGATGTCGATATCACGAAGTCGCTGACGGGCTACTTTCGAGCGAGCTTCCAACGGACCGAGGACACGCCGTACAACGGCATACCGACGTACGCGGACGGTTCGCTGGTTCCGGTTTCGTATGCCTACTTCCTCGGCGGCTCCGCCTTCCGCGCGGCGGCCCAGGCGACGCGCGTCGATACCGGCCTGAAGTGGAAGCCGACCGATGCCTGGGCCTTCAGCCTGCAGGGGATTTACCAGTACACGACGCACGGCGGACGAAACGCGTACCCGTATTCGACGATCGCGTCCGACGGGACCTTTCCGTTCGGCGGCGAGAATTTCAACGACTGGCATGTCTACGACGCCACGCTCGCCCTCTCCGCCGCGCGCACGCTCGATGACGTCGGCCTGAGCGACAGCTCGGTGTCGGCGAATCTGCGCTATCAGCACTACCGCTACGACATCTTCGAGACGTTCCTGAGCGGCGGGTCGGCGGACATCTTCAGCGGCGACACCGCGGTCAGCGCGCTGTTCAATGCGCAGACCATCGGGGCCGGGTTCTATCAGCAGGACCAGCAGATGAACTACCTGACGGCCTCCTCGCAGGCCGTCGTCAAGGTCGCAAAGCCCTTGACCCTCGTGGGCGGCGTCACGCTGTCGCGGCCCGTCATCGACCTTCAGGTCGACGACGGCGCGTGGCAGAACTTCGACCCCGGCAACCAGTTGAAGTACCGCCTGGCCGCGGTCGTCGAGGCGGCAAAGGGACTGGATCTCTACGCGTCGTACAGCGAGTCGTACCAGCCGAACCTGCGGGTCGACGTCAACTTCAACTCACTGCCGCCGCTGAGCGGGCGGCAGTACGAGGCCGGCGCGAAGGTCCTGCTGAACCGCAAACTCCTCCTCACCGCGGCCGTATTCCAGATTCGGGAAAGCAACGTTCCGGTGTATGTCGAGACCGTGGGCGGCGAGGCCTTGTACAAGGTGTCGGGCGTGCAGCACCGGGGACTCGAACTCGAGGCGAACGGCCAGGTCGCCGAGCGCTGGCAGGTCCGCGCGGGACTCGCGTTTCTCGATCCCAAGGTCACGCAAGACCCGACGAATTCCGTCAACGACGGGGAAACGCGTCCCTGGCTGCCGAAGGTGACCGCCAACCTGTACGCGAACTACGACTTCGGGAACGGACTGTCGATGTCCGGCGGGACGCGCCATGAAGGCTCGATCAAGACCTACGACAACGCCTCGCCCAGTCCGACCTTGCCCATCAGGGCCTATACCGTCGCGGACGCCGGCGTCAGCTACGCCCTCGACAAGTGGCACGTGCAACTGAACCTGAAGAACATCTTCAACGAGAAGTACTACCTGAGTACCCCGATCTTCCAGTCCCTGGCCGCCGGCCTTTACCCCGGGGAGCCCAGAAGCGTCGGCATCTCGGTGCGACGAAGTCTCTGAGCGTCGATCGACGGCGCCTGTTCGCGTCGTCCCGGTCCCGGGCGCAGCGGCCCAGGGACCGGGCCTTCCTCGCCGCATCGACATCGAGACGATCATGAGTTCCCGGACTGAACCTGCACGACGACCCTGGCCCGACTATGCGGCGGTGTGGCGCTGGCATTTCTATGCCGGCCTGTTCTGCCTGCCCTTCTTCTGCTGGCTCGCGGTGACCGGGTCGGTCTATCTCTTCCGGCCCGACATCGAGGGGTGGATCGACAGCCGCTACGAAGCCTTGAGCATCGAGGGGCAGCGGGCGTCGCCGTCCAGCGAGGCGCGAGCCGCGGTCGCCGCGGTGCCCGGTTCGCGGTTCAGTCGCTACGAGCCGCCGGCGACCGCGACCGGCGCGGCGCAGGTCGTCGTGGCACGGGACGGGCTGCTGTATCGCGTCTACGTCCATCCGGGCACGCTGCAGGCGATGCGCGTCGATCGCGATGACCACCGCATCATGGAACTCGTCGCCCATCTGCACGGCAATCTGCTGCTCGGCGAGCGCGGCTCGATGCTCGTCGAGGTTGCCGGCTCCTGGGGCGTCGTCATGATCCTCACCGGGCTTTACCTCGGGCTGCCGCGCGGCACCTGGCGCCTGGGCGGATTGCTCTATCCCCGCCTCGGGCAGCGCGGGCGCGTCTTGTGGCGTGACCTGCACGCCGTCACCGGCATGTGGGCATCGATCGTGACGCTGTTCCTGCTGCTCAGCGGCTTGCCCTGGTCGGCCAACTGGGGAAACTATCTGACGTGGGTACGCAATCACTGGACGGCGACAACCGGTACGCCCGACTGGCCGATCGGCGGACAGGATCAACCGCCGTCCGGTGCGGCCGCGGCGCCCGAATCGAGCATGCCCGGAATGAGCGCTGCGGACATGGCGGTGATGACGCCGGCGGGCGCACCACCGGGTCTGTCGCGAAGCGGGGGATTCGTCGACCTCCGGGCGCTGGACCGGGTGGTCGCCGTGGCCGCGGGCTTGAACGTGCCGCGCCCGGTCTGGATTTCGCCGCCCGCGCCGGGCGTACGTGACTGGACAATCCTTTCGCGCGTGCAGGACCGACCCTTGCGCGTGACCTACACCGTCGATCCGGAGACCGGCGCCGTGACCGGAACCGATGACTTCGCGCGCAAGAACGTCGTCGACCGGATCGTCAACGTCATGATCGCCACCCACGAAGGTCAGTGGTTCGGGAGACTGAACCAGGCGATCCTGCTGCTGACGGCCGTCGGCCTCGTGGTCGTGTCGAGCAGCGCCATCGTGATGTGGTGGCGCCGTCGTCCTGCGCACACGCTCGGGGCGCCGCCGACGGCGACGTCGCCGCGATTCTCGGCGCTGCTCGCCGTCACGGTTGCGATGCTGACGCTGCTGCTGCCATTGTTCGGATTGTCGCTGCTGCTGGTCCTGGCCGTGGATCGAACGCTGTGGAGGCGCATTCCCGCGGCCCGACGCTGGCTGGGACTTCCAAGCCGCGCGGGTTGAGGCAGCGGTCATCGACCCCGGGTCGACGACGCGGAGGCTCCACGCCTTTTCTCGTCGCTCGATGCTGCACTGCATTCGCGGCCGGTGGCCGGCTCGCGCTATAAAGCCGGCCACCGACGTTCGATGAGCAGCCCCGCCGATGCGCCCCCATGTCAAGTTCTGGCCCGCCCGACTGCCGTATGAGGTCGGGACCCCCGACACGCCGCTGCACGACAACCTGGAGGTCTCGGCGCGCCGGTATCCGCATCGCGATGCGATCCGCTTCCTCGGCAGCCGCATCACCTATCTCGAGCTGAAACGCCGGGTCGACGCCATGGCCGGCTGGCTGCAGCAGGCCGCCGGCGTCGCGCGCGGCGATCGCGTGCTGCTGATGCTGCAGAACTCGCCGCAGTTCGTCATCGGCTTCTACGCCATCCTGCGCGCCGGCGGCGTCGTCGTTCCGGTGAATCCGATGAACCGCGCCGACGAGCTGCAGCACTACCTGCAGGATTCCGGCGCGCGCGTCGCCATCTGCGCCGACGACCTGGCGGCGCTGCTGGCCGAAGCCGACGCGGCGCTGCCGGCCGACCAGCGCCTGCGGGTCATCCTGGCGGCGCACTACGCCGACGACCTGCCGCCCGCCGGTTCCGCGGCGGCGGAGCCGCTGCCGGAGGCGTGGCAGGCCTGGCTTGCGGCGGACCCGGCATTGCCGGCGCAGGCGGTCGCCTGGCGCGCCGCGCTGTCTCGGCGCTGCATTCCGTCGACGGACGAGACGTCGGCCGACGACCTCGCGGTGCTGCCGTACACGTCGGGGACGACCGGATTCCCGAAGGGCTGCATGCATACGCACCGGTCGATCATGCACAACGTCGTGTCCGGCGCGCTCTGGGGCGGCCTGTCGGCGGAGGTCGTGACGCTGGCGGTCGTCCCGCTGTTCCACGTCACCGGGATGCTGTACGGGATGCACACGCCGATCTACGTCGGGGCCACCGCGGTGATGATGCCGCGCTGGGACCGCGAGTTCGCCGCGGCGCTGATCGCCCGCGATCGCATCACGCATTGGACCAACATCCCGACGATGGTGATCGATCTGTTCGGCAGCCCGAACGTCGATCGTTTCGATCTTTCGAGCCTGCGGATGATGAACGGCGGCGGGGCGCCGATGCCGCAGGCGATCGCCGAGCGCCTGCAGCAGCAGTTCGGCCTGACCTACTGCGAGGGCTACGGGCTGACCGAGACGGCGGCGCCGAGCCACAGCAACCCGCCGGACCGCGCGAAGCTGCAATGTCTCGGGATCCCGATCATCGGCACCGATGCGCGCGTCGTCGATCCGATCGACTTCCGCGAACTTCCGCCGGGCGAGGTCGGCGAGATCATCATCCACGGTCCGCAGGTCTTCCAGGGCTACTGGCGCAATCCGGAAGCCACGGCCGCGGCGTTCATCGAATTCGACGGCCGCAAGTTCTTCCGCAGCGGCGATCTGGGGCGCACGGACGACGAGGGCTATTTCTTCATCACGGACCGGCTGAAGCGGATGATCAACGCCAGCGGGTTCAAGGTGTGGCCGGCCGAGGTCGAACTGCTGCTCTACAAGAACCCGGCCGTGCAGGAGGCGTGCGTCATCAGCCACAAGGACCCGTACCGCGGCGAAACGGTCAAGGCCGTCATCGTGCTGCGGCAGGCCGCGCGGGGCGTGACGACCGCGGAGCAGATCATCGAGTGGTCGCGCGAGCACATGGCGGCGTACAAGGTGCCGCGCCTGGTGGAATTCGTCGAGGCGCTGCCGAAGTCCGGCACCGGCAAGGTGATGTGGCGCAAGCTGCAGGAGCGCGAGAACGGCTGAGCATCGCCGGACGCCGCAAGGCGGGGCCGGATTCCGCGGCGCTCAGCGCTTCGGCATCAGCGCGTCGCGGTGCCCGCGGATCGCCTCCGCGACGCTGTCGCGCAGGCCGGCCGCGCCCGCGTCGACGTGCTGCAGGATCGCGCGCCGCATCCGCGGCTCCCAGAAGCGCCGCAGGTGATCCGCGATGTCGGCGCGGGCCTGCGCCGCGTCCGGCATCGCATCGAAGAATTCGCCGATCCGGTTCGCCATCACGACGAGATTGTCGACGTCGATGGGCTGCCCGGCGGCAGCGCGGGAGGCGGCGGGATCGTTCATGGCCGAGCTCACGCGAGCACCCGTTCCGGGTGGGCGTACAGATTGAAGTCGTCGCCGCGGGCGAAGCCGGCAAGCGTCAGGCCGGCCTCGGCGGCGATGCGCGTGGCCGCGGCGGTCGGCGCGGACGCGGCCACCAGGATCGTCGCACGGGCCATCGCCGCCTTCTGCACCATCTCGGTACTGGCGCGACTGGTGACCAGGATGAAGCCGTTCTCGGCGTCGGTCCGGCTGCGCGCCAGGGCGCCGACGAGCTTGTCGAGCGCGTTGTGTCGCCCGACGTCCTCGCGCAGCAGGACGACCTCGCCGTTGACGTCGCAGAACGCGACCGCGTGCGAGGCGCCGGTGGCGGCGTGCAGCGGCTGCAGCGGCCCCAGCGCGCGCAGCGCGCGGGCGAACGCGGCCGCATGCACGGTCCGGCCGCGCCCGAAGCGCGGCGGCAGCGGCCGGATGGCCTGCTCCAGGCTGTCGATGCCGCACAGGCCGCAGCCGGTGCGGCCGGCGAGCACCCGGCGGCGCGCCTTCATCCGCTGGAACGCTTCGGCGGCCAGGTCGATTTCCAGCGTCAATCCACGCGCCGAGACACGCGGCTCGACCGCGTAGATCTCGCTCGCGCGCTCGACGATGCCTTCGGTCAGTGCGAAGCCGACCGCAAAGTCTTCCAGGTCGGCCGGCGTCGCCAGCATCACGGCTCCGGCAATGCCATTGAACTCCAGCGCGATCGCGGTTTCTTCCGCGAGTTCGGCGACGGCCGTCGCGTGCGTCGCGCCGCGGCGACGGACGAGGGCGGCACGCTGCGTCCGCGGTGGCAGCGCGCCCTCGTCGTCCGGCGGCGCGCCGGCGCCCGCGCGCGCATCCCAGGTCGCGGCGCCCCGCGGCGGTGCTGTGGTCACGTCGAGCGGTCCGTGTTCCCTGTCGTCCGGCATGGCGGCTTCCGGATCGTCAGGATACCGCGCCGGCGCCGACGCGCTCGCGATACAGGTCGAGCTGCTCCCGGTTGAAGTGCTCGTAGCTGCGCTGCCACTCCGAGGGCTGCGTGACGGGCTGGACCTGCACGGCCGTGACCTTGTACTCCGGGCAGTTCGTCGCCCAGTCGGAGCTGTCGGTCGTGATCACGTTGGCGCCGGACTCCGGGAAGTGGAACGTCGTGTAGACGACGCCCGGCTGGACGCGGTCGGTGACGAGCGCGCGCAGCACGGTCTGGCCGGCACGGCTCTCGATGCCGACCCAGTCGCCGTCGCGCACGCCGCGTTCCTCGGCATCATGCGGATGGATTTCGAGGCGGTCCTCGTCGTGCCACGCGACGTTCGCGGTGCGGCGCGTCTGCGCGCCGACGTTGTATTGCGACAGCACGCGCCCGGTGGTCAACAGCAGCGGGTAGCGGCGCGTCACCTTTTCGTCCGAAGGGACGTACTTGGTGATGAAGAAGCGTCCCTTGCCGCGGACGAAATGATCGACGTGCATCGTCGGCGTTCCTTCCGGCGCCTCGTCGTTGCACGGCCACTGGATGCTGCCGAGCCGGTCGAGCTTCTCGTAGGTCACGCCGTGGAAGCTGGGCGTCAGGCGCGCAATCTCGGCCATGATCTCGCCCGGGTGCGCGTAGTCCATCCGGTATCCGAGCGCATTGGCGAGCAGTTGCGTGCCCTCCCAATCCGCATAGCCGGCGAGCGGCGGCATCACGCGGCGGACGCGCGAGATGCGACGCTCCGCGTTCGTGAACGTGCCGTCCTTCTCCAGGAACGACGAGCCCGGCAGGAAGACGTGCGCGTACTTGGCCGTCTCGTTGAGGAAGATGTCCTGCACGACGATGCACTCCATCGCCGACAGCGCGCTCGCGACGTGCTGCGTGTTGGGATCGGACTGCACGATGTCCTCGCCCTGGCAGTAGAGGCCCTTGAAGCTGCCGTGCAGCGCCGCATCGAACATGTTGGGGATCCGCAGGCCGGGTTCAGGCTGCAGCTCGACGCCCCAGGCCGATTCGAACAGCGAACGGGTCGTCGCGTCGGAGATGTGGCGGTAGCCCGGAAGCTCGTGCGGGAACGAGCCCATGTCGCACGAACCCTGGACGTTGTTCTGCCCGCGCAGCGGATTGACGCCGACGCCTTCGCGTCCGACGTTGCCGGTCGCCATCGCGAGGTTCGCGATCCCCATGACCGTCGTCGACCCCTGCGCATGCTCGGTGACGCCGAGCCCGTAGTAGATCGCGCCGTTGCCCGCGGTCGCGAACAGGCGCGCGGCGCCGCGCACGAGGTCGGCCGCGACCCCGGTCGTGGCCTCGAGCGCTTCCGGCGAGTTTTCCGGCCGCGCGACGAACTCGCGCCACGCCTCGAACGAGGCGATGTCGCAGCGCTCCTCGATGAACGACGCCTTGTGCAGGCCCTCGGTCACGATGACGTGCGCCAGCGCATCGACGATGGCGACGTTCGTCCCCGGGCGCAGCTGCAGGTGGTAGGACGCGCGCACGTGGGCCGTGTCGACGATGTCGGTCTGGCGCGGATCGACGACGATCAGCTTCGCGCCCTCGCGCACGCGCCGCTTCAGGCGCGACGCGAAGACCGGGTGGCCCGCCGACGGGTTGGCGCCGATCACCATGATCACGTCGGACCGCTCGATCGACTTGAACGTCTGCGTGCCGGCGGATTCGCCGAGCGTCTGCTTCAACCCGTAGCCGGTCGGCGAATGGCAGACGCGCGCGCAGGTGTCGACGTTGTTGTTGCCGAACGCCGCGCGGACGAGCTTCTGGACCAGGTAGGCTTCCTCGTTCGTGCAGCGCGACGACGTGATGCCGCCGATCGCATCGCGCCCATGGCGCGCCTGGATGTCGCGCAGCCGCGACGCCGCGTAGCCGATGGCCTCCTCCCACGAGACCTCGCGCCACGGATCGGTGATCTTCTCGCGGATCATCGGCTTCGTGACGCGATCCTTGTGCGTCGCATAGCCCCACGCGAAGCGCCCCTTGATGCAGGCATGGCCCTCGTTCGCCTTGCCATGGCGGTCCGGGACCATCCGGACGACCTGCGTGCCTTTCATCTCGGCGCGGAACGAGCAGCCGACGCCGCAGTAGGCGCAGGTCGTGACGACGCTGTGCTCCGGCTGGCCGAGCTCGATGACGGTCTTCTCCTGCAGCGTCGCCGTCGGGCAGGCCTGCACGCAGGCGCCGCAGGACACGCATTCCGATCCCATGAACGGTTCCGACTGGCCGGGCGAGACGCGCGATGCAAAGCCGCGCCCCGCGATCGTCAGCGCGAACGTGCCCTGGATCTCCTCGCAGGCGCGCACGCAGCGGTTGCAGACGATGCACTTCGACGCGTCGTAGGTGAAATACGGATTGGATTCGTCCTTCGCGTCGTGCAGGTGGTTGGCGCCGTCGGTGCCGTAGCGCACCTCGCGCAGGCCGACGACGCCGGCCATGTCCTGCAGTTCGCAATCGCCGTTGGCCGGGCAGGTCAGGCAGTCGAGCGGATGGTCGGAGATGTACAGCTCCATCACGCCGCGGCGCAGCGCCTGCAGTTTCGGCGTCTGCGTCCGGACCTTCATCCCGTCTTCCGCCGGCGTCGTGCAGGAGGCCGGGAATCCGCGCCGTCCTTCGATCTCGACGAGGCACAGGCGGCAGGAGCCGAAGGCCTCGAGCGAGTCCGTGGCGCACAGCTTCGGCACGTGGATGCCGGCCTCGATGGCCGCGCGCATCAGCGAGGTGCCGGCCGGAACGGTCACGGTGCGTCCGTCGATCTCCAGCGTCACCGTCGTGGGCGACGTGCGCTTCGGCGTCCCGTAGTCGGTCGTGTCGCCGCCGACGTCGCGCCGCGACGGATCGAACGGATCGCTAAGCGGCGCGGTGGGGGTGCGGCGAAGCTCGGTGGCCTGGAACATCGGTCTTGCCTTCCGTATTGAAGTCTTCGGGGAAGTGGTTCAGGGCGGACATCACCGGGTACGGCGTCATCCCGCCCATCGCGCACAGTGATCCGCTGAGCATCGTGTCGCACAGGTCGCGCAGCAGCGCGATCTGGCGCGGCCGGTCGCGCCCGGCGATGATGCGGTCGATGACCTCGACGCCGCGCACCGCGCCGATCCGGCACGGCGTGCACTTGCCGCACGATTCGTCGGCGCAGAACTGCATCGCGTAGCGCGCCAGCCGCGCCATGTCGGCGCGGTCGTCGTGCACGACGATGCTGCCGTGGCCCAGCACGGCGCCGACGGCCGCATAGGCCTCGTAGTCGAGCGGGACGTCCCACTGCGCCGGCGGCAGGTAGGCGCCCAGCGGGCCGCCGACCTGCGCGGCGCGGGCCGCCCGCCCGCTGGCGGTGCCGCCGCCCCAGTCGTCGATCAGCTCGCGCAGCGTGATGCCGAAGGCGGTTTCGATCAGGCCGCCGTGCCGGACGTTGCCGGCCAGCTGCACCGTCAGCGTCCCGCGCGAGCGCCCGACGCCGAAGTCGCGATAGAACGCCGCGCCGCGCGCCAGCACGATCGGGACCGTGGCGAGCGTCACGACATTGTTGATGACCGTCGGCTTGCCGAACAGGCCTTGCAGCGCCGGCAGCGGCGGCTTCGCGCGAACGACGCCGCGCTTGCCCTCGAGGCTTTCGAGCAGCGCGGTCTCCTCGCCGCAGACGTAGGAGCCGGCCCCCATGCGCACGTCGAGGTCGAAGTCGCGGCCGCTGCCGCCGACGTCGCGACCCAGGTAGCCGGCGTCGCGCGCGGCGCGGATCGCCGCCTCCAGCGCCCGCACCGCGTGCGGATACTCGCTGCGGACGTAGATGTACCCCATCGTTGCGCCGGTCGCGATGCCGGCGATCGTCATGCCTTCGATGAGGACGAATGGATCGCTTTCCATGAGCAGGCGGTCGGCGAAGCTGCCGGAATCGCCCTCGTCCGCGTTGCAGACGACGTATTTCGTGGCGGCCGTCGCGCGCTGCGCCGTCTGCCACTTGATGCCGGTCGGAAATGCGGCGCCGCCGCGGCCGCGCAGCCCGGAGGCGGTGACTTCGGCGACGATCTCCTCGGGGGTCATCGTCGCGGCGCGCGCGAGGCCCTGGTAGCCTTCGTGCGCGACGTAATCCGGCAGCGACCGCGGGTCGGTGATGCCGGCGCGGGCGAACGTCAGTCGCTGCTGGCGCTTCAGGTACGGATGCTCGTCGATCCGGCCCCGTGCCAGCGGGTGCGCGGCGAGGCCCGCGGCGTGCGGATCCGGAAACCCGGCCGCGAAGAGGGCGCCGACGTCCGCGACGTCGACCGGCCCGAACGCGTGGCGCCCGTCGGCGCCAGCGACCTCGACGAGCGGCTCGAGCCAGAAGAGGCCGCGTGAGCCGTTGCGCACGATGCGCAGCGGCACGCCGCGGGCCCGCGCCTCGGCGTCGATCGCGTGCGCGAGCGCATCGGCGCCGACGGCGAGCGCGGCGGAATCGCACGGCACGTAGACGGTCGTCGCGGCGCTCATCGCCCGGTCGCGCGCGTGGCGGCGGCCAGCAGCCGGTCGAAGCGTTGCGGCGTCACCCGCGCGTGCGGCTCGTCGTTGATCGACAGCGCCGGGGACTGCGCGCACAGGCCGAGGCAGTAGACCGGCTCGAGGCCGATGCGGCCGTCGGCGCTGCGTCCATGCATCTCGCAACCGAGCTTCGCGGCAACGTGCCGCGTCAACGCCTCGGCGCCCATGCTCTGGCAGGACTCCGCCTGGCAGACCTGCACGCGCAGCGCCGGCGGCGGCGTAGTCCGGAAGTGATGATAGAACGTGACGACACCGTGGACTTCGGCGCGCGACAGGTTCAGTGCCTGCGCGATCTCGCCCAGGCGATCGGGCGGCACGAAGCCGAGGTGTTCCTGGATCTCGTGCAGCAGCGGCAGCAGGCCGCCCGGGCGCGTCCGGTGACGCTCGATCGACGCGCCCACGGCGTCCTCAATGGTGTTCTGCATCGGTTTCCCGTCGTTCCCGCGCGGCGCCGCGACGCCGGCTCATATATGATTCGCGCTACATATTTGAATCGCGTGACTGACAGCGTCATCCATGACAGCATCATTCATGGATGAATCTCAGGGTAGAGTATCCGTCCCGTTGCCGCAATATCAATAAGAATTGACCTACATATGTGGCGCATTTCGATCCGTCCCGAGTGGTTCCTGTCACGCCCTGTCGGCGACCCGCTGCCGCTGCCCACGCTGCTGCGCCTGCTGGCGGCGATCCAGGGCGGCGGAAGCATCGCCGACGCGGCGCGGGCGACACGGATGTCGTACCGCGGCGCCTGGGGATTGCTGCGCGATTTCGAGCGCGAGTTCCGGATGCCGCTCGTGATCAAGGCGCGCGGGCAGGGCACGCGCCTGTCGCCGCTCGCGGACAAGCTGCTGTGGGCCGACCGTCGCGTGACGGCGCGCCTGTCGCCGACGCTCGACAGCCTGTCGTCGGAACTCGAGGCGGAACTGGAGTCGCTGCTCGTGCCGTCCCGCTCGAGCTTCCGGATCCGGTCGTCGTTCGGCTATGCCGTCGCGGCGCTCGTCGAAGCGCTCGGGCGCCAGGGCGTGATCGTCGATCTCAAGTATCGCAACAGCACGGAGGCCGTTGCCGCGCTCGCGCGCGGCGAATGCGACCTCGCCGGGTTCCACGTCGCCGAGGGGGAGTTCCAGGAGCGATCGCTGCGGCCGTATCTCGCGTCGTTCGACGCGCGCCACCACCTCCTGATCCAGCTGGCGCACCGGAACCAGGGGCTGATCGTCGCCCGCGGCAATCCGAAGGGCGTGCACGCGGTCACCGACCTCGCGCGACCCGAGATCCGGTTCGTGAACCGCCAGATCGGATCCGGCACGCGCATGCTGTTCGACCTGCTGCTGGCGCAGGAGAAGGTCGATCCCGCCACCGTGGCCGGCTATGACAGCACCGAGTTCACGCACGCCGCCGTCGCCGCGTACATCGCCAGCGGCATGGCCGACGCCGGCTTCGGGCTGGAGATCGGCGCGCGACGCTTCAACCTCGACTTCGTGCCGCTGCTGCGGGAACGCTACTTCTTCGCCTGCGAGCAGGCGGCGATCGAGCGTCCGGCGCTGCGCAATGTCGTTCGCCTGCTGCGCAGCCGCGAGATGCGCGAGATCATCGACGCGCTGCCCGGCTACGACAGCCGGATCGCCGGTCGCGTCGTGACGCTCGACGAGGCGTTCTCCGCCTAGCCGGCCGGCGCAACGCGCCGCGGCCGTCGTAAGCTGGCATCGGCGCCGACCCGATATCATCGTCGGCCCGTCATCGACACGTCGCGCCGAGGCCCCGTGAAAGAACCGCTGCACCGTTCCTCCGCCGTGCGCCTCGCGCGGCTGATCGCCTCCGGCGAGGCGTCGCCCGAATCGGTGACGCGCTCGTTCATCGACGCGATCCACGAACGCGAGCGCGACGTCCAGGCGTTCGCGTGGTTCGACGCCGACCGCGCGATCGCGGCGGCGCGGGAACTGCATCTCGTTTCGCGGCGCGGCCCGCTGCACGGATTGCCCGTCGCGGTCAAGGACAACGTCGACACCGCGGACATTCCGACGTCCTACGGGTCGCCGATCTACCTGAACCATCGGCCGCCGCTCGACGCCGCCTGCGTCGGGCTGCTGAAGGACGCCGGGGGGTTCGTGCTGGGCAAGACCGTCACGACCGAATTCGCCCATGCCACGCCCGGCGCGACCCGCAATCCGCGCCATCTCGCGCACACGCCGGGCGGCTCGTCGAGCGGTTCCGCGGCCGCGGTGGCCGCGCATTTTGCGCCCCTCGCGATCGGCACGCAGACTGCGGGCTCGGTGATCCGGCCGGCGGCCTACTGCGGCGTCGTGGCCTACAAGCCCTCGCCGCGATTGATACCTCGCGCCGGCGTCAAGGCCAATTCCGACATGCTCGACGAGATCGGCCTGTTCGCCGCGCGCGTCGAGGATGCCGCGCTCCTCGCATCGGTGGTCGCGCTGAAGCCGGCATGGCGCGATCTCGCGCAGCAGGGCGTCGACGGGCCGGCGCCGGTCGTCGGCTTCGTCGCGACGCCGCAGAGCCATCTCGCCGCGCCCTCGATGCTCGCGGCGCTGGATGCGGCGGCGCGGCGGCTGGCGCTGCGCGGCGCCCGCCGCGCCGACCTCACGTGGCCGCGCGTCTTCGACGGCCTGTTCGAGGCGCAGCAGACGGTCCAGGCGTTCGAGACGGCGCGTTCGCTGGCGCCCGAATATGCGTACCGTCGCACGCAGCTGTCGCAGCGGCTCGTCGAGGCGATCGAGCGCGGCCGCGCGATCGTCGTCCACGACTATGTCGCCGCGGTGCAGCTCGCGCGCGCCTGCGGCGCCGCAATCGACTCGCTTTTCGGGGCCGCGGAGGTGCTGCTGGCACCCAGCGCGCCGGGCGAAGCGCCGGCCGGACTCACCTCCACCGGCGATCCGATCTTCAACCGTCCGTGGCAGCTGCTGGGCTGCCCCGTCGTCAACGTCCCGTTCGGGCGCGGCGAGGCCGGGCTGCCGCTGGGCCTCAGCGTCGTGGCGCGGCCGGGCGACGACGCGCGCCTGTTCGCCGCGGCCGCCTGGATCGAATCGCGGCTGGAGGAGGCCGCGGCGTAGTTTTCGGGCGCCGAGGTCTTTCGCTCGTTGGCGCGGTGGGTGCCCGGCGGACGCCCGCTTCCCGACTCCTCTCCGGCGCGCACGAGGGCGAGCGGAAACGCCCGCGCGCGACGCGGAGCCCGCTTCAGCTCGGAACGCGGCCGCTCAGAACGCAGCCGCTCAGAACGCGGCCACAATGACCGCGAGCAGCCCCGCGGCGAGCGCCAGCGCAACGGCGGCCGGGAACACGCGCCGCAGGATCTCGCCTTCGGTGCCGCTCGCGCGACTCGCCGCCGCGGTCGCGACGATCGCCGCGACGTCGACGAGGCGCCCGATCGCGCCACCGACGACCGTCGCGGCGAGCGCCGCCGTGCCGTCGAAGTCCAGCGTGGACGCGGCCGTCGTCACGGCTTCGCCGAAGACCGGGCTCGTCGCGAGCGCGTCGCCGCCCATCGCGCTGCCGAGCGCGCCGCACCACGTCGCCGCGAGCGGATAGAGGATGCCGCCGCCGATCGCGGCGAGCGCGATCGTCGCGTCGTGTCCGGCGGAGCGCGAGACCTGCGCGAGCGCGCCCACGAGCGCGATCGTCAGCAGCGGTGTGCGGCACAGCCACAGCGCTTCGATGAAGATGCGGCAGGTCTCGACGATCCGGCTGCCGAGCACCGCGGCGGTGAGCAGCGCGGCAACGAGGACGCCGCTGCCGGGCGTCGACAGCCACCCGACGACGAAGATCGCGGGGTCGGCGCGGCGCGCGGCAACGGCAGGCGGGTTCGCGACGACGAGGCCGTGCAGGTCCGGCCACGGGACCTGCCAGGCCGAGATGCCGTTCAACGGCGCGCGCCACGGCGTCGCGTTCCACAGCAGCAGCACGCCGGCGAGCAGCACCCAGGGAAGCCAGGCCCGGGCGACCTTGCCCGCCGGATGCACGGCGGGCGCGAGCTTCCGTCCGCCGGGGCCGCGATCGGAGGGGAGCGTCCACGGCTCGCGCGGGCGCCAGCGGGCCGGCCACGCGAACAGCACGGCGCAGGCGGCCGCCGCCGCGACCAGGTCGGCGAGCCACGGCCCGTGCAGCACCGCGACCAGCGCCTGTGCGACCGCGTAGGTGCACGCCACGCCGAGGATCACCGGCCAGGCGCCGATGGCCGTGCGCCACCCGCACAACGTCGTGACGAGCGTCCACGGGACCAGCAGCGCCAGCAGCGGTGCGACGCGAGCCGTCGCGTGGGCCAGCGCGGCCGGCGCGATGCCGGAGGCGGCGGCCAGCGCGCCGAGCGTCGATCCGGACGCCCCGAACGCCGCCGGCGCGACATGCGCGACGAGCGCCAGCGCCGCCGACTGCGATGGCGGGAAGCCGACGCTCGCGAGCAGGGCCGCGGTCATCGCCACGGGCGCGCCTCCGGCGGCGATCCCCTCGAAAACGCTCGCCGCGCAGAACGCGACGAGCAGCACCTGCAGGCGCTGGTCCGGGCAGGCGCGCGCCAGGCTGTCCTTCAGGACGACCGCATAGCCCTTCCGGGCGACGATCTGCTGCAGGAAGACGACGTTGACGACGATCCATCCGAGCGGCACGAGCCCCTTCGCCGCGCCGAACGCCGCCGCGGACAGCGCCATGCGCGGCGGCATGCCGTCGACGACGACGGCGAAGAACAGCGCGACGCCTGCGGCGAGCACCACCGACCAGGCCGCGCGGAGGCGGAAGAAGCCGAGCGCGGCCAGCAGCACCGCCAGCGGCGCGGCGGCCGCGGCGATCGACCAGTCGAGGTTGCCGAACGGATCGTAGTTCTGCGCGAACATCGACGGCGCGGCGCGGGCGTCACGAAGCCGCGGGAAGAGGCGGCAGCTCGCGCGGCTTGCGCTGCTCGTCGGTCGCGACGTAGACCAGCGTGGCTTCGGTCACCTTGATCACCTCGGCCTGCAGCCGGTTGCGCTCGGCGAAGACTTCGACATCGACGGTGATCGAGGTGCGCCCGGTCCGGACGACCCGCGAGTAGAACGACAGCAGGTCGCCGACGAGCACCGGATTCTTGAACACGAAGCTCGTCACCGCCACGGTGGCGACACGGCCGCCGGCGCGGCGGACCGCCGGGATCGCGCCGGCGATGTCGACCTGGGCCATGATCCAGCCGCCGAACACGTCGCCGTGGACGTTGGCGTCGGCCGGGACCGGCATCACGCGCAGCGTCGGGTGCATGTCCGGAAGCTGGATCGGGTCGTTCACGACGCGGATTCCTTCGATAGGGGAGGCGGCGCCGCGGTCTCGGCGTGGCGCCGCCGCGCAGGATACGACAACGGCGGCGCCGAATCCGCGCGGATTGGCGATAATCGCCGGATGCGAGGGATCCGCTCGGTCGCCGACAGCAGGGCCAGGACGCCGCGCGCCGAAGGCGAGGCCGGCGCCGACTGGGCTGCGCTGCGTACGCTCGTCCCCTACCTCATGGCCTACCGCGGGCGGGTCGCCGCCGCGATGGCATGCCTCGTCGGCGCCAAGCTCGCGACGGTCGGCGTGCCGCTGCTGCTCAAGGCGATCGTCGACGCGTTCACGCCGCGCGACCATGCGGCCGTGCTCGCCGTGCCGCTCGCGCTGATCGTCGCCTACGGCAGCCTGCGGCTCGCGACCTCCGTCTTCACCGAGCTGCGCGAATTCTTCTTCGCCCGCGTCACGCAGTCCACGGTGCGCACGCTCGCGCTCAAGACGTTCCGCCACCTGCATTCGCTGTCCCTGAAGTTCCACCTCGACCGCCGTACCGGGGCGGTCACGCGCGAGATCGACCACGGCGTGCGCGGCATCTCCTCGCTGATCAGCTACACGCTCTATTCCATCCTGCCGACGCTCGTCGAGCTGGCGCTCGTCGTCGGCTACCTCGGCTGGCACTACGACGTCTCGTTCGTGCTGATCCTCGGCTGCAGCCTCGCGATCTACGTCGCCTTCACGCTCAGCGTCACGAACTGGCGCACCCGCTTCCGGCGCGAGGCCAACGAGCTCGACGCCAGGGCTTCGTCGCGCGCGGTCGATTCGCTGCTCAACTTCGAGACCGTCAAGTACTTCGGCAACGAGGAGTTCGAGGCGCAGCGCTACGACGGCACGCTGGCGCAGCAGGAGCAGATCGCGGTCAAGGCGCAGCGCTCGCTCAACCTGCTCAACAGCGGGCAGCAGCTGATCATCGCCTCGGGCCTGACGCTGATGCTGTGGCGCGCGGCCGTCGGCGTCGAGCAGGGGCGCATGACGGTCGGCGATCTCGTCCTCGTCAACGGCTTCATGATCCAGATGTACGTCCCGTTGAACTTCCTCGGCGTGATCTACCGCGAGATCCGGCAGGCGCTGACCGACATGCAGCGGATGTTCCGCCTGCTCGACGAGGAACGCGACGTCGCCGACGCGCCCGGCGCCGCGCCGCTGCGCGTCGCCGGCGCCGCGGTGCGCTTCGAGCACGTCGATTTTGCGTACGACGCGCGGCGCCAGGTCCTGTTCGACGTCGATTTCACGATCGCCGCCGGGACGACGACCGCGGTCGTCGGCGCGACCGGGTCCGGCAAGTCGACGCTCGCGCGCCTGCTGTTCCGCTTCTACGACGCGCAGGCCGGCCGCATCCTCGTCGACGACCAGGACGTGCGCGGTGTCACGCAGGCCTCGCTGCGCGCGGCGATCGGGATCGTGCCGCAGGACACGGTGCTGTTCAACGACACGATCGCGTACAACATCGCCTACGGCCGCCCCGATGCGGACGCGGCGGCCATCGAGGCGGCGGCGCGCGCCGCGCACATCCACGATTTCATCGCGCAGCTGCCCGACGGCTACGAGACCCGGGTCGGCGAACGCGGCCTGAAGCTGTCGGGCGGCGAGAAGCAGCGCGTGGCGATCGCCCGGACGATCCTGAAGGATCCGGCGATCCTCGTCTTCGACGAGGCGACCTCGGCGCTCGATTCGCGGACGGAAAAGCGCATCCAGGCGGAGCTGGAGGCCATCGCCGCCGACCGGACGACGCTCGTCATCGCGCATCGGCTGTCGACGATCGTCCACGCGAGCCAGATCCTGGTCATGGACGTCGGCCGGATCGTCGAGCGCGGCACGCACGAGCAGCTGCTCGCGCGCGGCGGCGCCTATGCCCGGCTGTGGTCGATGCAGCAGCGCGAGCAGCGCGAGCTGGGGATCGCGGCGTGAGCCGGAACCCGGCGCGACCGCGCGACGGCGGCGGCCGCGGTGGAATCGATGGACGAACCGAGGGGGAAAAGCCATGAAACGAGGCACGATGTCACTGGCCGCGCTGCTGCTGGCGATCGCGGCCGTCCCGGCGCACGCCGGCAAGACGCTCGACGCCGTGCGGCAGCGCGCGCAGGTCGTCTGCGGCGTCAGCACCGGCGTCGTCGGCTTCTCCGCGGCCGACAGCCAGGGCAACTGGACCGGGCTCGATGTCGACATCTGCCGCGCGATCGCCGCCGCGACGCTGGGCGATGCGTCGAAGGTCAAGTTCGTGCCGCTGACGTCGCAGGCCCGCTTCACGGCGCTGCAGTCGGGCGAGATCGACATCCTGTCGCGCAACACGACCTGGACGCTGACGCGCGACGCCTCGCTCGGGCTCGTCTTCACGGGCGTCACCTACTACGACGGCCAGGGCTTCATCGTGCCGAAGAAAAGCAGGATCACCAGCGCGAAGCAGATGAAGGGCCTGCAGGTCTGCGTCGAGTCCGGGACGACGACCGAGAAGAACCTGACGGACTTCTCGCGCGCCAACAAGCTCAACCTGAAGCCGATCGTCTTCGAGAGGTACGAGGCGGCGACCGGGGCCTACTTCGCCGGTCGCTGCCAGGCGTACACGACGGATGCGTCCGGCCTCGCCTCCACGCGCAGCGCGCAGGCGAAGAACCCGGACGACCACGTGATCCTGCCGGAGCTGATCTCCAAGGAGCCGCTCGGTCCCGCGGTGCGTCGCGGCGACGACGAGTGGTTTGCGATCGTCAAGTGGGTGGTCTTCGGGCTGATCGAGGCGGAGGAGTACGGCATCGCGCAGGCCAACGTCGACGAGCTCTACGCGAAGAGCGACGACCCGGTCGTGCAGCGGATCCTCGGCAAGACCGAGGACATGGGCAAGCAGCTGGGGCTGGAGAAGGACTGGATGGTCAAGGCGCTGAAGGCCACCGGCAACTACGGCGAGATCTTCGAGCGCAACGTCGGCACGAAGTCGACGCTGAAGCTGCCGCGCGGCCTGAACAACCTCTGGAACCACGGCGGCATCCTGTACGCGCCGCCGCTGCGCTGACGTCCCGGAAGCGGACCGGGCGCACGCCGATGCACGACCCGAAGGCCGGCGCGCGGCGCGCGCCGCCGCGGCGCCGGTTGTCGTGGCGCAGCGCCGCGGCGCGCGGCCTCGTCTACCAGGCCCTCGCCGTCGTCGTGCTGGCGGCGCTCGTCGGATGGCTGGGGCACAACACCGTCGCGAACATGCGCGCGCGCGGGATCCAGACCGGTTTCGGCTTCCTGCAGCAGCCGGCCGGCTTCGACATCGGCGAGTCGCTCATCCCCTACGACGCGCTGGACCCGTTCTGGAAGGCCTTCGTCGTCGGCACGCTCAATACGCTGCGCGTGGCGCTCGTCGGCATCGTCGCCACGACGATCCTCGGCACGCTGGTCGGCGTCGGGCGCTTCTCCGGAAACGCGCTCGTGCGCGGACTCTGCGCGACCTACGTCGAGGTCTTCCGCAACGTCCCGGTGCTGCTGCAACTGCTGATGTGGTACCTGCTGTTCACCGAGGTGCTGCCTCCGGTCAGCGAGGCGATCGCGCTCGGCCCCGGCATCTGGATCAGCAAGAGCGGCCTGTCGTTCCCCGAGCCGCGCTGGGAGGCCGGCCACCTCGCCGTGCTGGCCGGCACGCTGTTCGGAGGCCTTGCCGGCGTCGGCTGGGCGCGCTTCGCGCGACGGCGCTTCGAGCGGACCGGCCGCCCGCTGCCGGTCGCCGGGCCCGCGGTCGCGCTCGTCGCCGTCGCCGCGACCGTCGCCTGGTGGGCCGGCGGGGCGCCGTCGGCGTGGGACGTCCCGGTCAAGGGCGACGTCATCGTCGAAGGCGGCGCGACCGCCACGCCGGAGTACCTGGCCCTCGTCCTTGGACTCGTCATTTACACGGGCGCCTTCGTCGCCGAGGTCGTCCGCGCCGGCATCCGCGCGGTGCCCCAGGGACAGGCGGAGGCGGCGGCATCGCTCGGGCTGTCGCACGGCCAGGCGATGCGCCTCGTCGTGCTGCCGCAGGCGCTGCGCGTGATCGTGCCGCCGTTGACCAGCCAATATCTCAATCTGACCAAGAATTCCTCGCTCGCCGTGGCGATCGGCTTTCCCGACGTCGTCTCGATCGCCAACACGGCCATCAACCAGACCGGCCGCGCGGTCGAATGCATCGCGGTCATCATGGCGGTCTACCTCACGGCCTCGCTCGGCACCGCGGCGCTGATGGGCTGGACCAACCGGCGCGTCGCGATCCGCGAGCGATGAACGCCGAACCCGGATCGTCGAATCGCGAGCGTCGAACGATGCGCGTCGAACCATGAACGTCGTCACGGAGCCGGTCGCGGCGCGCCCCGCGCCCGAGCGGCGTGGCGGCGCGCTCTCGTGGATGCGCGCCCATCTTTTCGGGTCGATCGGCAATGCCGTGGCGACGATCGCGCTGGCGGCCGTCGCGGTCGCCGTGCTGCCGCCGGCCGTCGACTGGGCCGTCGTCCACGCGGTCGTCCGTCCGGACAGCGACGCCTGCCAGGCGGCGCGCGGCACCGGGGCCTGCTGGGGCGGCGTGGTCGAGAAGTTCCGGCTCATCGTTTTCGGCCGCTATCCGTACGCGGAGCAGGGCCGGCCGGTTGTCGCGACGCTCCTCGTCGTCGCGCTGCTCGTCGCGAGCTGCACGCGTCGACTGTGGAGCCGCTGGCTCGTCGCGCTGTGGATCGCGGTGCTCGCGGCGTCCTTCGTGCTGATGCGCGGCGGCTTCTTCGGTCTCGCGGTCGTCGCCACCGACCTGTGGGGCGGGTTGCCGTTGACGCTCCTCCTCTCGACGCTGTCGCTGGCGGCGGCCTTCCCGCTGTCGGTGCTGATCGCGCTGGGCCGACGCTCGCACCTGCCGCTGATCCGCGCGCTGTGCACGGTCTACGTGGAACTCGTCCGCGGCGTGCCGCTGATCTCGGTGCTGTTCATGGCGTCGTTCATGTTCCCGCTGCTGCTGCCGGCCGGCGTCACGATCGACGTGCTGCTGCGGGTGCTCGCCGGGATCACGCTCTTCGCAGCCGCCTACGGCGCCGAGGTCGTCCGCGGCGGCCTGCAGGCGATCGGCCGCGGGCAGCACGAGGCGGCGGCCGCGCTCGGCCTCTCGACCTGGCAGGCGCAGCGCAAGGTCGTGCTGCCGCAGGCGCTGGCCATCGTCGTTCCCGGCCTGATGAACAACTTCATCTCGACCTTCAAGGACACGTCGCTGGTCACGATCGTCTCGCTCTACGAGCTCACCGGCTCGCTGGGGCTGGCGTTCAATTCCGACGGGCAATGGCGCCCGTTCCGGATCGAGGCCTACCTGTTCATCGCCGCGATCTACTGGATCTTCTGCTTTTCGATGTCGCGCTACAGCCGGTGGATCGAGCGTCGGCTCGATCGCGGCACGGGGAAGGCCGTTGCATGAACGCAGAGCCGATCATTCGTTTCCAGAAGGTCAACAAGTGGTACGGCCACGCCTTCCACGTCTTGCGCGACATCGATCTCGACGTCGCGCCAGGCGAGCGGATCGTGATCTGCGGACCGTCGGGTTCCGGCAAGTCGACGCTGATCCGTTGCATCAATCGCCTCGAGGAGCATCAGGAGGGGCGCATCGTCGTCGACGGCATCGAGCTCGGCGACGATGTGCGCAGCGTCGAGCGGGTCCGGCGCGAGGTCGGGATGGTGTTCCAGCAGTTCAACCTGTTCCCGCATCTCACGGTGCTGCAGAACCTGACGCTGGCGCCGATGTGGGTCGGGCATGTCCCGCGCCGCGAGGCCGAGGAGCGCGCGATGCAGCAGCTCGCCCGCGTGCGCATCGCCGAGCAGGCGTCCAAATACCCGCTGCAGCTGTCCGGCGGCCAGCAGCAGCGCGTCGCGATCGCCCGCGCGCTGTGCCTGACGCCGAAGATCATGCTCTTCGACGAACCGACCTCCGCGCTCGATCCGGAAATGATCAAGGAGGTCCTCGACGTGATGATGGAACTCGCCGGCCAGGGGATGACGATGCTGTGCGTGACGCACGAAATGGCGTTCGCGCGCGCCTTCGCCGATCGCGTGATCTTCATGGACCAGGGCCAGATCCTCGAGCAGGCGCCGCCCGAGCGCTTCTTCACGGATCCGCGCCACGAGCGTACGCGCGACTTCCTGTCGAAGATCCTGGGCCACTGAGCCGCCGTGCGGACGCTGCGCCTGCCGGCCGCGCTCGGCGCGCTCGCGAGCCAGGTGGCCGGCCTGGGCGCGGTGCTGGTCGCGCTCCGGGCCGGCTGGCTCGCGCCCGAGCCCTGGCCGCTCGCGTTCGCGCAGGGCGCGGCCGCGTGCGCTGCCGCGATCGCGCTGCGCACGGCCCGCTGGTGGTGGCCGGTGCACCTGTTCTTCGGGCCGCTGGTCGTCGGTGCGCTGCGGCTCGGACTGCCGTCGTGGGCCTACCTTGCCGCATTCGTCGCGCTGGCGCTCGTCTACGGCTCGAGCTACCGGACCCAGGTGCCGCTGTTCCTGACGAACCGGCGCACCGCGGCGGCCGTTGCCGCGCTGCTGCCGCCGCGGCGCCTGAGCATTCTCGACATCGGCAGCGGAACCGGCGCCGTGCTGCGACCGCTGGCGCGCGCGCGGCCGGACTGCCGGTTGCGCGGCATCGAGTCGTCCTGGGCGCCGCACTGGATCGCGTGCTGGCGGTCGCGCGGGATGCCGAACCTCGCGTTCGAGCGCGGCGATTTCTTCGCGGCGCCGTGGTCGCAGTACGACGTCGTCTACGCGTTCCTGTCGCCGGTGCCGATGCCGCGCGTCTGGGCGAAGGCCGTGGCCGAGATGAAGCCCGGCAGCCTGCTCGTGAGCAACAGTTTTCCGGTGCCCGGCATCGAGCCGGCGCAAGTGGTCGACGTCGACGACCGCCGCGCGACGCGCCTGTACTGCTACCGCCCGGTGGCGGGACGCGCGTCGTCCTGAGCGCGCGCTATCGCGGCGGCAACCGCGGACACGGGCGCTGGCGCCGGGCCTCGATTTCCAGCCGGTCGTGGACCGTCCACGCTTCGGCGATCCGCGCGTAGGGTCCGCGAAAATCGGCGTACTCGTCGAAGCGGCGCCGCCGCGTCTCGCCAGGCCACGAGACGACATAGAAGCCGGGCTGCAGCCGTCCCGCCGTCGGGTGCCGATAGGCGCGTTCGTACGATTCGGCGTCGATCAGGCAGAACTCGTTCAGGACGTGAACGACTTCGAAATCTTCGTAGTAAGTCTCCATTGGCCGAGCCCCCGTCAGCGACCCCGCCCTCCTGGCCGGGTTCGTCCCGGCTCGTATTGCGTGGCGCGAGATTAGTCCACGAGGGTCAACCCCGCCATCGATTTGGGGTATCCAAGGGGGGCTTTTTCTAGCCGTTCGAGGGTAGGCCGAAGGATGTAGGCGGATGCGGGTCGACCCTGGGGGCCGGTGTGGCGCGGCAGGGACCGCGGCGGTGCGAGCTTTCTCAGCCCTCGCCCCGGCCCTAATCCCGACCCTTCCCTAGACGAGCCCGATATCCCTCGGCCGCGCGCCCGGAAACACCGTGGCCAGCGCGCTGGCGTCCAGCCCATAGATCCGCGCCAGCAGGCCGCCGACGATGGCCCGGACGTCGTTGAGCACCGGCATGTCGCGGTTCTGGAACAGCGTCGCGCGATCGATGCGGACCTGCTCGCCGGCGATGCGGCCGCCACGGACCGAGCCGCCGAGCACCCAGTAGGCGGAACCGTGGCCGTGGTCCGTCCCGCGATTGCCGTTTTCCGCGAACGTTCGGCCGAATTCGCTGATCACGACGACGACCGTCGAGCGCCAGCGGTCGCCCAGGCCGTCGGCGAGTGCCGCCAGTCCGCGGCCGAGTTCGTCGATCCGGCTCGCCAGCGTCCCGCTCGCGGCGCCCTCGCCAACGTGCGTATCCCATCCGCCGACGTCGACGAAACCGATCGTGTACTTGTCGCGCATCAGCCGCGCGATGCGCTGCGCTTCCAGCTCGAATCCCTTGGCCGTCGCGGCACCGCGGCCGGCGTTGTCCATCTCCTCGGCCAGTTCGCGCATGACCGCGTCGCGCGCGTCGAAGCCCTCGCCGACGCTTCCCGCGAGGCGAGTGCCCGCATACATCTTCCCGATGATGCTGCTCTGGCGCGCGTCGACACCGGGCTTGCCGATGCCGCGCAGCGCCACGTTGGCGGCCGCATGCTCGCCGCGCAGCGCGAGCGGCAGCTGCTCCGAGAAGGCAATCGCCTCGCCGGCGCCCAGCACGCCGGCGAGCCGGTTGAGGAAGCCGGACCCGTAGCGACGCGCGGTCCCCGGCGACTGTCCGAGCTCGATCGTGTCCTGCGTCTCGAAGTGGCTGCGCGAGACGTCGTCGGCCGGCCCCGCGAACGTCACGAACGCCGCCTCGCGCCGCTCGTAGATCGGCAGGATCGAGCCGGCAAGCGCCGGATGCAGCCCCCAGTCCGCGTCGAGCGGGCGTGCGGCGTCGGCGCCGTCGCCGGGACGCCGGATCGCGATGTTCGGGCGCAACTCGTAGTACAGCGGCGAGGCGACCGGTACGACGACGTTGGCGGCGTCGTAGCCGCCGCGCAGGAAGACGAGCAGGAAGCGCGCGTCGCCACCCGGCGCCGCGATCGCGCGCAACGTCGCGCCGCCGGCGCCGGTTCCCAGCGCCGCGGCGGTCGCGGCATGCAGCAAGGTTCGTCGTTTCATCGCGTGGCCTTCGATCCGATGGAGGCGTCGCTCGCGTCGCCGGTGTCGTCGTGGCGGTCTCAGCGGTACATGAATTCCGGCGACGACAGCAGGAAGCCGTTCCATTCCTGCGGCGACGTCGCCTGTTCGAGCGCCTGCTGCGTCCCCGGCGCCAGGCGCCGGCGCAGCGAGTCGTAGTAGACCGGGTTCGCGAGCTGCGGGAACGCCGGCTGGTCGGCGCCGGCTTCCTCGCCGCGGAACAGGCCGGCGGACCCGTTGCCCAGCGCGCGCGCGATCTCGAAGCGCGTCGTCATCTGGCCGGGACCGTTCCAGCTCGCAGCGCCCATCGGGTAGCCGTCCGGCGTCGTATGGTCGTAGAGGCCCTCGCCCAGGCGATTGAGCCAGTTGACCATCGGTTTCGGATTGAGGATCGGCCGCTCGTCGTAGGCCAGCCGGACTGCCGAGACGACGTAGTGCATCGGATCCTTGAACTCGTGTTCCAGCGATGCGGCGAACTGCGGCGACGTGAACAGCGCGCGCAGCACGGTCGGGATGTCGCCGTCGCTGCCGCGAAACGCGTTCGCCATCCGCTCGACGAGCGCCGGCGCCGGATCGTCCCCGATGAAGTACGTCGCGAGCTTGCGCGAGACGAAGCGCGCGGTCGCCGGGTGCCGGCTCAGCAGGTCGACCACCTGGTCGACTTCGGCAAGCCCGCGGCCGCGGATCGTCGTGCCCAGCAGCACCTTGTCCTGGTAGTCGTGCCGATTGGGATTGAACTCGAAGAGGCCGTCGCGGACGTACTCCGCCGCGTGCTCGCGCCGCAGGCGCGGCGGCGGCGCGCCTGCCGGATCGTCCAGGCGGACGCCGAGGCCGGTCAGCACGCGGGCCAGCGCCTGTACGTCGGCCTGCGTGTAGCCGCCGTCGACCCCGAGCGTATGCAGCTCCAGCAGCTCGCGGGCATAGTTTTCGTTGCCGTGTCCGGCCGCGTTGTTCTCGTTGTCGAGGTAGCGCAGCATCGCCGGGTGGTGGATCGATGCCGCCAGCAGGTCGCGGAATCGCCCGAGCGCGTGCTGCCGCAGCGCGTCGTCGTAGTCGGCGACCAGCACGCGCAGGTTGTGCTTGTGGCGAAAGACGCTGAAGTGGTTGAGCCAGAACCAGGTCATCTGTTCCTGCAGCTGCGCCGGGGAATACAGCGCCCGCAACAGGTGACGCGCTTGCGCTTCGCGCCCGATCCGCTCGTATTCGGCCTGCACCGCGCGCACGGCATCCTGGCGCGCGGCCTCGTCGGGCAGCGCGCGCGCCTCGCGCATCCGCCGTTCCAGGTCGACCGCGAGGCGGGCCACCGGCGTCGTGCTGATCGTCATCGCGTCGATCTGGCGGGCGACGGCCGGGGGCAGCGGCGCCTCCGGATAGGGGCGCAGCTGTTCCGCGAGATAGCGCGCGTTGCCGACCGCGCGGACGTGCGCCGCGGCGCTGGGCGTCGCGCCCCAGCTGATCCGGTCGAGCAGGGCGACCGGGTCGGCGCGTTCGAGGCTCGTCGCGAGCGGCGCTGCCGCTGGCAGCCCGACCTGCGGCGGCACCTGCGGCGACACCGGCGCGCAGCTCGCGACCAGCAGCGCGGCAAGCACGGCGGGAAGCGGCGGGAATCGGCGGGGGCGGGACGCAGGCATCGGGCGGCGGGACGGCGGCATTTGCAAGGCACAACGCGATGCTGCGCCGGTTCGACGACATCCGCCGCGAGAGGATTGCAACAGGCTGCAACGCGGCACGCGGCGGGCGTCGTCCCCACGTCCTATCGGCACGATCGCGCGGCCCCTTGAGCGGGTCGTGCCGGTTGCGGCCGCGCGTCGTGCCCCGCTCACACTCTGTAACGCAAAAAAGGACCCGTTCCTCGTGCCGCGTCGCCGGCGGTCCGGCGCATGCGCGCGCCCGCGCCCGCCGCCGAGGTCGACGATAATCCGCCGATGCGCCGGCGTCCGTGCCCGGCGGCCCGACCACGACGACGATGGATAGCCCCACCCCGTCCCTGACATTGACCCGGCCCGACGACTGGCACCTGCACCTGCGCGACGGCGCGCAGCTTGCCGATGCCCTGCCGCACACCGCGCGGCAGTTCGCGCGCGCGATCGTGATGCCCAACCTGAAGCCGCCCGTCACGACGGCGGCGATGGCGGCCGCCTACCGGGCGCGGATCGTCGAGGCCCTGCCGGCCGGCATGCGCTTCGAGCCGCTGATGACGCTGTACCTGACCGACAACACGTCGCCCGATGACGTCCGGCGGGCCCATGGCGAGGGCATCGCCGTCGCCGTCAAGCTGTACCCGGCCGGCGCGACGACGAATTCCGATGCCGGCGTCACCGACCTCGGGCGCGTTGCCGACGTGCTCGATACGATGCAACGGATCGACCTGCCGCTGCTCGTCCACGGCGAGGTCACCGACCCGGACGTCGACGTCTTCGACCGCGAACAGGTCTTCATCGACCGCGTGCTGCGGCCTCTGAGGCGGGATTTCCCGGCGCTGCGCGTCGTCTTCGAGCACATCACGACGCGCGAGGCCGCCGACTACGTGATGGCGGGCGAAGGCCCGACCGCGGCGACGATCACCGCGCACCACCTGCTCTACGACCGCAACGCCTTGTTCGTCACGCCGCGCGGCGGCGCCGGGCTGCGGCCGCACTACTACTGCCTTCCGCTGCTCAAGCGCGACGTCCACCGCCGCGCGCTGGTCGCCGCGGCGACCCGCGGCGATCCGCGCTTCTTCCTCGGCACCGACAGCGCGCCGCATCCGCGCCGCGGCAAGGAGGCGGACTGCGGCTGCGCCGGCTGCTTCACGGCGGTCGCGGCGCTCGAGCTGTACGCGGCGGCATTCGAGCGCGCCGGAGCGCTGGAGCGCCTCGAGGGCTTTGCGAGCCACCACGGTCCCGACTTCTACCGGCTGCCGCGGAATACGGAGCGCATCGTGTTGCGGCGGCGCGAATGGATCGTCCCGGCGTCGCTGCCATTCGGCGGCGACACCGCCATTCCTCTTGCCGCCGGCGAAACCCTGGCATGGCGCCTGGACCCGACGCGGAACTGAACGCCCGGATCGCGACGCCGGCGGACGACGCGGGCGAGGCCCGGCTGCGCCCGCTGCCTTTCGGGCGCGAGGTCGACCAGTGGC
>DATKPC010000020.1:0-15625 GCA_035524275.1 Burkholderiaceae bacterium
GCTCGTCATCGACGGCGAAGCGGGCAGCGCCCTCCGGCGGCGGCGCCGGCGCCTCGCGCCGCGCGGACGCGGCGTCGGCCGGCGCGGCCGCCGCGCCGGCACGCTGGATCCGGCGCAGGATCGTGCGCACGCGGGCGACGAGTTCGCGTGGCGAGAACGGCTTGGCGACGTAGTCGTCGGCGCCGAGCTCCAGGCCGACGACGCGGTCGATCTCGGTGCCGCGGGCCGTGAGGAAGATCGCGGGCAGGTCCGGTTGCACGCGCACCAGCTCGCGCAGCAGGTCAAAGCCGTTGCCGTCCGGCAGGCCGACGTCGAGGATCGCGAGCACGATGGGGCGGCCGGACGCGGCTTCGGCGAGCGCGGCCGAGCAGGTGCCGACCCAGAGGGGCTCGAAGCCCTCGGTCGAAAGCGCGTAGGTGATCGTGTCGGCGATCGCGGGCTCGTCCTCGACGACGAGGACGACCCCGCGCGCGCCCGTCAGGTGCTTTTCCGGCAAGGGCATGCGAAGGCATCGCGCAAGGGGCAAGGCCGCCATTGTCGCGCTGCTTGCCGCGCGACGGATCCGCCGCCTAGACCGAGGCCACGTCGCGCAGGTCGCCGAGCGCCTCCATCTTGTCGACCGGCGCCGGGCCCTCGCACGGCCCGCGCGCCAGGATCGATCCGCAGCCCGCGACTTCGGTGCGGTTCCGCCCGCTGCATTTCGCCAGCAGTAGCGCACGGTCGGCGCGATGCAGCAGTCGCTCGCCGCTCTCGCTGCCGTTCCACGTGGCGACGCCCGCGGAGAAGGTCTGGTTCTCCGGCACGAGCGGACGCAGCCGCTCCAGCAGCGTCTCCGCCTCCCCGGCGGCGCACGACGGCAGCAGCAGCGTGAACTCCTCGCCGCCGTAGCGCGCCAGGATGTCGGTCGGCCGGAGCTGGGCGCGCCACGCGCGCGCGGCGCCGCGAAGCAGCGCGTCGCCGGCGGCATGCCCGCGTTCGTCGTTGAATCGCTTGAAGTAGTCGAAGTCGATCATCGCGACCGCAAGCCTCTCGCCGCTGCGCCGCGCCCGCGCGACCTCGGTGGG
The DNA here is from genome assembly GCA_035524275.1 of Burkholderiaceae bacterium. Taxonomy (GTDB): domain Bacteria; phylum Pseudomonadota; class Gammaproteobacteria; order Burkholderiales; family Burkholderiaceae_F; genus DATKPC01. The sequence continues at coordinate 1,065 of DATKPC010000020.1, forward strand.
CAGGACCTCGTCGAGGCGGCGCCGGTTGATCAGGCCGGTGAGACCGTCCTCGTACGCCATCCGGTTCAGGTCGCGGATGAGCTGCCGGTTGCCGTGCATCGAGCGGACCACCGCCAGCGCGAGCAGGACCGCCGTGGTCGCCGACAGGACGCTGATGCCGAACAGCGCCGCCTTCGCATTGCCGCCCTGCGCCCGGACCTGCGCCAGCGCGCTTTCCAGCACGCGCTGGTTCTCGACGGTCAGCGTCAGCAGCGCGTCCTCGATCGCCGGCAGCTGCAGACGATCGAGTCCGCCGAGGAATCCGACCGCTCGCGCGACCGGGACGAGGCCCGCCGCCGGCGAGGCGGCCACGGCCGCCGACTCGATGTCGCGTGCCGCGGCTTCGACCCGCCGCCCGAGCGCCGCCATCCGCGCGTCGCCGGCCAGCACGCCGGTACCCGCGGACGAATAACGCAGCGCGCGCGCGAGCCCGACGACCGCCGGCAGGTCGATGTCGACGTCGCCGGCTTGACCGGCGGGGCGGTCCACCGCGCGCAGCGCGGCCCCTTCCCAGCTGCGCAACTCGCTGACGAATCGTTCGGCGGCAAAGATCCGCTGCGCCCGGTCGATCGCGTCGCGGTAGTGCCGCTCGGCACCGCGGTCCATGTCCAGGTCGACGAGCGCCGCGCCCAGCGCGGCAACCGTCAGGACGAGCGCGCTCGCGGCGAGCCAGATCTGGCGGCGGAAGTCGCGACTCAGTCGTCCGGCGATCGAGTTCAAGGGGCCCGTTGGCGGTCGTGGCGGTGGCATCGGGACGATAGTTGACAGCACGTCATGGCGAAACCCTAGGGCGGCCATGCGGATGGACTACCTCCGACGGACGGGGCGCCGAGCCGCCGCAGCGGTATCGCGACCGCGGGCATTCCCCGTGCCGCGCACGGGCGGAATCAGACGCCCCAGGTGACGTCGGCGCGCTTGGCCTGCGCGGCGCGCAGCATCTCGAGCAGCGGAAACGCACGCTGCGACAGCGTGATCCCGCGCCCGCCGGGAGGCTCGTCGTTCGCGGCCTTCGCGCCGGACGCCGATGCCTGCTGGGCCGCCTTGATCTGTTCCTTTTCGTCGTCGACCGCGGCGTTCAACCGGCTGATCGCGTCGCCGAGCTGGTCGGCCGTGATGACGCCCTGCTCCGCGGCGGGGCGGCCGAGGATCTCGAAGATCCGCTGCGCCGTCTCGCGGAACATGTAGATCTCGCCGGCCGCTTTCGATCGGAATGTTACGAGCGCCATGTCACCCTGCCCCGGAATGTCGAGATTGCGCCGCAGTCTATCAATCCGCCGCGCCGCGTTCCGGTCCCCGGCCGCGCCTAGAATTACACCCGGCGCGGCGGGGCCGCGACCCGGCCGGTCGCCCGCAGGCGCCGGTCGTCCGGCACGACGTGATCCCGGGGGCATGAGCGATGGGTAAGGGGGACTTGCGTACGCGACGCGGCAAGATCTACAACGGCAGTCATGGCAAGAGCCGTCCGCGCGGCGCGCAGCGCAGGGCGCCCGCCCCGCCGAAGCCGGCCGGGCAGCCGCCGCGGCGCTAGCGGGTTGTCCTCTCCCCCACCCCGCTTCCGCAGCACCGCGCCACCACCGCGCCGCGTGCGATTCGCGGCGCTCGTCGCGGCCGCGCTCCTCGCGGCCTGCTCGCCCCGCTTCGACTGGCGCGACGTCCGGCCGGCGCCCGGCGGCTTCGTCGTGGCGTTGCCGGACCGCCCGCAGACGGTGGCGCGCGACGTGGCCGTCACGCTGCCGGGCGGCGTGCTGCACCTGGCGTTGACGATGACATCGACCGGCGTCGGCGCCACGCTTTTCGCCGTCGGCGTCGCGCCGCTGCCGCCCGCAGCCGCGCAGGACGCCGACGCCGTGCTCGCCTGGTTTCGCGACGGCATCGTCCGCAATCTGGCCGGCACGGTGACGGCGAGCCGGCCCCTGGCACCGCCGCCGGGCGCGACCGGCGCGCTGCGCGCTTCCGAAGAGCTCGTCGCGCGCGGTACGATGGAGCCAGGCCATCGCGCGGCACGGCTCGACGCCCGTCTCTACGTCTTCGAGGACCGGCTCTACAGCCTGGCCGCGGTGGCGGCCGAGGGCGAATTGCCGCCCGAAGCGCGCGATACGTTCTTCGATTCCTTTCGCATCGCCGGCCATTGAGTCGTGCCGGCGGGCTTGTGATAGGCGTCGAGCTGTCGTAATTCAACGGCCTGCTGGACGGACGAGCGGTCGCATCGGCGGTCGAGCGTCGTCGGCCGGCACCTGCGCCCGAGCCCGGGCGCAGCCTGGAGCATGACGATGAAACTGGAAAATCCCGTCGCCGCGACGGCCCTCGACCTGAGCCATTTCTGGATGCCGTTCACGGCCAACCGGCAGTTCAAGGCCGCGCCGCGCCTGCTGGCGCGCGCCGAGGGCATGTCGTACTGGACGCCCGAGGGTCGCGAGGTCTTGGACGGCACCGCCGGGCTGTGGTGCGTCAATGCCGGCCACGCCCGCAGGCCGATCGTCGAGGCCGTCCAGCGCCAGGCCGCGGCGATGGACTTCGGGCCGACGTTCAACATGGCGCATCCGCTCGCGTTCGAAGCCGCGAGCGTGATCGCCGGCATCGCGCCCGAAGGAATGAAGCGCGTCTTCTTCACGAATTCCGGGTCGGAGTCGGCCGACACCGCGCTGAAGATCGCGATCGCCTATCACCGCGCGCGCGGGGAGGCGAGCCGCCGGATCATCATCGGTCGCGAGCGCGCCTACCACGGCGTCAATTTCGGCGGCACCGCGGCCGGCGGCATCCCCGGCAACCGCAAGGCCTATCCGGGGCTCGTCGCGCAGGTCGATCACCTGCGATCGACGCACGACCTGGCGCGCAATGCCTTTTCCCGCGGGCAACCGGCGCACGGGGCGGAATTCGCCGACGAGCTCGAGCGCCTCGTCGCGCTGCACGACGCGTCGAACATCGCCGCGGTGATCGTGGAACCGATGGCGGGTTCCGCCGGCGTGCTCGTGCCGCCGGTCGGCTACCTGCAGAAATTGCGCGCGATCTGCGACCGCCACGGGATCCTGCTGGTCTTCGACGAGGTCATCTGCGGCTTCGGCCGCCTCGGCGCGACGTTCGGCGCCGACGCGTTCGGCGTGCGGCCCGACATCCTCACGTGCGCGAAGGCCATCAACAACGCCGCGGTGCCGATGGGCGCCGTGATCGTGCGCAACGAGATCCACGACGCGGTCGTCGGTGCCGCGCCGGAGGGCCAGATCGAGTTCATGCACGGCTACACGTATTCGGCGCACCCGCTCGCCTGCGCCGCCGCGCTGGCGACGCAGAAGCTCTATCGCGACGAGCAGCTGTTCGAGCGGGCGCGCGACCTGGCGCCCTACTGGGCCGACGCCGTGCACGGGCTGAAGGGCGTGCGGCACGTCATCGACGTGCGCAACATCGGGCTGGTCGCCGGGATCGAGCTGGAGCCGCGCGCCGCGGCCCCGGGGCGTCGCGCGTTCGAGGCCCACGTGAAGTGCTTCGAGGCCGGCGCGCTGGTGCGCAATACCGGCGACATCATCGCGCTCAGCCCGCCGCTGATCATCGAGAAGCCGCAGATCGACCGGCTGGTCGAGACGCTGCGCGCCGCGCTGTCGACGATCGACTGAGGCCCGTTCGCACGGCATTGCCTGGCGTGGAGAGGTCCTGGCCACGTTGCCGCACGATCCCGCGCGGCGTCCGAACCTGCGACGTCGCCGTCCTTGCCGCGGGCCGCTGCCGCGGACGAGTCCAAGATACGCGCCCATGAAGATTCTCGATGCCCTGATCGCCGCGCTGGCGGCGGCGTGCGGCCTCGCCGGCGTGGCGCCGGCCGGCGCCGCGGACGCCGCGCCGGCACCTGTCTCGCCGCGGACATTCAAGCCGACCGCCGCGCAGCTCGCGGCCCTGAAGGTGGTGGTCGTCGAGCGTGCCAGCTTCCGCGCCGAGCATGTCGCCGAGGGCAAGATCGCGCTCGATGGCGACCGGACGACGCCGGTCTTCTCCCCGTACTCCGGTCGCGTCACGCGCGTTCTCGCGAACCCCGGGGACAGCGTGCGCCAGGGGCAGCCGCTGCTTGCCCTCGAGGCCTCCGAATTCGTCCAGGGCCAGAACGACCTGCTCGCCGCGCAATCGGCGCTCGCCACCGCGCGGGCCCAGCTGTCGCTCGCGCAGGTCGCCGAGTCGCGCAAGCACGCGCTCTACGACGCGAAGGCCGGTGCGCTGCAGGACTGGCAGCAGAGCCAGGCCGACCTCGCGGCGGCGCAAGGCGGCGTCCGCGCCGCGGAGGCGCAATTCGCGGCGGTCCGCAATCGCCTTCGGATCCTGGGTCGCGGCGATGCCGATATCGATGCGCTGGCGCGCGCCGACCGCATCGATCCGGTCGCCGCGGTCGTCGCGCCGATCTCCGGCACGGTCACGGATCGCCAGGTCGGGCCCGGACAATACCTGCAGGCCGGGGCGTCGAACCCCGTGTTCACGATCGGCGACCTCTCGACGGTGTGGCTGGTCGCCAACGTCCGCGAGGCGGACGCACCGTTCGTCCGCAAGGGCGATCCGATCGAGGTCCGCGTCGACGCGCTGCCCGGCCGGCTGTTCAAGGCGAAGCTGGCCTTCGTCGCGCCGGCGCTCGACCCGGCGAGCCGGCGCCTCGCGGTGCGCGCGGACCTTCCGAACCCCGACGGGCTGCTGAAGCCGGAGATGTTCGCGACGTTCAGCATCCTGACCGCGGCCGACCGTGCGGCGCCGGCGGTGCCGACGAGCGGGGTCGTCTACGAGGGGTCGGATGCCCGCGTCTGGATCGTCGCCGCCGACGGCTCGCTCGCGCTGCGCCATATCCGGCCGGGCCGCTCGTTCGGCGGGCTCGTCGAGGTGCTCGAGGGCGTGCAGCCGGGCGAAAAGGTCGTCGCGAGCGGCGCGCTGTTCATCGACCGTGCGGCCGCCGGTGAGTAGCGCCGGTCCTGCCGCGAGCCGTCGCCCCGCGACCCGCGACCTCGGGCGCTGCCGATGAACGGCGTCGTCTCGCTTTCGCTGCAGCACCGCGTGCTGGTGCTGGTGCTGCTGGTGGGTTTCCTGGTGGCCGGGGTGGTCAGTTTCCTGAAGCTGAACATCGAGGCGTATCCGGATCCGGTGCCGCCGCTGGTGGACGTGATCACGCAGAGCAGCGGGCAGTCGGCGGAGGAGATCGAGCGCTACATCACGATCCCGATCGAAGTGCAGATGGCGGGGATTCCGAACGTCAAGGCGATCCGCACGATCTCGCTGTTCGGGCTGTCGGACGTCAAGCTGCAGTTCACGTACGACTTCACCTACCAGCAGGCCGAGCAGTGGGTGATCAACCGGCTGGCGCAGCTGCCGCCGCTGCCCAACGGGGCGCAGGCGACGATCTCGCCGTGGAGCCCGATCGGGGAGATCTACCGCTACCGGGTGGTGGGGCCGCCGGGCTACTCGGTGACGGACCTGAAGACGCTGGAGGACTGGGTGCTGGAGCGCCGCTTCAAGGCGGTGCCGGGGGTGGTGGACGTCAACGGCTGGGGCGGCAAGACCAAGACGTACGACGTGACGATCGACCAGGGGCGGCTGGTGGCCTTCGGGCTGACGATCCCGCAGGTGCTGGCGGCGCTGAACAATGCCAACAGCAACGTCGGGGGCCAGACGATCGAGTTCGGGCCGCAGGCTGCGGTGGTGCGCGGGGTCGGGCTGATCCGCTCGATGGACGACATCCGGCACACGGTGCTGGCGGCGGCCAACGGCACGCCGGTGCTGCTTCAGGACGTGGCCACGATCAGCGTGGGCAACCAGCCGCGGCTGGGCATCGCGGGGCAGGACGAGGACGACGACATCGTGCAGGGCATCATCCTGATGCGGCGCGGCGAGCAGAGCCTGCCGACGCTGCAGCGGGTGCAGGCCGAGATCGAGAAGGTCAACGCCAGCGGGATCCTGCCGCCGGGGGTGCACATCGAGCGCATCTACGACCGCACCGAGCTCATCGAGGTCACGACGCACACGGTGCTGCACAACATGGCGCTGGGCGTGGCGCTGATCTTCCTGGTGCAGTGGATCTTCCTGGGCAACCTGCGCAGCGCGCTGATCGTGGCCACGACGATCCCCTTCGCGCTGTTCTTCGCCGTGATGATCCTGCTGGCGCGCGGCGAGTCGGCCAACCTGCTGTCGGTCGGCGCCATCGACTTCGGCCTCATCGTCGACGCCACCGTCATCATGGTCGAGAACATCTTCCGCCACCTGGTGGAGTCGTCGCGGCCCGGCGGGCGGCACCAGGACTACCAGCTGCACCGCAAGCGGGCGACGGTCGGCTTCGGCGGCCGGCTCGGCGTCATCGCGAACTCCGCGCGCGAGGTCAACCAGGCGATCTTCTTCTCGGCGGCGATCATCATCGCCGGATTCGTGCCGCTGTTCACGATGTCCGGCGTCGAGGGGCACATCTTCGGCCCGATGGCGCGCACCTACGCGTACGCGATCGCCGGCGGCCTGATCGCGACGTTCACGGTGTCGCCGGCGCTGAGCGCGCTGATTCTCGCCGGGCCGCTGCAGGAGACCGAGACGCGGATCGTCCGCGCGCTGCACGCGATCTACACGCCGACGCTGCGGTTCGCGCTGGCGCACCGCGGCGTCACGCTGGTCGGCGCCGCGCTCGTCGCCGCGGCCGCCGTCGCGGCCGGCAGCTCGCTCGGGCTGGAATTCCTGCCGAAGCTGGAGGAAGGCAATTTCTGGATCCGCGCGACGATGCCGCCGTCGATCTCGCTCGCGGAAGGCAACGCCTACGTGAACCGGATGCGCCTGCTGATCAAGAGCTATCCGGAGGTCGTCACCGCGATCTCGCAGAATGGCCGGCCCGACGACGGCACCGACGCGACCGGCTTCTTCAACGCCGAGTTCTACGTGCCGTTGAAGCCGTTCGACACCTGGCCGGCCGGCGTCGACAAGGCGAAGCTGACGCGCGAGATGAACGAGCGCCTGGAGGCGGAGTTCCCCGGCGTCGAATTCAACTTCTCGCAGAACATCGAGGACAACGTCGAGGAGGCGGCCTCCGGCGTCAAGGGCGAGAACTCGGTGAAGCTGTATGGCGCGGACCTGGAGACGCTGGAGCGGACCGCCTCGCGGATCCGCGACGTCATGGCCGACGTGCCCGGGATCGCCGACCTCGCGGTGTTCGACTCCCTCGGGCAGCCGACCGTCAAGATCGACGTCGATCGCGTGCGCGCGGCGCGCTACGGCCTGGCGCCGGGCGACATCAACGCGACGATCCAGGCGGCGATCGGCGGGCAGGCCGCGGGCGACGTCTACGAGGACGGCAGCGACCGGCACTTCCCGATGATCGTGCGGCTGGCGCCGGAATACCGCCAGAGCCTCGAGGCGATCCGCCGGATCATGATCGGTGCGCCGGCGCCCGGCGGCAACGGGGTGACCCAGGTGCCGCTGTCGGACGTCGCCGACGTGCGGCTCGTTTCCGGCGCCTCGTTCATCTATCGCGAGGGGCAGGAGCGCTACATCCCGATCAAGTTCAGCGTCCGCGGGCGCGACCTCGGCGGCGCCGTGCTCGAGGCGCAGCGCAGGATCGAGGCGCAGGTGAAGATGCCGGCGGGCTACCGGCTCGACTGGGCCGGCGAGTTTGGCGAACTGCAGGACGCGCTCGGCAGGCTCGCGATCGTCGTGCCGATCAGCCTGGTGCTGATCTGCATCCTGCTTTACCTGAATTTCGGGTCGCTCGTCGACATGGCGCTCGCGGCGAGCGTGATGCCGATGGCGCTGATCGGCGGCGTGCTGGCGCTCTTCGTGACGTCGACGCCGTTCTCGGTCTCGGCCGCGATCGGCTTCGTCGCGCTGTTCGGGATCGCGGCGATGGACGGGATCATCGTGCTCAACTACTACAACAACCTGCTCGACGACGGCGTCGCGCCCGACGAGGCCATCGTCCGCGCCTGCGAGGTGCAGATGCGTCCGGTGTCGATGACCTGCATCGCGGCCTGCGTCGGGCTGCTGCCCGCCGCGATCTCCAACGGAATCGGCTCGCAGGTGCAGAAGCCGCTCGCGCTCGTCGTCGTCGGCGGCATCCTGCTGGCGCCGCTGCTGATCCTGATCGTGCTGCCGGTGCTGATCAACCTCTTCTCGCGCCGTGCGCGTCCGAAGAAGCCGCCGTCGGTCGCGGAAGCGGCGGGCTGACGCGCGCGGTTCCGTTCGGCGACGACCCTCTCCCCCACCCCTCTCCCGCTTCGCGGGCGAGGGGCGATTCATCGTCGAGAATTGAAGCGTCGTCCCAACGGCTGACGCCGGATCGCCCCTCGCCCGCGAAGCGGGAGAGGGGTGGGGGAGAGGGTCGGGAAAAGTGTCGTCCCAGAGGGCCGGCCTTCAAGGCCGTTCCCTCGGAGTGCGCCGCGCACGCGCACCAGCCTAGTTTTCCCGCAGCGACCTTCGATACTGGATGGCTTCGGCGATGTGTTGCGTCGCGAGGTGTTCCTCGCCGGCGAGGTCGGCGATCGTCCGCGCGACGCGCAGCACGCGATGGTACGCGCGGGCCGACCAGCCCAGGCGCACGCTGGCGGCGTGCAGCAACTGCTTCACCTGGCCTTCCGGGTGGCAGATGCGTTCCATCTCCGGTCCCGGTACCGCCTGGTTGACGCGGCCTTGCCGGTCGTAGGCGGCCTGCACGGCGCGGTCGACGCGGTCGGCGACCTTGCGCGTCGTCTCGCCGTCGGGGAGATTGGCGATCTCGTGGTCGTCCAGCGCCGCGACTTCGACGCGCATGTCGATGCGGTCGAGCAGTGGCCCGCTGATGCGGTCCTGGTAGCGGGCGACCTGGTCGGGCGTGCAGCGACAACTCACCGTACGGTGCCCGTGATAGCCGCACGGGCAGGGGTTCATCGCGGCGACCAGCTGGAAGCGTGCCGGGAAGTCGATGTGCCGCGCGGCGCGAGAGATCGTGATGCGGCCCGTCTCCAGCGGTTCGCGCATCGCTTCGAGGACGCGGCGATCGAATTCCGGCAATTCATCGAGGAACAGGACGCCGTTGTGCGCGAGCGAGATTTCACCCGGCATCGGGTTGCTGCCGCCCCCGACCACCGCGACCGCGCTCGACGTGTGGTGGGGCGCGCGGATCATCCGGGTGGCCCAGCGCTGAGGCGCGAACTGGCCTGCAAGGCTCAGGACTGCCGCCGAGTCGAGCGCCTCGTCGCCGGACATCTGCGGCAGGATCCCGGGCAGCCGGTGCGCGAGCATCGACTTGCCGGAGCCCGGCGGCCCGACCATCAGCAGGTTATGGCCGCCCGCGGCGGCGATTTCCAACGCGCGCCGGGCGATCTTCTGGCCCTTGATGTCGACGAGATCGGGGTGTGTCGGCGGCGTGAGGCGCACGGCTGGCTGGTGCGGTTCGATCGGGGTGCCGCTCGGCTCGCCGGCGCTCGCCGCAAGATGGGCGACGACCTCCAGCAGCGTCCGCGCCGGCAGGATGGTCAGGCTTCCGACAAGCGCCGCCTCGTCGGCGTTCTCCAGCGGCAGCACGAACCCGCGCACGGCGCCGTGTTCCGCGCTCGACTTGAACACCGCGTAGGTCATCGCGAGCGCGCCGCGGACCGGGCGCAGTTCCCCGGTCAGCGACAACTCCCCGGCGAATTCCAGCCGGTCGAGGCCACGCGCATGGACTTGGCCGCTCGCGACCAGGATGCCGATGGCAATCGGCAGGTCGAAGCGGCCCGATTCCTTCGGCAGGTCGGCCGGGGCGAGGTTCACCGTGATGCGCCGCTGCGGAAACTCGAAGCGCGAGTTCTGCAGCGCCGCGCGCACGCGTTCCCGCGCTTCCTTGACCTCGGTTTCCGGCAGGCCGACGAGCGTGAACGAGGGCAGGCCGTTGGCGATGTGTACTTCGACACTCACCTCCGGCGCCGAGACGCCGCAGATGGCGCGGCTGCGTACCATGGCGACCGTCATGGCCGGTGCGTCCAATTCATGCGTTTGTCGTCGCCGATCGCGTGCCGATCCGCGTCCTGGGTTGCCTTGAGGGGTTGACGGGCCGATTCTGCGGGACTCGGAGCCGAAGCCGCCACTCGAAAACCGGGCTCAATCCGGCCAATTCGTCGATCCAGCCCGTTGACTTCAAGAAAACGCCTGGACGAGACCGTCCCGGCGTCGAACCGATTCCGCGGCGCTGCCGGGAAGCTCGACCGATGTTAGGTGACGCGGGTCCGGCGCACCGCGACCAGGGACTTTGTCGGGCCGGCCGTCGGGGAGATCCGCGGCGGACGATGGCCTCGTCCGATCCGCCGGCCATCTTCACGGGATGGTTGCCGCGCTGCGCGTGTCTGCGCGGCCGGCAAGTGCCCGGTTTTTTGGGAAAATGCGCGTTCGATGTTCACGTTCGCCGGCCTTCAAGACGTCTTGCCGCTGTCCGGCGGCCTCGCGCTGCTGCTGCTGCTGCTGGCCGCGCTCGTCGTGGCGAGGCGCCGCGGCAAGCGCCGGCACCAGGAGGCCATCGCACGCGAAGAGCGCGCGCTGCAGGCGCTGTCGCTGCTGCGCGATTCACGCCTGGTGCCGCCGACGATGGAGCCGGCCGTCGAGATCTTCAACGTCGACGAAGTGCTCGGCCTGACGGCGGCGAAGCCGGGCGCGGCGGGAGCGCAAGCCGCGACGTCCACGGGCCAGGGGGGCCGGCCCGCGGCCGCCGGCGAGCCGCTGGCAGCCGTGGACTCGACCCTTCCGATGCAGGACACGCTGGGTGTGCTGGACGCCGGATCCGATCGTCCGCTCGTCGCCGCTCAGCACGGAGGATTCGGCGCTTCGCAGCCGGATTCGATCCTGCAGTCGCTGGGCCACGACGCCGCTTCGGCCGCGACCGACGCGCCGCAGGCGACGTCGGCCGACCGCCAGCGCCTCGGCGCCGGCGTCCCGCTTCGCGAACTGGCGCTCGTCTGGTTCGAGGCGCGGGGGTACGTCGCGTCGCCCGCATCGGACGCGGTGCGTCCGATCGAATGCGTGCTGCGACATCGCACGGATCCGGCGCGGGCCTACGCCTTTGTGGCGCTTGACGACGGTCTCGGCGAGGAGCGCGGTATCCAGCTCATCGAGCGCGCGCACGGCATCGGGCTCGAGCGCCTGCTGGTGACGACCGACGAGCGCTGCGCTCGCGCGACGAAAAGGGCGCTGCGCAAGCGCGGACTGCGCGTCGTCGACCGCGACAGCATCCAGGACGCGCTGTCGAAGATGGATTTCCGCGTTGCCGCGCGCATCGTCGCGGTGGCCGCGGCGCGCACGGCGCACCCCGTGTCCTGACGGGGGCGAGGCGGCCTCAGGCCGCCGTCGTTCGGCCGACCGCCGCCTCCAGCACCTCGACGCGCTTCTCCAGCGCCTCGAGCTTTTCACGTGTCCTCTGCAGCACCTGGACCTGCAGGTCCAGTTCGTCCCGCGTCACGAGTTCCAGGCGCGAGAACTGCTGCGCCAGCAACGCCTTCATGTTCTTCTGCACGTCGGCGGCCGGCGTGTTGGCGAGCAGGGCGGCAAGCCGCCGCTGCAGGTCGTCGAGAAAATTCGTCTTGTCCATGGCGCGGGTTTCTCCCTGGTCAGGCGCGAAATCCGGTCCGGTCGGTGCCGGCGCGAAAGCCCGCCCGACCGGGGTGCAGCGCTGATTCTAAGGTCGACGCCCATCGCCGGATGCCGGCGCGATGCCGGCGTCGTTGACCGGCCGAAGCTGCTCGACAAAGGTGCATTTCCGGTGGGCGTTCGGAGCAAGCGCACCATGAAAGGGAAATTCAGCCTTATAGTGGTGCGGTGCGACACGCCGCGTCACCATGGCGGGGCCGATTCATCGGCGGCGATCGATCTGTCCGGCGTGGCACGCATGTTGCGTTTTCCCTGACCGGTCCGCGAAGCAGGCGCTCGCGCCCGTGGTTGGTCGGCGGCATGGCTGCCGCCGGCTCCGGGGCCGGCTGGATCTTTCAACCTATCAAACTGTACTGGACTGCGATGAAACTCATCACCGCCATCATCAAGCCATTCAAGCTCGACGAGGTTCGCGAAGCGCTTTCCGCGGTCGGCGTCCAGGGCGTGACCGTGACGGAAGTGAAAGGCTTCGGCCGCCAGAAAGGCCATACCGAGCTTTATCGCGGCGCGGAGTACGTCGTCGACTTCCTGCCGAAAGTGAAGATCGAGGCCGCGGTCGGCGACGAGATCGTCGAGCGCGCGATCGAGGCGATCGAGTCGTCCGCGCGCACCGGGAAGATCGGCGACGGCAAGGTTTTCGTCTACGACCTCGAGCAGGTCGTGCGGATCCGGACGGGCGAGACCGGCAAGGACGCGCTCTGAACGCGATCCGCACAGCGTTTTCCGGCCGTTGACACGCCCGCCGTGGATACCTTCGGCACAGTGAGGATCAAGAGAATCAGAGGAACCGAGGACTCGATAATGAAGAAGATCCAAGCGCTACTGGCGTTCATCGCCTTCCTGTTCGGTGTCGCGGCGTGGCCTGCCTGGGCTGCCGATGCGCCGGCCGCGACCGTGAACTTCGACCTGGGCAAGGCCGAACTGCCCGCGGGCACCGACGCCACGCTGAAGGCGATCGCCGACTCGCTGAAGGGCAAGGCCGACACCAAGGTTTCGATCTCCGGCTTCACCGATACGTCGGGGGATCCGAAGATGAACGACGAGCTCGCGAAGTCTCGTGCGATGGCGGTCAAGGACGCGCTCGTGAAGGCGGGCGTCGCGGAAGCATCGATCGTGATGGTGAAGCCGGATGCGCGGATGACCGCGGGCAATCCGGACCAGGCGCGCCGCGTCGAGATCACGCTGGTCGCGCCTACCGCGGCGGCCGCACCGGCGGCCGCAGCGGCCCCGGCGGCCGCACCGGCGGCTGCGGCGCCGGCGCCGCAGCCGAACAAGGGGGACACGGCGTGGATGCTGACGTCCACGGCGCTGGTGCTGCTGATGTCGGTGCCGGCGCTGGCGCTGTTCTACGGTGGGCTGGTGCGCACGAAGAACATGCTGTCGGTGCTGATGCAGGTGTTCGTGGTGTTTTCGCTGGTGACGGTGCTGTGGTGCATTTATGGCTACAGCCTGGCGTTCACGGAGGGCAACGCGATCATTGGCGGGTTCTCGAGGCTGTTCCTGGCGGGCACGGGCGACGCGTTCAAGGGGGATTGGTCGATGGCCGCGACGTTCAGCAAGGCCACGCCGATGTACGAGATCGTGTACGTGGTGTTCCAGGCGACGTTTGCGGCCATTACGTGCTGCCTGATCCTGGGCTCGCTGGTGGAGCGGATCAAGTTCTCGGCGGTGCTGGTGTTCGTGGTGATCTGGTTCACGTTCAGCTACCTGCCGGTGGCGCACATGGTGTGGTTCTGGCCGGGGCCGGATGCGTACACGGATGCGGCCAAGGCCGATGCGGTGACGGCCACGGGCGGGCTGCTGTGGCAGTGGGGTGCGCTGGACTTCGCCGGCGGCACGGTGGTGCACATCAACTCCGGGGTGGCGGGGCTGGTGGGGGCGGTGCTGATTGGCAAGCGCATCGGGTTTGGCAAGGAGGCGATGCCGCCGCATAGCCTGACGATGACGATGATCGGCGCCTCGCTGCTGTGGTTCGGGTGGTTCGGGTTCAATGCGGGCTCGGCGCTGGAGGCCAATGCCTCGGCGTCGCTGGCGTTCCTGAACACGTACCTGGCCACGGCCTGCGCGGTGCTGAGCTGGACGTTTGCGGAGTGGATGATCAAGGGCAAGCCCTCGATGCTGGGGGCCGCCTCCGGGGCGGTGGCGGGGCTGGTGGCCATCACGCCGGCGGCGGGCAACGTGGGCATTCCGGGGGCGTTTGTCATCGGGCTGGCCGCGGGGCTGGTGTGCCTGTGGGGGGTCACGGGGCTGAAGAAGATGCTCAAGGCCGACGATGCGCTGGACGTCTTCGGGGTGCATGCGGTCGGGGGCATCACCGGGGCGCTGCTCACCGGGGTGTTCAATGCGCCGAGCCTGGGCGGGCCGGGGTCGGTGACCGACTGGGTCAAGATGACCAGCGGCTACCCCGGAATCCTGGAGCAGTTGCTCATCCAGGCCAAGGCCGTCGGGGTGACGGTCGTCTGGACCGCGGTGGTGGCCTTCATCGCCTACAAGGTCGCCGACCTCGTCGTCGGGCTGCGCGTGGCCGAGGAGGACGAGCGCGAGGGCCTGGACACCACCTCCCACGGCGAGTCGGCCTACCACTACTGAGCCGACCTGCCCCGCAGGTCCCACGAAAGGGGAGCACCGCTCCCCTTTTTTCTTTCGCCACTTCCCAACTTTCGCCGCTTCTCAAGCACCTCTTCCTTCGCCTTCGCGCGGCGCGGACACCCTCTCCCCCACCCCTCTCCCGCTTCGCGGGCGAGGGGCGATCCGGTGTCAGCCGTTGAGGCAGTGTCTCCATTCTCGACGATGGGACTCCCCTCGCCCGCGAAGCGGGAGAGGGGTGGGGGAGAGCCTGCTGATTCGGCCGAATCTGCGTACGGACCCTGAACCGCGGTAAGTTAGCGGTAGGGATGGGTCGCGCAGCGTGTCCGTCAGCCATTTGGTGCGAAAAGCCC
>DATKPC010000021.1:0-6025 GCA_035524275.1 Burkholderiaceae bacterium
GGCGTCGCCGTGGCGACGATGTCTCGATGGGCGACGCCTGGACTCCCCTCGCCCGCGAAGCGGGAGAGGGGTGGGGGAGAGGGCGGTCGCCGGACGAGGAACCGCTCAAGACGTCCCTTCGCCGCCCCGCGCGAACACCGCCCCGCGCTCCGCGAGGAGCTCCCGCAGCACGCTGCGGTGACAGTGCGCCTCGTCCTCGCAGTAGCAGCCCAGCGTGAAATCCGACTGCCGCGACAGCGCCGCGAGCACGTCCAGCTCGCGCGCACGGTCGGGCTCGCCCATTTCCGCGCGGAAGCGGCGGCGGAAGGCGTTCCACGACGACGCGTCCATCGCCGCCCGGGCGAACTTCATCAGTTCCGGGCTCGGCGACAGGTTCGGGAACCAGACGTCGTAGAAGTCGCGACGACCGAATTCCGCCTTCGGCACGCCGCGCGGCGGACGCCGGACGGTGCCGAGCCGGACTCCCTCGCCGGGCGCCCGAGGCGAGCCCAGCCTGACGATGCTTATGGCCATCGGTACCCCTCCCGCGCCACGCGCGCCCGCGCGACAATAGCCGGAAAACCGGAGACCACGATGACCGACCTGTCGGCCGAGCACAAGGCCCTCGCGAACTATCGCCCGACGCACAAGGTGCGCTTCGTCACCGCGGCCAGTCTCTTCGACGGCCACGACGCCGCGATCAACATCATGCGGCGGATCCTGCAAGCGATGGGCGCGGAAGTCATCCACCTCGGGCACAACCGGTCGGTCGACGACGTCGTGACCGCGGCGCTCCAGGAGGACGTCCAGGGCATCGCGGTGAGCTCGTACCAGGGCGGCCATGTCGAGTTCTTCAAGTACATGGTCGAGCTGCTGAAGCGCCGCGGCGGCGACGACATCCAGGTCTTCGGCGGCGGCGGCGGCGTCATCGTCCCGTCCGAGATCGAGGAGCTGGCCGCGGCCGGCGTTCGCATCTACAGCCCGGAGGACGGGCAACGCATGGGCTTGCAGGGGATGATCGGCGAGATGCTGATGCGCTGCGACCGCCCCCTCGCGGTGCCGCATTCGCCCGCGGACCTCGCGCGACTTCCCGGCCATGGCGAGGCGGCGTGGCGCGCGCTGGCCCGCCTGATCAGCGCGCTGGAAAATGGGCACGCCGACCGCGACCTCGTCGACGCGCTGCGGGCACGCGCGGGCGCCGGCGGCGTTCCGGTGCTCGGGATCACCGGGACCGGCGGCGCCGGCAAGTCGAGCCTGACCGACGAACTCGTCCGGCGGTTGCGCCTCGACCAGGGCGATCGCCTGCGCATCGCGATCGTCAGCATCGATCCGTCGCGCCGCAAGACCGGAGGCGCGCTGCTGGGCGACCGCATCCGGATGAACGCGATCGCCCCGTGGCGCGACGGCCCGCGCGTCTACATGCGCAGCCTCGCCACGCGCGAAGGCGGCACCGAGCTGTCACCGGCACTGCCGGACGTGATCGCCGCCTGCAAGGTCGCCGGATTCGACCTCGTCATCGTCGAGACGGCCGGCATCGGCCAGGGCGACGCGGCGATCGCGCCGCTGGTCGACATTCCGGTCTACGTGATGACGCCGGAGTACGGCGCGGCGAGCCAGCTCGAGAAGATCGACATGCTCGACTACGCGGAATTCGTCGTCATCAACAAGTTCGACCGCAAGGGCGCTGCCGACGCGTGGCGCGATGTCGCGAAGCAGGTGCAGCGCAATCGCGGGGCCTTCGGCGCGGCGCCGGAAACGATGCCGGTGTTCGGCACGACGGCGAGCCGGTTCAACGACGACGGCGTCACCGCGCTGTACCAGGCGCTGAAGGATCGCCTCGCGCAGGCCGGGCTGGCGCTGTCCGCCGGCCCGCTGCCGCGGCCGGCGACCCGCTGCTCGACGCACCAGACGCCGATCGTGCCGCCGGCTCGCGTCCGCTACCTGGCCGACATCGCGGAGTCGCTCCGCGGCTACAAGCGCCGCGCGCGCGACCAGGCGCGGCTGGCGCGCGAAGTGCAGCAGCTGCGGGCGTCCGCCCGGATGCTGGCGGCCGACAGCCACACCCCCGAAGCCCCGGCAGCCGAGGCCGCCGGCGCGCCGGCTGCTGCACTCGAGCGGCTGGAACAGCTCGCGCAGGCGCGCGAAGCGCAGCTGGAGCCCTCGGCGCGCAAGCTGCTCGCGATGTGGCCCGACATGCAGAAGGCCTATGCGGGCGACGAGTACGTCGTGAGGATTCGCGACCGCGAAGTGCGCACGGCGCTCGTGCACGCGAGCCTGTCGGGCACGCGGATCCGCAAGGTCGTGCTGCCGCGCTACGAGGACCACGGCGAACTGCTGCGCTGGCTGCTGCTGGAAAACGTCCCCGGCAGCTTCCCGTACACCGCCGGCGTCTTCGCGTTCAAGCGCGAGAACGAGGATCCGACGCGGATGTTCGCGGGCGAAGGCGACGCGTTCCGGACGAACCGCCGCTTCCGGCTCGTCTCGGAGGGGATGCCGGCCAAGCGGCTGTCGACCGCGTTCGACTCCGTCACGCTCTATGGCCACGATCCGGCGACGCGCCCCGACATCTACGGCAAGGTCGGCAATTCCGGCGTCTCGATCGCGACGCTCGACGACATCAAGGTGCTGTATTCCGGATTCGACCTGTGCCATCCGGGCACCAGCGTCAGCATGACGATCAACGGGCCGGCGCCGTCGATCCTCGCGATGTTCATGAACGCGGCGATCGACCAGCAGCTGGAGAAGTTCCGTGCCGACAACGGCCGCGACCCGACCGACGACGAGACGGCGAAGATCCGCGCCTGGTCGCTCGCCAACGTGCGCGGCACCGTGCAGGCGGACATCCTGAAGGAGGACCAGGGCCAGAACACCTGCATCTTCTCGACCGAGTTCAGCCTCAAGGTCATGGGCGACATCGCGGAGTACTTCGTCCACCACGACGTGCGCAACTTCTACTCGGTCAGCATCTCCGGCTACCACATCGCGGAGGCCGGGGCCAACCCGATCAGCCAGCTCGCCTTCACGCTGGCCAACGGCTTCACGTTCGTCGAGGCGTACCTCGCGCGAGGCATGCACATCGACGACTTCGCGCCGAACCTGAGCTTCTTCTTCTCCAATGGCATGGACCCGGAGTACACGGTGCTCGGCCGCGTCGCGCGCCGCATCTGGGCCGTCGCCATGAAGGACCGCTACGGTGCCAACGAACGCAGCCAGAAGCTGAAGTACCACGTCCAGACGTCGGGCCGCAGCCTGCACGCGCAGGAGATCGCGTTCAACGACATCCGCACGACGCTGCAGGCGCTGATCGCCGTCTACGACAACTGCAACAGCCTGCACACGAACGCCTACGACGAGGCGATCACGACGCCGACCGACGAATCGGTGCGGCGCGCCATGGCGATCCAGCTCATCATCAACCGCGAGTGGGGCCTGGCGAAGAACGAGAACCCGAACCAGGGCGCGTTCGTCGTCGAGGAGCTGACGGAACTCGTCGAGGAGGCGGTGCTGGCGGAGTTCGAGCGGATCTCGGAGCGCGGCGGCGTGCTCGGCGCGATGGAGACCGGCTACCAGCGCGGCAGGATCCAGGACGAGAGCCTGCACTACGAGTCGCTGAAGCACACCGGCCAGTATCCGATCATCGGCGTCAACACGTTCCGCAATCCGCACGGCGACGCGGTGCCGCGCCAGATCGAGCTGGCGCGCTCCACCGAGGCGGAGAAGCAGTCGCAGCTGGCGCGCCTCGCCGACTTCCACGCGCGGCATGCCGACCGCGCGCCGGCGATGCTGGCACGCCTGCAGCAGGCCGTCATCGACGGCGGGAACGTCTTCGAGGTGCTCATCGACGCGGTACGCTGCTGCTCGCTCGGGCAGATCACGAACGCGCTGTTCGAGGTCGGCGGGCAGTACCGGCGCAGCATGTAGCGGGCGGCGCGGCGACGACATCGCGGCGACGACGGCAAGAAAAAGGACAGGCAAAAGGACAAGGAGACGAGATGACGACATTCCTCGAGGCGCGGGATTTCCTGCTGGCGCGCCGCACCGACTACGCGGCGGCGTTCGAGGGCTTCCGCTGGCCGCAGCCCGCGCAGTTCAACTGGGCGCTGGACTACTTCGACGCGATGGCACGCGGCAACGACGCGACCGCGCTGTGGATCGTCGGCGAGGACGGCAGCGAGGCCAAGCTGTCGTTCCGCGACATGGCCGCGCGGTCGGCGCGCGTCGCTAACCATCTTCGCGCCGTCGGCGTCCGGCGGGGCGACCGCATGCTGATGATCCTCGGCAACGAGACCGCGCTGTGGGACACGATGCTCGCCGCGATGAAGCTCGGTGCGGTGCTGATCCCGGCCACGGCGCTCCTCACGGCCGACGACCTGCGCGACCGGCTGTCGCGCGGCAACGTGAAGCACGTCATTGCCGGCTCCGCCCACGCCGCGAAATTCGACGGGATCGAGGGATCGTTCACGCGCATCGCCGTCGGCGCCCCGCAGCCGGGCTGGATCCGGTTCGACGATGCCGACACCTATCCGGCGGAATTCGTCGCCGACGGCCCGACGCGCGCCGACGATCCGCTGCTGCTGTACTTCACGTCCGGCACGACGTCGAAGCCGAAGCTCGTGCTGCACACGCACCAGAGCTACCCGGTCGGGCACCTGTCGACGATGTACTGGCTCGGCCTGCGGCCGGGCGACGTGCACCTGAACATATCGTCGCCCGGGTGGGCGAAGCACGCCTGGAGCTGCTTCTTCGCGCCGTGGAACGCCGGCGCCTGCATCTTCATCTACAACAGCGCGCGCTTCAGCGCGCCGAACCTGCTCGCGGCGCTCGAGCGCCACGGCGTCACGACGCTGTGCGCGCCGCCGACCGTCTGGCGGATGCTGATCCAGGAGGACCTCGCGTCCTACCGCGGCCGCCTCAGGCTGCGCGAGCTGATCGGCGCCGGCGAGCCGCTGAATCCGGAGATCATCGACCAGGTCCGGCTGGCCTGGGGCATCACGCTGCGCGACGGCTACGGCCAGACGGAAACGACCGCGCAGGTCGGCAACTCGCCGGGCCAGCCGGTGAAGCCGGGCTCGATGGGCCGGCCGCTGCCGGGCTACCGGATCGTGCTGCTCGATCCTCAGGGCGCCGAGGCCGCCGAGGGCGAGGTCTGCATCGACCTGCGGCAGCGACCGGTCGGGCTGATGGCCGGCTACCAGGACAGTGCGGCGAAAAACGACGAAGCGATGCGCGGCGGCTACTACCACACCGGCGACATCGCGACGCGCGATGCCGACGGCTACATCACGTTCGTCGGGCGCACCGACGACGTCTTCAAGGCGTCGGACTACCGGATCAGCCCGTTCGAGCTCGAGAGCGTGCTGATCGAGCATGCCGCCGTCGCCGAAGCGGCGGTCGTGCCGAGCCCGGACCCGGTCCGCCTCGCCGTGCCGAAGGCGTTCCTGATCCTCATCGGCGCGGCGAAGCCGAGCCGCGAGCTGGCGCTGGAAATCTTCTCGTTCGCGCGGCAGAAGCTGGCGCCCTACAAGCGCCTGCGCCGGCTGGAGTTCCTCGTCGACATGCCCAAGACGATCTCCGGAAAGATCCGTCGCGTGCAGCTGCGCGCGCTGGAGGCGGAGCGCCGCGCCGGCGGGACGCGGGTCGAGCACGAGTACTTCGAGGAGGATTTTCCGGAGTTGAAGCCGGACCCGAAGTGACCGGCGCTTGCCCTCTCCCCCTCCCCTCTCCCGCTGCGCGGGCGAGGGGCGACCGGGCGTCGGCGCACCTGAGGCGTCGCCTGCAACGAGCACGCTGGATCGCCCCTCGCCCTCTCCCCCTCCCCTCTCCCGCTGCGCGGGCGAGGGGCGACCGGGCGTCGGCACTTGCGGCGTCGCCTGCAACGAGCACGCTGGATCGCCCCTCGCCCTCCCCCTCCCCTCTCCCGCTACGCGGGCGAGGGGCGACCGGGCGTCGGCACTTGAGGCGTCGCCTGCAACGAGCACACTGGATCGCCCCTCGCCCTCTCCCCCTCCCCTCTCCCGCTGCGCGGGCGAGGGGCGACCGGGCGTCG